>CAJOEH010000013.1:109241-114260 GCA_905233385.1 uncultured Oscillospiraceae bacterium
TTGAGTTTTCAAGTCCCTCTCGTATTGAATGATAAAAATATCACCCATCCGAAGATGGGTGATATTTTTATGGTTGCGGGAGAGGGACTTGAACCCCCGGTCTTGCATTTTCGCTGCGGCGAAAATGCTGCGGTCGGTTCGGCGGCTCTGACTGTCCACCGGACAGTCATTCACTACCGCCTTTCTCGCTGCGGCTCGGTCACCTCGCAGTTCTCACTGTCCACAGGACAGTGATTCATTGCTGCTCGGCCGTTCACTTCGTTCACTGCCCTCCGGGTTATTCGCCCTTCGCTCTCATAACCCAGAAAGGAAGCACGAGCCTTTCCAAATGATAAAAATATCACCCATCCGAAGATGGGTGATATTTTTATGGTTGCGGGAGAGGGACTTGTTTGCGTTTTGCCTGCGGCAAAACTAAAGATGAGANNNNTTGAGTTTTCAAGTCCCTCTCGTATTGAATGATAAAAATATCACCCATCCGAAGATGGGTGATATTTTTATGGTTGCGGGAGAGGGACTTGAACCCCCGACCTCCGGGTTATGAGCCCGACGAGCTACCAACTGCTCTATCCCGCGATATGTCGTATTGAGGTTTTGCCTCAACGCTTATATATGATAGCACGGGATGTGGGCATTGTCAAGAAAAATCTTTTGACAGCGCCCGACTTTTTTCTTCTGACGGCAGACAAACTATTCTGTCAGTTTCCCTGAATCACATTTTTCCATAGAATAAATATACCACACAGAAGAATGAATACATCAAATTGGACAGTCCTTTATCGGAAAAATGCATCATTTTAGACTATATATATTTCCCATACCGCTTGACTTCTTCGCCGGGCTTGGATAATCCCCGCGGCATGCAAGAACAGCCGCCGTTTTCGTAAGGAAAACGGCGGCTGATTTTGTTTTCTCTATCGGTTTGCGGCCTCGGTGACGAGGTCCAGGAGGGCCTCGTAGCTGAGCGCGCCGGGCTGATTGTAGGTCACGACGCCGTCGCGGTCGAGGATGATCGTCTGCGGGAGGGCGGTCGAAGCGTTCAGGATCGCGCTCAACGCGCCGTCCTCATCCACGGCGAACGGGTATTCATAGGAATACGCGGAGAGGTAGTCCCGCACGTCCGTCGTCACGGGCGGCGTGTGGACCGCCAGAACCGCCGCGTCGGTCGGAAGCTCCCGCTGCAATCGGTCAAAGTTCGGCAGCTCCTGCACGCAGGGGCCGCACCACGTCGCCCAGAGGTTGATCACGACGACCTTCCCGCGCTGCTGCCGCAGGGAGAACGAACTGCCGTCCAGACATTCGACCGTGAAGTCCGGCAGCTGCTCGCCGACCTCCGTGCCGGAGGCCGCCTGCTTCGCGGGCAGATTCACGAGGACCAGCACCGCGATCAGCGCGGCGAGCGCGGCCGCGCAAAGCGCATTTTTTACCGCCGGTCTCATTTGCGCAGCCCCCTTTCCGGAAGGTCCGGGCCGTGCAGAACGATCTTCCCGGCGCGGAACGAGATCGCCTGCGTGGGGCAGGCAGGAATGCAGGAGCCGCAGTGGACGCACTCGCTGTCGCCCACCCTGCGGATATCCGTCGGGCAAAGTGTCACACACAAACCGCAGTCGGTACAGCGGGCGGCGTCCACCTTGACGCCCAGAAGGGCGAGCTTTGAGAGCAGGCCGTAGAGCGCGCCCAGCGGGCAGAGGAAGCGGCAGAACGCCCGGTAAACAAACACACAGGCGGTCAGGGTCAGCGCGAGCAGGGAGACCTTCCACCAGAACAGGCCGCCGACCGCGGCGCGTAGCGCGCCGTTGGCGGGATGGAGCAGGAGCGCGGCCGCGCCCTCTAAGGTCCCTGCGGGGCAGATAAATTTGCAGAAGCCCGGCAGGGGCAGGTCTTTCAGCGCGTACCACGCGGGGATCGCAATCACGAAGACGAGCAGCACGCCGTACTTTACGCGGCTGAGTCTGCGCGTCAGCGGACTCTTTTTGACTTTTTTCGTCGGGATCTTGTGCAGCAGCTCCTGGATCAGCCCGAAGGGGCACAGGAAGCCGCAGATCACCCGTCCGAGCAGCAGCCCGAACAGGAGCAGCACGCCGACGACGTAGAACGCAGGCCGGTCGGCAGACGCGGAGATCGCGTTCTGCAAGGCGCCCAGCGGGCAGGAGAACGCCGCGCCCGGGCAGGAGTAGCAGTTGAGACCCGGTACGCAGACGGATTTCAGGGAGCCGGTATAGATCTGTCCTTCGGCGAAGCCCCGGAGGTGGGCGTTATAGAGCAGCGCCGCGTAGAGCTGGATCAGCCGGCGGGTCGACGGTCGTTTCAGCCGCTTATCCAATGCCGATGCACTCCATGCAGATCCTGACCGCCTTTGCCATCGCGTCCCGCGCGCCGCCGTTCGCGACGCCCAGCACGATCAGCAGGACAGCAGCGGCAAAAAGCGCCGCCCACAGCGCTATCTTCCGCGTCATTCGCCCGCCTCCCGGAACGGAAGCCAGAAGGTTTGGCCGTATGCCTCGGTGTAGAACTCCGTCTCACCGACCGCCGTCCAGCCGTCCGGCGCCTGCACGATCTGCACGTGGTATTCGGCGGGAGCGCCGGTGAAGAGCGCCGGACCGTCTTCCGTCGTTACGACCGGCGTGCAGGCGGTGTCGGTGCAGAAGTTGACGACCACGCCGCCCACATATGCGTAGGTGTCGACGTCGTAGGCGCCGACCGCATAGGTGCAGAGCGCGGGATCGTAGCTTTCGCCGCTGTAACCGTCGAACAGGTCGAGGAATTCCTGCGCCGAACGCTTCGCGCCGATCTCCACCGCGGCGACGCGGCCGGTCCGGTCGACGATCAGCGTGGTGGGGATGCCCTCGGTGACGAAGCGGCTCAGATCGGTGCCGTCCTCGCGGGCGACAGGGAAATTGAGCCCCAGGTCGTCGGCGAAGCCGCGCAGCGCGTCGAGGGTGTCCGTCGGCTCGACGGAGAGCGCGATCACGGAGACGCGGTCGCGCGTCTGCTCCCACGCCTCTTCCAGGTACGGGAACTCCATCTTGCAGGGCCCGCACCAGGTCGCGAAGAGATTGATCAAGACAAGCTCGTGCGTCTTCACTTCGTCATACAGATGGTAGACGCCGCCGGTCACGGTGTCCACGGTGAAATCCGGCAGGGCGTCCGCCGCAAAGGCCGTCTCGTCCGGCGCGGTCGCGGGCGGATCGGTCTCCAGCGAAGCCTCTTCTGAAGCGGCAGGCCTCGTCTCGTCGGGAAGCCGCGCACCCGCGCAGGCCGCCAGACAGCCCAGCAAAAGCGCGAGCGTCAAAAGGATACAGATTCGTTTCATGTTCGTTCCTCCCTGCGGCTTCCGTCACGCGGATGCCGGCAGATACGGTAATATTATAACATATCGGACCGCAAATGAACAGGGTTTTCTCCGTTTTCGGCCCGATCGGCTGCATTTCGGATTGCTCCTGCACAGAACCCCGCTGTTTTCTTGCGAAAACAGCGGGGTTCTGCGTTATGCGGAAAGCCGCCCGGATCTATACCGGCGCTTCCATTTCGGTCTTGGTCTTGAAGGCGGCCTCCAGCGTCTCCGGGTGCTCGAGGATGTACTTCATCAGCTTGACGGTCTTCGCGTAGTAATAGCCGTCCGCGATGCGCTCGTCGACGGTCAGGCCGATATCCAGCGTCTCGCGCAGGGTGTAGCTGCCGTCGGCGTGGAAGGCCGGGGTCTGCTTTTTCTCGCCGATGACGACGAAAATAGAGCAGGTGCCGTAGTTGGACAGATGGTGATAGCCGCATTTCAGGCCGATGGAGCCGAGGTTCGTGACGAAGACGGAGGAATGGTTGGAATCTCCCTCCGTAGCGAACTTCGGCAGCCGTCCCTTGACGGACATGCGGTAAATGGTCGACAGGACGATCTTGCGCAGGAAGTTCGGCATCTTCGTGATGAAGTCCATGCCGTCCTCCGTGCCGCTGTTCTCGCCGTTCTTGCAGGGAAGGACCTGCGACTTGATCTTCTCGTGCACCGTGAAGATCGTGTCATCCTCCGTGCCCTTGACGACCGCCATGCCCTCCGCCGCCTCTTCGGTGAAGGCGCGTTTGACAATGAAGGACGCGATGTTCTCATTCCGCTGATAGTATTTCCGGTCGGAGATGAAGCGGTTGAGCTTCGGCCGCTCGACCAGAAGCTTCAAAATCGTCGCGACGATGATATGGAAGTAGGTGTACTTGAATTCCTCGTCCTTATGCGCGGCGATCCATTTCTGCATCGGCTCGAGGTCGATCGTCTCGGAGATATACGCCTCGTTATCCGTGCGGTTGCGGTATAAATGCGCCATGAACACGTGCATCGCGTCCATATCGCGGATCAGCGCTGCGTCTTTTCTGTCGCCGAATCTTCTTTTTGCCATCGTTTTTTCCTCTCTTTTTCTAAGCGCTCGGCTTGCGTGCTTTCAGTATAGCATACTATGCGCAAAAAATATAGTGGTTTGTTTTTTTGAATGCGGCAAGAACAGGACGGCGCTTCACGGAAGCGCCGTCCTGCTGTGATTGTCGATTGCGGTGACGAGGATGGAATAGGTTGATCCGTCTTTCATCGAAACAAGGAACGTATTGGCTCTGTCGTCGCTCTGAATGTCTACGATATCCAACGCGTCGCTTTCGTTGATCAGATCGAAAAGAATGTCCTTGAAATAGTCCAAACTCATACCCGTACCTCCGCAAAAAAGCGTGCAGCCGAGGCTGCACGCCGAAAAACGCTGCCCCACTTGCTGCGGCACAAGTTCTTCAATTACACAAGAAAGTATGCGTAACGGAGCATGCGTTTTTACCGAAGGCAAAAACGCACACCTTCTTGTGCAAAACAACTATGAACTTATGCCGCAGCACAATTATATCACGGTGTCCGGAGGATTGCAAGGGCTTATTGTTTACGGCAGGTATCGCTTTTGTAGGTTGTACAATGATGTGTGACAGCGAATAGAAAATAAGAATAGCGAATGGGAATGACCTGTGATAAGGTTGAGTTGTCGAGACAAAACCGAAGGA
>CAJOEH010000014.1 GCA_905233385.1 uncultured Oscillospiraceae bacterium
CACTACAACAGCTTCCCTATGCGACCACTCAACTGGCACTCGCCCAAAGACGTCCTTTTTTCTTTCGCAAAACTGTAACACATCATTGACAAACCTACACTTTTTCGTTTTTCCGGCGTGCTGCGGCGGATGCCGGACATTTTACAGCGCGAAAAAAGTATCTTTTTCCGGTTGAAAAACCGCGCGGGATGTGTTATATTTTATAAGGTATATTATGGAGAGGTCTGTAGTCCTGCAGCGGAGGTAGCTATGATTGATTTGCACTGCCATATCATTCCATGGGTCGACGACGGCGCGGAGAACGCCCGCGTCGCCTGTAAAATGGCTGCGAACGCCCTGCAGAAGGGCGTGGATACGATCGTCTGCACCCCGCACTGCAACATCAGCGACGACATCCCCAACTACCGCGGCAGAGATTATGACGTGTGCTTCGCCATGTTCCGCGCCCTGCTGAAACAGCACGGGCTTCCCCTGCGCGTCCTGCCGGGCTGCGAGCTCTTCGCGCACCGCTCCAATCTGCGGCGGCTTCTGGAAGATCGCCGCGTCGTCACCCTCAACCATTCGCGCTACCTTTTGACGGAGTTCAATTTCAACGGCTCCGCCGAGAGTATGACCAACGCCCTGGATCTAATCGCGAAAAACGGCTTGATCCCGGTCGTCGCCCATCCCGAGCGCTACGACTGCGTCCAGCGCGATCCGAAGCTCGCGGTCAGCTGGTTCGCAAAGGGCTATATCATCCAGCTCAACAAGGGCAGCATCCTCGGCCTGCTCGGCGAACGGGCCTTTCATGCGGGCACCCACCTGCTCGCCTCCGGCATCGCCCACGTGATCGCCAGCGACGCGCATGACGCGCGCTACCGCACCACGGGACTGCGATCCCTGCTGCCGGTTCTGGAGCGCTTCTGCTCCCCGCAGTACATCGATCTGCTGCTCGAGACCAATCCGAACAGAATCATTCACGACAGGCATATCCCTGCTCCCGAAATATAAGGAGTTCCTTATGAGAAATCTTCAAATCATCGTTATCGTCATATTTTTGGTGGTGTCCGTTGCGTTTTCCGCGTTCTTCCTCTATGACCGCACCATGATGGACCACGAAGCGCCGATGATCTACTGCGACGGCGCTCCCGTCTACGTGAGCGTCCATGCCTCGGAAGCGGAGCTCTGCAGCGGCCTGACCGCTGTGGATAACGTCGACGGCGACCTCACAGACAGCATCATCGTCCGCAGAGTCTCCCAGCTCTACGGCTCAAACAGCGCCCTGATCTACTACGCCGTCTTCGACTCCTCCTCCAACTACTGCACGTTCAGCAGAGGCGTTACCTATACCGACTACCGCAAGCCGCGTTTTGCGCTCTCCCAGCCTCTGAGCTTCAACGTCAGCAGCAAGATCACGCTGGAGGGGCGTCTGAGCGCGTCGGACGTCATCGACGGCGATATCACGCAGCGGATCCGTCTGTCGTCCGCCTCCGTCTCCATCACGGAACCGGGCGTCTATCCGATCACCGTGCAGGTCATGAACAGCAGCGGCGATACCGCCGTCGCGACGGTCCCGGTCATCATCCAGAGCTCCACCTCCCGCCACCCCATCATCCGTCTTTCCGAGTATCTGATCTATGCGAAAATGAACGAAGTGCTGACCGAAGAGCAGATGCGCAGCTATATCGTCAGTGCGCGTGAGAGCTCCAGCGGCTCGCTGCTGAGCGCGGAGGATATCAACATCGACATGAGCCAGTTGGACACCAGCAAGCGCGGCTGTACCAACGTTTCATACTCCTATACGAACGCCAGGGACCTCACGTTCACCGTGATCCTGACGGTCGTCGTGGAATAAGGAGGCGGCGCGTATGGAAGAAAAGAAACGGATCTCGTGGGATCACTTTGACCTGTACTGTATCATCCGGTTTGTCTTCAAATATTTCTGGCTGGTCATGCTTTCCGCGCTGATCGTTGTCATGAGCGTCTATCTGGGCCAACGGCTCGCGCTGTCGCCGAGATATACCAGCACGATCACCTTCTCCGTCACCTCTCGCGCAAGCAGCAGTCAGCTCGGCAGTCTCGCCGCCTCCACCACCGTCGCCGAGCAGTTCGGCGAGCTGCTTTCGAGCGATCTCGTGCGCGCGGCGGCCGCGAAGCGGATGGGATTATCCTCCTTCCCCGCCACGGTCAAAGTAAACGCGCCGAGCAGCACCAATATTCTTAACATGGACGTAACCGCGTCGTCGCCAGAGCTTGCCTACAAGAGCGCCCTGGCGATCATGGAATGTCATACGGAATACTCCAAGCCGGTCTTCTCTTCCATGATACTGGACAACATCAACGGTCCGACGATCGCCGCGCAAGCGTCCGGCGGCTCCTCCAGAGAGCTGCTGCTCAAATTGTCCGCGCCGCTCGGCGCAGCGGCGATGATCCTCATACTCGTCATGACCTGCCTGCAGGCGGACACGGTGCAGACCACCGTCGGCGCAAAGCAGCAGATAGACGGCAAGCTGCTGGCAACGGTCTATCATGAAAAGAAAAAGCGCACGCTCCGCAGCAGGCTGACCCGCAAGAAAACCTCTCTGCTGATCACCGATCCGCTGTGCAGCTTCTATTACTCGGAAACGATCCATCAGCTCCGCGTCTCGGTCGAGCGGGCGCACGAAAAAGACCGCAAGCAGATCTTCGTCATCACGAGCTGCAGTGAAAACGAGGGCAAATCCACCGTCGCGGCGAACATCGCCCTGTCTCTTGCGCAGAAGCACCGCCGGGTGCTCCTCGTCGACGGCGATATGCGCAAGCCGGCGCAGTCTCTGATCTTTGAGCATCCGGTCAAAGCAGGGACGGATTTCGGCACCTTCCTGACCAAGGGCTTCACCGAGGAGAGCGTACTTGCGGCTGTCAAGCATTCGGATACCACCCATCTGCATACGCTGTTCTCCTCCGGCGTCCGCCGCCGCAAAATGGAAGCCTTCTCCGCCGACTCCTTCCGTCCGATCTTCGCCGTGCTGCGCAAGAACTTCAGTTATATCATCATCGATACCCCGCCGCTCGGGTTCTTCGCAGATGCCGACGTCATGGCGGAAGCCGCGGACGCCTCGATTCTGGTCGTACGCCAGGATCTCGTCCCCGCGATCGCTGTCAACGACGCCCTTGACACGCTCAACGAGTCCCGCTCCGCATGTCTCGGCTTTGTTTTGAATAACGTGCATTCCTTCCGCGCCGCGGTACTGCCCTCCGGCTCGCACGGCTACGGTTACGGCTACGGCTATGGTTACGGTTACGGCTACGGCTACGGTTACGGACACAACTACGGTTACGGCTACGGCCGCAGCCGCAAGGACAAGAAGGCCTCCTCCGGGAAAGAGAAGCTGAAGAAGGAGGATGCAGAGAATGGATGATAAGAAGGCCTCCGGTATTCTGGATTTTAACTTTGCCGTTGTTCTCCACAACTTCTACAACGCCGCCAAACGCCTGGTCTGGTTTGCGCTCGCGCTGGCGATCGGTGCCGGCGCCTTCGCTTACTACAGATCCAGCCGCAGCTATACCCCCGTCTATTCTTCCTCCGTAGTCTTCTCCGTTCACGCGAGCTACGCGTCGACCACGGACATCATCGCCCGAAGCTCCTGGCTGGACAGCAACGCTGCGCAAATGCTTTCGGAGACTTTCCCTTATATCATCCGCAGTGAAAACACGATGATGCTCCTGCAGCTGGAACTGGGCCGCCCGATCAGCGGCAACATCACCGCGGTCGCGACCGCGGACGCCGCGCTGTTCACCATGACCGCGACCTCTGCGGATCCGCAGGACGCTTTTGATCTGATGCGGGCGGCGATCACGGTCTATCCGCAGGCGGCGAGCAACGTCCTCGGCGATACGCAGATCTTTATCATCAACGAGCCGCAGTCGCCGCCCACCAGCCCCGACAACTATAACGACGCTTTCGGCGCAGCCATGAAGCTAGCCGTCCCCGTTTTCCTTCTGGGCATCGTCGCGATCTTCCTGCTTTCCCTGACGAGAAAGACCGTGCACTCCGCGGAGGATCTGCGGAAGCTCGTCAGTCTGAAATGTCTTGCCTACGTGCCGAGCGTCAAGATGAAAAAGCATTCCAACCAGTCCAATCTGTCGCTGACCATCACGAACCCGCGCGTCATGTCGACTTTCAACGAATCCATCCGCAACCTCCGCATCAAGGTGCAGAAGATCCTCTGGGACAAGGACCAGCAGATCCTGCTCGTCACCAGCACCCTCCCGCACGAAGGAAAAACGACGGTCGCGACCAACCTCGCGCTTTCGCTCGCGCAGGAGGGCAAAAAGGTCATCCTGATCGACGGCGACCTGCGCAAGCAGTCTCTGAAGGACACCATCGGCGTCAGCGAGCCCTCGGACGGCCTGCCGGATCTTCTCTCCGGCACCGGCGATAATTTCCGTCTGCTCACCGTTCCGAACTCCACCCTGCTGCTGCTCTCCGGCGACAAGACCGTGGATCAGCCGCAGGCGCTGATCGATACGCCGCGAATGAAACAGGTGCTTGACATCCTGCGCCGGAGGATGGACTATATCATCATCGACTCTCCGCCTGCCGGCATTCTGTCCGACGCGGCCACACTCGCGAAATACGCGGACGCGACGCTCTATATCGTCCGCCAGGATATGGCGAGCACCCTGCAGATCTCGACCTCCATCGAGACGCTTTCGACGAACGACATCAACCTCATCGGCTGCGTCCTGAACGTGACGCAGGCCGGTACGACCCGCTACGGCTACGGCTCCAAATACAGCGCCGGATACGGCTACAGCTACGGCTACAAATACTCCAACAATTCCTACGGTTACGGCAGAAAACGCTACAGCCGTTATGACGACGCGTCTGACACCGCGGAAGAGCTGACGCAGCAGATCAACGAAGCCACCGCGGGAGAAAACGAAACGGAACAGAGCGACTGATCCGATCCAATGAGAGAAAGGAGCTGACTCTATGCGCGGTCTGCGGAAACTGAACCGCGGTCTTCTGCACGACGTCTGGTGCGAGACCCGCTGGATCTATACCCATACGCGGGCGTATAAAAAGTCGATCCTGCTCTTTATCCTGATCGGTCTGGCGACCACCGTGCTGAGCATGGTGTCCGCCGTGCTGACCAAGAGTCTGATCAATTATATCATCGCGCAGAAGGGCTGGCACGTACTGCAGAACGGCATTCTGGTCGTACTGTTCGCCCTGTTCAGCATTCTGTTCGGCGCGATTTCCAGCCGCTACAGCGCGAAGATCAATCTGCGCGTCTCCAACGAGCTGCGCGCCGAAGTCTTCGGCGTCTTCCTGAACACGGACTGGCAGGCGCTCCAGCAGTACCACTCCGGCGACCTGCTCAACCGCATCAACGCTGACGTCAGCAACATCGCCGGCAGTGTGCTCGGCTGGGTGCCGACCCTCGTCGTGAAAACGGCGCAGTTTGTCGCTTCCCTGCTCGTCATCCTGTATTATGACCCGACCATGGCGCTGTTCACCCTGCTCAGCGCGCCGATCTCCCTGCTGATCGCCAAGCCCTTCGTGCGCAAGCTGCGGAAATTCAGCAACGAGATGCGCACGGTCAGCAGCGATATGATGGCGTTCAACGAAGAAGCCTTCCAGAACGCGCAGTCGATCAAGGCGTTCAATCTGGTCGGCTCCTTCCGGTCCAAACTGGATCAGGTGCAGCAGCTCTATTACGACACCGCGATGAAGCACAACTACGTCACCGTGCTCAACTCGTCTCTGCTCTCCACGATCGGCATGGTCGCGAGCTATCTCTGTCTCGGCTGGGGCGCATACCGTCTCTGGGACGGGGCGATCGATTTCGGCACGATGGTGCTCTTCATTCAACTGGCCGGGTATCTTTCCTCCGCCCTCTCCGCCCTGTTCAAGCTCGTCCCCACGGCGATCGACTGCACGGTCAGCGCGCAGCGAATCATGACGATCTTCAACCTTCCGCGCGAACCGGAGGGGGACACAAGCGCGGCCGACGCGATCCGCGACGCGGATCTCTGCCTGCGCGTAAAGGATCTTTGCTTTTCTTATCAGGATCGCTCCACTGTTCTGGAGCGCGTCGATCTGGAAGTCCAGCCGCGCGAGGTCGTTGCGATCGTCGGCCAGTCCGGCAGCGGCAAGACCACCCTGTTCCGTATCCTGCTCGGCCTGCTGAATCCGGATTCCGGCACGCTGGAGCTGATCGGCGGCGACAGGTCCGTGCCGGTCTCGCCGGCAACGAGAAGCCTGTTCGCCTATGTGCCGCAGGATAACGTGATCTTCACCGGAACGATCGCGGACACGCTGCGTCTGGTGCGTCCGGAGGCAAGCGACGACGAGATCTACGCCGCTCTGCGGGTCGCCTGCGCGGAGAACTTTGTCCGCGAACTGCCTGACGGGATCTACAGCGTGATGTCCGAGCGCGGCAGTTCCCTTTCCATCGGCCAGAATCAGCGTCTCGCGATCGCGCGCGCCGTCCTGGCGGACGCGCCGGTCATGCTGCTGGACGAGGTCACCTCCGCCCTCGATCTGGAGACGGAGGAGCAGGTGCTGCAGAATATCGCCGCCCTGCCGAACAAAACCTGCATCATTTCCACGCACCGGCCGAGCGTTCTCTCCCTGTGCGACCACATCTACAAAATTCAGGACAGACGCCTGCAAGAGGTCAAACAATAAGTCGTGCGAAAAACGCACGGCTTATTCTTGTAATTGCTTGCAAAAGCGCCTCCGGCCGAAAGCCGGAGGCGCTTATTCGTTTGTTTTACTCGTTATTTTCAATCAGACCGTAGCCGCCGTCGTTTCTCTTGTAGACCACTGCAAACGCCTGATTGTTCTCTTCATCCTTGAATGCGAAGAAATTGTGCTCCAGCAGATTCATCTGGAGGATCGCTTCTTCCCGGGTCATCGGCTTCATCGGGAATTCCTTGAAGCGGACGATCTCGAAGTTGTTCTCCTCGGGTTCCGGCGCGAAGGAGGTGACCTCTGCGCTGCGGACGAAGGCGTCCTGACGGAGTCTGCGAGCAAGGCGGGTCTTGTTCTTGCGGATCTGACGCTCGATCGTGGAGACCGCGGCGTCGATAGACGCGAACATGTCGGACGTTGCCTCGCTTGCACGGAAGAAGGTGTTTGCGGCGTGGATCGTAATCTCGACCTTGTTACGATCCTTTTCTACGGAAAAGGCGACGAGTGCCTCCGCGTCGTCCCGGAAAAACCGCTCAAGCTTCATGACTTTCTTTTCAGCATAAGCGTGGACGTTGGAGGGCAGGCTGACTTTCTTCTCGGTAAACTGGAATTTCATGGTAGTCGCTCCTTTCGTGTTGTAGGACCTTTGCTGTCTATATTATAACATAGATTTCCCGGATTTCAAGTGTCTTCCTTTTTCTGCGCCAGAAGTTGGTCCATGATGACCCGGTAGATCAACTCCGCGTTCTCCTCGAACGCGTTCGCCAAACGGCGGGCATGTCCCTGCGTCGGCGCCATCAGCTCCATCTTGAGCAGGTCGCTGACCTCGTCGTTCAGGCTGAGCTGGACGGAGAAATCCCCGCCCTCGCGCTTGACGATGTTCGTCTTGACGAAGCTGCTGCGGCGCATGGCGCGGTTGAACTTCTCGATCGCCGCCTGCGCCCGCTGCATGACGGGATACGCTACGGCGTCCTCCGTCACCTCGCAGGTCTCCCTGCCCTTTTCCGTGATGACGAAGCGGCCGCCCTCGACCTCTTCCAGGTGGCCGCTCGCGACCATCTGCGGCACCGCCTGCGCCAGATCGAAATAGCTCAGGCAGTCGTCCTGGAAGGAAAGCTCATATATTTTCTGCAGATCCACCGGGTACATCACCCGTGCCATTATATACAGGATCAGCAGTTTCACGTCCAGCATATCATGGATAAAACCATGGGGTTCCATAGCGTTCTCTCTCCTTTTCTTTCTGAATTCATTATAGCGCACCTTGCCGTCCGTGGCAACAACTCTTTTCACCAATTTGCAAAAAATGCATAGCATGGGATAAAGGAAAGAAGGGATACGCATGGAATTCTGGGTACTGGGCGGAGACCGGCGGAACTACTGGGCGGCGAAGCATTTGCAGGCGAACGGGCATACGGTCCGCTGCTTCGGCGTGCCGGACGCGCCGGACGAACCGCTGCCCTTTTATATCGAACGGCTGATCCTCCCCTTCCCGTCCTTTCAGGGCGCGCTGGTGCGGGGGCATTCCGCCGTTCCGATGGAGGAAGTTTTGCACCACGTCGACGCGGACAGCACGGTGTACGGCGGGCTGTTCGGCGCGTGGCGCGAGGCGCTGGAGCACCACGGCGCGAAGGTGCGCGATCTCTACGGCACCGAGCCGATGACGACCGCGAACGCCATTCCGACCGCGGAGGGCGCGATCCAGCTCGCGATGGATCACGCGCCGATCACCCTGCACGGCGCGAACGTTCTCGTGATCGGCTTCGGCCGGATCGGCAAAATATTGGCGCGGAAGCTGCACGGGCTGTCCGCCTGCGTGACCGTCGCGGCGCGAAAGCCGACCGACCTCGCGCTCGCCGAGGCAATGGGCTTGCAGACCGACCTGACCGGGAAGTATCTCCACGGGCTTTCGCAATATGATTTCCTATTCAATACCGTTCCCGCGACGATACTGGCAGAGGAACAGCTCGACCGTCTCAGTCCCGACTGTCTGCTGATTGAGCTCGCTTCCCTGCCCGGCGGCTTTTCGCAGGAATACTGCAAAGCGAAAGGAATCAACTGTCTCTTTGCGCCGGGACTGCCGGGACACTGCGCGCCGAAGTCCGCCGGCGCGATCTACGCGCAGAACATTCTGGACGATATTCGAAGGGAGGAAACGCCATGAAACAAACCGTCGGCTTCGGCCTGTGCGGCTCGTTCTGTACCTACCGGAAGACGATCGACGCCCTGCGCGCGCTGGCGCGGGACTACGAGGTGATCCCCGTCTTCTCCGAGGCGGGCTATACGATCGACAGCCGCTTCGGCGCGGCGGCGGACTTTATCGCGGAGGTCGAGGAGATCTGCGGCGCGAAGGCCCTGCACACGATCGCCGAAGTGGAGCCCTTCGGCCCGAAGAAGCTGCTGGACCTGATGATCGTCGCGCCGTGCACGGGCAACACGCTCGGCAAGATCGCGAACGGGATCGCGGACTCCCCCGTGACCTTCGCCTGCAAGGCGCACCTGCGCAACGGCCGGCCGGTCGTGCTGGCGATCTCGACGAACGACGGCCTTTCCGCGAGCGCGGAGAACATCGGCAAGCTGCTCAACCGAAAGCACTACTATTTCGTCCCCTTCGGGCAGGACAGCCCGCAGGGAAAGCCCTACAGCCTCGTCGCGGATATGGAGCAGCTCTCCGCGACCGCCGCCGCGGCCCTGCGCGGCGAACAAGTGCAGCCGCTGCTGCTCTGATCATCTTGCTTTTTTTGCAGGGAGCGGATATAATAGAGGCAGAACAACAAAGGAGGACAGCGTATGCCGACTTTCAGTCTGATCGTGCCGATCTACAAGATCGAAGCCTACCTGCCGAAGTGCATCGACTCCGTCTTAGCGCAGACCTGTCAGGATTATGAACTGCTGTTGGTGGACGACGGCTCGCCCGACGGCTGCGGCGCCATCTGCGACGACTACGCGCAGCGGTACCCGGATAAGATCCGTGCCGTCCATCAGCCGAACGGCGGCGCGGGCGCGGCGCGGAACCACGGCGTCGCGCTGTCCACAGGCGACTATCTGCTCTTTATCGACGGCGACGACTACCTCTCCGCCAACTTCCTCGCCGATCTCAAGGAAACCATCCGCGCCACGCCCGCTGACCTGATCCTCTACGGCGCGGAGGTGGAAAAGGACGGCAAAAAGGTCGGCGAGCTGCACGAGCTCGTCGCGCCCGGCAGGCTGCTGGAGGTCAAAGACGAGCCCGGTCTCTTCTTCGGCGTGATGGCGCCGTGGAACCGTGCCTACCGCCGCGAGCTGTTTACGGAGTACGACATCTCCTTCGCGACAAAGGTCTGGTACGAGGACATCCGCGTCGTCACCAAGATCCTCGCCGTCGCGGAGACGGCGATCCGCCTGCCCGGGTGCTACTATCACTACCTCCAGCGCGAGGGCAGCGCGATGAACAACAAGAACAGCGAGCGCAACGTCGAGATCCTCTACGCCTACGACGACATCCTCGGCTGGTACAGGGAACACGGCTATTACGAAACGTACCGCGACGCGATTGAGTTCCAGGCGATCCAGCACCTCTGGCTCGCCGCCACGGTGCGCGTCCTGCTCATCGACCGGAAGCACCACCTGATCGCGGACTTCCGCGCCTACATGGAAAAGAACTTCCCGCGCTTCCGCGAGAATCCGTATCTTGACAAACTGGACGGCAACAAGAAGCTGGCGTTCCGGCTGATCGACAAAAAGCGCTACCGCACCGTCCGCCTGCTGTTCCGTCTCAAGAACAAGCTCGGATAATAGAATGAAAAAATACAGCAAGGCCGCACCCTCTCGGGTGCGGCCTTGCTGTTGTTTGCGCAATTCCCGTTCCGTGTCATTGCGAGGTTTGCGGAGCAAATTGCGGGTGCAATCCGTCCGTTGCAGGTTTAGACGCTGCGCTGGAAAAAGCGTCGTAGGGAGGCGTCCCCTGACGCCTCCGCGCGCTGCTTTCGGATGGCTATCGGTAATCGCGGAGGCATGTGGGCATGCCTCCCTACGTTGCCTCATTTTCGGAAAAGTGTCCCGCGTCGAGAGGCACAGATTGCCACGACAAGCGGGCAATGACTAAGAAGAAGTCGCTTTCAAAGCTGTCATTGCCCCGAACGGGGCAATCCGTCCGTTGCAGGTTTAGACGCTGCGCTGGAAAAAGCGTCGTAGGGAGGCGTCCCCTGACGCCTCCGCGCGCTGCTTTCGGATGGCTTTCGGTAATCGCGGAGGCATGTGGGCATGCCTCCCTACGTTGCCTCATTTTCGGAAAAGTGTCCCGCGTCGAGAGGCACAGCGACCGACTTTGTCGGTCTCGCAATGACAGACTTGTTGCTGCTTTCTTTCTATATGTCTGGAACTGCAAATACGATTGCAATTCTTGTGCCAATCAAAAGAGCAAGGCCGCACCCTCTCGGGTGCGGCCTTGCTGTATTTTTTCGCCTTTCGGCCGAACGCCTCAATCTCCCGCGTCCAGATGGCGGCGGAAGACGACCTTTCCCGAAGTGTCGTAGACGGTGCACGAGGTCTCGTCTAAGGCGCAGATATAGCCGTTTATGATGTACGGTATCGAGTCGCTGGAAAAGCGCATGATCAGATCGCCGTCCTCCCCGAAGAGCACCCAGTGCCCCTTTTCCCTGGCCAGATACCATACCCTTCCGGTGACCGCGTCCACCTGTCGTCCCGTGGAGTAGTATTGATATATCTCCTCGTCGCTGACTTTTCCGCCGGGCAGTTCCGTGATCTCCAGCGTATCCTCATCGATCAGGCAGAACCTGCCGCTTCTGTCGGTCCAGACATAGCCCTTTCGGAGCTCTCCGTCCTGACAGACGGCGGCATGTATGAGACCGGAATCAATGTCGGTAACAGCGACTTCCCTCTCCGGGTTGGCCTTATCCACAAACCGCACCGAGCTTTCTCCCAGTTCCTCGTGGACAAGATACGTCGTTTCGCCGATCCGTTCCACATAGACACAGCCGTCGAAGAGCAAATTGCCGTCCAGGTCGTAGTATTCGCTGCAGCTGGCCTGCAGGTCATAGTCGTATCCGCCGTCGGCGCAGATCATGCCGTCCTGCAGATAGACCCAATCCGCGTCGCTCGTGAACACTTCCCGACCGGCGGTATCGAGCACGACCGAGGTCTTCCAGTCCCACCCGCTGTAACGGCTCTGGACCGCGTATCCGTTCTGGAACTCCTCGCAGGAAAGATACTGCGGTTCGATCACCCACCTTCCGCTGCGGTCGACGTAGCCGTAGTTGATGCCGTCGGTGCTGACGCAGGCAAGGCCGTCCGCAAACGCGCTGCCGTTTTGGTACGGCCCCAGAATATGCCTGCCGGTGAGGTCGTAGTAGTCGACGCGGTATCGGTTGAAAGCGTCGTCATCGTACCATGCCTGGCTGACCTGCAGAATGCCCTCGGACTCCTGCATCCAGACGTTGTCGCAGTCGGAATCGACGGCGAGAACAGCACTGTCAAACAGGACCTCTCCATGCAGGTCAAAGACCGTGAACCCCTTTTGCCGCGATGCCGCGGAATCGTCCCACGCGCTGCCGCGTATAGCAACGATGCAATCCGGGAAGCCCTCGAAGGACCAGTCGGAAAACGGAAGCAGAAAACTGCCGTCCATGGAGATCAGCGCGGTCTCGCGCGTCGCGTTGATCTCATCCCATTCGCCGTATTCCTCTTCGTGATGGATCACAGACGCGTCGCGGTAGCGGGTCACCTGCAAAAACGGCAGCTGTACGTAGTCGTAACTGCCCGGAACATAGCAGTACAGAGGGTAGGCGGCGGTGTATATGCCGTCGGTGAGCATACGGCCCTTGCTGTCGGCAAGGCCGTAGAGATAGCAGTCGCCCCAGCTGTAGCCGTCCTCCGTGCTGGTGAAGAGCCGTCCCGCCACGTAGGGGAAGACGTCGCCGTAGCTCGTCGCGGGCACGAATTCATCCAGCGGCCCGTCGGAGATCGGCGTGCAGATCTCCTCGGCGGGCTGATACCGCTCATATTGGGTGTCGTCAACGTAAATGCTGACGCCGCCGACGTCTACGGCGCGGGGATGCCGGACCGCCGGCTCCGTAGGCGCCGGTTCTTCGGGCAGACCGGTTTCTAATCTCGCGTTTCCCCTGCCCAGCCGCAGCGTGCCGCAGCCGGACAGCAGAGATACCGGCAGCAGCAGCGCAAGGCTCAGCGCGAAGGCGCGTTTGGCATTCATCAGGATTCCTCCTTTTCCGCAGTTTCCGGCTGAACGATCAGTTTTCGTCGAATTGCATCACGGAGACGTAGCCCTCGCTGTCGATCAGGCGCTGGCCTTCCTCGCTCATGATAAAGTTGTAGAGATAGCGGATGGGGCTGTCCTCGGGGGTGTCGTGGGCGATCACGCAGTAATAGGCGTTGAGGTGGGGGTAGGTCTCGTCCCGGATGGTCTGTCTGCACGGCTCGACGCCGTCCACCTTCAGCAGCTTCAGCCCCTGCGCCATCTCCATATCATGGGCATAGTAGTAGACCGAGTACCCGATGGCGTTGGCCGAGTTGTCATAGCTCTTTACCACGGACATCAGCTCGCCCATCCCGCCCGCGACGTATTCCGCAGGCGCTTCCGCCATCTCCACGTCCTTCATCACGAGCTTTTTGATCAACGCCTGAGAGCCCGCGCCCTCGTTGCGCTGGATGGCGATGATCGGAGCGTCTTCGCCGCCGACTTCCTTCCAGTTGGTGATCTTGCCGGAGTAGATGTCGCGGATCTGATCGGTGGTGAGGTTGTCCACGGGATTGTTCTCATTGACCACGAAGACCAGCGCGTCGCGGCCGAAAATATAGGTATCCGCCTCAAAATGATTCTCCTCCATCTCGTCCCAGACCGCCTTGTTCGGCTCGCCGGAGATCAGGATGTCGGCTTCGCCCGCCATCAGGTTGCGGAAGGACTGGGTGGTGCGGTTGAACTGCACCAGATCCGCCACGTCGTCGCGGCTCTCGCCCAAAAGGACGGAGGCAAGCGCCTGGCCCAGCGGAACGCAGGCGGTGGAGCCGTCCATGCGGGGGAAGTTCTCGCGGGTGAAGCGGAACACGTCGTCGGGGATCGCCTCCGTGGGGGTCTCCGAGGGCAGTTCGGTCTCCTTCACGGCAGGCTCGTCCCCGCAGCCCGCAAAGAGGGCGGCGACGAGCAAAAGGATCATAAGCAGAGCAATTCCTTTTTTCATAAGGCTTTTCTCCTTGTCAAAAAAACATGATTTCTCTGCGCCGGGTTTCAGCGCAGTTTTTTGGGGGCACCGCCCCGCTGAAAATAAGACGTTACAAGACGCGGAAAGTTCCCGCAAGTCACGCAGATGTTTTACAATACAGCTCCCTACGCTGCAATGAGCAGCGCAGGGAGCTCCACGCTTCAGTCTCCCGCTAATACGCAAAATCCCGTTTTCGGATTGACTCTACATGATTTAATTAATCTCCAAAGCCCTTTTCCCATAAAGAATTGAACTCTTCAAGATCGAAGTCTAATGATTGGTAACCTTGGCTGTGATACTCTTTATCGAAGTAATCATTCCGGCATTCGGACAGCAGTTGAAAACTGCCGTCTGCGTATTTGATCATGAAACATGCTCCATATGGCGTATCGCGCGGTTCAAACGCAGGCTCCTTGCATGGCGTCTCGCGCAGTGCTCCGATGGCTGTAACAAGCTGTTCGCCGCTTACAGTTTCCTTGACATCAATGCTTGACTGGCTCAATGCTTCATCTTCCGTTACAAAAACACGGGATATTTCCGTGATTTGCTCCTCATTCTGATATAACTTGAATTCAATCGGTTTTTGAGAAAACAAAGAGCAACCTTCCAGCAAAGAAACCAGTGCCAATGCGAGAAGAATAAACGCGCATTTTCTCATTTCCGTTACACCTTCCAGCCGGAGAGGTAGGCCTCCTGCTCGGGAGTCAGGACGTCGATTTTGAAACCCGCGCCGTCGAGCTTCAGGCGGGAAACCGCGTCGTCGATCTCGCGCGGCACCTCGTAGACCTGCTTTTCCATCTTCGCGCCGTGGCGGAGCATATATTCCAGCGACAGCGCCTGCACGGCGAAGCTCGTGTCCATGATCTCCGCGGGATGGCCGTTGCCCGAGGCGAGGTTGACGAGGCGCCCCTCGGCGAGCAGGTTGAGCACTCTGCCGTCCGGCAGCTCGTAGCCGACGATGTCGTTGCGGCGTTTGAAGACGCGCACCGCCATTGCCTCCAACTCCTCCGCGTTGACCTCCACGTTGAAATGCCCCGCGTTGGAGAGGAAGGCATTGTTCTTCATGACTTCAAAATGACGGCGCGTAATAACGTCGCGGCAGCCGGTCACGGTGACGAAAAGATCGCCCTGCGGCGCGGCCTCGTCCATCGGCATCACGCGGCAGCCGTCCATCGACGCCTCCAAAGCCTTGATCGGGTCGATCTCCGTGACGATGACGTTCGCGCCCATCCCCTTCGCGCGCATGGCGACGCCGCGGCCGCAGTAGCCGTAGCCCGCGACGACGACCGTCTTTCCCGCGACGAGCAGGTTGGTCGTGTGCATGATCGCGTCCCAGACGGACTGACCCGTGCCGTACTTATTGTCGTAATAATGCTTGCACTTCGCGTCGTTCACGTTCATCATCGGGAAGGGCAGCAAGCCCTCCTTCGCGCGGGCGTAGAGCCGGTGGATGCCGGTGGTCGTCTCCTCCGCGCCGCCGATGATTCTGTCGCCCAGATGGGCATAATCGCCGCTCAGGAGGTCTAAAAGGTCGCCGCCGTCGTCAATAATCAGATCGGGATGGCAGGACAGAGCTTCGACCAGAAGCTGCCGGTATTCGTCGGCGTTGACGCCGTGCATCGCGTAGGTCTCGACGCCCATGGACGCCAGTCCCGCGGCGACATCGTCCTGCGTGGACAGCGGATTACAGCCGGTCGCGTGGACCTCCGCGCCGCCCGCCGCGAGGCAGAGCGCAAGAAAGGCGGTCTTCGCCTCCATGTGGATGGAAATGGTGATCTTCTTCCCCGCGAAGGGCTGTTCGCGCTCGAAGCGCTCGCGGATCGCGACCAGCGCGGGCATAAAGTCGCGCACCCACTCGATCTTCATTCTGCCGTAGGCGGCGAGGGACGTATCTCTGACGTGGCTCATGGCTACTACCTCCGAAATTTCTCTGTTTATCATAGCACAGAAGCCGCTTTTTTTCAATCATCGGACAAAATTCAAAGAAAGTTTATAGACAAGCGGAGAAAAATCCGTTAGAATAGGGATCATCCGAAGGAGGGATTCTATGGGCAATCTGAAACGTGACGCTAACCGCTTCCTGTACAGAAACCGCAGCAAGGGCATCCCGAATCTGATGCTGTATATCGGCATCGGCAACGTGGTCGTCTACGTGCTCGCGCTGTTCCTGTCAGCTAAGAATATCAACGTCTACGAACTGCTCCGCTTCGACGCCGAGCGGATCCTGGCCGGTCAGGTCTGGCGGCTGTTCAGCTATCCGTTCACCTTTATCTGTGAAATCTCTCTGATCTTTTTCAAGGCGCTCGCACTGTTCTTCTATTACTGGATCGGGAGCATCCTGGAGAACAACTGGGGAACGCTGAAGTTCAACCTGTACTATTTCTGCGGTCTGCTGCTGATGGACCTTGCGGGTATCCTGCTGTACGCCTTCGCGTCGATCAACATTTTCGTGTCCGCGTCCTTCATCAACATGTCGCTCTTCCTCGCGGCCGCGACGCTTATCCCGGAGCATAAGATCTATCTGTTTATGATCATTCCGATCAAAATGCGCTGGATGGCGCTGGTCGATATCGTGTGGACCGTCGTCGAGATCCTCGAAATCGTGCTTCCGATGCGCTCGCTCGGCGGCAACGTATTCTGGTACTACGTGATCATCTTCGGCACCGCGCCGCTGATCGCGCTGATCAACTACTTCCTTTTCTTTGGCCGGAACGTGAAAAATCTCTTCGTGCCGCCGAAAGTCTATCAGAGGCGAAAGAAACAGCCGGAACCGAAAGCGCAGCCCAGCCCGGACTGGGCGAAGAACTACCGCGCCCCCACCGGCGAACGCCCGTACCGCCACAAGTGCACGGTCTGCGGCAGGACGGACACGGACTGTCCGGATCTGGAGTTCCGCTACTGTTCCAAATGCGCGGGGTACTTCTGCTACTGCATCGATCACATCAACAATCACACACACGTGCAATAGATTCAAAGAACGGTGCAGGCGCAAAGCGTCCGCACCGTTCTTGTTTGAAAACCAAACCTTATCCAGCGGAGGCAAAAAGCAGTTCCGTCATTCCCGCAGCCGCAGGCTGACGGGAATCTGTCCGTTGCAGGTATGGCACGTGCATCGTTTCATAGGAAAGCGTCATATGCATAGATTGCCCGGACCAGCCGGGCAATGACAGAATTGAAAAGCAAAACGTGGTCAGGCTCGAGAGTCTGACCACGTTGTTTTGCTTATCATTGTTCCTCGTCGATGTGCCGCTGGATGCGGTCGATGATCATTTCCAGCGCGACGAGGTTCTTGCCGCCCTCGAGCACGACGAGATCCGCGTTCTTCTTGCTGGGCTCGACGAACTGCTCGTGCATGGGCTTGACCGTCGCGAGGTACTGATTCAGGACGGATTCGAGGCTTCTGCCGCGCTTGGCGACGTCGCGCCGGATCCTTCGGATCAGGCGGACGTCCGCGTCCGTATCGACGAAGATCTTGATATCCATCTGCGAGCAGAGCACCTTGTTCTCGAAGATCAGGATGCCCTCGACCAGGATGACCTTGCGCGGTTCGACGCGGGTCGTCTCCTCGCAGCGCGAATAGGTCGTATAGTCGTAAATCGGGCACTCGATCGCCTGCCCCGCTTTGAGCAGGCGCAGGTGCTCGATCATCATTTCCGTATCGAAAGCATCGGGATGGTCGTAGTTAACCTTCTTCCTCTCCTCGATGCTGAGTTCTTCGTAGGGACGGTAGTAATTATCATGGCTGAGCACGGTCACGTCGTCCTGGAAGCGCGCGATCAGATTTTTCATCAGGGTCGTCTTGCCGCTGCCGGAGCCGCCTGCAATGCCGATGACAATAATTTTAGACATTTTATATCCTCCGTAAGGGGTAGGTTGCCTGCGAGTCTTCTAATAACAGTCATTGTCCTATCCCCGAACGGGGATAGGACAATGCTGTAATTGAGTTTATCGCATTCCTTTGTCGTAAGGAATACCTTCTGCCTTCGGCGCCTTGGACTTCTTGGAAGTGAACGCCAGAACGATCAGAGAGGCGATGAAGGGCATCATACGATAGATTTCCTTCGCCAGATTGAGCTGGCCGAGGAAGGTGGAGTCCGCGATGTCCGCGAGAGCCTTGAACACCGCGAAGAACAGCGCGCAGCCGAAGATCTTGATCGGGTGCCATGCACCGAAGATCATAACTGCCAGCGAGAGGAAGCCCATGCCGGCAACGCCCTGCTCGAAGTTCCAGATACTGACGGACGGGACCACGTAGGCGAAGCCGCCGAGGCCGCCCAGGAAGCCGGAGATCAGAACGCCGGCCCAGCGCATGGTGTAGACGTTGATGCCAACGGACGCGGCAGCCTGCGGATGCTCGCCGCAGGCGCGCAGCCGGAGACCGAACTTGGTCTTGTACATCAGGATGAAGGAGATCACCAGAAGCGCAATGCCGAGGAACACGAAGACGTTCACGGTGATTGGTCCGATGTTGAAAATGAAGGGCGAGTTGTTGTAGGCGAGTTTCGGCGACTGATTACCGGAATGGGTCAGGTTGTAGTTCTTGACAAAGACAAGAGCCAGAGCCGTGCCCATCAGGTTCAGCGCCGTACCGCCGATCGTTTGGTCTGCTTTTAGATTGATGGAAGCGAACGCCAGCAGCGCGGAATAGATCACGCCGGCGGCGCAGGCGACCAGAATCGAGATCAAGACGATGAGGAATGCGGGCATCGTCTCGGGCAGGAGGCAGAGCGCAAGCGCGCCGGCCACTGCGCCGATCGTCATGATGCCCTCAAGGGCGATGTTGATAATGCCGGAATGCTCGGACCACATGCCGCCCATGGCGACGAGGAGCAGGACGACGCCGTACAGAAGGGCGTACTTAATCAGAAGATACACACCTGTCATGATTTATCCTCCCCTCTCTTTTTGAACAATGCGCCTCCGATGAGTTTGCTGAAGAAGCCCTTGAAAATCATGGAGAACGCGCACAGGTAAACGATGATGCCGGAAACGGCGTCGGAGATCTCCTTCGGGAAGATGGACTGCGTCATGGCGTTGCCGCCGACGCTCAGGTGGGAAATGAAGATGCCGGAGAAGATACAGCCGATCGGGTTCAGGGACGCCAGCAGGGCGACGGAGATGCCGTTGAAGCCCTGTGCGGGAAGCGCCGTGGACTCCTGCGGGTTGTACTGCTCGATGCCGGACAGGTAGAACAGGCCGGCGCCGAAGCCGGCGAGCGCGCCGGCGATGACCATGGACAGGACGATGTTGCGCTTGGCGTTGATGCCGGCGTAGGTCGCGGCGTTCTTATTGTGGCCGCAGGCCTTGAGCTCGTAACCGAACGTGGTCTTGTTCAGGATGATGTAGATCACGACGGCGGCGATGACGGCAAGCAGGATTGCGATCGTCATGGCGCTGTAGTTGAAGGTCTCGGTGAGATCCCAGCCGAAGATCTTGGAGGGGATCAGAGAGCCGGGGCTCTGCGAAGCGACCGTGTAGGTCTTCGCCTGCTTGATGAAGTACATGGGGCTGTTGCCGCCCTGATACATGAGCGTGTTCGCGCCGTAGAGGCCGATCCAGTTCATCATGATGCAGGTGATGACTTCGTTCACGTTGAGGTAAGCCTTCAGGATGCCGGGAAGAGCGCCCCAGATCGCGCCGGCGAGGGTGGCTGCCAGCAGGCAGAGATACCAGGGCAGATGCAGGACCAGCGCGCAGTACAGACCGCCGAACGCGCCGAGCACGTACTGGCCGGCGGCGCCGATGTTGAACAGGCCGGTCTTAAACGCGAAGGCCACGGAGAGGCCGGTCATGATGAGGGGAGCGCCCTCCGCAATGACCATGGCCAAAGGCTTCATGTGCGCTCTGGTCGCCATGAGCTGCTCGTTGCCGAAGCTCTTGAAGCCGCCCTTGATGATGGGCCACAGACCGTCGGACCATGCATACTTGGCGTTCAGGATCACGAGGAAGATGTAGCCGAGGATCAGGCCGATGAAAATACAGGCAAGGGACGAGAGAACAGAAGCCGTCGCCTTCTTGGCGTTCATCGCCAGCGGAGATTCTTTTTTATTCATCGCTCTTTGCCTCCTTTGCTGACGGAGTATCGCGCTTGGCGCCGGCCATGTACAGGCCGAGTTCTTCGACGGTGACCTTCTTCGGGTCGAACTCGCCGACGATCTCGCCCTCATACATCACGAGAATGCGGTCGGAAAGGCTCATGACTTCTTCGAGCTCGAGGGAGACGAGAAGGACGGCCTTGCCGGCGTCACGTTCCTTGACGATCTCGGCGTGGATGTACTCGATCGCGCCGACGTCGAGGCCGCGGGTAGGCTGGACCGCGACGAGCAGCTCATGATCCTTGTCCATTTCACGGGCAACAATCGCCTTCTGCTGGTTGCCGCCGGACATCGCGCGGGCCGGAGTCAGGGAGCCCTGGCCGGAACGGACGTCGAACTTCTCGATCAAGGCGTCGGAGTACTGGCGTACCTCGCCGAACTTGATAAAGCCGAAGTGCTGGAAGTCTTTCTGCCAGTAGCGCTGCAGAACCATGTTCTGCTCCAGGGAATAGTCCAGGACAAGTCCGTGCTTATGGCGGTCTTCGGGAATATGAGACATATTCTTGGCGCGCGCACGGATGGAGCTGTTGCTGATGTCCTCGCCGCACAGGGTGATCTTGCCGGAGGACATGTTGTCCAGGCCGGTCAGCGCGTAGACGAACTGCGTCTGGCCGTTGCCTTCGATACCGGCAAGGCAGACGATCTCGCCGCGGCGGACCTGGAAGGAAACGTTGGTAACAGCGTTGCCCTTGTGCGTCTTGGACTTGACGGTCACGCCCTCGACCTCGAGGACGGGCTCGCCGGGCTGGGCGGGTTCCTTGTTGACCTCGAGCTGCACCGGACGGCCGACCATCATGGAGGACAGCTCCTGAACGGTGACGTCCGCGGTGTTGACCGTGCCGATGTACTTGCCCTTCCGCAGGACGGAGCAGCGGTCCGCGACCGCCATGATCTCCGCCAGCTTGTGGGAGATAAAGAGGATCGACTTGCCCTCTGCCGCGAGATTCTTCATGATGTGCATCAGTTCGTCGATCTCCTGCGGGGTCAGAACCGCAGTCGGCTCGTCGAAGATGAGGATCTCATTGTCGCGGTAGAGCATCTTGAGGATTTCGGTACGCTGCTGCATACCGACGGAGATATCCTCAATGATCGCGTCGGGGTCGACCTGCAGGCCGTACTTCTCGGACAGGGCGACGACCTTTTTCCGCGCCTCGTCCTTCTGCAGGAAGCCTGCCGTATTCGGCTCGACGCCGAGGATGATATTGTCGAGGACTGAGAAGCACTCGACCAGCTTGAAGTGCTGATGCACCATGCCGATGTTCAGGGCATTTGCATCATTGGGGTTGTTGATTTTAACAACTTCCCCGTTCTTTTTGATGCAGCCTTCCTCAGGCTGATACAGGCCGAAGAGGACGCTCATCAAGGTGGACTTACCGGCGCCGTTCTCACCAAGCAAAGCGTGGATTTCGCCTCTGCGAAGCTGCAGGGTGACGTTATCATTCGCCTTGATGCCCGGGAAAATCTTGGTGATATTCAGCATTTCGATAATGTAGTCCGACTCAGCGGGAGTCTGGGAAACGGGGGTGTTTTCCAATTCTGCCAAATTCATCCCTCCTTAATTCCATTGCAAAGCAATGGTATTTACCATATCATTATAATCGAAGGAAAGAAAAAAATAAACACTTTTTCTACAAAAAGTTCATAATTTGAGTGTCAAAAATACGCGCTTGGATTTGTGCATTTTTACGAAAAAATGAATATAAAAAATCCGGGCCCGAAGGCCCGGATTCTTTTAAGTGAAATTACTGGATGTAGTCGACAGCGATCGCAACTTCCGGAGCGTTCTCGGTGTCGGCGGAGCAAGCACGGGCGCCGCTCATCAGGTCAGCCTTGACAGCCTCGTAATCTTCAACAGTGAAGTTCGCGAGTCTCCAGGACTTCGCAGCGGTGGGCAGACCGACATAGTCGCCTTCCTGCAGGGACTTGTTCTGGACCTGGCCGCCTTCCCAGGCGCCGTTCGCGAGGTTGGTCAGAGCAGTCACGACGGACTCGCTCAGGCCCTTCATCGCGGAGGTGATGATGCACTCGTCGATGTAGCTCTGGTCAACGTCAACGCCGATGACCTTCGCGTTGTGGTTGTTCGCAGCCTCAACAGCAGAAGTGTAGATGCCGCCGCCGCAAGCGAAGACGACTTCGGTGCCGTCGGCATACCAGCCGTCCATCTTAGCAGTGATGGCAGCGTCGCCGAAGAACTGGCCGCCGTAGGTGTACTTGATGGAGACTTCGCCGGTCACGCCGAGGTCCTCAGCAGCAGCGTTCGCGCCCTGCACGAAGCCGTAGCCGTAACGGATAACAGCGGGAACCGCCATGCCGCCCAGGAAGCCGAGCTTTCTGTAGCCGTCAGCAACAGCAGCATAGCCGGCGAGGTAGCCAGCCTGGTCCTCTTCGAAGGTGATGCAGAGGGTGTTGGGAGCCGGATCATAGTAGGTGGCATAGTCGAAGGTCAGGTCGCCAGCGCCCACGTCGATCGCGATGAAGTAAACATCGGGATACTGATCCTGGACAGTGATGACGGACTCGCCGAACAGATAGCCAGGCATAACGATGACGTTGTAGCCAGCGCCGATCGCGGTCTCGATGGTCTCAACACGAGCGTCGGTGGAGTCAGCAGACGGCTGATAGTAGGTGTAGTTGACAGCGTTCGCTTCGCAGTACTCCTTGACGCCTTCCCAGGTAGCCTGGTTGAAGGACTCGTCGTCGATGGTGCCGACGTCGGTCACGAGAGCGACCTTGAGGTCAACAGCGGGAGCGACGGGCTCGTCGGTAACATCGGGAGCGTCAGTAGCGGGGGTGTCGGGGCCCTCAGTTGCGGGAGCTTCAGTCGCGGGGGTTTCTGCTTCGCCATTGCAGCCTGCGAACAGGCAAGCAACCATTACGAGGGCGAGCAGAAGAGCAACAATTTTCTTCATTTTCTTACCTCCAAATTTTTTGTTTGCGGCAATACCGCAAGATAAATTCGCGGTATTCCTTTTACCGCTTAATCTATTCTTGCACAAATCCGTGCAAAAATCAAGATGTTGTTAAAATTTTGTTAAAAATGCCCAAAATCAGTGGTCTAAATTCTCCTTTGTGAAGCGTAAAGGCAGCATTTCTGCCAGTGTGTATGTGACGACCTCGCCGTCGCCCTTGCTCAGGTAGATCTTGAAGTCGCCGTCGCAGAATTCGCTCATGACCTGACGGCACACGCCGCAGGGAGCGCAGAGCTCCGAGATCGGCTCTCCGCCCTTGCCGCCGACGATGGCGATCGCCTCAAACTCGCGTTCGCCCTGGAAGACGGCGGTGAAGAACGCGGTGCGTTCGGCGCAGTTAGTCGGACCGAAGGCGGAGTTTTCGATGTTGCAGCCCTGATAGACCTTGCCGTCCTTCGTCAGCAGCGCGGCGCCGACGGCGAAGCCGGAATACGGGATGTAGGCGTGTTCCCGTGCCTCGATCGCAAGATTAACGAGTTCCAATGGGGTCATGGTACGTCTCTCCTCCCCTGTGCTCAGACGATCTCTTTCGCGAAGCTGTTGCCCGGGGTCTTGTAGTCCACGCCCAGCAGCTCTGTAATCGTCGCGGCGATGTCGCAGAAGCCGAGTCTGGTGCCGAGGTTGACCGGCTTGACCTTCGGGCCGGCGATCAGCAGCGGCACGTATTCGCGGGTATGGTCGGTCGTCGCGGTGTAGGCCGGATCGCAGCCGTGGTCGGCGGTGATCATGACGATGTCGTCCTCGCCCATCTTCTCCATGAAGTCCTTGAACCAGCCGTCGAACTCCGTCAGCGCGGCGGCGTAGCCGTCGATGTTGCGGCGGTGGCCGTAGAGCATGTCGAAGTCGACCAGGTTGATGAAGCACAGGCCGTGGAAGTCGCGCTCGGCATAGCCCATCGTCTTGTTCATGCCGTCGGTGTTGCCCTTGGTGTAGACGTGCTCCGTCGTGCCGCGGCCGGCGAAGATATCAAAGATCTTGCCGACGGCCAGCATGTCCAGACCCGCGCCCTTGATGGCGTCGAGCATGGTCTCTGCGGGCGGCTCGAGGGAGAAGTCGTGACGGTTGGAGGTGCGCTTGAAGCCGTCGGTCGGATTGCCGATGAACGGGCGCGCGATGACGCGGCCGACGCCGTGCTTGCCGACGAGCAGCTTTCTCGCGATGCGGCAGTATTCATAGAGCTGTTCCGGCGGGACGAGGTCTTCGTGCGCGGCGATCTGGAAGACGGAGTCCGCGGAGGTGTAGACGATCAGGTCGCCGGTCTTCATGTGCTCTTCGCCGTACTTGTCGATGACTTCGGTGCCGGACCACGGGCCGTTCGCCAGCACGCCGCGGCCGGTCGCCTCACGGAAGGGCTTCAGGAGCTCTTCGGGGAAGCCGTTCGGGTAAGTGGGCAGCGGGTCCGGGGAGACCAGACCGGCGATCTCCCAATGGCCGATCGTCGTATCCTTGCCCATAGAGCGCTCCTGCAGGCGGCAGACGGCGCCCTTCGGCGCGTCCGTGCCCGGCAGGTAATCGACGTTGTCGATATTGCCGAGGCCGTAGGATAGCAGGGTCGGGATGTGCAGCTTGTCGGAGGTGGAGCAGCTCTTCAGCGTGTTGACGCCGTAGTCGCCGAACTTCGCCGCGTCCGGCATTTCGCCGCAGCCGCAGGAATCGAGTACAAATAAAAATACGCGTTTCATAACTGTGATATTCTCCTTTCAGAAAATAAAATTACTTTTCCAGTTTGACCGCCGTCTCCAGCGCGACCTGCATCATCTCGCGGAAGGAGGTCTGGCGTTCTTCGCTCGACAGGTGCTCGTCCGTCAGGAGCTGATCGGAGATCGTGCAGATGCACAGCGCGTTTTTCTGCGCTCTGGCCGCGGTCATATACAGGCCGGCAGCCTCCATCTCCGCCGCCATGACGCCCATCTTCTGCCACGCGGGCACCATCGTCAGGATCTCCGGCATGCCGTCCTCGTCGTTGTAGAAGACGTCGTCCGAGAGGACGTTGCCGACGTGATAGGTCGCGCCGATCTGCTCGCAGGCTTCGACCGCTTTGCGGAGCATCTCAAAGGACGCGATCGGCGCGAACTTCCCCGGCAGATGATAGTGATCCCCGAAGTTGGAATCGGTGCAGGCGCCCTGCGCGATCACGATGTCGCGGAGCTTGATGTCCGCGCGCATCGCGCCGGCGGAGCCGATGCGCATGATATTCTCCACGCCGAATACGTTGAACAATTCGTAGGAATAGATGCCGATGGACGGGATACCCATGCCGGACGCCATGACGGAGACCTTCACGCCCTTATAGGTGCCGGTGTAGCCCTGCACGCCGCGGACGTTGTTGACGAGCTTCGCGTTCTCCAGAAAATTCTCCGCGATGAACTTCGAGCGGAGCGGATCGCCGGGCATCAGAACGGTCCGGCCGAAATCCTCCGGCGTCGCCTTGATATGCGGGGTCGGATAATCCATTCGCCTCTCCCCTTTCAGTGCGTGTGGAGCTTGACGACCCGGTGCTCCTTGATGCTCTTGACGTAGCAGCGGTGGCACATGGCGATGTACGCGTCGTTGCCGCCGAGCAGCACCTGATCGCCCTGTGTCACGACGTGGCCGCTGCCGTCGATACGGGCGTTCACGGTCGCCTTCGCGCCGCAGTCGCAGATCGTCTTGATCTCTTCGATGTTGTCCGCGATCTCCAACAGACGCGCGCTGCCCGGGAAGGCCTTCGTCAAGAAGTCCGTCCGCAGGCCGAAGCACAGCACGGGCGCGTTGAAATCATCGACGATCCTGCGGAGCTGGTCGATCTGCTCCGGCGTGAAGAACTGGCATTCGTCGACGATCACGACGTCCGTGTCGCGGCGGGAAGCGAACAGCGCGTAGATGTCCTGCTGCGGCGCGATCGTCTCCGCCTCGGCCTCCAGACCGATGCGCGAACGGATCGTGCAGAGGCCGTCGCGCTGATCCGTCACGGGCTTGAGCAGCCAGACGCGCAGGTCGTTTTCCTCATAGTTGTATTTTGTGATCAGGGCCTGCGCCGTTTTCGAGGAGCCCATCGCTCCGTATTTGAAATACAGTTTTGCCACGGATAAACCCCCATTGTATTTTTATTGCCTATTTATTATACAAGATGCGCAGGCTTTATGCAAGTAAAACTATAACGAATGGAAAATCGGCGGCAAAATTGGAGGTTTTGTCAAAAATCATCTTTGTTTTTTGTGAAAATAGCCATCCGCCACTTGACGGACGCCGCTGCGGATGATAGAATACGAGAGCACCCGCCGCTGTGGTGGAATAGGCAGACACAAGGGACTTAAAATCCCTCGCCGTAAAAAGCGTACCGGTTCGACCCCGGTCAGCGGCACCATAAAATGAGGCCGCCCGTTTGGGCGGTCTCATTTTATATTCGGAAAGATGGCCCGGGGTCGAACGGGAATTGCAACAGTCCTGCAGACTGTTGCATCGACCGGTGCAAACACTGGTCGATCCCTCAATTTTTGCCGCAGGCAAAAATGCAGGCGACCCCGGTCAGCGGCAACAGAATGAGGCACTTTTGTGCCTCATTTTTTATGCGTTGGAGAACAGTTTGGAGATCGTTTCTGCGGATACTTCCTTTGATTTGCTGTCCAGATGCGCATAGATGTTCGCCGTCGTGGAGTAATTGCTGTGGCCGAGCCATTCCTGTATCTGCTTCATTGGAACGCCGTTGGAAAGAAGCAATGATGCGCAGCTATGCCGCAGATCGTGGAAGCGGATCTGGCGCAGATGGTTTTTTCCCAGCAGCGCATGAAAATGCGTTGTCAGAGAATCCGGTTTGATCAACTCCCCTATCTGATTGACATAGATATAATACCTCAATTTGTGTAATAATCTTTCGCTTCGTTTGCAAGCCGTTCGAAACGCTCCTGAAACTCTGGAGCGACGAAAAGGCCGCTGAAACTCTCGTTGTTGGAATAATAATATCTGCTCACGGCTTCGGTGATGCCCTGCATATCCAGGATCGCTTCGTTGGCAAGCGCATCGGAGAGGGTTCTGTTGAAATTCGTATAGCGAAGGCCGTTCTTTTCCTCGATACAGTATTGGCTCACCTTGTTGCCGAGCAGAACAACGCCGTTATAATTTGCTGCCGCGTCGTCGCCGTAGACCCATACGATATACTCGTCGCTCCGCCCGCCGAAACTGCCCTGACACATCAGCGCTTCGTCCAAAGCAAAAACGACGTTTTCGCCGATCCGATCACGGACCGCCTTCAGCCAAGAAATCGCGCCGACGTAATCGCTTCTCCTGGGGAGATTGTGCTTGTGCGGGTCGTACTTTGGCAAAGCCGCTGTCTTGCGGTTGACGAGATCCTCGCGGATACGGCTTTCCAAAAGCTTTAAAATGTATTCCGGCGGCTTGCGAAGCCCGGTTTCCCAGTTTTGTACAGTACGAAATGGAATGTTATATCTGGCCGCGAACTCGCTTTGTGTATCGCCGAGCTGCGTTCTCATTTCACGTAGGTCCATAACAATCACCTCGCCACGATAATACACCCAATGAGTGTATAAGTCAAGAGCCAATTGGGATTTTTTACAACATTTCTGTGTCATTTTCAATCGCATTTGCGCCACGGATGTGTTTTCGCTTATTTTATTGCAATTGCACCGCGGATGTATTTTTGAGTTGAGATAGGAGATTGCCATCTTGGCAAAAAATAAACCATAAGCATACTGCAAGCAAAAAGTATGCTTATGGTTTATGGAATGGTTGCAACGTTGCAAGTGCATCAGATTTTTGATTCATATCCGGGCCATGCAGATTCGGCACTTGCGGCATTCCGTATTCCCCTACCGATCAATTCTTCAAGCAACCGATCGGAACGACGAAGACGCCATCCCTGCGGCGGTATGCATAATCGCCGGTGCCGGTCAAAACCATCAGGAACGACGGGGCATTCATCTTATCTGTGTCTATTTTTGCTTCCATCGCTTTCAGATTTTTGGCGCCTTCCTCGATCAGTTTGTCGCCGCCGAGTTTGATTTCGATCAGACCAAATTTGCCGTTCCTCAGATGGACCACGGCGTCACATTCCTGCCCGTCCTTGTCGCGGTAATGATACACTTCTCCGTTCAGCGCGTCGGCAAACACACGAAGATCCCGGACGCAAAGCGTTTCAAAGAGGAAGCCGAAGGTTTTCAAATCGTTCACCAGATCGTTCGGTCCGATCCCGAGCGCCGCCGCTGCGATTGAGGGGTCGACATAGTAGCGCGTATCTGACGAACGGATCGCCGTCTTAGAGCGCAGGTTCGGATTCCAGGCGGGCATATCTTCAACGACGAAAATCTTTTTAAGCGCGCTGAGGTAAGACGCCACCGTTTCCTCGTTGATCGGTGTTTCATCATTCGCGGCGATGTCCTGCGCGAGAACGGTGTTCGGCACCTGACCTCCCTGATTTCGTGCGAAGGAACGCATTAGGCGGCGAACTCGTTCGGGATTCTTCTGCACGTTATCGGCGCGGTTGATATCGGAATGGACCACAGCGTCATAATAATCCTGCGCCTGATCCAAAGCGATTTCGTCGCGCAAATCGACCGCTTGCGGCCATCCGCCGCGGCATACCAGAAATGCCAGATGGTCTATGCTCAACTCCGAACCGCCATCGATAGAAGCTGCACCGTCAAAGAGCGATTTCAGGCTGACGTCTCCGGTTGAGTCGCCCGATTCATACAAACTCATCGGGCGCATCGTCAACCAGGTAAACCGTCCGGTGCCGGAATGGGTGATCTCCTTTGTGTCAGCGGGGACTGCAGAGCCGGTCAGCACGAACTGCCCAAGCTCGCTGCGGTGATCTACCTCAAAACGGATCGCATCCCAAAGCTTCGGCGCAAGCTGCCACTCATCAATCAGCCGGGGCGCAGCGCCTGCCAGCAATCGCTTCGGGTTCAATTCCGACATGGAAATGTTTTGCTCTTTCTTCTCAGGATCGTCCATATACAAAACGCTGGCCGCGATCTGTTCGGCAGTTGTCGTCTTTCCGCACCACTTCGGCCCTTCGATCAGGACGGCGCCTTTGCCCTCCAGCTTGCGTTTCAGAATATCGTCTGCGATTCTCTTCCTGTAATTTTTCATTTTCAGCACCTCTGGCTTCTGACAGTGTCTATAGTTTACACGCAAATTATGAAGATTGCAACATTTTTCCGACGATTGGCGAAAAATTTTTCCGACGATTGGCGAAATTTCTTTCCGATGCTTGTAGATGATGAAACGACTGCCGTGCAGCAGTCAAGAAAAGTGGACACAAAAAAATTATTTCAGATAGTTTTTTCAAAAGTGAACATAGACCGCATTTTTACGGGTTTCGTTTTTTAAAAAGTAGCTTTGTCCAAATTTATTATACCACCTTCGCGACCTCGCAATGACATGCAGCTGCGAAATATACAGCAACGCCGCAGGACCGATACGGTCCTGCGGCGTTTGTGCTCTTTTCAATTACGGGATCGGATACGCTTCGCAGAAGCGGTGGAGGATCGCGGCGATCTGGCAGCGAGTGGCGTGATCCTGCGGATAGAGGAACTTGCCCTGCTCGTTGTCGACGCCGGTGATGATGCCCTTGGCGAACGCCCAGCTCAGCGGCGTGAGCGCCCAGTCGGAGACCTTGGCATTATCCGTGAAGCCCGCAAGCATCACGCCCTCGGAAACGTCGCGGCCGAGGGAATCTGCAAAGCGGTAGAGGATCGCTGCGAGCTGCTCGCGGGTGACGGGCGTGTTCGGCTCGAAGGTCGTGGCAGTCATACCGTTGACGACCTTGACGTGGGCAGCCCACCTGACCGCCTGCGAGTACCACTCATCGTCCGGCACGTCCGTAAACGGGCAGGGTACGACGCCGCCCGGCTCGCCGAGCAGACGGAACAGAACGGTGACGACCATGGCTCTGGTGCAGGTGCCGTTCGGGTCGAACAGGCCTTCGCCGACGCCGTTCATCATCCCGTTCTGGAAGACGTATTCCACGTCCTTGTAGAACCAGTCGGCAGGCGTGACGTCCTTGAAGTCCATCTTGAGCGCCACGGTCTGCGGATAACCGATGTAGAGATTAAAGTACAGCGCACCGTCCGTTTGCACGGCGAGGTCTTCGACCTTGTAGTGCGCCAGGCCGTCCACCGAGATCGTCGGCAGATTCTTACTGTCAAAGATTTCGTGTTCGTTCGCGGGATAGAGCCACAGTTCGTAGCGGTACGCCGTTTCAAACGCAAAAGTCGGATGCTCCGACATCTGGGGCGTCATCTTCCAGCCGCCGCCGTTGTCGTAGAAGATGTTCATGCTCATGAGCACGTAATCGGCATCTTTGAACGCATGCAGATTGAGGTCCTCGATCCGCGCGCCGACCTCGAAGCTGCCGCCGCAGAGCAGGTAAACGTCCGAGATGATATCGACCGCCGAGGCCGTCATCGCTAAGAGAGAGCAGAGAATGCAGATCACTAACAGAGCGCTGAGAACTTTTTTCATAGCAATATCTCCTTTTCAAAAAAGTAAGGTTGTCCTATTGCTATTATAAATGATACGGTACAGAATTGCAAGCAAAAAGCAGACCGTCAGGCGGTCTGCTTTTTCTTTAGAATATTCGCGCTGAGAAAGGCGACCAGCGGCACGGCCAGGATCATGCCGAGGCTGCCGGCAATCGCGCGGATCAGCTCCATGGAGAGGAATTCCGCGTTCATCAGCTGCTCGAAGGACGCGTCGTAGGCGTAGATCAGCAGCATGGTGTTCAGCCCCGTGCCGGCGAAGGCGAGCACGAGCGTATTCGCCATCGTGCCCATCGCGTCTCTGCCGACGTTCATGCCGGAGCGGAACAGTTTCTTCGCCGGAAGCTCCGGGTCGATGCGGTGCACCTCGTCCACCGCCGAGGCGACGCTCATGGAGATGTCCATGATCGCGCCCTCCGCCGCGATAAGGATGCCGCAGATCAGCAGGCCCTTGACCTTCAGGCCGCCGTCCGCCGCCGTCAGAAGCAGGCTTTCCGCCTCGTCCATGTTCAGGCCGGAGATGTGGACGATCCGCCCGGCGAGGAAGGCGAACAGACCCGCCAGCAGGACGCCGCCGAAGCTCCCCAGCGCGGCGGCCATGGACTTGGTGTGCAGGCCGCCGATGAAGACGAAGCTGACGAACGAGGTCAGCGCGACGATCAGGAGCGTGGTCGGCACAGGCGGCCAGCCGCGCTGCACCAGCAGCGGCAGCAGGACGAAGACCACGCCGCCCATCGTGAACAGCAGGCCGAAGACCGCGCTGATCCCCTGCTTGCCGCCGACCAGGATCAGGACCAGCAGAAAAATGCCGATAAACAGCAGCAGCCACGGGATGCGCTCGTAATTGTAGACGGAAACGGTAAACTCGTTGTCCCCCGTCGTGATGACGCGCACGGAGAGGGTCATCCCCTTCTCCGCCGGAATGCTGAAATACGGGCTGAGATAGTGGGTGATCTCCGCTTCCTCGCCGACGTAGCGGCCGCTCGTGAGCTCCAGGCACAGCTTCTGCGAGCCGACCAGCGTGTTTTCCACGTCGGGGTTGACCTCCGTGTTGTCCTCGAGCACTTCGAGCACCTTCGCGGTCTCGTACTCGACGCCGGAGGTCCGGGCGATCTCGTAGACCGACCGTCCCTGTACGGCGTAGAGCCGGATCCCGAGCAGCAGAGCGAAGCCGATCACGCCGATCAGCACGCGCGTCAGGAGTTCTTTTTTGTTCATAGCAAATCGTTTCATGGCTTCGGTCGCTTCTGTCCGGCGCGGCGCGCCGGACAGAAGCAGATTCAGATTATTGCTTCGTCAGGAAGCGGGCAAGCATCGTCGCGCACTGGGTGCGGGTCGCGTTGCCGACCGGGTCGAGGACGACGACGCCGTTGATCACGTTGCCGTTGATGACGCCCTCGCGGACCGCCCAGATCATCGCGTCCACGGCGTAGCCGCTGACCTTCGCGGCGTCCGGGTATTTGCTCAGGTCGCCGCTGACCGCCTCGCTGCCGGAATAGCGGTAGAGGATCGCCGCGATCTGCTCGCGGGTGATGGCGACCGTCGGCGCGAAGGTCGTCGGGCTCATGCCCTTGACGATGCCGTTGTCCGCCGCCCAGACGACCGCGTCGGTGTACCACTGTCCGGCAGGCACGTCCTTGAACGGATTCTTCAGTCCGGCGACGGAGGGGCTGCCCTCCTGCCGGTAGAGGATCGTGACCAGCATCGCGCGCGTCAGCGTTCCGTTCGGGTCGAAGATCTTATCGCCGACGCCGTTCATCAGGCCGTTCGCGATCACGAAGTCCGTGCCCTCGTGGTACCACAGGGTCGGGTCGAGGTCCTTGAACTGCCGGGACGGACACGGTACGACTTCCGATCTCGTCTCGCCGCAGAGCGTGCAGGTGTAGGTGACGATGGGATCGTAAGCGACCGTCGCGGGCCGCGTGATCTTGCCCTCATCCCAACGGTGGCCGAGCGCGGCGATCTCCGCGTAGGTGGTGTAATCGCAGCGCGTGCAGGTCTGGTAGGCGTTCCAGCCGATCGCCAGACAGGTCGGCGCCTTGCCCTCGTGTTCGACGAGGTCGTGGCCGAGCGCCGGGATCTCCCGATAGGTGCTGCAGCCGCAGCGGCGGCAGGTCTGGTAGGCGTTCCAGCCGACTTCCGTGCAGGTCGGCGCCTTTGCCGCGTGGCTCTCGAAGTCATGGCCGAGGGCCGGCTGCTCCGCGTAGGTGCTGTAGTCACAGCGGCGGCAGGTCTGATAGGCATTCCAGCCGACTTCCGTGCAGGTCGGCGCCTTTGCCGCGTGGCTCTCGAAGTCATGGCCGAGGGCCGGCTGTTCCGCGTAGGTGCTGTAGTCGCAGCGGCGGCAGGTCTGGTAGGCGTTCCAGCCGACCGCTGTGCAGGTCGGCGCCTGCGCGGCGTGCTCTTCGATATCGTGGCCGAACGCCGCGATCTCCCGATAGGTGCTGCAGCCGCAGCGGCGGCAGGTCTGATAGGCCTCCCAACCGGGCTCGGTACAGGTCGGCTGCTGTCCCGCGTGGCTCTCGTAGTCGTGGCCGAGGGCGTCGAGTTCCGCGTAGGTACTGTAGTCGCAGCGGCGGCAGGTCTGATAGGCCTCCCAGCCGACTTCCGTGCAGGTCGGCGCCTTCGCGGCGTGGTTCTCGACATCGTGGCCGAACGCCGGGATCTCCTGATAGGTGGTGTAGTCACAGCGGCTGCACGTCAGATAGGCCTCCCAGCCGGGTTCGGTGCAGCTCGGCTCTTTGGCCGCGTGATCGCGGTAATCGTGGCCGAGGGCCGGAATCTCCTGATAGTCGGTGTAATCACAGCGGCTGCATGTCAGATAGGCCTCCCAGCCGGGTTCCGTGCAGGTCGGGTCCTTGGCCGCGTGATCGCGGTAATCGTGACCGAGGGCCGGGATCTCAACGTAGGTTGTGTAGTCGCAGCGGCTGCACGTCTGGTAAGCGTTCCAGCCGACCGCGGTGCAGGTCGCCGCCTGCGCTGCGTGATCGACGAAGGCGTGGCCCAGCGCGGGGATCACGGTCTCGGAGAGCAGCGCGCCGCAGAGATCGCAGTACTCTTTATCGTAGCCCGCCGTCGTGCAGGTCGCGTCCAGCCGTTCGTGATAGGTGTCCTCATGGGTGCAGGGCGGCTCGCCGGTCGGCGGGATCGTCTGCGTCATCGTCGCGCCGCAGCGGAGGCAGGTAAAGGTCTTGAAGCCCGGCTCGGTCGCCGTCGGCGCGAGCGTCACCTCGCCGTCGTTCCACAGGTGGTTGAGCGCTGGGATCGTCGTGTACGAGAGCATGAGCCCGCAGTGGTCGCAGACCTCTTTGTCGTAGCCCGCCGTGGTGCAGGTCGCGTCCAGATGCTCGATATGGGTCTGCTCATGCTGGCAGGGCTGCGGGTCGATGGTCTCGGTCATCGTCGCGCCGCAGCGCTTGCAGGTGTAGGTCATGATCCCGGGATCAGTCTCGGTCGGCTCGACGGTCACAACGCCGTCGTTCCACAGGTGGCCGAGCGCGTCGGTCTCGTCGCCGACGTAGGAATAGCCGCATTCGGTGCAGGTGTAGGTGGTGTAGCCGCCCGTCGTGCAGGTCGGCTCCGTGACGACAGAATCGAACTCGTGGTCGCACTGTTCGGCGATCAGCACGACCTCGTCGCAGTCGCGCACGCGCAGACAGCAGGCAGAAACGTCGCTGCCCGCCTCCGGGTGCATGAAGCCCAGGCCGACCGCGCTGACCACCGCGCCGACCTCGCAGAAGTCGGCAAGGTCGTTGCGGCCCGTCGTGCCGGAGTAGATGTAGCCGTCGATGAAGACCGTCGCGACGCCGGTGTTATCCTTCAGGCGGATCTGCGTGACCGCGTCGCCCTGATAGGAGACCTCGGTGACCACGCCCTGCGTCTTGAGGAGTCTGCCGCCGTTCTTTTCATAGTCCATCGCGTCCGCGCACTTGACGCTCTTCGGCGCGAGGACGTTCTGGTTTTCGCTGTCGAGGATCGTGCAGCGGAGCACCTGGATCTCGATATCGTCCTGATAGGCGTCCTTATAGCCGACGATCCGGATCTTCGTGCCGATCTGCAAACCTTCCGCGGAATACGGATAGACGGTCACGCCGCCGGTCTCGTCCTGCACGTAGATTGTGTCGAAGAACTTGGTTCTGTCGTTGGCGGTGCCGTTGGTGACCCAGCCTTCGATGCAGAAGACTTCGCCCATTCTCCCCTGCCGCATTTCGGCGATCGGGGTGACGGGGAGCTGCGCGCCGACGCCCGCGAGGATGTTCTGCATCAGCGTGCCGTTAAGGGTCAGGTCGTGCTCGTCGGTCTCCATGTTGAAGTCGGACAGGAAGACGCTGCCGGAGACGAAGATGTGGCCGCCCGCCTTGGTGTCCTGCACGACGGTCTCGATCACGTCGCCGGGCTGCTGGACGTAGAGCAGTTCTTCGGAGTTGACGGAAACGCCCGCGTCGGTCTTGGTATCCAGCGAGAAGGTCTCGGGATTGCCCCAGACGAGTTTTTCCGCGGAATAGACCTTGTCGGTCTCCGCGTTATTGCTGATATTGACGGAGCAGGCGGAGTAGATCGCGAAGGCGGAGCCTTCGGCCGCGCCGGCCAGCCACGGCGAGGTCTTATCATAGTACCGCAGTTCCGGCGCGTAGTTGACCGTGTCGTTCTCCTTCAGCTCGGCGACCTCGTCGGAGCGGAGGCGGACGGTCGAGCCCATGGCGGACAGGAGCTTGTTCATCTCCGTATGCGTCTGGCAGGCGGTGGAGTCGTTGAAGTCCGCGCTGCCGCACAGGACGACGGAGCCGCCGCTCGCGGCGTAGTCCGCGACCATGGAAACGAAGCTGTCCTCGAAGTGGCTCACGTAGTAGCCGGACATCGTGCGCCTTGCCGGCGCGGTGACGATCAGGAGCTGGCAGTCGTCCAGCATCTGTTTCGTGATCTTGTCGGTCACCACTTTGACGCGGGCGAAGTTGTCCGCGCCGAGCTGCACGACCTTCGTGACGTTGCCGGAGTAGCTGCCGGTGACGTAGTCGTTGTAATGCGTGCCGTCGATGATGACGTTGGAGATCATCGCGTCGGGCAGGAACTTCATCTGCAATACGCCGTTATATTGCTTGTCCACGCCGTTGTACTCGCCCCGGACCGTGGCCTCGAGGCTCATCGCGCCGATGCCGCCGTAGGTGAACGGGAAGGTGTAGGACGCGGTGCTGTGCGCGGGAAGCACGGTCAGACCGTTCGCCGCGAGAGGCACCGTATGGACGGTCTGTCCGTCCGCGGTGAAGACGACGGAGTCGATCGACAGATCGAGGTCTTCGTCGTTGTAGAGGTTCAGCGTGATGTTCATCGGCTCGTTCTGGATGGGGATGTCGGCGTCGGTCGTCAGGTCCTTGATGCCGATCGCTTCCACCTCGCCGATCCAGACCGGCGCTGTCACGGCGATGTTGCCGTCCGCCTGCGTCAGCCGCAGATAATAGTAGGAATAGCTCGCGTTCAGGTCGAATTCCACCGTGGATTCCCGGACCGGAACGGATTTCGTCGCGGCGACGATGCCGCCGTTCACAAGAACGTCCACCTTGACGGAGCCCGTGTCGGTCGGGTCGGAGAGGACCGCCTTGAGGTGGACGGTCTCCTCCACGTCCTCCGCGGCGAGGATCGTGCCCATTTCGTAGTTGTCCAGCGTGTAGTAGACGCTGAAATCGTTGTCCTCCGTCGCGTAGACGCGGCGGTTGCGGATGGCGTCGTAAATGTTGTTCCTCGTCAGGCTGTCGGCCATGACGACGCTGCGCGCCGTGTTGGAGTCGCCCCAGTGCCCCTTGTGGTTGTCCTGATTGTTGGTCGGCGCGACGTGCCAGCCGAGGTCGAGCGCGCGGGTGTATTCCTCGTAGGACGGGAAATAGCCGGACGAGCCGATGGTGCCCTCGCCGTTGCCGACCTCGATGATGGTGATGAGCTCGTCGATGACCTCGTCATAATAGGCGTAATCCTCGAAGTTGCCGAAGGTCGTGCCGGGATGGTTGAACTGGCTCAGGGAGTTGGCGTCGCTCTTGAGCGCGGCGTAGTAATTGCTCAGCGCCGTCGCGTAGGAGGCGAACTCCGGCTGCGTTCTGCTCTGGAAACCCGCGGTGTTGTAGGTGTTCATATGGCCGAGGCCGTTCGACCACGTCATCTCGTAGCCGTAGATGCCGACGAAGTCCTCGCGGGTGTATTTGTCCGCCAGCTCGTGACCGTAGACCCACTTGGAGGACATCGACCCGTCGAAGACGGACGCGCCCATGTCGTTGTCAAAGGCGTTGGAGTGGTCGGTGACGGCGAGGAAATCCAGATTGTCCACCTCGTTGGCGGCGTGGTAGAAGGCCTCCTCGCAGGAGCCCGCGCCGTCGGAGAGGTTCGTGTGGCTGTGGAGCTGGCCGAAGTAGAGGTTATAGAATTCGTTCAGCCGCCGCGTGAAGGTCAGGACGGAGATCGGGCTGTTGACGTAGCCCTCCTTCGTGCCCATGACCATCACGGTGCAGTCGCCCTCCAGCAGTTCCTCCGTCAGCACCGGCTTGTTCGCCGGGTCGTAGATCTGCCACGTCTCGCCGCCGTCGAACGAGTATCGGATGACCGCGTCCTCCGTCGCGCAGGTGAATTTGATCTCCGTTCCGACCGGTACCGCGCCGCCGTTCGGCTTCGCCTTGACCGGCGCGACCTGCGCCTGCACGAAGTAGTAATAGGTCTTGACGGAATCGTAGCCCGTGTGCGGGCTGTCGGACCAGGTCTTGACCAGCGCCGGGAAGCTGTCGAGCAGCGGCGGATTCGCCGGGTCGTAGACCAGGGCCGTCCTGCCGTAGTCGAGGGAGTAATAGATCGTCGCGTCCTCGGTCGCGCAGTACAGCAGGAGCTGCTGCCCCGCGGGCACGCTGGTCGGCAGATCGCAGCGCACCCAGTCGGCGATCTCCGGGTGGATCATCGGGCAGCCGGTCAGCTCCACCGTGTCGATACGGACGGAGGAGATCTTGCTGACCGCGGTGACGAGCTCGCCCGCCGCGTTGATCGTCGGGGTCTGGCGCGTGCGGGAGGCGTAGAGGCGAATATAGAGCGTCTCGGCGTTCTCGCAGCCCTTCGGCACGTCCAGCTCGACGGAGACGTAGCTGCCGCCGACGTCCATCGGAATGAAGCCGCCGGTGATGCTGCCTTCGCCCGATACGTCATAGGTCGCGCCGCCGTAGCCGTAGCCCGTGTAGGCGTAGCTGTAATGGCCCTTGCCGAAGTTGATAAATTCCTCGCCGTCCGTGGAATAGCGGGCGGTGAAGCCGTTCGGTCCGGCGTTGGAAACGCGCAGACGGAACGACAGGGCAAGCTCGGTGTACTTCGCCGTGGAGACCTGCATTTGCAGGTAGTCGTCGGTCGGGACCATGATGACGACGGGGTTGCCCTCGTCGTCCGGCTCGGTGTCCGGCTCGCCGTCGCCGTCCTCGTCCACCGTCGTCATGCCGGAGCCCATGCAGGGGCTCTTGCTGCCGAGGTAGTAGTTCGTCGAGTTGGTCGAGGAGGTGGAGAAGCCCGGCGTGATGTCCGCGCCGCCGACGTTGACGGTCATGACTGCCTGGCCGTCCATGCGGTCGTTCGCGGTGATCAGATCGCCGTAGACGTAGAGATCGCCGGCGTAGTTCGCGTTGCCGCCCCAGGCGGCGATCACGCGGCGGTCGTTCTCGTTGAACGTAAAGTCGGCGACGTCTGCGGAAGCGTCGTTTTCGGGAACGAACACGTCCTCCGCGTGATAGGTCTGCGGCCAGCTCCAGTCGGCGGGATACCGCGCCTCATTTGGATCGCTCTCGTGTCCCGCGCCGATGACGCCGTAGATCGCGACGTTGTTGATCTTGTTGCTGCCGCCGTTCTTGATGACGTCGCCCTTGATGGATTCGTCGTCCGCGACGACGACGCGGATCACGAGATTCGCGCTCTGCGCGGCGTCGGGCAGATCGACGATGTAGTTTTTCAGAGAGCCGGTGATCGTGAGCTGGGCGAATTCCACCCAGGTCTCGCCGAGGTCGACGGAATAGCGCAGCGACAGATTCTTCGGGCCGGTCGAGGACGAGCCCGTCCGAAGCTGGAAGGTCATGCTCGTGCAGCCGGAGGTGTTGGCGATCACCTGCCAGTAGGCGTTGGTCGTCCAGCCGGTCTGATTGAGCGCCTTGGAAACGTAGGAACAGTACGCGCTCGTGATATGCGACAGAGTTCCCCAGCCGGTCGTCGCGTCCGCGGGCATGACCGCCGCGTCCTCAAACTTCCACGCCGCGATCGGGTCGCCCACGACATCGGCGTTGATGAAGCCCTCGTCGATATCCTCCTGCGCGGGCTGGTAATCGGAAGGATAGGTCGGCTTCGCGGGATCGGCCGTATGCGCGCCGGTCAGCGAGCCGGTCAGATAGACCATGTTGATCTTGCTGTTGCCGCCGGAGGCGATCGTCGCGGGCGTCGCGTCGGTCGCCTTGACGGACTGGTTGCTCGTTACGACGAGACGGAAGAGGCAGTTGGCCGCCTGCGCCTCGTCGGGGACGGTAAAGGAGTAGTTTTCCAGTGCGGAGGTGAGACGGATCTCACCGCCCGCCCGCGTCCAGTTCGCGCCGTTGTCGGTGGAGTATTCCAGCGCGAAGTCGCGCGGACCCGTGGAGGAGGAGCCGAGCTTCGCCGTCAGCTTCATGCCGCTGTAGCCGGAGGTGTTCGCGACCAGCAGCCAGTATGCGCCGACGTCCCAGTTCTTGATCGCCAGGCCGCCGCCCGTGTAGGCGGGGCCGGTCGTGACGGAGTTTGCGAGATAGCCCCAGCCCTTGACCGCGTCAGCCGGCAGGGATTTCGCCTCCTCGAAGTTCCAGCCGACGAAGGCGTCCGACGGGATGGCGTCCGAGGCGGTGTCGCCGTAGCCGTCCGGCCAGGAGGGCGCGGCAGGGTTGGGCGCGTGATTTTCGCCGGGATTGCCGGTCAGGGTCACGTGGTTGATGCGGCTGGTGCACTGGGCCTTGTTGATGCTGCCGCCGTTCAGGGCGGTGTCGCTGTCCACGCGGAAACGGACGAGCAGGTTCGTGCTCTGCGCCTCCGCGGGCAGATGGATCGTCTGGTGCTGGAGCTTGGTCGTGCTGTTCGCGAGGTGGTAGTTCTGCACCCAGACCCAGTTGTCGCCGAGGTCGGTAGAGTATTCCACCGCCCAGTCCGCCGGGCCGGTGCCGGAGGAGAGAACGTCCGCCTCCAAAACGAGGTCAGTGCAGTCGGAGGTGTTGAAGACCATGCACCAGTTGTGGCCGACGCCCCATTTCTTCACGCTCATCGCGATGAGCTTCTCGTCCTTTTCGCTGACGAGCTTGACCTCGCCGGAGGCGGTGGTGTTCAGATAGCCCCAGCCCTCCGTCGCGGGCGTTGGGAAATCGTCTGGGTGATCTTCCGCGGTAAAGTGGAAGGCGGCCAGGGTCTGATAGCCGGATTCCATGACGTAGAGACGGATGAACGCGATCTTGTTGGTGCCGTTGCCGCCCACCGTGGTATAATTGCTGCTGATCGGGACGTTGTCCGCGGGCGTCAGACGGATCAGCAGGTTTTCGCTGATGGCGTCCTCCGGGAAGGCGACGGAGGGCTTCTCCGTCACCGTTTCCGAGGTGATGGAGTAGGATCCCGCCAGCTTCCAGGTGTCGCCCGCGTCGGTGGAATAGACGACGTTCCAGTTCTTCGGACCCGTCGCGGAGCCCTGTACGCGCAGATCGAGCACCAGATTGCTCTTGCCGCTGGTGTCGATCCCGGAAAGCTGCCAGTAGGGATTCGTCACGTTCCATTTGTTATGGATAAAGTAGCCCGTGGAGTTCGCGGCAAGCGCGTCGCCGGACGAATGCGACAGATAGCCGCTGCCCGTCGTCGCCGGCACGTCGACCTTCTCGGCGGTCTTGTCGTTGTACTCCCACGCGACGATGATCGTCGAGGCCTCCAGCGCCATGGCGGAAACCGGCAGCAGAGTCAGGATGATCGTCAGCAGCAGCACAAAGGCAAGCGCTCTCCTTCGCAGACTGTGTTTCATAACGACGCCTCCGTGATAGTGTTTATCATATTTTACCATAAATCAGGTCGGAATGACAGGTTTGTGCGGTCGGACGGTGTAGATTTTTCGGGTGTTTTCTTATGCAATAATAACAAAACGGCCGCTCAAAATGGCAGCCGTTTGTTTCAGTCTCAGCTTGTCGTATGATGAATCGACGGCTTTGCCGTCATGAATTGCCGCTCGCGCGGCATGAATTGATTTGCGCCGCATGCCCCGCAGGGCGAAGGCGCAATTCACTTTCTATCAGCCGAACGTGTCCTCCGGGAGGACGATACCGCCGCCGGACGCCGTCGTCGGCTCGGTCGGCGCCGCGGTCGGGTCGGTCGCGCTCGTCGGATCGGTCGGATCGGTCGGATTGGTCGGGCCGACTGTCGAGACGCCGCCTCCGCTTCTGGCTAAAACGTCGGTGAGAATAAGCTCCTCAAATTCAAGCTCCGGTCTGTGATACTGTTTCATTCTGTTTGCTCCTTTCCGTTTCAGGGGATCGACGGTCACGCAAGCTTTTGCAGCAGCGCTTTCTTTTCCGCGTCGGAGATAAACGCGCCGTTGATCGCGTTCTCGTCCATCCTGAGGAATTCCGCGTCCGTGAAGCCCATCGCCGCGGCGATGACCTCGTGCTCGCGTCGCAGGGTCGTGTTCGAGCAGGACATATTGTCCGTGTTGACCGTCACCGCGACGCCGCGGTCGAAGAACGGACGGATCGGATGATCCTTCGCGTCCAGCACCGCCTTGGTCTGCAAATTGCTGACGACGCACGCCTCCACGACGGTCTGCGTCCGGACGAGCAGGTCCATGACCGGCTCGCTCTTGATCGCGCCGCAGCCGTGGCCGACGCGCTTCGCGCCGAGCTCGATCGCCTTGCGGACGTTCTCGGGATCGCCGCACTCGCCCGCGTGGATGGTGTACGGCACGTTCTCGCTGTACAGGCCGTGGAACAGCGGATAATACGTCTCGATCGGCACCGTGCCCTCCGCGCCGGCAAGATCCGCGCCGACGACGCCGTTGCCTATGTATTCCTTGGCGAGGCGGACGGTCTCTTCATTCCCCGCGCCGCCGATCATGGAGCAAAGCAGCAGTCCCGCGCGGATGGAGGGATAGTCCTTCTGCGCCTCCCGGACGCCGCGGATCGCGCTTTGCAGCGCCTGCTCCTGCGTCATGCCGCGGCGGGTATGGAGCTGCGGCGCGAAGCGGATCTCCGTGTAGATCAGGCCCTGATCGGCCAGCCGCTCCACCAGATCGTATGCGGCAAAGCGTTTCAGATACTCCACCAGACTGGTGCAGTGATCCGGCACGCGGATGCTGTCGCGGATCTCCTCGATCGGCATCGTCCGTCCGTCGCGGGCCAGAAGCGCGGTGATGACGGACTCCGACAGCGAGCCATCCAGATGCAGATGCAGGTCGACTTTACCTTGATACATCATGATTCCTCCTTGCCGTTTCCGGCAGTTTTCGTCATTATATCACACAGCGTGCCGTTTTCATAGCCCGAATTTCGCAGATTTGTCAAAAAACGCCCGGTTATTTCAGGAAAATGTACTTCCCGCCGCGATAAGGCCGCACCGTGCCGATCCGCTGCGCGGACGGCACCGCGGTTTTCAGCTCTGCGAACATCTTATCCGCGTCGTCCGGGTGTACCGCGATCAGCAGACCGCCGGAGGTCTGCGGGTCGTAGAGCATGTCCTGGATATGGAGAGGCACGTCGCCCGGGTCGACCCGGCTTTCCGCAAAATTGCGGTTGCGGTACATGCCCGCGGGCAGGACGCCCATCTTCGCGAACTCCTTCGAGTCCTCGATCAGGTCGATCGCCGCCGTGTCGATCTCGAGCTCCATCTCGCTCCCCTGCGCCATCTCCAGTCCGTGGCCCAGCAGACTGAACCCGGTCACGTCGGTGCAGGCGTGGACGCGGTACTTCACCATCACGTCGCGCGCGCCCTTGTTGAGCGTCGTCATCAGCCTCTTGGCGTATGCCGCCGTTTCTGCGGAGACGAGGTCGGCCTTTGCCGCCGTTGTCAGAATGCCGATGCCGAGCGGCTTCGTCAGGAAGAGCACGTCGCCCGCCTGCGCGCCGCAGTTTTTGAGCATCTTATCGGGATGCACGAAGCCTGTGACGGCGAGACCGTACTTCGGCTCGTCGTCCAAAATGCTGTGACCGCCGGTGATGATCGCGCCGGCCTCGTAGACCTTGTCATAGCCGCCGCGCAGCAGGGCGTGGACCGCCTCCTTCGGCAGGCTGTCCGGCACCGCCATGATGTTCAGCGCGAGCTTCGGCTCGCCGCCCATCGCGTACACGTCCGAGAGGGCGTTCGTCGCCGCGATCTGCCCGAAGGTATAGGGGTCGTCGTCGATCGGTGGGAAAAAGTCCACCGTCTGCACGAGCGCGAGCTCGTCGCTGATCTTATAGACCGACGCGTCGTCGGACTTGTCGAAGCCGACAAGCAGATTCGGATCATGGTGCACCTTGATGCCGTCGAGCAGCTTCGCCAGCACGCCCGCGCCGACCTTTGCGCCGCAGCCGGCGCACTTTGCGAGTTTTGTCAATTTGATGTCTTCCATGTTATGCCTCCGAAAATCTAAGAATTGCTTCCAGCACGCCGCCGCCGATGGCGAGCGCCTTGTCGGAAACCAGATAGCAATAGGATTTTTCGCCGCGCGGGTCGACGTCGCCCGCCTTCATCCCGCGGTGCACGGGCGTGCCGTCGGCGAGCAGACCGCGCATGACGCCGGAAATGTTGCAGCGCATCGGCTCCTCGCCGACGTAGCCCGCTGTGTCACCCTCTTTGACCATGTCGCCGATCTGCAGGGTCTGACGGAACACGCCGTCCGCCGGCGCGCGCAGGACGCGCTCTCCGGCGAAGCCGCCGATCAGCCCCGGAACGGCGGTGTTCGGGATGGGCGAGCCCTCGGTGATGACTCTGCCGAGCGTATGGCCGCGCATCGTCTCCACACAGGCGTGGCAGTCCACGCCCGCCGTAAAGCCCGGGCCCACGCCGATCACGCACGGCGCGTCCGTGATGCGCGTGCCGAGGTTGCGCTTGGCTAAAATCGCGTCGACCACAGCGTCGGGCTTCAGCGCCGCGATGCAGGCCGCCTCAGGGTCAGCCAGAACGGGGATATTCCCCTTTTTCAGGATCTCCAGCGCCTCCTGCGGCGAACGGGCGGCCTCCGCCGTCACGTCCTCGACCGTCATTTTTCCGTGCAGGAGCGCCTGCGAGAAGCAGACCGTTCTGCGGATGGCGGTCGGTTTCGGCAGATCGGTCATCACGACCCGCATCCTCGCGTGGTGCAGGCGCAGCGCGATGCCGGACGCAAGATCGCCGGCGCCGCGGATCAGTACGAGCATAGTATCTCTCCTTTTTGCAGGGACGCGATCACGACCGGGCAGTTCAGCAGCGCGGCCAGTTCCTTTGCCGCGGACAGCCGTTCCGGCGTGTCGGTCTGATTGATGAAAACGCGGTCGTGCAGGCGCTCTTTGTTGAGGACCGCCGCGATCGCCGCCGGGGTGGCCGTGCGCTCCCCCGAAAGCGCGGTAAAAACCGCGGGTCTGTGGACGGCTTCTTCGACCGCCGCGCCGATGCCGGAAGCGCCCGCGACGGAAATCACCTGATTCGCGTTTCGCGGGACGACCGGCTCGTGCGCCTCATGCGCTTTCAGCGGCCGGCGGGCGGCGCCGTCCGCCTCGACCAGGACGTAATCCGCCAGCTGCGCCAGTTCCTCGAAGGACTGCTCCGGCGCGGTCAGCTTCCCGTTTCCGCACGGCGTTCCGACGCAGATCAGTCCGCTTACCTGCCCCGTGCGCAGGACGCAGGGGACGTGCTCCGGCTGAAAAATATGCGTCGAGGTCGCGACGATCACGGAATGGTCTTTCGATAATTCCGCCGCCAGACGGTACAGCAGGGTCGTCTTCCCGCCGCCGCCGATGATCGCCGTCACGCCCGGCCGGATATCCAGTTGCTTCGCAAATTCCGCCATGACGAACTCCGTTCTCGTTATTCTTTCATTAGGATAGCATAACCGCGCGTTTCCGTCAACTCCGCAGGGCAAAAAGATTGACGAAGACGGCGGCGGTGTGCTATAATCGCAGTATGGACAAGAAATTCAGACCGGTGCTTTCCGTCCGCATCTTCGGAGAGGGCAAATGCTTCGGACCCGGCGTCGCCGAGCTCCTGCGCCGCGTGCAGAAGGAGAAATCGCTCCGCGCCGCCGCGATCTCGATCTCCATGGCGTACTCGAAGGCATGGAAAGTCATCAAAAACGCGGAAGCCGATCTCGGCTTCAAACTTCTGGTATCCACCACCGGCGGCAAAAACGGAGGAGGTGCGGTTCTCTCGCCTGAGGCCGAAAGGCTACTCGCCGCCTATGATGCATACTGCGACGCGGTAGGCTCCTTCGCCGCCGAAGAATTCGCCCGCCGTTTCGACGGAATCCTGCAGAAATGAATTGCGCCTGCCGGCGCATGAATTGACCTTCGGTCATGAATTGCCCTGCGGGGCGTGAGGAGCGCAATTCAATTCATGAAGCCAACGGCTTCGATTCATGCCGCGCACGCGGCAATTCATGACGGCGCAGCCGTCAATTCATAAACAACAAGCCGAGAAGAACGGTGCTTTACCGTTTCTCTCGGCTTGTTTTTTTGTTATTCTTCGATCAGTTGTTCCAGCGCAGCGAGGCGCAGGCAGACGCAGAAGATCTCCATCGCCTTTTCCAGCTCTTCCACGGGCGGGAGGGTCGGCGCGATGCGGATATTGGCGTCGTTCGGATCGACGCCGTACGGGAAGGTCGCGCCCGCGTCGGTCATCGTCACGCCGGCCTCTCTGCACAGGGCGAGGGTCCGCTTCGCAAGGCCCGGCAAGGTGTTGACCGAGACGAAATAGCCGCCCTTCGGGCGCTGCCACGCCGCCAGTCCCAGCGGCGCGATCTCTTCCTCCAGATGCCGCAGGACGCAGCGGAACTTCGGACGAATGATGGCCGCGTGCTTCTGCATCAGCTCCATGGTATGCGCCCTGTCGCGCAGGAACTTCACGTGGCGGAGCTGATTGACCTTGTCGTAGGAAATGATCTGGACACCGGCCAGGTTTTCCATGTATTTGAGGTTGTCGACCGACGCCGCCATCACGGAAACGCCCGCGCCCGGGAAGGTGATCTTCGAGGTGGAGGCGAATTCAAACACCATGTCGGGATTGCCCGCCTCGCGGCAGAGGGTCAGGATATCCGCGAGCGGAACGAACTCGCTGTCGAATTCGTGGATGCAGTAGGCGTTGTCCCACATGAGCAGGAAGTCCGGCGCGGCGGGTTGCAGGTTCGCGAGGCGGCGCACCGTCTCGTCGGAATAGACGATGCCGTCGGGGTTGGAAAACTTCGGCACGCACCAGATGCCCTTGACTTCGGGATCGCGCACCAGCTCCTCCACCATATCCATATCCGGGCCGGTCGGGGTCATCGGGACCGGGATCATCTCGCAGCCGAAGGACTGCGTGATCTTAAAATGGCGGTCGTAGCCCGGCACGGGGCAGAGCCACTTGACGCGCTCGAGCCTGCTCCACGGCTGCGCAGAGCGCAGCAGGCCGTGGGTGAACGCCTTGGAGATCGTGTCGTACATCAGCTGCAAAGACGCGCTGCCGCCGATGAAGCATTCCTCCGGCTTGCAGCCGAGGATCTCGGCGAACAGGCGCTTTGCCGCGGGCAGGCCGCTCAGTTCGCCGTAATTGCGCGCGTCGATCCCGTCCGAAACGCAGTCTTCGGGATCGGTCAGCGCGGTGAGCAGACCGGAGACGAGGTCGAGCTGTTCTTTGCCCGGCTTGCCGCGCGCCATGTTCAGCGTCAGGCCCTTCGCCTTTAATGCTTCAAACCGTTTCCGCACTGCCGCCAGTTCCTGCCGCAGTTCCTCTCTTGTCCGTTCGCGATATGCAAGTTCCATTCCGTTTTCCTTCTTCCGCTTGAGACAGATTTTTCTCATTATAATCAAACAATATTCCGTTGTAAAGAGAAAAATGCAAACGACAAAAAAGATGGCGCCCAACGGGCGCCCCTGCGTTTGAGGAATCAATTCTCGTCCTTCACGATGCGGACGGCGATCCGCTCCTCCGGGTCGTCGATGCCGTTCTCCGCGAGCGCGTCGCTGCAGTTTTCCAGCAGGACGTAGTAGACGTTCCAGTAGTCCGCATTTTTGACCCATGCGCGGACGGTGAAGATATAGGTGTCGTCGTCCACCGCCGTCATCTTCGCGAAGGGCGCGGGATCTTTGAGGATCAGGTCCGTCTTTTCGACCGCGCCCAGAAGCACCTTCTGCGCGAGCTTGGGATCGCAGTCGTTCGTCAGCTTGAACGGCAGATCGATCCGGCGGGTCTCCTCCGTGCTGAAATTGGTGATATTGGAGTTCATCAGATCGCCGTTCGGGACGGTCACGCGCTTATTGTCCAGCGTGATGATCGTCGTATAGAAGACGGAGATGTCGCGCACCGTGCCCTCCGCGCCGGTCGCCTCGATATAGTCGCCGACACGGAACGGCTTGAACATCAGGATCATCAATCCGCCCGCGAAATTGCTCAGCGCGCCCTGCAGCGACAGGCCGATCGCCAGGCCGCAGGAAGCGAGCACCGTGATGACGGAGGTCATCGGGATGCCGAGGATGCCGATCACGCTGATGAGAAGAACGACGTACAGCAGGATGGTGACGAGGTTTTTCACAAAGCTCTGCACGGTCTTGTCGAGCCTGGAGATCTTGTCCGCCTTCCCCATCGCCTTTTTGACGCCCTTGATGATAAAGCAGCCGACGATCAGCACGACGAGCGCGAGCAGGATCTTCCCGCCGATCGACATGCCGTAGTCCAGCAGCTTAGATAAGAATTCTTTCATACGATCTCCCCTTTTCTATTTTCTTCAGTTATATTATAAATCACAGGGAAAGACGTTGCAAGATGAATTTCGCGGTTGCTCCGCTTTTCCATAGAGGACGCAAAAACGGAAGGGCAAGCGCCCTTCCGTTTTTCTATATGGTTTCTCAGTTCAGCAGGTTCTCGGTGCTCTCGGGATCGAAGAAGTGCATGACCTTCCCCTCGAAGGTGATGTAGACTTTCGCTCCGGCGACCAGCCCCTTGCGCGTCTCCGCGTCGAGCGTGATGGTCGGTACGCGCACCACGATGCGCGTCTCGTCTTCGGTGTAGACGTGCAGGTGCAGCTCCGAGCCCATCATTTCGTTGACCTCGAGCGTGCACGGGATCGCGTTTTCTCCCGCCTTCGTCAGGGTCACGTGCTCCGGACGGACGCCCAGCATAATACGGCCGGTCTCGACTTGTTTGGCGGCCAGCGCCGCGCCCTTCTCGCCGTCGACCGGGAGCTTCACGCCGAAGGGATGCACATAATACACGCCGTTCTCCCGCGTCAGCTCGGTCTCGATGATATTCATCTGCGGCGCGCCGATAAAGCCCGCGACGAACAGGTTCTTCGGCATTTCAAAGACCTCGGTGGGCGTGCCGACCTGCTGGATGTAGCCGTCCTTCATGATGACGATCCGGTCGCCCAGGGTCATCGCCTCGGTCTGGTCGTGGGTGACGTAGACGAAGGTGGTGTCCAGCTTCTGCCGCAGCAGGATGATCTCGGCGCGCATCTGGTTGCGCAGCTTGGCGTCCAGGTTCGAGAGCGGCTCGTCCATCAGGAACACCTTGGAGTCGCGGACCATGGCGCGGCCGATCGCCACGCGCTGCCGCTGGCCGCCGGAAAGGGCGCGCGGCTTGCGCAGCAGGTAGTCGGTGATGCCCAGGATCTCGGCGGCGTGGGTGACCCGCGCGTAAATCTCGTCCTCGGAGACCTTCTGGAGCCGCAGGGAGAAGGCGATATTGTCATAGACCGTCATGTGGGGGTACAGCGCGTAGTTCTGGAAGACCATGGCGATGTTGCGGTCCTTCGGCTGGAGGTCGTTGACCACTTCGCCGTCGATCTCGATGGTGCCGTCGGAGATCTCCTCCAGGCCGGCAATCATGCGCAGGGTGGTGGATTTGCCGCAGCCGGAGGGGCCGACGAAGACCACGAATTCCTTGTCCCGGATCTCCAGATCGAAGTCGTGGACCGCCACCACGTTGTTGTCATATACTTTCTTGACTTTTGTCAGCTTCACACTTGCCATATTTCTCGCTTCCTTTCTCAGCCCTTGACGGCGCCGCCGGTGACGCCCTCCACGTAATAGCGCTGCAGGCACATAAACAGAGCCGTCACCGGGATGGCAACGAGTACGCCGCCCGCGCAGAACATGGTGTAGTTTTTGTTGATCTGGTCGATGGTGAGCCAGTTATACATGCCCACGGCTACGTTCATACCGACCGGGTTGTTGAAGGAAACGTACCGGGCAAAGACGTAGTCGCCCCAAGGCGCCATAAACGCGGTCAGGACGGTATAAATGACGATGGGCTTGGCCAGCGGCAGGATGATCTTGAACAGCACCTGCATACGCGTGGCGCCGTCCACTCTCGCCGCCTCGTCCAGCGACTTGGGGATCGTGTCGAAGAAGCCCTTGGACACGTAATAGCCCATGCCGGAGGACGCGACGTACACCAGGATCAGGCCGGGGACGGCGTTCGACTCGGTCAGTCCGAGGTCTTTCAGCACGCGGTAGAGGATGATCATCGTCAGCATGCCGGGGAAGAGGCCCAGGACCATCATGAACCGCATCAGCGCGCCGCGCAGCTTGAAGCGGAAACGCGAGAGCGTGTAGCTCATGCAGAGGACGATCACCGTTTGCAGCGCGGCGTTGATCAGCGCGATGATGAAGGTGTTGACGTACCAGCGTTTGAAATCGGTCCCGAACAGGGCGGCGTAGTTATCAAAGCCCCATTGTTTCGGGATCACGTAACCGACCGGGCCGGACAGCTCCGTCCGGAAGGACTGGAGCACGATGCAGACAAAGGGGATCAGCCAGATGATGCTGATGATTACGAGCAGCACGTGGATCACGCTGTTGGAGATGGCGTTGGACGCCCGAAGCCCCATGTGCCGCTTGATCGCTTTCTTCTCTTTCATTGGAAGTCCTCCTCGTTCTTGACCGAAGGCAGGCGGTTATACACCAGGATCGTGATCAGCGCAACCACCACGAAGACCATGATGCCGACCACGGAAGCGAGATAGTACTTGGCGTCCTCGCCGGTGGTGATCTTAAAGAGCCAGGTGATGAGCAGATCGGTGTAGCCCGCGTTGCCCGACGCCCAGGAGGCCGCCGCGTTGGTCGGCCCGCCGCCGGTCAGCAGGTAGATCACGTTGAAGTTGTTCATATTGCTGGTAAACTGTGTCAGCAGATACGGTCCTGTAATGAACAGCATATACGGCAGCGTGATCTTGGTATACTGCTTCCAGCCGGAAGCGCCGTCGATCTTGGCGGATTCGTAGAGGTCCGAGGGGATGTTCATCAATATGCCGGTGGCGATCAGCATCATATGCGGGATGCCGATCCAGATATTGATCACGATGACCAATACCCTCGCCAGCAGGCCGTTGTGGTCGGTGCTGCCCCAGAAATCGATCGCCTGATCGATCCATCCCAAATCGAGCAGCAAGCCGTTGACAATGCCGTTTTTGGCGAACATCTTGGACACGTACAACAGCGAGATGAACTGCGGGATCGCGATGGTCATAACGAGGATCGTCCGCCAGAGCTTCTTGACGCGGACGCCCTTCTTGTTGATCATCATCGCGACGAACATGCCGAGGAAGTAGTTGGTAAAGGTGGCGAACACCGCCCACATCAGCGTCCACGTCAGGATCTCGCCGAACGTGGCGGCGTAGGATCGTCCGCCTCCTCCCTCCCAGACGAGCAGCGTCCGGAAGTTTTCCAGGCCCTGCCAGCCGAACAGGCCGTTGATGTAGCCGTCGTGCGAGCCGTCGTAGTTGGTGAACGCCACGAGGATCATAAAGACGATCGGCATCACGGTGAAGATGAGGATGCCGGTGAGCGGAAGGGCCAGCAGGGTCTTGTGGAACTGATCGTCCACAAGGCTGCGCAGGTCGTCTTTGCCGCTTTTCAGAGGCTTTCCGCTCTTGATGATCTCCTCGGCGAGCTTGTTCTGCTTCACGTTGAGCCGCCAGGTGTAGATAAACGCGATGACGAAGAACAGCGTCAGCACGCCGTAGAGCAGGATCTTGAAGGAGTTGTCGTTATACTGGTAGACGTAGGTGTCCAGCACGGCGTCATAGGTCTCGCCGGGGCCGACCTTGCCCAGGGACGGCAGCATACTGATCCAGTAGCCGCCCGTGAAGATCATATAGACGACAAATACCACTTCAAACAGCAGGAACAGCAGGCCGCGCAGGATCTGACCCCTGCGCAGGCAGCCCCAGCCCATGATGAAGTAGGAGATCTTCGTATGGACGTCGCCTTCCTTGAAGGTCAGCGCAATGTCTTTGAACTCCCGTCCGATCGCAAGGACTGCGTTTTTGAAGAAACGCCCGATCGCGCAGAAAAAGTTCTTGATTGCCGCAGGGATCGCAAGGAAGAAGCATTGCAGCCTGTAGAGGAACTTTTTCCATTTGGACAGACGCAGATATTCGAGGTCGCTGTATCGCTTCATAAGCACGCTCCTCTCCGAAAAAAGTCGCGGCCGGAGCCAGGAAAGGCTGGCTCCGGCCGGAAATCACGTTTTGGCCAAAGCTATGCTAAGGCAAATCAGTTCTTTACGATCTCGATGACGTTGGTATCTGCCGTCCAGGTGACGGTGTAGTTGCCGGGCTCCTTGAAGACGATGTTGTTATCGCCGCCGCCGGCTTCCACGTCGATCAGGTCCGCGCCGGTGGTGACCTGCGCTGCGCCGTGATCGGTGTCCCAGTTGGTGGCGGTCACGATACGGCCGCCCATGTAGTCGCTCTGCTCCACGTCGATGGTGATGGTGTAAACACCGCCGTCTTCCGCGAGCTTATGGGTCATATCCGCGTTGTCCCAGCCGTTCCACGCACCGACGAAGACATAGCCGCCCACGCCGATGAGGGCGTTGCACTTGTCGCGGTAGTTGTCGAGCGCGGCCTGGATGCCGGCCTCGTCCGTCGCAGCCTTGACCTCGTCGCCGATGACCTTGGCGATGTTCCACCAGGCGCCGCTGATCTGGCCCTGCGGGGTCGCGTACGGAGCCTGCAGGTTGATCGCGATCTGGCCGGCGTTGGCCGCAACTTCAGGATCCTGCTGCGCAACGGTGTTGCTCGGGCCCCAGGAACGCTCGTTGAAGCGCTCCAGCTGGCACTGCTCGCCGGTCAGGTACTGCGCGAGCTTATGCAGGGCAGCCTGCTTGTTGGCGTCGGTCTGGGGCTTGACGCCCATCAGCTTGAAGCCGTTGAAAGAGCCCATGTGATACTCGGTGCCGTCCACTTCGAAGGAGGGCAGATCGGTCGCGCCGAGGTTGTCGCCCAGGATCGCCTTGACGTCGTCATACGCCCAGGTGCCGCAGATCAGAACGGCGGAACCGGCGGAGAAGTCGCTGGCGTTGGAGGAGCTGACGTGCGCGGGAGAATCCAGGAGCTTCTTCATGCCGCGAGCGGCAATGAGGCCCTCGGGGGAGTCGAAGGTGTCGTTGAGCGCGGTCGCCATGCCGTCGTCATCGATGGTCCACTCAGAGACGCAGCCGGTGGCGAAGAAGAAGCTGGCGAGATACCACGCGGAAGTCTGGAGCTCCATGCTGAAGTACTTGCCTGCGTTCTCGCAGTCTTCGATCAGCTTTTCCAGAGAGTCGACGTCTTCCTCGGGGATGACGGACTTGTCATAGTACATGAAGTAGCCGTTGTCGGCAGTGACAGGGTAGCCGTAGAGCTCGTCGTTCAGGGTGACGGCGGCAACGGCCTCGGGGATGTTGTTGTCCTTCACGGTCTGGGCAGCGCCCTGGCCGAGCTTGGCAAGCGCGCCTGCCTGGATCAGACGGGCGAACTGGTCCTGCGCGAAGATAAAGATGTCGCCGGCAGCCTCAACGTCGGTGATCAGCTGGGTCGCGATGTCGTTTTCGCCGACCGCCTGGATCGTGGCGTTGAACTTGATGCCGTCTTCGTTGGTGTTGTTGAAGTCGTCGATCTGCTTCTGCGTCAGATCGGTGATGGCGTCGGCAACCCAAACCTTGATGTCATAGGTGCCCGCAAGCGCAGCGTCGCCGGACGATTCGCCGCCGGACGATTCGCCGCCGCAGGCGACCAGGCCGCACAGCATGGCAAGAGCCAAAAGGAACGCAAGGATTTTCTTCATAATAATGATAACCTCCATTCATTTTCCCGGTTCTTCGGGATAATCGGGCAGGCCGGCCGAAGCTTGGGCCCACTCTCTTATTTGTAATTATAATTTCCGCTTTTTGGATTGTCAAGGAAAAAGAAACAAAAAGCCGCGGGCTTTTTTTGCGTTTTTTATCTGTTTTGACAAAAGCAGAACAAAAAGCCGGTAAAAATGCGAAATCACCGGCTTTTTTCGATAAAAATAGAATTTATTGAATAATCGTCAAGAATCGTCGCCCGTGTTCCCGCTGCGAAGCAGAGAAAACAGCTTGAGCGACTCCAGCGGATGCCCGGAAGCGTCAAAAAACGCCTGGTTGTCGACGGCGCAGCCGCCGCAGTACCGTCCCGCGTCGGGATCGTAGGAGGCCGCCCTTTCGGTCGCCCAGCCGCAGCCATACTGCTCCCACAGGGCGCGGTTTTCCTCCCGGGAGGCGCCGCCTGCGCTGATCCACGCGCCCTCCCAGCAGACGACGCCGATCCCGCCGGAAGTGTGCGCGACCGTGTCGATCACGTCCCGGACGGCGTCGGCCTGTCCCTGCACGGAGTAGGGATAGGGTTTGGCAGTCCTGCTGTCCGCGCCGACGGTATTGGGAAAGAAATCCGTGTCGTCGGCGGTGTAGGCGTAGGATGTCTCCATCACGACGACCTTTTTGCCGTAAGCGTCCGCGATCTCCGAGAGAACGGCGGAGAGGTTTTCCCGCGTTCCGTGCCAGAACGGATAATAGGAGGAGGCGAACACGTCGTAGTCCACGCCGTATTCTGCGAGGCGCTTCGCGTACTCCCGATAAGTTCCGGCCTTCTCCGGGTTGGAGAAATGGACCGCAACCTGCGCTTCCGGCAGCGCTTCGCGGACGGCCTCGGCGCCCGCCTGCAGCAGCGCGCAGATATTGCTCCATTCGGTCTCGCCGCAGAAAAAGCCGTTCGTTTCGTTGCCGATCTGTACCATCGCCACGTCCGCGCCGGCGGCGCGGAACTTCGCCAGCGTCTCGCGGGTGAAGCCGCCGAGCGCGCGGGTCTTTCCCGCAAGGTCCATCCCCTGCCAGGCCTTCGGAACCGTCTGCTTGGACGGATCCGCCCAGAAGTCGGAACAGTGGAGATCCACGATGAGCTTCAGCCCGCAGTCGGCCGCCCGTTTGCCGATCTCGGCCGCACGCGACGGGTCGCAGTTGCCGCCGCCGTAGCCGTACCCCTCGTCGTCGTAGGGATCGTTCCAGACGCGCACCCGGATATGCGTGATGCCGCAGTCTCGCAGCAGCCGGAAAACGTCCGTTTCCCGCCCCTCAAAATCGTAATACCTGACGCCGCTCTCCTCTTCGGAGAGAACGGAGGAGAGATCCATGCCCAGGATGAAGTCCTCGGGCAGATCCGGGATCGGCTGCACGACGAGCGTATCGGAGGCGAGTTCCGTCTCCCGCTGCGGCTGTTCCGACGGAACGGCGCAGGCTCCCATGCTCAAAAGCAGCGGGAGCAGCGGCAGCAGCAGCCAGTGCTTCTTTCTCAACGCGATCCCTCCAGAAAGCGCTCCGCGAGCCACAGCGCCGCGCCGTCGCCGGCCTCGGTATGCTGCGACTCCGCGCCGAAGAAGAGGTAGTAGTCCTCCGCGGGGGAGCCCGCGGCGTAACCGATCAAGTCGTCAAACAGACCCGCGCCGGCAGCCGCGTCGTAGACGCGGATCCCCTGCACGCCGCCGCCCAGATCCAGCTCTCCCGTGAGACCATCCGGCAGCGGACGGAAGGAGTCGCGCCAGCCGTCCGCCTCCGAAGCCTTGACGACGTACAGATCCGCCGAGCGCAGATCGCTGTCGCTGAACATGGCGTAGGAGAAGGGGTGCACCTTGATCATGCGGATTCCGTCGGGCAGGCCGCCGTCTTCCAGACGCGCGGCGAGCTCCACGTCCTCCACTTCCTCCGCGCTGATATAGACGGTCAGCTTTTTCGCTGGGGTCGTGTCGGTGAGGAAGGAGAAGACAAAGCTCCACAGGAAGAACGAGACGAGCGCCCACAGCGCATAGACCGGCAGGCGCGAAAGCAGTCGTTTGATCATGGCGTTTCCTCCAGCGCGGCCACGAAGTCGTGGACAGTGCAGACCGTGACTTGCCGCGGCAGGTCGCCCAGCGCCTTCAAGCGGTTCGCGTCCACGTTCAGGCGGCGGACGCTCTCTCCTTCCCGCAGCGTGAGCCGCCGGATGCGGATGCTGCCCGGGATCCGCACGGTCTCTTTGGTAAGTTCGAGGACGCCGGTGCGGGTCTCGCGGGGTCCTTCGAGCATATGCTTCGTGTGCTCCGCCTCTCTCCGCGCGGCGACCACCAGCGCGTAGCGCAGCGTGATCAGCAGCCAGCCGGAGAGGGTGCTCGTCAGAATGACGGCGAACTCCATCCGCGCGGCGTTGCGCGTGGTGACCCGCGCGCAGAGCAGCACGCAAACCCCCGCGGCCAGAGCCGTGAGGGCGAGCAGGACGAGGCGCCAGATCTTCCGTTGTTTCGTCAGCCGGACGAGATCCTCCGGCCGGTAAAGTTCTGTCTTTTTCATATTTGAAATTATAGCACAGCAGGGGAAAAATGCAAGACGGAAGGTCGTTTTTTGTTGACAGCGGCGCTCGGCGGGGGTAGGATAGAAGTATAAAGGAGGTGCCGCGATGATGAAACGAGTGCTTTCCATGCTCCTTGTTTTCGCGCTTTTGCTCGGCACGGGCGGCTGTCAGTCCGCGAAGGACGCTTCCGGGCAGTACCGGCTGAGCAAGGACGGAGAGGCGATCCTCACCGGGGACGAATTTCAGAACGCGCAGGTTTCGGAAGACAATTACCGGGTGTTCTACGAGATCTTCGTCGGTTCGTTCTCCGATTCGGACGGAGACGGCGTCGGAGACCTGAAAGGCATCCTGAACCGCATGGACTATCTCAACGACGGCGATCCCGCCTCCGGCCTGAGCCTGGGCGTGGAGGGACTGTGGCTCTCGCCGATCTTCAAGAGTCAGTCCTACCATAAATACGACGTGAACGACTACTACGCGATCGACCCGGCGTTCGGCACGATGGACGACCTGCAGGCGCTGGTCGACGAATGCCACAGCCGCAACGTCAAGGTGATCCTCGACCTGCCCATCAACCACACGGGCCCCCTGAACCAGTGGTTCGGCAACTTCACCCGCGCCCACCGCGAGGGGAACACATCCGACGAATGGTACGACTTCTACTGCTACTACCACGACGGCGAGGCCGCACCGACAGGGCGCAGATTCAACCGCCTATCCGGCACGAGCGACTGGTACGAGTGCAACTTCTCCGACGACATGCCGGAGCTGAACTTCGACAGCGAAGCGGTGCGGCAGGCGGTGCTGGACGTGGCGGAGTACTATCTGGATCTGGGCGTGGACGGCTTCCGCTTCGACGCCGCCAAATATATCTACTTCGGCGACAACGCCCGCTCGTCCGACTTCTGGCAGTGGTACATCGGCGAACTGAAAGCACAGTACCCGGAGATCTACACCGTGGCCGAGGTCTGGGACGCGGACAGCGTGACCGACGCCTACTACCCTGCCCTGAACTGCTTCAATTTCACCATCTCCCAGACGGGCGGCCTCATCGCCGAGACCGCCAAGAAGGGCAACGTGAACGTCTACACCTCCTACGTGGACCAGTATCTGGACGAAATCCACGCCCTGAATCCCGACGCGATGATTGTGCCCTTCATCGCCAACCATGACACCGACCGTGCCGCGGGCTATCTGACCGTGGCGAGCTGGCAGATGCAGATGGCGGCGAATCTCTATATCCTTTCCAGCGGCTCGCCCTTCCTCTACTACGGCGAGGAGCTGGGGATGCGCGGCTCGCGCGGCGGGTCGAACACTGACGCCAACCGGCGGCTCGCCATGCTCTGGGGCGACGGCGACACGGTGCGCGATCCGGTCGGCGCGGACTACGCCGCCGAAAACCAGACGACCGCCACGGTGGAAAGCCTGAAAGGCGACGGGAACAGTCTCCTGAGCTACTACAAGAAGCTCATCATGATCCGAAACGCCAATCCGGAGATCTCCCGCGGCGACTATACCGCCCTGAACGTGACCGACTCCAAGGTCGGCGGCTTCATCGCGCGTTGGAACGGCAGCGCGGTCTGCGTGATCCACAACACCACGCTCTCCAAGAAAACGATCGACCTCTCTCAACTGACGAGCGAGCAGTTCACCACCCTTGCCGCCGTCATCGGGCAGGAGGACGCGACCCTCGACGGAACCCTCCTCACGATCGGCTCGATGACGAGCGTCGTCCTGCGGTAGAAATAGCATATTAAAAGCGGTCTGCGTCGTCGACGCTGCATCTGTCAAGGAAAAGTAGACAGTAAAAAAGTATAATTACGGGAAGCCCAGTTCGGTCTTGTACTGAACTGGGCTTTTGTAGCCCAAGGCAGCA
>CAJOEH010000015.1 GCA_905233385.1 uncultured Oscillospiraceae bacterium
GGCGGCAACTTTACCGCGAACGGCGTCGTGTTCCACATCTCCACCACGTACATCACGAAGGACGCGGACGGCTACATCCACTGCTCCGAGACCTTTGAGACGGGCGACTTCACCCCGTCCGCCACGACGGGCGGCTTCTACCTCGACGCGGAGTACAAGTGCTACGACGAAAGCGGCTGGCACCAGTTCTATGCGGATAGCGCCGGCAACGTCAAAATGTTCCGCAACGGCAGCGTCTATAACATCGGCGAGCTGAATACGAACCTCACTTCCGACGGCATTCTCGTCAACCGCAACGGCAATCGGCTGTTCTTCCAGCACAGTCAGTGGATGCTGAACTGCAGCGGAAACAGCGGTCTTTCCCCGATGCAGGCGGGCGACGTGATCTACATCGGCGGCAACTTCACCACCTCGGCGGGCAACGTGCTCCACGTCAAGCCCACCTATATCTACATGGACGGTCAGGGCAACCTGACGACCGCCGACGGCTATAACGTCGGCACGCTGAGCGCAGACTCCACGCATCCTGCGATGCAGAGCGGCGGCGACATCTACGGTGTTGCCGAGGGCGGCTATAACGCCGGCAACTGGACGGAGTACAAGGCGGACAGCATGGACTGCGTGAAGCTGCGCAAGAGCGGCTCGGGTACGGACGTTCCCATCGGCATTCCCGGCAGCCAGAACATCATGCGCAAGCGCGGCGACAACGTCTTCTGCGTCATCAGCACCCAGTATTACCTGAACCTCGCGGGGCAGGGCAGCCTGACGCCCTTTGACGAGGGCGACGTGATGATCGTCGAGGGCAACTTCACCGGCGTTTCCGACGGCATCACAGCGCATATTGAAAGAACCTACATCACCATTGTGAACGGCAACCTTGTCTTCAGTACCACCGAGCCGGGCAGCACGCCCACGCCGTCCGTCATTCAGGCGGGCGTGATGGAGGCTGACAGCGGTCATCCCTCGCTCAACAACGGCAGCTTCTACTTCACGATGGCGAACAACGCCATTCCGTACGACGCCGGCTGGTCGAACGAATTCTACGCGACGAGCGCGGACGTCATCAAACTGATCCGCGGCGGCGGCACCGAGGCGAGCGCTGTGGCGATTGCACAGACCTCTCCGGGTAGAGCGCCCTTCATCAAGTACAGCCAGAGCGGCTACTACTTCAACGGCAGCGACGCCTGGCACCTCGGCAGCAGCGCCCCGCTGCAGAACGGCGACATCCTGATCGTCGAGGGACAGTTCACCGACGGTGAAACGACCTTCAACGTCAGCAAGAGCGTCGTCGTCATCGGCAGCGACGGCTCGCTGACCTTTACGGACGAGGTCCCTGCGCCTCCCATCCAGGCGGGCGTGATGGAGATCAACTCTGAACACGCTTCCCTCAACAACGGCAGCTTCTATTTCACAATGCAGGACAACGACATCCCTTATGATAGCGGCTGGGCAAATGAATTCAAGGCGACGAGCGCAGACTGCATCAAGCTGATCCGCGGCGGCGGCACCGAAGAAGACGCTGTCTCGATCGCGCGTGTCGGAAGCGGCGGCGGCCCGTTCATCAAGTACGGCAAGAACACTTACTACTTCAACGGCGGCGACGCATGGCATCTTGGTGATAGCGCACCGCTGCGCAACGGCGATATCGTGATCGTCGAGGGCGAGTTCACCAACGGGACGACGACCTTTGAAGTTTCCAAGAGCGTCATCGTGATCGGGCCCGACGGCGTGCTGACCTTCGGCACGACCGTTCCCACGACGACGATCATCAACGGTGGTATGCTTGCCGCGGACGTGAACGAGGGCTCCCTGCTCAACAGCCGCGACTTCTACTTCTCCATGGCGGCGAACGACCTGCCCGCGGACAGCACCTGGTCGACGCGCTACTATCCGTCGAGCGCGGACTGCATCAAGCTGACGCGCAACGGCACGACCACCAGCGTCGGCAACGTCAACGCCGGCACCCTGCTGAAGTTCGACACGACGCGCTACTACATGGCGCTGGATACCTGGGCCTATCCCAACGCCCAGCCGCAGCCCGGCGACATCCTGACGATCGAGGGAGACTTCACGCTCGGCACCACGACACTCCGCGTCACCAAGACCTACATCACGGTCAACTGGGACGGCACGCTGACCTTCTCCTCCTCCCAGCCGACCGCGCCCGTGAAGCCCTTCGCGGATACGCAGAATTATCCCGTGGCGATCTGGAACGGCTCGTTCCACACCTTTGGGATGAAGCAGATGTACGATCTGCGCATGGCGGGCATCAACGAGATCATCGGCATCACGCCGTACTGGCTCGGCAGCAACGACACGGAACGCAACAACAAGATGAACGAGCTGCTCGACCTCGCCGCTTTCTACGGCATCAAGGTCTATCCGTCGCTGGACGTCTTTGACGGAAGCGGCAACGCAAGCATGTGGGACGGCGTGACGGTCCCGGGCTACAACACCCAGCACTCCGCCATTGCCGGCTTCCTGATCAAGGACGAGCCGACCCTCTCCGAAATCAACACGCTCGGCACGCTGAAAACGGCCTACGATTCCATCCAGGCGTTCGCCGGCAAGACCTTCTACGTCAACCTCCACCCGCAGAGCTCGACCTCCAACATGGTCGGCTCGAGCTACGAAACCTACGTCAACAACTTCATCTCCGCCGTCGATCCGGACGTCATCGGCGTGGACGTTTATCCGATCAATTCGAGCGGCGAAGCGAGAAAGATCTATTTCAGCAACCTTGCGATGCTGGCGGACAAGGCGCAGCAGATCGGCGCCACCCTGCAGTACACGATGCTGTCCTGCGGTCATAACACCAACAGCACCACTTACTCCGCGCCTTCCGCCGCGCTGATGCGTTGGCAGACGGACGTGGCGCTGGCCTTCGGCGTGAGCGGGCTTGCCCACTACATCTACGCCTCGCACGAGTCCGACTACAACACCTTCGCGAACACCTCCGGCAACATCATCAACCAGTCTCTGTACAACAACATCGCCACGGCGGGCAACGAGCATCTTGCGTGGCTCGACCTCTACAGCCAGTACACCTGGCAGGGCACCGCGGCGGTCAACAACGACAGCAACCGCATGATCAACCGTATGAGCAGCTACGCCGCGAGCCTGCCCTCCGGCACGGCGGTGACCTCCACCGGCGACGTGCTGATCGGCATCTTCGACAAGAACGGCGAAAAGGCGTACATGATCACCAACGCGGGCGCCGCCTCCCTGAAATCCATCGACCCGCTCGACAGAGAGACCATCACCGCTTTCTATGACTTCTCGATGAGCGCGGTCACCGTCACCCTGACGATGAGCGGCTGCGATATGGTCGAGGTCATTTCCGAGGGCGTGACGTCCTATATCGCGAAGAGCGGCAGCTCGTTCACGATCCCCGTCGCCGCCTACGAGGGCGTCTTCGTCAGACCGCATACGCACGCGTATGAAAACGGCGTATGCGTCTGCGGCGACGCGGTACCGCGCATCGTTTCCGCTTCGCTCAAGCTGGACGAGGACATCGACGTGATCTACGCGGTTTCCGTCCCCGCCGGCTGCACGAATCCGTATATGGTCATCAACGGCACGACGATCACCGCTTCGGAGGTTTCCGGCGACTATCGCCTGTTCACCTACACCGGCATCACCCCGCAGAGAATGACCGACAACATCTCCGCGACCCTGTACGCGACCAAGAACGGTCAGACGGTCAGCGCCTCCGTGGCGGAATACAGCGTCAAGCAGTACTGCGCCAACCAGCTCGCCGCGCACCCGAATGACACGGTGCTCAAGACGCTGCTGTCAGACCTTTTGACCTACGGCGCCGCTGCGCAGACCTACGTTGGTTACAACACAGGCAATCTTGCGACGAGCGGCCTGACGCTCAGCCCGAGTACGTTCAGCGCGATCTCCGGCAAGACGGTCTCCTTCACGGGAACGGCGGACGCCGGTACCTTCTGGACCGAAGCAACGCTGGTCCTCGGCAACACCGTCGGCATTCGCCTCTACTTCGTAACGGACGCGCAGCTTAGCATTGACGTTACCATCAACGGCGACACGGAGACCTTTGATTCCGGCTTCGTTCCCTGCGGCAATGGCGAGTATTACCTCGACATTCCCGGCATTCAGGCGACGGACTTCGACACCACCGTTACCGCGGAATTCTATGATAACGGCGAGCCGATCGGCCAGACGCTGAACTATTCCGTCAACACCTACATCTGCGGCACGCAGAACACGTCCAACGCGACGCTGCAGACCCTCGTCCGCGCGCTCTACAACTACGGCGCGTCGGCAGCCGCCTACAACAACGCAAACTGATCAACAATCCGTTATTCCGCCGTGCCCCGGCAGCCGCCGGGGCACGGCTCCGCATGGTCGGCTATGGGCCGCTGGTCCCCGATCTGCTCGGCAGCGAATATTCGGTCTGGCAGCCGGAGGATAACTGCCGCTTTGTCAAGTACACCCTGCGCGGGCTGTTCGAGTGGCGCGCCGAGATAGAAGGCGCCGACATCATCCATTGGAACAACGGCCTTTGGGACACCTCCACCGGTCTGTTCGACGACGGCGGAAAGCCCTTCACGGACGAGGAAGAATACGTGAAGAATATGCTGCGCGTCGCGTCGGAGCTGAAAAAGATCGCGCCTCGCGTGATCTTTGCGACGACGACGCCCGTCCGCCCCGACTATGTATACAATAACAACGCGGTGATCGAACGCTACAACCAGGTCCTTGTTCCGCTGCTGCGGGAGATTGGCCTGGAGATCAACGACCTGCACACGCCGGTCGCCGCCGACGTTTACCGATATATCCGGGAAACCGACAAGATCCACCTGTCCGAAGAAGGTGCGCGGCTCTGCGCAGAGCAGGTGGCGCGCGCGATCCGCGGAGAAGGCTGAAATGGCGGGCTTCGGCTATACGGCGAAGAACGCCGTGATCGCGCTGGAACTCCCGGATGACTACGTCTGGGACTGCGCCGTGATCAAAGCGGAGGGCAGGTACCATATGTTCTGCTCGCATTGGAGTAAGTCGCTCGGCTTCGGCTGGAACTGGCTGTACAGCAGTGAGATCATCCACTGCGTTGCTGACCGGCCGCAGGGACCGTACCGCTTCCTGCGCGTCGTCCTGCCGCGCCGCGGCAAAGCTTTCTTCGACGGGATGAACACGCACAATACCTGTATCCGCGCCTACGGCGGGAAGTATTATTTATACTATATGGGCACCACCTACGACGGCGAACCGCCGGCAGGGGAGGAACAGACCGCTGAGCGCGCGCTTCCCGTCTGGAATCGAAAGCGGATCGGCGTCGCGGTCGCGGATTCGATCTACGGCGAGTTCGTCCGCAGAGATACGCCGCTGCTCGCTCCGCGCGGCAGCGGGTTCTGGGACTGCACCGTTACCACCAATCCGACCGCGGCGATCCTGCCGTCGGGAGAGACCTATCTGATCTATAAATCCCGCAGCGGGCCGGGCGCGCCCTTGATGCTCGGCAGCGCGGCGGCGGACCGTCCGGATGGCGAGTTCCGCCGCCTGTCCGATGCGCCGATTTTTACCTTCGACGACCCGGATCTCCACGTGGAAGATCCTTTCCTGTGGTATGACGAAAGGAAACAGAAGTTTTGCCTGCTCGCCAAGGACGACAGCAAGAATGGCAGCTCCGGCATCACGGGCGAGTGGGGGAGCGGCTTCTACGCCGAAAGCGGCGACTGCGTCCGGTTCGACATTTCGCCGGAAAAGGTCTATTCCCGCAACGTCGTTTGGAAGGACGGCAGGAAGACCGTGCAGGGCAATATGGAACGCCCGTGGATTCTCTTTGACGACGACGGAAGACCCGCCTGGCTGTTCTGCGCTTCGGGCGCGGGCAGCAATCCCTATAGTTTCTGCGGCAGGACCTTCATCACAGCCCAGGAGCTGACTCCCATCTGACAGGACGGACAGAGTATGAAAAAACTGCATCTGATCTGCAATTCTCATATCGACCCGGTCTGGATGTGGGACTGGGAGGAGGGTCTGGGCGAGGCGGTCTCGACTTTTTACCAGGCGGAACAGTTCTGCCGGGAATTCGACTATATCTTCAATCACAACGAGGCGATCCTCTACGAGTTCGTCGAGGAAAAGGACCCCGCGCTTTTTGCCGCGATCCGCGAGCAGATCAGGGCGGGGAAGTGGCATGTAATGGGCGGATGGTATCTGCAGCCGGACTGCAACCTGCCGTCCGGCGAGGCATTCGTCCGGCAGATCGCCCTCGGTCGCAGGTATTTTCAGGAGAAGTTCGGCGTTCGTCCGACGACGGCGGTGAACTTTGACAGTTTCGGTCACTCGGTCGGCCTCGTGCAGATCCTGAAAAAATGCGGCTATGATTCCTACCTTTTCTGCCGCCCGATGCCGGAGATGCTGGACCTGCCCGCGCGGCAGTTCGTGTGGGTCGGCAAGGACGGCAGCCGCATCAAGGCCGCGCGCGCAGAGGACGAAACGATCTATTGCAGCGGCTACGGAACGGCGCTGGCGGACGTCCGGCGCAAGGCATCCGTGTACGATACGGAGGAGATCGGCGTCGCGCTCTGGGGCGTGGGCAACCACGGCGGTCTGCCCTCGCGGAAGGATCTGCAGGACGTCGGAGACTATATCCGCGAGGCAGATATTCAGGTTTTGCACAGCACACCCGAACAGTTCTTTGCGGACATTGATCCCGCGGAGGAATACCGCGGCTCGCTGCAGCCCTGCCTGATCGGCGCGTACACGTCGATGCAGCGCATCAAGCAAAAGCACATCGAGCTGGAAAACAAGCTCTTTACCACGGAAAAGCTCTGCGCGATCGCGGCGCTGAACGGCCTGTATCAGAAGGATTACGAAGCGTTCACAGCGGCGGAAAAGCGGCTCGCCGCGATGGAATTTCACGACGTGCTTTCCGGCACCTGCACGCAGGCGGGAGAAAATAGCTGCCTGCGGCTCGCGGACGCCGCGCTCGACCGACTGCAGGGGGAATTCGACCGCGCGTTCTTCGCCCTCTGCGGTCAGTTTGAAAAGGCGGGAGAAGGGGAGTTCCCGGTGTTCCTCTTTAATCCGCAGCCCTACGCAAGGGAAGCGATCTGCGAGACGGAATTCCTCGTGCCGAAGGCGCTGATCTCCGATACCGAGCAGTACACGGTGACGGCGTATCAGGACGGCAGAGAAATCCCCACGCAATGCATCAAAGAAGAATCCAATATCAACTACGACCGGCGGAAGCGGATCGCCTACCGCTGCAGGCTGGCGCCGCTCGGGATCACGCAGGTGGTCTTCCGCGTCGCGGTCACGCCGAAGCAGACCGAACCTGCGCAGGCCGCGGAACAGATCGTGTTCTCGGACAGCCGGAAGACGGTCCGTATCAGCCGCAGGACCGGACTGATGGAGAGCTTCATCGTCGACGGGAAAGAGCTCCTCTCCGGCGGCGCGTTCCGACCGGTTTTGTATGACGACAACGCCGATCCATGGGGCTGGAATATGGATCGGATCGGTAAAAATCCGACGCCCTTCGCACTGTCCGATTGCCGCCGCGGCCCCTTCGCGGGGCTGAAAAACGTCGCCGTCCTGGAAAACGGCGACGTGTTGACGGAAGTGGAGAGCTTCTTCGAGTCCGGCAGCGACTTCGTGCGCGTTTCCTACAAGCTTTGGCGCGACGAACCGTTTGCGGACGTCCATATGGACGTGTTCCATAACGAACAGCAAAAGGCGGTCAAGGTGGAGATCCCGACCGCGCTGACCGGCGCGTTCTTCGGGCAGATCCCGTTCGCGACCGACCGCTTTGCCAAAGACGGCCGTGAGATCACCGCCCAGCGCTTCGTCGGCGCGGAGGACGGCGAGAACGCACTGGTCTTATATAACGACTGTACCAACGGCTTCAGCATGGACGGGAACGTCCTGCGTGCGACCCTGCTGCGCGGCGCGGCCTACTGCGCCCACCCGATCGAGGACCGGCCGCTGATCGAGAGAAATCGCTTTATCCCCTACATCGAACAGGGGAGAAACGTGTTCTCTTTCCGCCTTGCCTATGACGGGCGCTCGACGTTGGAAAACCGGGGAAATGAATTTGTCAACAAACCGTATAGCCTCTGCTATTTCCCGCACGGAGACGGCATGACGGCGAAGGACACGCTGACGATCGACGACCCGGCGGTATCGCTTGCCGCGTTCTATCAGACGGAGGCGGGCTATACCCTCCGCCTGCTCAACAACAACGAGACGGAGACCGAAACTTGCGTTGCGCTGTGCGGAAAAACAGCCTCGCTGCACCTCGGAAAATTCGAGGCGAAGACCGTCGTTTTCGACGGCGAGACCTTCACGGAAACACCCTTGTGGGTGTAGAAAAGGAGCGGTGCCAATGAGCATGTTTTATCTGCCGGAAAAGGAAGAACCACTGCGGAAAGTGATCGAAGCCTTCCCGTTCCCCGAGACGCTGGTCGGGGCGGTGCGCTACGGCTGCGGACATATCAACGACACGTTCTGCGTTCTCTGCCAGCCGAAGGAGGGCGACTGCGTGCGCTTCATCCTGCAGGGCCTTTCGCAGACGGCGTTCCCGCGGCAGGACGAGGTGATGGAGAACTTCGAGCGCGTGACGGACTACCTTCGTGAGCAGATCGCCGCGCAGGGCGGCGACCCCGCCCGCGAGACGCTGACGCTGCTCCCGACGAAAGACGGCAGGCGGTACTACACGGACGAGACCGGCAAGGTCTGGCGGCTGATGCCCTTCATTGAGGGGACGGACTGCTTCCAGAGCGCGACGCAGGAACGCTTTGCAGCGGCGGCGAGCGCCTTCGGCCGATTCCAGTTTTTGCTGCGCGATTTCCCGGCGCATTTGCTCCACGAGCCGATCAAGCGATTCCACGACACGGAGAACCGGTTTGAAAAACTCCTTGCCGCCATCGAGGCCGACAAGGCCGGACGAGCCGCCTCCGTCCGCGCGGAGATCGACTTCGCACTCGCAAGGAAGGAGGATTGCTCCGCGGCGCTGAACGCGCAGAGAGCGGGCGTTCTGCCCCTGCGCGTGACGCACAACGACACGAAGCTCAACAACGTCCTGATCGACCGCGAAACGGGCAGGGGACTGTGCGTGATCGACCTCGACACTGTGATGCCGGGTCTGGTCATCAACGACTTCGGCGACTCCATCCGCTTCGGCGCGAACCACGCCGCCGAGGACGAGAAGGATCTTTCCAGAGTCAATTTCGATATCGTACTGTATGAGATCTACGCACGCAGTTTTATCGCAGGTACGCAGGGCGGTCTGACGCAGGCGGAGCTGGAGTATCTGCCGTGGGGCGCGCGGCTGATGACCTTCGAGTGCGGCATCCGCTTCCTGACGGATTATCTGGACGGCGACGTGTATTTCCACACCGCCTATCCCGATCACAATCTGGACCGCTGCCGCACGCAGTTCAAGCTGGTGCGCGACATGGAAGAACAGTTTGACAAAATGGGCGAGATTGTCCATACTATTCAGAAAGAACTGCAAGCAGGAGGAAACGAAAAATGAAACGTTCCGAGATCAACAAGGCGCTGAAAGAACTGGAAGCGATGTGCGAAAAGGAGCATTGCTATCTGCCGCCGTTTTGCCGGTTCACCCCGGAGCAGTGGCAGACCTTAGGCCACGAATACGACGAGGTCCGCGACTGTATGCTCGGCTGGGACATCACCGACTACGGCCTGGGCAATTTCGACAAGATGGGCTTCTCCCTCATCACCATCCGCAACGGCAACCGCCTGATGCCGGACAAGTACCCGAAGGTCTACGCGGAAAAACTGCTCTATTTGAAAGAAGGGCAGTACGCGCCCAACCATTTCCACTGGTACAAGACCGAGGACATCATCAACCGCGGCGGCGGCAACGTGCTCATCCGCGTGTATAATTCCCTGCCCGACGAGGAGATCGACAAAGAATCCGACGTGACCGTGCATACGGACGGGCGGACCTATACCGTTCCCGCCGGCACGCAAATTCGTCTGACGCCCGGCGAGAGCATCCATATCCAGCAGTATCTGTATCACGATTTTGAGGTGGAGCCGGGGACGGGGAACGTCCTGCTCGGCGAGGTCAGCCAGTGCAACGACGACAACCACGACAACCGCTTCAACCCGCCCATGGGCCGCTTCCCGAAGATCGAGGAGGACGAGCCGCCGTACCGTCTGCTCTGCAACGAGTACCCCGCCGCGAAATAGGAGGGACCCAAATGATCGACGTTGTTGCGCTCGGCGAATTATTGATCGACTTTACCTGCGAAAAAACGGACGCGGACGGCTATCCGACGATGGCGGCGCATCCCGGCGGCGCGCCGGCAAACTTCCTCGCCGCGCTGACGAAATACGGCGCGAAGACTGCCCTGATCGGCAAGGTCGGCGCGGACACTTTCGGAAAGCTCCTGCTCGGAACATTGGAAAAAGCAGGCATTGACACGCGCGGGATGCTTGTGGACGAGAACAGTTTCACTACCCTTGCATTCGTCACGCTGGACGCAAGCGGCAACCGCGAATTTGCCTTTGCCCGCAAGCCCGGCGCAGATACGAGGCTGACCGCGGAGGAAATCGACTATTCCCTGATCGACGAGGCGAAGGTCTTCCACTTCGGCACGCTCTCGCTGACAGACGAGCCTGCAAGAACAGCGACGCAGAAGGCGGTCGCCTACGCGAAGGAACGCGGCAAACTGATCTCCTGCGATCCCAATCTCCGCCTGCCGCTGTGGCGCAGCGCGGAGGAAGCAAAAGAACAGTTATTATGGGCGATCGCGCAGGCGGACGTCGTGAAGATCAGCGACAACGAGGTCGAGTTCCTGTTCGACTGCTCGCCCGCCGAGGGCGCGGAGATCATTCTGCGCGATTTCGGCGCGAAACTGGTCTTTGTCACCTGCGGCGCGGACGGCTGTTATTTCAAGAACGCCCGCGCCTGCGGGCAGGTACCGACGCTCAAAGGTCTGCGGGTGATCGACACGACCGGCGCGGGAGACATCTTCGGCGGCAGCGCGATGCGCAAACTGCTGGAATCCGGCGCCGCGCCGGAGGATTTGGACGAAGCGAAGCTGCGCGAAATCGCCGCCTTCGCCTGCGCCGCGGCGAGTCTGTCCGCGACGAAGCCCGGCGGCATTTCCTCTGTTCCGCTCTTGGAAGAAGTCCTCGAAAAACTGTAATATAAAGGAAAGCGCCTCTGTTCCGTGAACAGAGGCGCTTTCCTTTATCGTGAATCAATTCGCCGCGGCGGCCCGCCGGTCAAGCCTGCGGTTGCGGTAATACAGACAGAGATCCGCCGTGACCATCAGCAGGTTCAGCACGTAGAAAAACAGGACGTACCACTTTTGCGCGAACTGCGCCATATAACCGGCATTGACGAGCTTTGCGGCGATCCCGGCGAGATAGCCGATGATGATCAGGTAGAGAAAAGTAGGACTTTTTCCCTTCGCCGTTCTTGCACGCCAGGCTTTTGCCACGTTGAACGGCCACGACGCGCCGAAACACACGATCATAATGATTTCCAGGATCTCCGACATCACTTGTTCCTCCGTTTCTTTCAGTTCGTTCATTATATCATCCGCAAAAGCCGCCGTCCATTTCTTTCAAAAGAAACTGGTACTGTGGTACAATTTTCTGTTTACAAAACGCGCTGGTTGTGACATAATGAATTAGAAGGGCGACTGTCGTCTGCTTTCAGATCCGAACGAATTTTGACGGAAGTAAAAGAAATATGGATACTTCGATCTACAAAACGATCACGACCTATCTGCTGGAACTGATCAGCAGGAACATGAACACCCCGAATTACAAATTGCCCAGCGAACGTATGCTTGCGGTGAATTTCAACGTCAGCCGCAAGCCGGTTCGCCATGCGTATGACGACCTGATCGACAGAGGCTACATCACGCGCATCCACGGCAGCGGCTATTATATCAGCAGCAGCATTGAACCGGAACAGCTGCAGGCGAGCTTTCAGAAACAGATCAAAATATCCTTTATCATTCCGGCGGTCACGACGCAATACGCCCATTCGCTGCTTTCGGGCGTCTCCGATTTCTGCGCAAAAAACAAGGTGGAATACTCCATCCACGTCAGCGACGATCTCCCGGAGAAGGAGAATTCCCTGATCCGCTCCGCGCCGCGTACCGGCTCGATGGGCATCATCCTGTTTCCGTCAGATAATGACACCGATAATTTCAATGAGCTGGCGCGCCTTGCCGTGCGGAAATTTCCCTTCGTCCTGGTGGATCGAAGGATCCCGAACCTCAACGCTTCCTTCGTGGCGACGGACGACCACCAGTCGATGATCGACGCGCTGCAGCTGCTCTATCAGAAGGGCTATCGCAGCCCGGTATTCGTGACCCCGTCGCCGCGGCTCGCTTCGTCCGTGGATTCGCGTATCAACGGCTATACCCACGGGCTCCTGCGCTTTTATAAAATGGCGTCGCCCTCCAATATCCTGATCCTGAGCGAAAACCGTGCACAGCAGAAAAACGAGGTCTTGCAGCACCTGCAGAAATACCCGCAGACGGACGTGATGATCTTCCTCGGCACCAAGAATTCACCGGTGATCTCCGCTGTGAAAGCAATGGGGGAGGACGGGATCAAACTGATGCTGTTTGACGATGAACTGAGCCGCGCCGAGCGCGATACGCTGAAGCCGTTCTTCATTCTGCAGGACGGTTATTCGATCGGCTACGTTGCGGCGGAGATCCTGTATAACCACATTCTCGGCGATATGCGCCCGTCCGTGCGGCTGTTTCCCGTCACGATCGCGGACGCCGACGGCAATCCGCTGACGGCGACGGAAACGGTCAGAAAAGAGAACGCCTGAAACGGAGGCGGAAATGTCCGAAATCGTATTTGATCATTTTTCCTGCTGGTACAGGGAGAAAAAGGAATACGTTACGGCGCTGGACGATCTGACCTTCCGCGTTCGCGAGGGGGAGTTCTTCGTCGTTGCCGGAGCGTCCGGCAGCGGAAAAACGACCCTGCTGAACTGCGTGCTCGGACTGCGCGAGTACACGAAGGGGAGCCTGACGGTCGACGGCATCCCTGCGGAAGAGACGAGCGGCGGTCTGCGCAACGTCGGGTTCGTGCGGCAGGAGGCCGATCTGTATCCGCACCTGACCGTCTACGAGAATATCGCCTTCCCGCTGCGCGCCATGCGCACGGAACAGCAGGAAGTCGACCGCCGTGTGAAGGAGCTTGCCCGCCGTCTGGAGGTGGACTGGCTTCTGACGCGGATCCCGCGCCAGCTTTCCGGCGGCCAGCAGCAGCGGGTCGCGATCGCCCGGGCGCTGATCAAAAAGCCGACCCTGCTCCTGTTCGACGAACCGTTTTCCGATCTGGAGCCGACGCTTCGCGGACAGCTCCGGCGTCTTGTGAAGGCGCTGCAGCAGGAGTACGGGATGACCGTCCTGTTTGTCACCCATGATCTGCCCGATGCGTTCGCCCTTGCAGACCGCCTGCTCGTGCTGGAAGGCGGCCGCGTGGCGGACCTCGGTACGCCGATGGAGCTGCTGAAAGACTGCAGATCCGAGTTGCTCAAAGGGTTTTTGAAATGAAACAGACCGTTCTGAACCAACCCGCGCAGACGCTTTCCAAAAAGCTCTCGCTGTGCGCTGCGTTGTGTATTCTTGCCGCGGCGGCGACGCTGTGTTGTAATATCCTGCTTGCTTTGACGTTCACGGAGAATACGCGCACGGCATATCTGCTGGTGAATGTTCTCTCTGACGTGATCGTCGGCAGTTTGATCCTTTTCATTATCTGCACCTATCTTCAGCCCCGCAGAAAACACCTGCTGCTTGCCCGGCAGGCGGGAAGCTCCTATACGGCCGTCGTAGAAAGCATATCCCGAACGCCGCTGCGCTATCTGGGCGTCGACTGCCTGGAAGTCCTTGCGGAGGGGCGCAGGCTGTTTCTGCCCTGCAATACGATCCTGCTGGAAACAGGCGTTCGCTATCGTTTCCAAACGGCTTCCAACGTCATCATGGAGGCAGAACGATGAAAAAGCAGCTGCGGTCGAACTGGTGGAAGTATCTCGCGGTGCTGATCCTGCCGGTCATCCTTTGGACTACCGTGTTTTCTCTGCGTAGCAGACCGGACGGCAACGAACGTCTGCGGATCCTGCTCGTGGGAGAGGGCGCGGACACTGCCGCCCTGCAGGCGGATCTGGAGACTGCGCTGCCGTCCCTGACGGCGCAGACGCTCCGGGAGATCACCGTCACGCAGGAGACGCCGGGAAACGGCGTTCCATACGGTGAATGGCTGATCTCCAGACAGTTTTCCTATGATATTCTGCTTGTCTCCGAGCCGTGGCGCGAGGAGAATATGGGGCAGAAGTATTTCAGCCGTCTGCGCGATCCGCTCGTTGCACGCTATTCCTCCGTCCCGCAGTATACCGAGACGGCGGACGGAAACACGCTTCCTTACGCGCTCATGCTGTCCGGCGCGGATACAAGGCTCGGCAGCTATCTGGAAGCAAAAGACGGCGCGTGGCTTCTGTTTTTCAGCCCGGAGAGCGTCAACCTCGGCGCAGAGAACGGCAAAGGAGACCGAACGGACGACGCGGCGCTCGCTGCGGCGCAATACTTGTCGGAGGAGATCCATTGAAACGAAAACGCAAGGCGGCGAGCAGCGACTTTACCGCGGCGATGCTCCCGCAAAGCAGAAAAGAAATATTCTACGACGTGCTGAAACTGCAATGGCGCAAGCTGTTGCTGCTCGGCGTGATTACGGCGCTGTTTTCCCTGCCGCTGCTCGTTTCCACCCTGGTGGGCGACGTATATGCAGGAAACCTGCTTGCAGCCGTGAAAGACAGCGAGCCGGAACTGGAGGCGGCTGCTGCCGGCGCGCTGTTCCGCTTTGAACTTCTGCGCGGCGCGGTCAATATCCCGCTGTTTCTGCTGTTCCTTGTCGGCCTGTCCGGCACGCTCCGCGTGCTGCGCCAGCTTGCGTGGGAGGAGAACGTCCACCTGCCGACGGACTTCGCGGCAGGTCTTCGCAGCAATCTCGGCCAGCTGACCGCCCTCGGACTGCTTTGCAGCGTGACCGCGCTGCTTTGCAAGAACCTTTTGTATCTGTTTTCGGCGTACAACTCGGCGATCGTTGCGACGGTATCTCTGCTGCCGGTCGCGGTCAGCGTTCTGATCCTGCTTCCTGCCGCCTGCCTCTGCCTCGTCATGATCCCGATCTATGCCAATTCGCTGAAAGCCGATTTGAAAAACGCGTTTTACGTGTTTTTCTCAGCACCCTGGCGGGTGCTGGCCACGCTCGCCGTTTGCGCGCTGTTCTGGCTGCCGTCGCTGCTGCCGCGGCTCTATTTCCGGATCTTCGGCCATCTGTTTGCGTATCTGATGCTTCCGCTGACGCTGCTGGGCTGGACGCTGTTCTGTTACGATAAATTTGACATGTACATCAACGCGGAACAATGCCCGGAGCTGATCGGAAAAGGGATCTTTCACCCGGAAGAGCAGACGGCAGCGGACGACATAGAAGAAGCTTAAACTCTATATATTTCGGAGGATTCTGAAAAATGGAAGGACTGGACATTCTGGACTACACCGGCGAAGGCTATATGCCGGTACATGATTTTGAGAGCTGGCGCGTTGCTTATTTGAATTGTCAGGAGAGCAATACCCCGGAGGGGATGCGATACATCGAGCGCCACAACGAAACGGACGAGATCTTCATCCTGCTGAACGGCGAGGCCACCCTCCTGATCGGCGAGGAACGCGTGCCGGTCCCGATGGAAAAGTACAAGACCTACAACGTCAAAAAGGGCGTCTGGCACAACGTCTACCTCAGCGAAGACGCGAAGATCCTGATCGTGGAAAACTGCAATACCTCGGAGGCAAACTCCGATTATCTCTATTTCCGGTAACCGGCGGAAAGGACGATTGACATGGCTCTTATGCACGTAGACTTTTTCTCGAACGTCCTCGGCATGTGCATGCAGATGGACGTGATCCTGCCGCAGAAGACCAGCGGACAGATCGGCATGGAGGGGAAAGCGGAGGACACCTATCCGACCCTGTACCTGCTCCACGGCATGAGCGACGACCATACGATCTGGCAGCGCCGGACCTCCATCGAGCGTTACGTCAGCGAACGGAACCTTGCGGTGGTCATGCCCAGCACGCATCTTGGCTGGTATACGAACATGGCGTACGGCCTGCCGTACTTTACCTATATCACCGAAGAGCTCCCGGCGGTCTGCCGCGGCTTTTTCCGCGGGATGAGCGCGAAGCGGGAGGATACCTTCATCGCGGGACTGTCGATGGGCGGCTACGGCGCGCTGAAGGCGGCGCTCTCCTGCCCGGAGACTTACTGCGCCGCGGCGGGACTCTCCTCTGCGACGGACGCCTTCGTTCGTGCGCTGCGCGAGGATAAAAACGACCGGCATCATTACTGGGAGAGTATCTTCGGCAAGGCCGAGGACGTTCCGGGCAGCGAAAACGACCTCTTCGCGCTGGCGGAGCGCTGCGCCGCGGGCGGTCTGACGCCCGACCTGTTCCAATGGTGCGGCACGGAGGACGACCTTCTGGAGGAAAACCGCCGTCTGCGCGATACGCTGCAAAGGCTGGGCTACCGCCTGCGCTACAGCGAGTCTCCCGGAGATCATTCCTGGACGTACTGGGACGTGAAGATCCAAGCGGTACTGGACTGGATCGACGGGATCAGACAGCCCTCTGCGTGATTCAGAGAGGGGAGCGCTCATGAAGTATTATCTTGCGATCGACATCGGCGCGTCCTCCGGACGGCATATCGTCGGCTGGATGGAGAACGGCGCGCTGCAAAACAAAGAGATCTACCGCTTTGAAAACAAGCTGGTAAAACAGAACGGTCATCTGATCTGGGACGTCAAAGAGCTGTTTCACCAGATCAAAGAGGGAATCCGGCGGGCGTTCTCCGCATACGGCGAGATCCGGAGCCTCTCCGTGGACACCTGGGGTGTGGACTACGTTTTGATGAAGGGCGACAGAGAGATCCTCCCGTGCTACGCATACCGGGACCACCGCACGGAACAGATCATTGACAGCGTTCATGCGAAGATTCCTTTCTCCGAATTGTATCAGCGTACCGGCTGCCAGTTCCAGACGTTCACGACGATCTATCAGCTCTATTGTGATCTGCATGCCGGACGGCTGGCGCAGGCGACCGACTTCCTGATGATGCCGGAGTATCTGCTGTACAAGCTGACCGGCGTGAAGAAAAAAGAATACACCCACGGCACGACGACCGGCCTCGTGAATGTCCGGACCGGGGAGTTTGACGGGGAACTGATCTCGGCCTTTTCGTTCCCGCGGCGCCTGTTCCCGCGTCTGTCGCAGCCGGGAACGCGGCTGGGAAGGCTCCTGCCGGGTGTAGCCGCCGAGGTCGGCGGCAACTGCGACGTCGTATTCTGCGCGACGCACGACACCGCGTCGGCGGTCGAGGGGATCCCGATGGAAGGGAATTATCCTTATATTTCCTCCGGCACGTGGAGTCTGCTCGGCGTGAAAACGCCGACCGCGCTGACCGACCCCAAAAGCGAGGCCAGCAACTATTCCAACGAGGGCGGCGTGGGCTATAACCGCTATCAGAAGAACATTATGGGCTTGTGGATCGTGAATTCCCTTCGAAAGGAGCTGTGCCCGGACAAGCCGTTCCCGGAGATTGCCGCAGAGGCGGAAAACAGCGCGTTTGACGATCTGGTGGACGTGAACAGCGACTGCTTCTTCTCACCGAGCGGTATGCGGCAGGCGTTCGATCTGGTGCTGCCGACGCTGCCGAAACAGCCGGCGGATTACTTCCGCTGCGCCTACCGTTCTTTAGCTTTGAGCTATAAGAACGCGCTGGACGAGCTGGAAGAAAATACCGGAATGCACTATGAGAAGCTCTATATCGTCGGCGGCGGCGCGAAAAACGGTTTTTTGAACAGATTGACTGCGGAATTCACAGGCAAAGAGGTCGTCGCCCTTCCGATTGAGGCAACGGCGATCGGCAACCTGCTCGTGCAGGCAAGATCTGACAGGGAAGACCGATAATACACAGAAAGCCCTTGCAGGCACGATGCTTGCAAGGGCTTTCTGTGTATTTTGGCTTTTCTGCGCATTGCAAAATCGGTGCGCGTATGATAATATTTTTTGTGTGTGACATGGTCACAGAAATGAGGGCGGATCGCGGGTATGCTATGTTTAGAATCAAACAAAAGGAGAATATAGCTATGGCAGAAATCAAAATCACTAAAAGCAATTTCGCAAACGAGGTGCTCGCTTCGGACCGGCCGGTCCTGCTGGACTTCTGGGCGTCGTGGTGCGGCCCCTGCATGATGCTCGGACCCGTGCTGAGCGACTTCGCGGAGCGGCATCCGGAGATCAAGGTCGGAAAAGTCAACGTGGACGAGGAAGAGAATCTTGCCGTGATGCACCGCGTGGTGAGCATTCCTTCGCTGTTCGTCTATAAAAACGGAAAGATCGTCAATCAAACCGTCGGTCTGCAGGACGCGGCGGGACTGGAAGCGCTTTTGCGCTGAGGAGGAAACGTGAAAAAGACAGTCATTATCGGCGGCGTTGCCGCCGGCGCGAGCTGCGCGGCAAGACTGCGCAGGCTCGACCCGGATCGCGAGATCGTGCTCCTGGAGCGCGGACCTTATATCTCTTACGCCAACTGCGGCCTGCCGTACCATGTGGGCGGCGTGATCCGCAGCCGCGGCGCGCTGCTGCTGATGACGCCGGAACGGATGCAGGAACGCTTCCGCATCGACGTCCGCGTACAGAACGAGGTCACGGCGATCGACCGCGAAGCGAAGACCGTCACGGTCCGAAAGACGGAGACCGGCGAGGAATACGCGGAACGCTACGACGAGCTCGTGATCGCCACCGGCTCTTCGCCGCTGCGGCCGCGCATCCCGGGCATCGACAGCCCGCGCGTCCGCACGCTTTGGACTGTGCCCGACACCGAGGAGATCCGCCGCCTCGTGCAGAGCGAATCCGTGCAGTCGGCCGCGGTCATCGGCGGCGGCTTCATCGGCCTGGAAATGGCGGAAAACCTGCGCCACGCGGGCTTGCAGGTCTCGATTGTCGAGGCGCTCGATCAGGTGATGGCGCCCGTCGATTTCGAAATGGCGCAGCTCCTGCACGAGAACATCCGCGACAACGGCGTGAAGCTGCACCTTTCCGACGCTGTCGCGGGATTTGAAGACGACGGAACGCAGGTCGCCGTCAGGCTCCAAAGCGGCGTGGAGGTGAAAGTCGATCTCGTCATTCTCGCGATCGGCGTGCGCCCCAACAGCCAGCTTGCGAAGCAGGCGGGGCTGGCCCTCAACGAGCGCGGCGGCATCGTGGTCGACGATTCCCTGCGCACGGACGATCCGAGCATTTACGCGATCGGCGACGTGATCGAGGTCGAGGACTTCGTATCCAAGGGCCGCACGATGGTGCCGCTGGCGGGACCCGCCAACAAGCAGGGCCGCATCCTTGCGAATATCCTCGCGGGACGCGAGGACCGCTACGAGGGCACGCAGGGCTCGTCCGTCGCGAAGGTGTTCGACCTGACCGCCGCCGCCACCGGCGCGAACGAAAAGACGCTCAAAAAGCGCGGCCTGGTCAAGGGCAAGGACTACGAAAGCCTGATCATCGTGCAGAATTCGCACGCCGGCTACTATCCCGGCGCGACGCCGATGACGCTCAAGCTGCTCTTTGCGCCGGACGACGGCAAAATCTTCGGCGCGCAGATCGTCGGGCGCGAGGGCGTCGACAAGCGCATCGACACGCTCGGCGTCGCGATGCGGCTCGGCGGAACGGTCCACGTTCTCAAGAATCTGGAACTTGCCTACGCGCCGCCGTACTCCTCCGCAAAGGACCCGGTCAACATGGCGGGCTACGTCGCCGAGAATATCCTGACCGGCCTGGTCCGGTTCGCGGACTGGGACGCGCCGTCGACCCGCCCGGAGGCGGTGCTGCTCGACGTGAGAGAGACCGCCGAAACGATGGCTTACAGCATCCCGAACGCGGTCGAGATCCCGCTCGGCGAACTCCGCGACCGGCTCGAAGAATTGGACAAGACCAAGGAATACGTCGTATTCTGCGGCATCGGCGTGCGCGCCTACAACGCGGCGCGGATCCTGTCACAGAACGGCTTTGACAACGTCGGCGTCTACCCCGGCGGCGTGCGCTTCTATCAGGCGAATTACCCCGCGCCCCAGGAGGAACTGCCTGCGGCAGCACCGACGAAACAGGAGGAAAGACCCGTGGAGAACGTCAAAAAAGTCCGGCTGGACTGCTGCGGCATGCAGTGCCCCGGCCCGATCATGGAAGTTTTCAAGTCGATGAACGCGATGCAGGAGGGCGAGCTTTTGGAGGTCACCGCCTCCGATCCCGGCTTTACCAAGGACATCGTCTCCTGGTGCAGACGCACCGGCAATACCCTCGTTTCCAACGAGCAGGGGAACGGCGAATACGTAGCGACGCTCCGCCGCGGAAGCGCGCAGGCGCCTGCCGCGCAGACCGCGTCCTCCGCGCCGAAGGGCAAGACGATCATCGTCTTCGACGGCGATATGGACAAGGTGCTGGCTTCCTTCGTGATCGCGAACGGCGCGCTGGCGATGGGCAGACCCGTGACGATGTTCTTCACCTTCTGGGGACTCACCGCGCTGCGCCGCGACAACAAGGTCAAGATCAAAAAATCCTTCATGGAAAAGATGTTCGGCGTCATGCTCCCGCGCGGCTCGAAGAAGCTCAAGCTGTCCAAGATGAACATGGGCGGCATGGGCACCAAGATGATGAAGGGCATCATGCAGGACAAGAACATCGACAGCCTCGAGGAAATGATGAAGAAGGCCATGGAGAACGGCGTCAAGATCATCGCCTGCTCGATGAGCATGGACGTGATGGGCATCCGACCCGAGGAGCTGATCGACGGCGTGGAGATCGGCGGCGTCGGCACCTATCTCGGCGACGCGGAGGAATCCGACGTCAACCTGTTTATCTGATATGGAACGGCATTTGCAGGCGTTTCCTTTCTGGACGCAGCTCTCCGCCAAAGAGCAGGCGGCGATCCGCGGCTGCGCCTACGTGCGGCGGTATGCCGCCGGCAGCCTGATCTACGCAAGAGAGCAGGAATGCCTCGGACTGATGCAAGTGCTCTCCGGCACGGTGCGCAGCTTCATGCTCTCGGAGGAGGGCAGGAAAGTCCTGCTCTACCGGATCGCCGCGGGGGACTGCGACGTGCTCTCCGCCTCCTGCGTACTGAAAAAGATCGAATTTCAGACGCAGATGGTGGCGGACACCGACTGCGAGCTGCTGATCGTTCCCGCCGTCTGCCTCGCCGGTCTCAAAACGGAGAACGTCCATCTTCGCTGTTTTCTCTATGAAAAGCTGGGCGAGCGGTTCTCCGAGGTCATGCTGCGCATGGAGCAGATGCTCTTTACGCGGATCGATCAGCGGCTGGCGCAGGTCCTGCGCCGCCGCGCCGATGCAAGCGGCCGCGTCCGCGCCACGCACGAAGCGCTGGCCGCGGAGATCAGTTCCTCCCGCGAGGTGGTCTCCCGCGTGCTGAAGCGGATGGAGGCGGACGGCCTCGTCCGGCTCGGCCGCGGCAGCGTCACGCTCCTTCGAGGAGCTCCGTCAGCCGGCTGCCGCGGGAAAACGGATTGAACCGGGAAACACCACCGATTAAATTCGGTATTAAACAAAAATGCAGAAACGAAAGGGAAGCCGAATGCCAACATACATATTTTCGGCTGGGAAACCGCAGAAATAAAGGATAAGCACGGTTTAACGCCGCGCGATTATTATGATTTGCTTTCGGAGCTCTGGCGCGCGGACATCTGCGCGCCGCGGCTGCGCGGCGACTGGTCGCCGGAGAACAAGACGCTCGGGCAATGCTCGATCACGGCGTTTCTGATGCAGGATCTCTACGGCGGCAAGGTTTACGGCGTGCCGCTGGACGACGGCAATTTCCATTGCTTCAACGTCGTCGGCGACTGCGTCTTCGATCTGACGAGCGAACAGTTCGGTGACGTTGTATTGCATTACGCCGACTGCCCGGAGCAGCTGCGCGAAACGCATTTTGCGAAAGAGGAAAAACGGCGCAGATACGAGCTGCTGAAAGCCCGGCTTTTCGCCAGGGTCGAAGCCATGCGGATCGTGTGAAATCATTTCAATGAGCAGAACGACGCCCTGAAAAAAGGAAGGAACAATTCCGCTGTTATATCGTCTTATCTATATCAAGACCCAAAGCAGCGAAAAAGGAGGACGATCCTGTTATGAAAACAAAAATGATCCTGTGTCTGGCGCTGGCGGCGCTTCTGCTGTTATCCTGCCTGACCGGCTGTCAAACCGCGGACGATCAAAACAACGGTACCGCGGAACAGCCGAAGGAGCCGGCTCCCGCCGTTCCGCTTTCCGCGGTGACGGACGCGAAGGCGCTGGCCTTTTCCGACTTTGACAATCAGCTGGTCGAGTACCTGAAGCAGGCCGGCAGGGCGGACGAGAACTTTACCGTCTCGCCGCTGTCCTTCAAGGCGGCGCTGGCCATGGCCGCCCTCGGCGCGGAAGGGGAGACGCAGGATCAGCTCCTGAAGGCGCTCGACTTCCAAAGCGTTGCGGAACTCCGGACCTGGTATGCCACGGTGCTGGCCGGCGTGGACAGTTTCGAAGCATATTTCGACAATCTTGAAATGTATGCGGAAAGGTATGGGGATATTTTCGCGCATTCCTCCGGCAGCGGGGAACGGACCGCCGCCTACCGCGTGGTCAATTCCGTCTGGTCCAACAAGGATCTTCCCGGCGAGTTCCGTCAGACCTTTCTGGACGACATCTTAAAGACCTGCGACGCCGAGGCGCATTCCGCAAAGGCCGCGGAACTGGCCAATGCCGTGAACGCCTGGGTCAAGGGAAAGACCAACGGCCTGATCCCCGCCATTCTGAACGACGCTTCCGATACCTCCGCGATCCTCGTCAACGCGCTGTATCTGAAATCCGGCTGGGAGGACGGCTTTGCCAAGCTCGGAGATCGGGACTTTACCACCCGCTCCGGCGAGACGGTGCAGAAGCCGTTCATGAAGCACACCTCCCAGGTGCGGTATTACAAGGATGAGCAGACCCAACTGGTTGTCGTTCCTCTGCAGGGCGGCGTGTACATGGTTTTCGTGCTGGGCGACGATACCGGCTTCGCCGACAAACTAAGCCGGGTGGAATACAAGCTGGTGGAAGTGACCGTCCCTATGTTCGACGTGGAGACCTCGCTGGATCAGGGCGAGCTCGTGAACTATCTGCGGCTCATCGGCTGCGACAGAATGTTCTCCGACGAAGCCGCGGAGTTTGACCCGATGTATACCGTTCCGCTCTACGTTGACGACATCATTCAGAAGGCCAAGGTCCATATCGACGAGGAAGGCCTGGAGGCCGCTGCGGTCACTGCTTTGGCGATGCCGACCGGAGGCGCCATGCCGGAGCCGGAGATCCCCGAGGTCTTCTGCGCCGACCGTCCGTTCAGCTTCTACGTTTTGAAGGAAGGCGGGGCCGGCGAACTGCTCTTCTGGGGGCAGATCGTCAAATAGTATATTGCTGAACAAGCAAAGGACGATGCTCCGCCGGAGCATCGTCCTTTGCTGTCCTTGCGGCCTGTTTCAAATTTACAAAAAAACAGCGCAAAACCGCTTGACAAATCGTATCGCGTGCGATATAATGAAGAAAATAAATCGCACGCGATATTTTTCGAGGTGAGACGGATGAATGACAAATATGCGGCGATCCGGCTGAAAAACCAGCTCTGCTTTCCGCTTTACGCGGTCTCCAATATGATCACAAGAAAGTACAAACCCCTGCTCGACCGGCTCAATCTGACCTATACGCAGTATATCGTGATGATGGTGCTGTGGGAGGAGAAGCAGGTCAACGAAAAGTTCCTGTGCGACGCGCTGTGCCTGAAATCCAACACGGTCACGCCGCTTCTGCAGAAACTGCAGGAGAAAGGTTATATCATCAAGCGCAAGGACAAAGGCGACGAGCGCTATCTCGTCATTTCACTGACGGAAGCAGGGGAGAAGCTGATGGATCAGGCACTTTCCGTCCCGCAGACCCTGGCGCAGGAACTTCTTCTTACCAAGGAAGATGCGGCGACGCTTTACCGCATCCTGTACCGGATGCTCGACGCAGACGAACGAAAACAAATTGAATGATATGGAGGAAAAAACAAAATGGGCATTTACGATTTTACCGTGAAGGACAGAAAAGGGAACGAAGTACGTCTCAGCGAATACGCGGGAAAGGTGCTGCTGATCGTCAACACGGCGACCGGCTGCGGATTTACGCCGCACTACGAGCCGCTGGAGGCGATGTACAAGGATCTGCGCGAACGCGGATTCGAGATCCTCGACTTCCCGTGCAATCAGTTTGCGGGGCAGGCGCCCGGCACGGAGGAGGAGATCCACGAATTCTGCACGCTGAAATTCGGGACGGAATTCCCGCAGTTTGCAAAGATCAACGTCAACGGCGAGAACGCCGCGCCGCTGTTTGCCTACCTTGCGGGTGAAAAGCCGTTTGCGGGCTTCGGCAAGGGCCTCAAGAGCGCCATGATGAACAAGTTCACGAAGATGAACAACAAGAAGTTCGGCGACAAGGCGTACATCCAATGGAACTTCACCAAGTTCCTCATCGACCGCGAAGGAAGAGTGGTCGCGAGATTCGAGCCGACCGAGGACATGGCGAACGTCCGCGCGGCGGTGGAAGCGGAGATCGGCAAATAAGAGGAACAGAGCATGAAATACGGAGAAAGCGCATTTGACATTATCTATCTGTTGTTCGCCGTAACTGCCGGGATCTGGATCCTGTGCAGACGCAAAGACGTGACCGGGAAGCTCATGGGGTATGCGACGCTGATCCTCGGCTGCGGGGACGCCTTCCATCTCGTGCCGCGCGTTCTGAATTACTTTGTCGACGCGGATTTTACCGCCTGGCTCGGCGTCGGCAAGCTGGTAACGTCCATTACCATGACGATTTTCTATCTCCTGATGTACCACCTGTGGCAAAAGGTCTACGGGGAGCGCGAGAATAAAGCGCTGTGCGTTGCCGTGTACCTTTTTGCGGCAGTCCGCGTCGTGCTGTGCCTGCTGCCGCAGAACAGATGGCTTACGAATGACGGCCCGGTGCTTTGGGGCATTCTCCGCAATATTCCGTTCGTCGCGCTCGGCTGCATCATTGTTTGTCTTTTCTTCAAAAACCGGAAAGAGATCCGTACGTTCCGCCCTGTCTGGCTGCTTGTCACGCTGTCGTTTCTGTTCTACATTCCGGTCGCGGTCGCGGCGGGCATCGTTCCAATGCTCGGGATGCTGATGCTGCCGAAAACCGTCTGCTATATGCTCCTCATCGGCGTGTTCCTGCGGTATGCAGGCCGGGCCGATGCGAGCGTCTGAACCGGATTTAATGGAGGTCACTATGAACGAAACATTGGAAGCAATCAGCACAAAAAGAGAAAAAGCAATCGTCAAAACAAGCGTCATCGGGATCGTCACGAACGTCTTCCTTGCGGGCTTCAAGGCCACGGTCGGGATCATCGCCAACTCCATTGCGGTGACGCTCGATGCGGTGAACAACCTTTCCGACGCGCTCTCGTCGGTCGTCACGATCATCGGTGCAAAGCTCGGCGCGAAACAGCCGAACAAGAAGCATCCGCTCGGTTACGGCAGGATTGAGTATTTGAGCTCGATGATCGTCGCGGCGATTGTGCTCTACGCGGGCATCACGTCGGCGGTGGAATCCGTCAAGAAGATCATCTCCCCGGAAACGGCGGATTACAGCACGATCTCGCTTGTCATTATCTCCGTGGCGATCGTCGTCAAACTGGTGCTCGGCCAGTATGTAAAACGGCAGGGGAAAAAGCACAATTCCGGCGCGCTCGTCGCGTCCGGCTCGGACGCACTGTTTGACGCCGTCCTCTCCACCTCGGTCCTCGCCTCGGCGATCGTATATTTGCTCTGGAACGTTTCGCTGGAAGCCTACGTCGGCGTGATCATTTCCGTCTTCATCATCAAGGCGGGCATCGGCATGATGATCGAAACCGTAAACGATATCCTCGGCAAGCGCAGCGAAAAGAAAGAAACGGACCGGATCAAGGCCCTGATCTGCGAGGAGCCGGAAGTGCGCGGCGCGTACGATCTGCTCCTGTTCAACTACGGACCGGACAAAAACTACGCCAGCGTTCACATGGAGCTGCCCGACACGATGACCGTGGAAGACGTGGATGCGCTGACAAGGCGCGTGCAGGCAAAAGTCTATACGGAAACGGGCGTCATCCTCACCGGCATCGGCGTTTACTCCTACAACACCTCGGACAGCGAGACCGCGAAGATGCGCAATACGATCATGGAAACCGTCATGGCGCACAACTGGGCGCTGCAGATGCACGGCTTCTATGCCGATACGGAGAAGAAATTCATCCGCTTCGACGTGGTCGTCAGTTTTGATATCGAACGGGCGGAGGCGTTGGACATCCTGCAAAAAGAGGTCGGCGCGCTGTATCCCGATTACCGTCTGATGATCGTCCCGGACATCGACGCATAAGCGCAAACACATGAAAAAGTCCTTCAGTGTCTATAACTGCCACTGTTACGCGCCACTGATCTTCACGCATCAGGGCGCGAGCTGGATCCCCACCATGGACCCGGACTTCCGCCTCCCTGTGACGGCGACGTACGGCGAGATGGCCCCGGCGAGCCTGAAAATGCTGGGCGAGCGGACGACACTCTTTGAGCGATGGAGCCCGAAGGCCCGGCTCTCGCCGGCCTACTTCGAGGCGTTCTTTGCCTCCGCCGCGAAGGCCGCGGAAGCGCAGGGCGTGCCCCTCTACTGCGGCGAATACGGCGTGATCGACCGGGTCCCGCCGGAGCTGGCGCTCGCGTGGTACCGCGCGATCCACGAGGCCTTTGAAGCATACGGGTTCGGCAGAGCCGCCTGGAGCTACCGGCAGATGGATTTCGGCCTCTCCGATCCGAGAATGGACAGCGTGCGGCCGGAGCTGATCCGCTGCCTGTGAGTCCGGCTGCAGCCGAGAATACACATTTGAATTAGGAGATATCGATATGGCATCCGTTCAACTGATCAACATCAAAAAGATCTATCCCCATTCGGGTGAAACGAAAAAGAAAAAGGATAAGAACGCCCCGCCGGAGAAGAAGGTCAACCTTCAGATCACGGACGAAGGCGTCGTGGCGGTCCAGGAGTTCAATCTGGAGATCGCCGATAAGGAGTTCATCGTCCTGGTAGGCCCGTCCGGCTGCGGCAAGTCCACCACCCTGCGCATGGTCGCGGGTCTGGAGGAGATCACCGCGGGCGAACTGTACATCGACGGCAAGCTGGTCAACGCCGTTGCGCCCAAGGACCGCGACATCGCCATGGTCTTCCAGAACTACGCCCTCTATCCGCACATGACGGTCTACAACAACATGGCCTTCTCGCTGAAGCTCAAGCACCTGCCCAAGGACGAGATCGACCGCAAGGTCCGCGAGGCGGCGGAGATCCTCGACATCACCGAGTATCTGAACCGCAAGCCGAAGGCGCTCTCCGGCGGCCAGCGGCAGCGCGTCGCGATCGGCCGCGCCATCGTCCGCGCCCCGAAGGTCATGCTCATGGACGAGCCGCTGTCCAACCTGGACGCCAAGCTCCGCAACGAGATGCGCGCCGAGATCCTCAAGCTCCGCGAGCGGATCGACACCACGTTCATCTACGTGACCCACGACCAGACCGAGGCCATGACTCTGGGCGACCGGATCGTGGTCATGAAGGACGGCTATATCCAGCAGATCGGCACGCCGCAGGAGGTCTTCAACCATCCCGCCAACCTCTTCGTCGCGGGCTTCATCGGCATGCCCGTGATGAACTTCTTCGACGCGAAGCTCCTGCGCGAAGGCGACATCTACTTCGTCGATCTGAGCGGCCACAAGGTCCGGCTCTCCGAGGAGAAGTGCGCGCGTCTGGCGGCGAAGGACGTTCCTCCGCAGGACGTCACGCTGGGCGTCCGCCCGGAGCATACGGAGCTGTCGAGCGATGGCGTGCCCGCAACGGTCGACGTCTCCGAGATGATGGGCTCCTCCGTTCACCTCCACCTCACCGCCGAAGGCCGCGACATCATCATGATCGTCCCCACCGTCGAAATGGACAGCATTCCGCGCATGGGCGACGAGCTGCGTTTCACCTTCGCCGGAAAAGTCGCGCACGTCTTCTCCAAGGAAGACGACCGCAACCTCGAATTCTGATTTTTCATAAGCGATCACGTGTTTTTCTTCCTTCCCTCTATACCCCGGCCGGCGCGGCCGTAAGCATCCCTGATACGCTCCCTCTGCGGACTGTTTTCCCGGAGGGAGCGTATTTCTGCCAAAAGCAGGCAGGCGCATAGATCGATCGTTTTTATAACCGGGAACCTCCTTTGTTTTGCTACAATGAGTGTAGAAAACAAAGGAGGTTTTTCTATGATCTACGGCTATGCAAGAGTGTCTACAAAGGAGCAGAACGAGGAGCGGCAGCTGATCGCTCTGCGGGAAGCGGGCGTGGAACGGATCTACGTCGACAAGCAGTCCGGCAAGGATTTCGACCGCCCGCAGTACCGAAAACTGATCCGGAAACTAAAAAAGGACGATACCCTCATCATCAAGAGCATCGACCGGATGGGAAGAAACTATGAAGAGATTCTGGAAGAATGGCGCGTCATCACGAAGGAGAAGCAGGCGGCGGTCGTGGTGTTGGATATGCCGCTGCTCGACACGCGGCAGAATCGCGACCTGACCGGAACGTTGATCGCGGACATCGTTTTGCAGCTTCTCTCCTACGTCGCCCAGACGGAACGTGAACTCATCCGACAGCGGCAGGCGGAGGGGATCGCGGCTGCCAAAAGCCGGGGCGTTAAGTTCGGCCGGAAGGCGATCAAAAAGCCGAAGGAATATCCTGCGCTGCGTTCTCTGTGGGAGCAGGGGAAGATCTCGGGCAGAGAGGCGGCAAGACGGATGAATATCTCCCGCACGACCTTCTGCAACTGGTGCAAAGAGGAGAAAAACAAATAACTGGAAATATTTGTCAATTATCTTGTGCTTAGTTTGCCGTAGATGTAATTATCTATTTATAGACTTTTTTGGGAAAAGTATACATTTATACTTGCATATCTGAATGAAATATGATATAATTTTACGCTGGAAGCGTAAAATTCCGAGCATAATTTACGTACGATACAAGTGGCAAAAAAGTACACTTTTCTGCCACTTTAGGTTTCATGTCAAGGGAATTCCCACCTTGAAAGTAGGAGGAAAAGCGTAGTGAAAAAAACAAACTGGAAACGCATGATAGCTCTGATCCTGACGCTGGTTTTGGCGCTGAGTCTGCTTACGCCGGCGGCGTCCGCGGTATCCGAGCGGAACACGGTCTTCACCGAGGACGAAACCTCGGTCGAGGATGCGTCTGCGGAGATTTCCGAACTGCTGGAGGCGGCGCAGAACGCGGCTTTGGCAGAGGAGGAAGCTTCGGAGGAAGCGCCGGCGGAACCGGCGGAGACCGAAGCCGAGCCCGCGCAGACCGAAGAACCCGAAGAAAGGAGAGCGGGGACCCGCGCCGGCACTGCCGCCAATGAGGGCAGAGCCTACGCAGGTCAGGTCTTCCTGACGGTAGACGGGACGGACTTCATCCTGATCGGCACGAAACAGCAGCTTGCCGCACTGGACTACTATCCGACGCGTCTCACCGGCAACAACGCCGACGCTTTGACCGAGGCGCAGCGCTACGACGTCACCGGCCCGATCTGGTGCGTGACCGAGACCAAGGCGAGCAACAACGCCGCATGGACGGAGTCCGACGTCTCGCTGGTCTATCCCGGCGACGCCGATCTGACCGGCGCGTACGCGAACTATCACCTTTACGGCGAGAAGGGCTTCATCTGGGACGGCACCGGCAATCCGACCTCCGGCCCGCAGCTCGGCCATACGGATGTCACAGGAACGGGCACATACACCGACCTGCTCGGCGTGTCCCACAGCTATGACAACGAGCGCAAGACCTATTACGGCGGCACCCTGACCGCGATCGACCGGAGCATCACCTCCTACGACTACGGCAAGTATTCGCCGCGGAACAACTACGTCGTCTTCCGCAGCTTCAGCATCGAAGATTTAGACTGGGAGCCCCTGATGTTCTACGGCCTGATGTACGGCGCGCTCGGCAGCGAGCTGGACATCACGCTGGAAGCCGCCGTGCGCGAGATGCGCGCGAGCGAGGACTATCTGGACTACACGGACGACGTTCCGCAGCCCACGATCTCCGACGTGACGGTCAATACGCCGTCCGGCGATCTGGACGCGGATCAATACGTCGGCGTCGGCTTCTTCGCCTCCGTCACGAGCGCGAGACCCGGCACGGACAGCGGCCTGCAGCACGTCAAGGCGGAGGTCCGCAACCTCGCCCTCGACGGCGTGCGCATTACGAACAACTACACCGGTATCGGCGTCGATCAGACCGTCGTGAACTGGCTGACCAGCGGCCTCGGCACCGGCGTCGGTATGCTGCTCGACGGCCTGCTGAAGCTCCTGACCGGCAAGAACACCAACTTCGCCGATTCTCTGAACGATTTGCTCAACGCCAGAGCCGAAGACCCGACGAACCTCGCCACCGGCGGCTTCGTCGGCAGAGTTTACGCGCTTGTCCTGATCGAGAACTGCGACGTCAGCGACGTGCAGGTCACCGGCGCGGGCAGCTACACCGGCGGCTTCGTCGGCTACAGCACCGGCGAAACGCAGTACGACTTCGTCAGCAACGCGGCGGGCGCTCTGCTCAACCTGTTGACCACCGTGCTGAACGTCATCCCCGGCCTCGGCCTCGGCGACCTGATCAGCATCGTGCGCAACGTCCTGCCGCTCAACATGCTGATCCCCGTGGACTATCTCAACCCCCATATCGAAGACTGCGACGTGACTGACCTTTCCGGGAACATCGGCCCCGCTTCGCAGACGTGGACCTTCAACGGCGACACCGTGGACGCGACCTGCAACGGCGGCTTCATGGGCGCGAAGATCGCGACCGTCCTCATCAACTGCGGCGTGCATGACAGCACCTACACCGTCAACGCGAAGGAATTCGGCGGCGGCTTTGCCGGCCTTGCCCGCGACGCGGTCATTCAGGAACTCCTGACCGACCTCGGCGTCAATCTCGGCGTAATGCAAACGCTGCTGGAGCATCTAATGGAATCCAACATTGATTTGCAGAGCGTGCAGGTGCGCTGTGTGATCACCGGCTCGAACGTGAGCGTGCGCGGCGAGAACTACCTCGGCGGCTTCAACGGCGCGATGGCGAACGCCTACTGCGTCAACAATGAGATGAACTGCAGCGGCAAGACCCTCTCGGTCGTCGGCACCGGCGACTGCGTCGGCGGCTTCGCCGGCATCGCGCCCCTCGGCTGGGCGATGAGCCTCGGTCAGGACGAGGCGGTCGGCAACACGAGCCTGCTCTCCACGCTGAAAAACGTCGTGACCTCGCTGCTCTCGTCCTACGGCGACGAGCTGCTGAGCCTGCTCGGCGTCGGCCAGTCCGAGATCCTCGGCCTGCAGTTCGACTATACCGAAGCGGAGGTCAACGGCAGCCACGTCGGCGACGAAGCGACGGTCGAAGGCCACGACTACGTCGGCGGCCTCGTCGGCAAGGCGGACGCGCTCATCATGACCGGCACGAACGGCGCGAACCTCTCCAAGATGACCTACTTCCAGAACGGCGACCTGACGATCTGGGACATCTTCCCGGATATGCCGAAGAACAGCAGCTTCACCGTGACCTATCACGAGAAGAGCGGCACCACCGCGAGCGTCACCGTGACGGCGAACGACAACTACACGATCACGCTTCCGTCGAGAAGCGACGACGGCGACTACCACTTCGAGGGCTGGATCACCACCCACGTCGACCATTCGACGGCGAAGCCCTCCAACATCCTGCAGGCGGGCGACACCTACGTCGTCACGCATGACATCACCTTCAACGCCCTGTACTCCAAGGAGGGCGACACGGCGTACGAGATCGTCACCCGCACCCCGGACAACTGGGAGACGGATTACGAGAATTACATCATCACCTACGGCCGCGACGAGGCAACGATGGCCGTCCTGACCGGCCTGAGCGACAATTCCAACTATGAGTCTGCGAGCAGCGGCGGCGCGAAGACCGTAAATCAGATCCGGGTCGCGGACGGCGCGGACAAATTCACGTTCAACGGCGGCGTTATTACCAACGTGCCCGACGCCTATCTGTACGCGGCAAATCAGGTCGCGGGAACGAGCGACTATTATTTCGGCAACATCGGCAGCGGGACCTATCTGCGCCGCTTCCTTTCTGGAACGACTTACAGACTGTATGCGAACAGCAACCGTCTGGTCGCAGGCACGCAATGGCATCCGTCGATCACCAATGAGCTGAACGTACTGTTCGAGAGCGATCTGGCGGGCGGCAGCAACAAGCATATCGCTTACAATACCGACGGTTACTTCTTCATGGGTACCGAGGCGAACGCAAGCGCGAATCAGCTCTACATCTGGGGCAAGACCAAGCTGCCCACCACCTACACCACGGTAGACGTCGGCGTGGAAATGCCGGACAGCGATCTCACGATCACGCTGGACAACAGCGTCGTCGGCCGCTTCGCGCAGATCCACGTCAACGGCCTGCGGCTGGTCAACGGCCATGAGTTCGTCGGCGGTATCGCGGGTCTGGCGGGCACCGCCAACGTCAGCGGCCTGCTCAACGACACCATCGGCGTCGGCGATTTCAAGAAATTCGAGTTCAACGACATCATCGTTGTCGGCGGCACGGACTACGGCGACGACAGCGGCAACGACGGCCTCAAGGTCTGGGGCAGAAAGCCCAACGTCGGCAACGAGACCGGCGCGGGCTATTACATCGGCGGCGGCTTCGGCCTCGCGATGGGCGGCGACCTGCTGCGCATCGACCTCTCGCGCCTCAACATGGTCGAGGGCGTCAACTGCGTCGGCGGCTTCGCCGGCTGCGTCGGCCCCGGCGAACTGCTCGGCACCGGCGGTCTGAACCTGCAGCTGCTCGGCCTGAGCCTGCTCAACGCGAACAATCTCCTGTCTGTCGGACAGGGTCTTGAGACGCAGGTGCAGCATGTGAACGTCACCGGCATTCCCGACGGCTTCACCGTCGAGGCGACCGGCGCGAACGCGTCCGGCGAGAACCGCGTCTACTGCGCGGGCGGCTTCTTCGGCCGCAGTAACTCCACGAACGCCGACGACTGCCATGTTGACAATCTCTACTGGGTCAAGGCGAACACCACCGACGGCAGAGCGGGCGGCTTTATCGGCGTGTCCGAGGTCGGCGGCCTCGCTTCGATGGACGACAGCGAAGGCACGCAGATCAGCGCCCTCGTCGACGCGGGCAACCTCCTGAACGCGGTCGGCTACCTGATCCCCGAATACACGAACGTCGATACGACCTACGTCGACGGCGGCTACGTGGAGGCCGGCTGGGCCGGCGGCTTCGCCGCGGACTTCCAGAGCGGCACGGTCGACAATCTCTCCAAGGACCCGCTCAGCCAGAATCAGGACCCCGAGACGAAGGTTAATCCCGACTGGTTCGCGGTCTATAACATCGATCGCGTCGTCGGCACGCGCTACGCCGGCGGCTTCGGCGCGAAGGTCTATTCCGGCGCGCTCGCGGACGCGGGCGGCGGCATCAGCATCCTCGGCGACATCGACGGTCTGAACATCGGCGCGGCGAATCTGCTGGGCCTCATCAACGCCTACATCCCGGTCATCAAGTACGCCGGCGTCCGTTCGGACAACGGCTTCACCGTCACCGCCATGGGCATCGACCCGCAGGACAGCTGCTCCGGCTCGGCCGGCGGCTTCATCGGCTACGCGAGCGGCGCGCAGGTCACGCGCAGCGACGTCACCGTCCTCAAGCACACGGCGATGACGCCTCCCGCAGACCTCGACGGCATGGACGGCAGCAGCTACTTCGGCGAGAACAGCCACTATGCGGTCAGCGCCGGCAGATACGGCGGCGGCTACGTCGGCTTCATGGACATCGGCTCCTCCGCCTCTCTGGGCAAGGGCCTGACCGTCCTCGGCAACGCCATCAACCTGACGAACGTCCTCGACGCGCTCAACGTCGTGATCTCCACGATCGAGCACTCCGACGTCCACGGTCAGGCGGGCGGCTTCTCCGTGCTGGCGAACGGCACGGTCACGAGCGGCCTCGTCGGCAACGCCGGCGGCTTTGCCGGTCTCGTCAAGGGCGGCCATATTCAGGATTCCAATTCCTTCAATTTCAACTACATCATCGGCCAGATCGCGGCCGGCGGCTACGTCGGCGAACTGACGCCCGGCTCCCTCGCGGACGCGATCGGCAATACGAGCGTTCTGACCGGTCTCGTCAGCACGAGCGGCAGCCTACTCTCTCTTGCGAAGGACTTCGTTCCCTCAATCCGCAACAGCGTGACGACCTGCATCCCCTGCGGCGGCGCGGTCCGCGCGCAGGCGGCCTCCGACACGCAGGTACAGCGCGGCATGGCGGGCGGCTACGCCGGTCATAACAACGGCGGCCAGATCTGGGGCAACGGCCCGCAGTCCGAGTGCGCTGCGATCCGCATTCTCTCCGTCTTCGGCTACGAGTACGCGGGCGGCTACACCGGCCTCATGGACTGCGCCGACACCGCAGACACCGGCAGCCTGTCGCTGCTCTGGGGTCTGGTGAACGCGAACAATCTGCTCGGCGCGCTGAGCATCGTCTATCCGACCGAGGAGAACACCGCGACCTACGGCCCGCTCGCCGGTCTGGACTATCAGACCTGGAACATGTGGATCCGCTACGTCGGCCAATACGGCGGCTACAGCGGCCAGCTTCACGCGGTCGCGGATCAGGAAGAGCTGGACGAGATCCTCGATGATTACATTTACGGCTACACCGTCACGGCCGGCCGTCCCGACTTCGGCCTCGGCGCGCTGGTCAGCGTCGGCGGCTGCGCGGGCGGCTACGTCGGCGCGATGCGCAGCGGCACGATCACCAACGGTCAGGCCTATGACATCAAAAAGGTCACGGGCATGCGCGCGGCAGGCGGCTTCGCCGGTGAAATGGTCACCGGCGCGGCGGCGAACCTCGGCAGCGTCGATCTTCTGGGCATGAACCTCGACCTCGGCATGCTCGTGCGCGACGCGCTCGACGTTTTCGTGCCCTGCGTCAAGACCTCCTCGGCGCACGGCTACCAGTCCGGTATGGTCGTGATCGCGACCGGCGACAGCTCGTCGCACGACTGCGGCAACGCGGGCGGCTACGTCGGCAGCGCGCACGGCGCGCAGATCTGGGGCGACAGCGACGAGAGCGACAACCCCTCGGACGGCTGTGATGTCATCAACCTGCGCAAGGTGCAGGGCACGCGTTACGTCGGCGGCTACGCCGGCGACGTCACTGCGGGCGCCGCGGCGGACGTTAACACCAACGCGTCCGACGGCTTCCTGCAGGGCACGCTCGACCTGCTGGTCAGCTCGCCGAGCAGCGTCGCCTCCGTGCTGAACGCCACGCTGACGACGATCCGAAATGCCTCCGTTTCCGTGGCGGACCCCGACTGGGGCTTCACGGTCGAGGGCTATAACGGCATGACCCCGATTCGCGCGGGCGGCTTCGCCGGCTCCGTCGAAGCGGCCGTCATCGGCGACAGCGACGGCGATACGGACGTCACCGTCACCGGCCTTCGCGGCGTGGACGGCGGCGACTACGCGGGCGGCTTCTTCGGCCTCGCGGACGTCGCGGGCGTCGCCAACGTCGGCAACAACGATACCACGATCCTGCAGCTCGTGCAGGCGGGACAGGGCAGTCTGCTCGACGCCTTTAGACCCTACTTCTACTATGCTTCCGTGACGGGCGTTGCGGAGGGCATCACCGTCCGCGCCACCACGGCGCAGCAGGAGGGCGCTCTCGAATCCGTGCGCTTCTCCGGCTGTGCGGGCGGCTTCGGCGGCGCGCTGCTGGACGGCAGCTGCAAGAACTCCTCCGTCACGAACCTCAGCAGCGTGGACGGCCTGAACTACGTCGGCGGCTTCATCGGCCACAGCGGCAAGAGCGGCGTTTTAGACGCGGACGACGTGGAACTCACCGACGACATCAACCTGCTTGCTCTCACGGCAGGCGCGCTGGACGTCTTCGGCTCCCACATCGAGGATTGCTCCGTGACCGGCATCGCCAAGGGCTACACGGTCACGGCGGCAAGCGGCAGCGAGCCCGTTGCGGGCGGCTTCGTCGGCTACGGCGACCTCTCCAAGATCTACCGCTGCACGGCGACGAATCTGAAGCTCGTGCAGAGCGATCAGATTGCGGGCGGCTTCATCGGCAAGACCGCGATGGCGTATCTCGTCTCCGCGCAGGTGAGTTCTTCCATCGTCAACCTCGTGCTGTACGTTGTCAACGCCCTCATTCGCATGCTCTATCTCGACGAGATCGAGAACATTAATCTGGTCGACCTCAACCTCGGGATCGCCGAGGTGGCGGTCGCAAGCGACGGCGATCTGCTCCGCGTCGTACTGCTCGGCCTGCCGATCACGGTCGGCCTGGCGCAGCCGCCCCAGCAGGGCGTGTCCAACACCGCGCAGATCACGATCGGCGACTCCTACATCGAGCTGCCCTGTGACGAAAACGGCCTGACCGGCGACGGGCAGAGCAACCTCACGGTGCACCTGTTCAAGGGCAACCGCAGCAACGTCGAAAACTGCTCCGTCACCGGCATCTCTGACGGCTACGACGTCCTCGCGGGCGGCGCCGAGCAGGATCAGGACGGCTCGTCCGCCAACGGTTACGGCGGCGGCTTCGTCGGCTACAACGACGAGGGCGTGTTCAAGAACGACACGATGCTCCTGTGCGACGTGATCCGCGGCACCGCGGAGAAGGTCGGACCGTTCAGCGGAACGACCTCCCTGCAGTCCGTCTATTCGTTCAACACCGTCGGTTCCATCGAGGGCGATAATAACAAGTATTCCATCTACCGCGACGACGCGAACGCCACGGCGGTGCAGACCGCCGGCGGCGACACGTTCGGCACGGCGGCGCAGGATCAGACGACCGGATACAAGCGCTTCGACGTGACGCATCTGGCTGTGATCGAGACCTTCGATCAGCTCGAGGACGCCGTCCTCGTCGGCGCGGAGGACACGGATCTCAAGGCGTATGTGAGCAGCGCGGAATGCGATCTGATGCTCAACACGCCGGTCCTGCGCAATCCGCAGGGTCTTGCGACCGAAACGGCGGATATGCAGTATCCCTGCGACACGACCGTCCATCTGACCCTCAACAAGGTCTGGGACGATCTGGACAATATTCTGGGCACGCGCCCGTCGTCGATCGAATTCGATATCTACCAGTACACGACCGACCGCGGCAATGCGACGCTCATACAGACGGTCACGCTCTCCGCGGCGAATGACGAGAGCAAGTGGAGCAGTGCGGTCTGGCAGAAGGTCGTAGACGGCCTGCCCGCCACCGTGCCGAACAGCGATCCTCCCGTTCCGTACCACTACTTTGTTTACGAACCCTTGCACGACGGCTACCTCATGACGGTCGACTTCGCGGATTCCGACGTTGCCGATAAGATGGAATTCAGCAGCGAAGACGGCTACGTCGCGCGCGTCATCAATCAGGTCGTGCTCGATCAGGTCATTGTGGTGGACTACGGCCTGCCCGTGCCGATCAGCGTGACGGATTACTACCAAAGCAAATACGACTTCGGCAAGAACGCGCTGACCTTCAGCGGTCTTGCAGGGACCTACGCGTTGATTGACGGCAGGAACCGCAGCGCGAGCACCCTGTTTACCACCGCGGCGCAGACGCTCGAACACGGCACTGCCGCCATGACGGCGCAGACCGGCAAGCTGCTTTACACGCCCGCGAACATGCAGATGGACACCACCGACAAGGTGGCGGTCATGCTGAGCTGCACACAGGCAGACGGCAGCACCCGCTACATCTACGGCACCGTGACGATCGTCCCCGCCACCATCATGTACTACGAGGACAGCTTCATCACGTTCTCGGATGGCGACTGGCAGCCGGCGGACGGCAGCGAGGAGCAGGAAGAGGTCCAGGAGCAGGACGTCAGCGACGAGCTGGAAGAGAATCAGGCAGAGGACCGTCCCGGCAGCGACACGCTGGATACCGACAACATCTACGGTTTTGACGAAGCCTATTCCGACAGCACGACCTACAGCCTCGGCTCTGCGATGATGACCGAGGTCAGCACTGCGAGCTATCTCGCGAACGGCCACTGGCCGACCGCGACCTTCACCTTCACGGGCACCGGCTTCGACCTGATCGGCGTGACCGACAGCACAACCGGCTTCATGACCGTGCAGGTCTACTCCGGCGCGGAGGCGACGGGTACCCCCGTCAAGAACTGGGCGGTCGATACCTATTACGGCTGCGCCTGCGAGCAGCAGGGCTATGTGCGATACTACTGCCTCTATGACGGCGAACGCTGGCACGCCAGCAAGACCGTGACGGAAACCGCGGGCAGCGTCGGCACGCAGGAGGGCGGACACGACGTCCTCAGCGAACTGCCGGAGCACCCCGTGACCGGCGACATCTGCATCCTCTATCGCCCGAACTTCGTCTGGACGGCAAGCGAGGACCGCAGCGACACGATCTATCAGATCCCGGTGATCTCCAGCGGCGACACGCTCGAGCACGGCACCTACACCGTCGTTTTGACGGCGATGTACGCCGGGTTCTTCGACCACAACGCAAGCTCCGGCAGCACCAGCTACAAGCTCTATATCGACGCCGTTCGCATCTACAAGCCGGCGCTGAACCTCGACGAGGAATACTACACGTTGGATCACGAGGGCTGGCCGCAGTTCACTGAGCTGCGCAGACAGCTCCTGACCAATGAGGACTTCGGCATCGTCGGCGAGGATGAAGAGGGCGAGGAGCTCAGCGGCGCGGTCTATATGGACGGCCTCGGCATCGCCGGCACGATCAGCGATTACAACGAGATCGGCCCGAACAACGAGATCTATCTCGCGCCCGGGCAGGCGGTCGCGTTTGCACTGAGCTGCGACGACGCGGCGCACGTTGATCGCGTCCACCTCAGCATGAAGGTCGTCAACGAGGCCTCCGCCGACGTGAAGCTCCTGAACGAAGACACCGAGCTTCCGCTGACGGTCACGACCGGCGCGGACTGCTACTATGACATCACGCCGATCGTCGAATGGCAGGAGGGGAACGAGAGCGGAATCATCGTGATCTCCAATCCCGCCCTGCGCGACGACAGCACGGCGAACACCGCCATCGTGTCGATGACCAACCTCAAGGTCACCTATACGCAGCAGCCGAGCCGCCAGCAGGCGACCCGCCTCGTGATGAACCGTCGGCTTGCCGAACGCGCGCTGGAACTGGTTGGCGCGACCGAGCTCACACCAATCGAGCTGGACGACGGCCTTGCGTTCCGCAGCGCGTCTCTGAGTCTGAACAGCGATTTCGCAGTCAACTTCTACGTGGACGCGGCGCTGCTCGAGGGCGCGGACGACGCCTACGTCCTTTGCTCCAAGGCGCTCTATGACGCGAACGGCAACGTGACCGGGCAGGAGACGCTCAAGCTGCGCGGCACGACGCTCGAAGACAGCGTGATCTTCACCTTCCGGAACGTCTCCGCGAAGGAGATGGGCAGCGAACTGACCGCCACGCTCTACGTGGTCAGAAACGGCGAGACTTCCGCGAGCGAGCCGCTGACCTACAGCGTCCGGCGCTACGCGCTGAACATGCTGGCGCGGACGGACGACGATACGTTCAAGACGCTGCTCGTGGATATGCTGAACTACGGCGCGCTCGCGCAGGAGTACTTCGATTACAACGCCGCCAACCCGGTCAACGCCGCGCTGACGGCAGCGCAGCAGGCTTACGGCACCACCGCGACGCCGGAACTGCGCTCCTATAAGGAACGCATCGAAAACGAGAACTGCCCGATCCGCATCGCCTCCTGTACGCTGGAACTGCGTGAACGGGTCACGATCCTCTACACCTTCGACCTTTCGGGCTACGAAGGCGAGATCGGAGATCTGCAGTTTGCGATCGCATGGCAGGAAGCGGACGGCACGGTTTACGGCGCCGCGGTCGACGGCGCGGACTTCGAGCGCAGCGGCGACAGATGCACGGTCCGATTCGACGGCCTGAACGCCGCCCAGATGCGCACGGTCTGCACCGCGGAACTCCGCGAGAACGGCGTCTGCGTCAGCGATACCGTCCGCTACAGCGTCGAGACCTACGCCGCCTCCAAATCCTCCGACAGCGACGCGACACTGCGCGCTCTGACGGTCGCCATGATGCGCTACGGCGACGCGACCGCGGCATTCTGCATGAAATGAAAGGCAGGGAGACAATGAAAAAGGTATACAGCGCTCCCGATCTCTATTACGAGAGCTTTCAGCTTGCGCAGAACATCTCGGCGGGCTGCGAGGGCATCGCAAACTTCGACGGCAACGGGTGCTCGATCGACGTGAATGACATCGGCGTGAGCCTCAACATCTACGCACAGCCCGGTATTTGCGTATTCACCGGCCCGGGCTTTGAGGACCGCATCTGCTATCACGCGCCTTCCGAAATGAACAACGCGTTTTCCTCATAATCACGCAAAACGGAGCGAACCTTCGGGATCGCTCCGCTTTTGCGCCTGTCGCTGAAAAGAATTGAACTCGGCTGAGTTTTGTGATATATTCATGATTGAGATTACCGATCGGCTGAACGGCATTTCGGAGGTTGATATGGAGCTTGTGACCCGTCGGTACTGCATCGGCGATCTGCGCTTCTGCGTGGTCGCGCCGCCGTACCCGGAACAACCGAATATGACGGCTTTCCGTGTGGAAGACGGCAGTCCGGACGATCCCTGCCTGCGCATTACGCCCGGCGAACCGCTCGAAGAGACGGATCTGCCCTGTGTGTCCAGAACGAGCTTCGAGGCGCAGTATCGGCGCGGGGCCGAGCGCGTCCGCCTTTTTTTCCGCGAAGACAAAAAAGAGGGATTGCTGCTGCGCGCGGAGGACCGTCCGAACGGCGATTGCGACGCCGTTTTGGCGGAGGACGCGCTTTCCAGCCTCGGAGGCAAACTGATCCTGTTGCTGATGGAGATCCCGCAGCGGCTCCTGAAACGCGGCGGCGTCTTCCTGCATGCCTCCATGATCGAGGTCGACGGCCGCGCGATCCTCTTCACCGCCAAAAAGCAGACCGGGAAATCCACGCAGGCGGAACTGTGGCGCGTCCACCGCGGCGCGCGTATCCTGAACGGCGACCGCGCCCTTTTGCAGCGCAAAAACGGCCTATGGCACGCGATGGGCTCGCCCTATTGCGGCACCTCGGACTATTGCGAAAAGGCGGAACTCCCGCTTGCCGCCGTGGTGCAGCTCTCGCAGGCGAAGGAAAACCGTGTCTCCCGCCTGACAGCGAAAGAGGCGGTCGCGGCCTTCCTCGAAGGCAGCGCCTACGACCCGTCCGACGCGCAGCAGACCGCTGCGGTGATGGATCTCGCGCTGTCCATCTTTGCGGAAACGCCCTTCTATCATCTGGCCTGTTTGCCGGATGAGACAGCGGTCGCGTGCCTTGCGAAAGCCCTGCGGCACGACGGCGACGAGTAAAAAAACGCCCTTGCGAACAAGGTTCGCAAGGGCGTTTTTGTGGTATCATCAGTTGTTGTTATGATACAGACTGCTGCTCTGATAGCGCGGGCTTTCCGTCAGATGCATCCCGAGACGCTTAAAGACCGAAGCGTCCGCGTCGGGCACGATGACGGAACTGTGCGCCTCGCAGTTTCGCAGCGCGGGGATCTGCTCGAGCGCCATGGCGGCGTATTCGTCTTCCGACGCGGAGATCGCGAGCGCGATCAGGATCTCGCCGCAGCGCAGACGCGCGTTCTCACTGCGGAGGAAGTCGGCTTTCATGCGCTGGATCGGCTCGATTGCGCTGCGGGCGATCAGATGCCGCTTGGGGTCGATGCCCGCCAGCTTCTTCAGCGCGTTCAGGATCGCCGCCGACAGCGGCTCCATCAGTTCGGAGGTCTTGCCGCCGATCAGCGTGCCGTCCGACAGCTCGATGGCAGCCGCCGGCGCGTTCCTCTCGTCGGCCAGCGCGTTTGCCGCCGCGATGCAGGGGCGGATGGCGTCGGTGATCCCGGCCTGCTTCATGAGAAGCTCCAGACGGAAGACCTCGCGTTCCGTGCCCGTGCCTTTGCGGTGGGCGCAGGCCGCGCCGTAATAGCGCCGCACGATCTCCTGCAGCGCTGCCTCCGAGACGGCTTGCTCATTTACGATGCAGTCCGCGATCGTGTTGACGCCCATGTCCGTCGGCGAGCGGTAAGGGCTGCTGCCGAACAGACCGGTAAAGATCGCCTGGAGGACAGGGAAGACCTCCACGTCGCGGTTGTAGTTCACGGCAGTCACGCCGTAGGCCTGCAGGTGGAAGGGGTCGATCATATTCACGTCGTCCAGATCCGCCGTGGCGGCCTCGTAGGCCAGATTGACCGGGTGCTTGAGCGGCAGATTCCAGACCGGGAAGGTCTCGAATTTGGCGTAGCCCGCGTGGACGCCGCGCTTCTGCTCGTGATAGAGCTGAGAGAGGCAGGTCGCCATCTTGCCGGACCCGGGGCCGGGCGCGGTCACGACGACCAGCGGTCGCTCGGTGATGATGTCGTCGTTCTTTCCGAAGCCTTCGTCGGAAACGATGCGATTCACGTCGTGCGGATAGCCGGGGATCGGGTAGTGCAGATAGACCTTCATTCCGAGGGAGATCAAATGCTTGCGGAACAGATCGGCAGCAGCCTGCCCGGCGTAGCGCGTGATGACGACGCTGCCGACGTAAAGGCCCTCCTGCCGGAACTGGTCGATCAGGCGGAGCACGTCTTCGTCATAGGTGATGCCGAGGTCGCCGCGCACCTTGCTCTGCGCAATGTCGGCGGCGTTGACGGCGATCACGAGCTCGACGCTCTGGCTGAGCTCCTTGAGCATATGGATCTTGCTGTCCGGAGCGAAACCGGGCAAAACGCGCGCGGCGTGGAAGTCGTCGAAGAGCTTGCCGCCGAACTCCAGATAGAGCTTGCCGCCGAACTGCTCGATCCGTCTGCGGATCTTAGCCGACTGGATGCGGAGATATTTTTCGTTGTCAAAGCCGATCCTGCGAGGCACTTTTCTTCCTCCTCTGCAACAAAATACTGTAAAATTTTACTCCGTTCCGGGCAAAGATACAAGATGGTTTTTTCGACAAAACTCCTTTTGTTTTTCTCCCGCTTTTTGGCAAAAACCACAGCGTGTCGACAAAGAAGGACATCCGTTCGGATGTCCTTCTTTTGTGATTTCGGGGGTTGCGCGTACGTTCCTCAGCCGGCAAAGGCCCGGTAGAGGAAGGTCACAATCTGCGCGCGGTTGCAGGCTTCGTCGGGGCTGAAGGTGATCGCCGAAGTGCCGGTCGTGATCTTGTCCTCCACGGCCCACAGCACCGCAGTATAGTAGTAGCTGCCGGCTTTGACGTCCGTGAACGGATTGAAGGACGACGTCGGCTCCGGCTTGCCCTCGGCGCGCCAGAGGAAGGTCACGACCTGCGCGCGCGTGCAGCCGTCGTCTGGGCTGAACGTGGTCGCGCTCGTGCCGTCGGTGATGCCCTTCTCTACGGCCCACAGCACGGCGTTATAGAAGTAGTCGCCTTCCTTCACGTCAAGGAAGGGATTCTCCTTGCCTTCGGGTTCCGGCTGGCCGTTCAGACGCCAGAGGAAGGTCACGACCTGCGCGCGCGTGCAGCTGTCGGCCGGGCAGAAGGCCGTGGGCGTAACGCCCAGCGTGACCTGATTCAGGATCGCCCAGTCGATCGGGATGTGCGCGAAGTTGGTGACCGGCGGCATGTCGGTGAAGGTGCGGCTCGGGCAGGTCTCGCCGCCGTCGCAGGAGACTTCGGGGATGGTCACAAATCGGATCTGCGTCTCGAAGGCGTCCTGCTCGAAGGCTGCGATATAGTAGCCCGTGCCCGGCTTTTCAAAGGTGGACGGCTGCGTCAGAATGAATTGCGCGTCCGCCGTCTCACTGAGCGTGTGGCTCGGATCGTGTTCGCAGGTCGCCGTCGCGGTGACTTGTCTGCCGTCCTCGCTCCATTCGTACCGGATATCGGTCCAGGCGTGGCCGAGCGCGTCCACAGGCTCCTGCGCGGTGAGGACCGCGCCGCAGACGGAGCAGTAGCTGCCTTCCGTCAGGCCGGCTTCCGTGCAGGTCGCTGCCACGGCGGGAACGGTCACGACCGTATGACCCAGCGCGGCGATCTCGACGGGCTCCGTCAGGATCTCTCCGCAGACGGAGCACTTCGCGCCTTCGGTCAGGCCGGTTTCCGTACAAGTGGGAGCCACGGCGGGGATGACCTCGCTCTTATGGCCGAGGGCGGGCACTTCGGCCTGTTCGACCAGGACAGCTTCGCAGACGGAGCAGTGGCTGCCGGCGGTAAGACCGGTCGCGGTGCAGGTGGCTGCGAGCGCCTCGTCGATGACCGGGGTGTGTCCGGTCGGCAGAATCAGCTCCATGCCTTCGAGGATCGCGCCGCAGACGGAGCAGTCCTTGCCGGCGGTCTGGCCGGCGGTGGTGCAGGTCGCGGGAATTGCCGCGACGGTTCTTTGGCTTCGGTGCGGATCGCACCGCAGCGCTTGCAGGTGAAGGTTTCCAGGCCGGCGGCGGTACAGCCTGCCGCGATGGTGGTCTCGCCCTCATTCCAGTCATGGCCGAGCGCTTTCACGGTCTCCTGTGCGGTGAGGATCTCACCGCAGCGCGAGCACTTTGCGCCTTCGGTCAGGCCGGCCTCCGTACAGGTCGGGGCAACGGCGGGCATGACCTCGCTCTTGTGGCCGAGAGCGGGTACTTCGGCCTGTTCGACCAGCACAGCCTCGCAGACGGAGCAATGGCTGCCGGCGGTCTTGCCAGACGCGGTGCAGGTGGCTGCGACCGCCTCGTCAATAACAGGCGTGTGGCCGGTCGGCAGGACGAGCTCCATGCCTTCGAGGATCGCGCCGCAGACGGAGCAGTCCTTGCCGGCGGTCTGGCCGGCGGTGGTGCAGGTCGCGGGAATTGCCGCGACGGTTCTTTGCGGATCGCACCGCAGCGCTTGCAGGTGAAGGTTTCCAGGCCGGCGGCGGTACAGCCTGCCGCGATGGTAATCTCGCCGTCGTTCCAGTCATGTTTCAGGGCGGCGGTCTCATCGCCGGTGTACTGATGGCCGCAGCGCGAGCAGGCGTAGGTCGTAAAGCCGGCCGTGGTGCAGGTGGGCGGCGTGACGACGCCGGCGTAAGCGTGACCAAGCGGGTCGAGATCGACCGTCTTTGTGTCGCTGTAATCCGTGCTGTTGAAGCGCGCGCTGGCGGTATAGACAGCTTGTCCGCCGGTGGTGCAGTCGAGCGCGGTCGTCTGAACGTCAACAGCCGCCGGAATCTCCTCGACATTGCCGCAGGCGCAGGTGAACTTCGCCGTGGCAGAGGTGCAGTCCGTCGACCAAACCCATTCGACCGGTCCGTAGGAATGGACGTGGAGCTTCTGGATGGGGATCGCTGTCGTCTCGCCGTTCAGGCCGAGGTCGCTGTTCCGCTCCAGCGTTTCCGTATCGATCTCCGTGTCGATGCCGAAGCTCCCATAGGAGAAGGTCAGTTTGATCAGCGGCGTGCCGGCGGGAATGATTTCCGCGGAGGCGTAGGCAAGTGTGATCGTGTCGGTGCCGGTGCTGACAGAGTAGTAGGGGAGTGTGCTCTCGGCGCTGACCAGCGTCAGAGCCCTGTCAAAGCCGGTGATCTTGATGAGCCCGTTGTTGACGTCCTGATCCTCCGTCAGTACGACGGTCACTGTGTCGTCGTCCACAACGGTATTGCTCTCAATCGCCCGGATGATCTCCGGGAAAGCGCCCATGCTCGGCGCGTGGAGCACATCGCCTCCGCCCCCGCCGCTGCCCGTCGAGTTCGAGACGTTGACGGGGATCGTGGCGGTCAGGTGCGGCGCTGCCTTGGTGCTGACGGTGATCGTCGTATTGCCCGTTCCGACGCCGGTGACGGCGCCGTCTTCGCTGACGGAGGCAATACCGTCGTTTCCGGAAACGAAGGTCAATCCGCCTTCGGTGAGCGTCCACGGTCGGACGACGGTGATGAGGTCGGCGGTCTGGCCGACCTGCAGGTTCAGGGAGGTGGGCTCAACGATCAGCTCGGTAGCTGTTTCCGCAGGCTCAAAGCTTCCCGTCGTTGCAGGCGTAATGATCAGGCCGGAGCAGGCGTTAAACAGCATTGCGCAGTATTTGGTGGTCGCGCTGGCGGTGTTCGCCCTTTCGGCGCTGTCGTTGGAGGTGTTGATCACGAGCAGGCAGTTGTCGTAATCGGTGTTGCTGTTATTGATCTGCGTGCCGCTGTAATTGGACATATAGTTGGAGACCATATACAGCCGGTCGTTGTCGTGATCCCACGCCATACAGCCGCCGTAGTAGTTGTAATAGCCGATGGCGCCGCTCGTGGAGTCGTTTATGGGGGCGAGGTCCAGTATCTTGTCCTCGCTGTTCGCCATACCCAGCGTAAAGCGATAGGCGAAGGTATAGGAGGCGCTGCCGTAGTTGGCGGCGTAGAAATTGCCTTCATCGTCGATGGCAAGGTCCTTCAGGACCTGATACATCTGAGCGGCGGCCTTGGGGTTGGTGATGGTGACCTCGAGGACCTTCGTCATCGCGCAGGTATTCAGATCCACACTGTAGATGTTGTTGTCCTTGCCCAAAGCGTAGAGCTTGTTGTCCTGATAGTTGAACGCCAGATCGTAGATGGTATCGGTCGTATCGGAGAAGCGTCCGACGCGCTGCGGGGCATTCAGATTGAACACGCTGGCGACGTAGAAGCACCCGTCGTTGGCGGCAATAAAGACGTAATTGTTCACGTATTCGGCGGCCTGGACGACGAAGGGAATCTCGGAATAGACGCCGAGGCCTTCGTACGCCTGCGTTTGGTCGTTATAGGTGAGAGTCGCGATATCGATATCCAGAACGCGGTTGCCGGAGCCGGGCGCCCCGGAGGCGGAGGTAAAAGCGAAGCAGGCGGGCGGCGTGGGTTCCTCTTCCTTGATCTGTACAAGGTATGCCGTTTCATTCCCGGCATAGTCGGCGACGAGGACGGTGACCTTGCTGGGCAGATCCAAATCGGTGAGGTCGAAATGGAAATCCACCGGTTCGCCGGGCCCCGGCTGCGAGGGAACGTCGCTGGCATAGACGACGCTGCCGGACTGGTTGAGGAGAGCGACCCAGGCGACGTAGTTGTTGTCGGAGTAGCTGACGCTGAGATCGGTGCCGGACAAATCCAGCTCGACGGCGCTGATCTCGGGCGCGGTGTTGTCGATGACGACGCTATATTTAATACCCGCATTCTCGCCAACGATGCCGGCGTTCAGGACGGCGGTGAAGCCCGCCGTATCCAGTTTGCCGGAGGTCGCGACGGTGTCGTTCATCTTCGCGTACTGGATGCCGTAGTATTCCGGCAGGGCGTAGAAGCCGACGGTGACGCGGTCGCCCTCCTGCGCGCCCATCTGGTTCAGCGTCTTGCCGACGGTGTAGGAAGCGGAGCCGGTGTTCCGCCAGGTGCCGCCGTCGGAATAGTAATAGGCGCCGTATTTCTGGATGGGCGTTGCCTGCGCGTAGAGGACGCTGCCGTCCTCGGCGGTCACGGCGAAGCCGATCGTTGCAACGTTGCGGATATTCAGATAAGTGAAGGAGTTGATGTAGCGGCTGCTGTTCATCGCCAACCGTTCGGTCGGGAAGCTGTTCTCGACCTCGTAGGGGTTGCCCGCGTATATGACGGAGGAGCCCTGCGCGCTGATCACGCTCATATAGTTGGTGTTCTTCACGCCGGTGTAGGGTTCTTTGCCGATACCGTAGGCCTCTTTGACCGGCGAGGTGCGGTCGAGCATATTCGCGTCCGTCCAGGAGCCGCAGTAGCCGTAGATGGGGATGGAGTGCGTGACGTCCATCGCGCCTTCCCCGTCGTCGACGGACAGCAGATAGGTGTAGCCCTCGACGTAGAAGCCGTTGGGGAAGGACTGGAGCAGCGTCGCCATCTCGTCGGGATCGAGTTTGATGTGAACGGTGACCTTAACGGGGCCGCTGATCTCTGCGGCAGGCGTGGCCTCGGCGTCGAGGATCTTCCACGCGTCGCGCGTGGTGATGGAGCCGTCGCCGTCGACGTCGGCAGCCGCCGCGTTGAAGGGCGCGCCGCCGGGAAGTTTGCCGGTGAGGTAGTCCAGGATGGCCTGCGCGTCCGCGTCGTCCATTGCGCCGTCCAGATTGACGTCGGCGTTCAGCACATAGTCGTCTGCGTAGGTGTCGCCGCCGATCTCGTAGGTGACCTCCGCTTTCATGCGGGTCGTGGCGGTGTCCTGCAGCAGACCGTAGCCGAAGTCACCGGCGATCGCCTGCGTGAACAGCTCGGTGCGGAAGGTGTACGCGCGGTCGTTGTCCAGCGGATAGACGGTGAAGGAGAATTCGTATTCGCCGGTGCGCGCGGGATCGTCGCCAAGTTCCGCCTTGACCTTGCCGTCGCGTGCGGAGTCCGGGAACATGGTGGCGTCCTCGTCCATCAGGACGTAGGCCTTGGCGTTGAGCGCGTCGTTGATGTTTGGCAGACCGGCTCCGACGCGGAAGACGGGCCAGTAGTTGCCGTCGGCGTCATAGACCGGATGCGCGGTGGACATCAGCAGGGAGTTGATGAGTTGGCGCTGGGTCAAACCGGTCGAGGTGCACAGGTCGTTCTCGCGGATGTACTGTCCCAGAACGCCCGCCATGCCGGCGATCTGCGGGGCGGCAAGCGAGGTGCCGGAGGAGTGCGTATACTGGTCGTCGCCGCCGCCGGAGTCATACTCGCCGTCCGTGGAGTAGATGGTGCCGCCGGGCGCGAGAATCTCGGGTTTCAGCACCATGGAACCGGGTGTGCCGTAGGAGGAGTTGCTGTAGATATCGATCGTGTCGGAGGGCTCTGCGTAATCGACCGTCAGCGTCCCCAAAACGGACAGCGTGCCGGTGTAGTAGGTCAGGCCGCCCCCGGCGGTATGCGATTCAGACTGCGCCAGCACGGCCTCGCCGTCGGCCATCGAGATAGAGACCGCGGGATTGGTATAGGTGTAGTCGCTGAGTTTCATATTGACCAGGCCGGCGTCGTTGTTGATGACGATTAGGCCCGTCGCGCCCTGCGCCATCGCGGCGTTGGCCTTCAAGCTGAAGGAGGAGGTGCCGCGGCGGCAGATGGCGAACTTTCCGTTCAGAATCTCAGAGCCGAGCTGCGCAAAGTAATCGCCGCCATCTTCGCCGGTGGTGCCGACGTTGTCCAGCAGGACGTAACCGTATTCGCCGCCGGCCAGCGTGGCGATGGGCTCGTTGGTGTAACCGCTGGTCTCGCTGTAATATACGTTCCGGTCGCCGAAATGCAGCGGATAACCGGTGTGACCGCCGTTCTCGGCGGCGGCGACGGACAGCGAGTTCGTGTAGGTGCCGGGGCTGCCGGAGGTGAAGTAGTTATTATCTTCGGCGTAGAGGTACGGCTCCGTCATATTCTCGTTGTTCGGCGTTCTGTACCACATGCCGCTGTTGCCGGCGGAGTTGCTGACGACCATGCCGCTCTGCACGATCTCGTTCAGAACGTACTCATAATCATCGGAGAACGAGAAGCCGGGGCTGGAAGAGCCGAGCGACAGGTTGGCTGCGTCGCAGCCCAGGATGATCGCGTCCTCGATGGCGGACATATAGTCGGAGCTGTAAGCGCCGCCATGCGAGCCGAAGACCTTCATGACCACGAGCTGCGCGTCGGGCGCAACGCCCTGCATACCGGCGACGTCAAGGGCGGGCTGGTAGTTACCCTCCGACAGTATGAAGCGGTTGGCGACCGCAACGCCCGCGACGCGGGAGCCGTGGTTGCCCTGCGTATCGTGGATGTGTTCAATTTCGTTCGGGTTCGTATCGACGTAGTTGTAGCCGAAGGGAACCTTGTAATTGCGGTAGGCTTGCGCGCCGGAGGTGAGGGGGGTGCCGGAATTGACGTGCGCCGCGTTCAGCTGATCCAGGACGGCGTCAATGCCGTCGGCAGTCAGCAGATCCAGCGAGGCGAGGTAATCGTCGTAGCTCATCCCCAGTTCGTCGGCGTTCTGTGCGAACGCATATTCCAGACCTTCCGCGGAGAAGGACTGGTGGGAAGCGTCGACGCCGGTGTCGATAATGGCGATCCTGCTGCCCACGCCGGTGTAGCCCTGCGCCCAGGCAAGTTGAGAACCGATCATGGTCGAAGCAGCGCCGTTTTCAGGCACGGCGGCGTCTTCCTCGTCAGTCTGCGGATCATAGCGGCTTTCCAGGAACACGTCCGAAATGCCGTCCAGCGCCTTGATCGTTTCGATCTGCCCGTAGGGGACCTCGGCGGAAATGATGTTGGCGGCGAGCGTCAGGTTCCAGCGGACGTCGAGTTTCGAGCCTGTCGCGGATTCGATCCGCTTTGTCACCGTCGTTTGCTCGGCTTTCAGCCGGTTGCGGTAGGACCGCGCGGCGGAGTTCTCCGCGATGCCGTCCAGCGCGTAGCCTGCCTCGATGGTCGACGGCTTGTCCAGGACGATGGACACGCGGACGATCTCGTCCGGCGCATAGTCGTCCGCAGGAGCGGGAGTCTCTTCATCAGTGCCGAGGTCCAACTGATGCGGTGCCAGCGCGTCGGGATCGACGGGGGTGAGGGGGAGCTCCCGCAGCGATTCTTCGGAGAGCTCCTCCGTTTTTTTCGGTTCGTCCACCGCGCCGCTTGCCGGGATCAGAACAGATCCGAGCATGGTCAGCGCGAGAACGACTGCGAGGAGCCGCTGGAACATTGAGATATGCTTCATGGTTATCTCTCCTTTCCAAGTGAAGACGTGTGTGCGCATACATAGATTCAGTATAAACTATACCATGTTAACTCTATCATTCTTTGCTCGCGCAGGTCAAGATGCTTTTCCAAAAAACGGCAGATTTTTCGGCGCAAAATCGCCGCGTCATTGATCTTGCCAAAAGGGCGGAAATGTGTTACTATCATCGTAGAAATACATTTTGAGGAGGAATACCCATGGGACTTTTCGGAAAACTGTTTGAAAAGAAGAACTGCGACGTCTGCGGCGGCGAGATCGGCCTGCTAGGCAACCGCAAGCTCGAGGACGGCAATCTCTGCAAAGAGTGCGCGAAGAAACTTTCCCCGTGGTTTGACGACCGCCGTCACAGCACGCTGGAATCCATCAAGGAGCAGCTTGCCTACCGCGAGGAAAACAAGAGCGCGGTCGCGAACTTTAACGTGACTCGGACGCTCGGCGACGCGACCAAGGTCCTGCTGGACGAGAACGCGGGCAACTTCATCGTCACCTCCGCTTCCAAGTGGCAGGAGACCAATCCCGACGTCATCGCGTTTTCGCAGGTCACCGGCTGCCGTCTGGACATCGACGAGGACCGCGATGAACTGCTGCGCGAAGGCAAGGACGGCCAGCGCGTCAGTTACATCCCGCCGCGTTACCGCTACAGCTATGATTTCTTCATCACGATCAGCGTCAACAGCCCCTATTTCAGCGAGATCCGCTTCCGTCTGAACCGTTCCAGCGTGGAGATGGAGGCCGTCGGCGTCAATGTGCCCGTCAAGCCCGTGGACTATCGCGAGTATGAGCGCATGGGCAACGAGATTGTCAAGGCGTTGACGGAGTACAGAACGAACGCCCGCGCGGCAGCTGCGGCTGCGGCCGCGCCGAAGACGGCGGTCAAGTGCCCGTACTGCGGCGCGACGTCGATCCCCGACGCGAGCGGATGCTGCGAGTACTGCGGCGGCGCGCTGAAGTGAGCCTTTCGCAGAAGCAACAGAGGAGGAAAACGCCATGAAAAAGCTGATCGCGCTCGTCCTCGCCCTCGTGATGCTGCTTGCGCTGACCGCCTGCGGCAAGGCGAGACCGCCAATATTCGGGGAGACCGAGCCGGCGACCGAGATGACAACCTTCATCCCCTATACCGAGCCGACAGAGACCGAAGCGCCGACGGAGACCGAAGCGCCGACCGAACCGCTTCCGGACTATTCCGCTGCCTACGTCACGGACGCCGCGTCGGAAACGATGGAATTTGACGGCTTCAAAATGGAGTACTATATTCCCATGATCGTCTTTGACGGGGAGGGGATCGACTACCTTAACGAGATGCTGTATCAACAGCTCTACAAAGACGTTTATCAAAAAGAAGTCGTCGACGCGCTGGACGAATACGGGATGCCCGGCGTGTGCTATATCGTCTATCAGTGGGAACGCTACGAGAATTACCTTTCGATCGTCGTCACCGTGACGCCGTACGCCTCCGAGGGCGCGACCTTCTCGATCTACAACGTCGACCTGAGCAACGGTCAGCTTGCCTCTCAATCGGAACTGCTGAACTGCTTCGGCTACACGGTTGAGGAGTTCAGTGAACGGGCAAAAGACGTCATGGGCACCGTGCTTCTGGACCAATACGAGTCGTTCCTTGAAGATCCTTCGATGAAGCTGGAACTGGACGATCTGCTGAGACGCACGACCTCCGAGGAATACGTTTCCGACGCGAGCGCCTTTATCGGCGCGGACGGGCAGCTTTGGATGGTCGCGCCGATCGCGTCCTATGCCGGCGCAGACCGCTTCATGCAGGTCATCAACTTCGCGGATTACCCGATCTCGGAGGCCTACCTGAACTACGGCTTCGGCTGATCGGCTCCGGCCGCGGCAACGGAATAACAGAAAACGACCCGCAGGGCAGATGCCCTGCGGGTCGTTTGGTGTATAAGTGACCGGATTCGAACCAGCGGCAGCGCAGCGCTTCGCGCGGGCACTGCCGTGCGGCGGGATGTCCCCATTCGCTCGCCGCTGCGCGGCAACCGCGAAGGGATGACAATTCAAGAGGCCGCCGGTTCTCTCCTGCCTGCATATGCAAAACTCCGCAGGGCAAATGCCCTGCGGAGTTTTTGGTCCGAGTGACTGGATTCGCTTTTCTGCGGAAAAGCCACGGCGGTTGCGACATGCCACCGGCATGTCGCTAAGAGCCGCCTTTCGAATCCAGTCACAACGATAGAAAAGAACTAATGGGGCAACCCGAAAGGGCTACCCCATTAGTTGGTCCGAGTGACTGGATTCGAACCAGCGGCCTCTTGAACCCCATTCAAGCGCGATACCAAACTTCGCTACACCCGGATATGCTTTTTGCGGATGTATAATAACATATCCGAAAGGGTTTTGCAAGCACTATTTTCACTTTTTTCGCATTTCTTTCGCCGCGGAAACAACGGCGAGGGAAACGCCCCGCAGGGCGGTCGTCCTGCGGGGCGTTCTGTCTGTTTTCGGTTGAAACGGCGTCGATCAGCCGATGTTGAACGGGGCAATCGAGGTGATCTCCGCGGTGCCGTTGAGGGCGGCGTAGACGATCATAACGGCGAGCCTGCTGCCTTCCTGTTCCGGCGTGACGTTCCTGGCGCAGCAGAGGAAAGCAAGGTTCCTGCCGGCGACGACCTGCGAGCCCATCAGCGCGAGCGGCGTATATTCCACGCCGGTCATGCCTTCCGTCGCGGCGTCGAACGCCTCCTGATCGTCCGCGTCCAGCTTGGCCGGATAGTCGGCGACGGGCGTCCATCCGCCGACGAGCGTCGGGTCGAAGTCCAGCTCCGCCTCTTCGGTGTAGTCAGCAATGTCCACGTTCACAACGTCGAGGATCGACGCGTTTCCGTTCAGATCGAGATACACCGTGACCAGCGTGAGTTCCGTGACGGGATCGGCGATGACGAGCTCCGTTTTGCAGAGATAGGCGTAATTCGTGCCTGCGACGACCTGACTGCCGAGGTAGGCGATTGGCGTATAGGTCGCGCTGTCAAGCTCTTCCATTGCCAGATCAAAAGCCGCGCGCGCCTCTTCCGGCATGTCCGCCTCGGGAGCCTTGGCGTTGATCTCCCAGCCGCCGACGATCAGGTCGATCTCCGGCATTTCAGAGGGCAGCTCCGGGATCTCGGGCGGGTTTGTGATCTCGATCTCGACTCCCTTGTTGCCGCAGGCGGTCAGGACGAAGACCGCGCCGACGCAAAGGGCGATCACCAGGAGCAGGGAAGTGATTCTTTTCATTTCATTTACCTCCATGATTCCGTGTTTTTGCATGATATACAATACTTATAGCACCGTTTCGGCAAAAAAGCAATTCTTTATGCGCTGATTTTGTATAAAAATTGCAAATTCGGCGGGAATAGCCGCCGGAATTGGTGCAAATATACAATTCTTGAAAAATGGAAAGAAAAGGGCTTTACTTTAGTTCGCTAATTTGGTAATATGATAATGAACTAAAGAAAAGGAGAGAACACCATGAAAACAATGATGAAACTGATCGCGTGGATCCTTGTCCTCTGCATGACGGCCTGCCTGTTCGCCGCCTGCGGCAAAGCGGAAGCGGAAACCGACGCCGCCTACGTACAGGAGAAAGGCACGCTCGTCGTCGGCATCACCGATTTCGCCCCGATGGACTATCTCGAGAACGGCGAATGGGTCGGCTTTGACGCGGATATGGCGAAGGCGTTCGCCGCGTACCTCGGCGTGGAAGCGGAATTCGTCGAGATCGTCTGGGAGACCAAGACGATGGAGCTCGACGACAAGAACATCGACTGCGTCTGGAACGGCATGACGCTGACCGACGCCGTCAAGACCGCCATGGAGACCTCGAACGCCTACTGCAACAACGCGCAGGTCGTCGTTGTAAAGAGCGGCATTGCCGCGCAGTATCAGGATATCGACAGCATCCGCGGCCTGAACTTCGTCGTGGAAGCCGGCAGCGCGGGCGCGGAACAGCTCGACGCCCTCGGTATTCCTTATATTGAAGCCGATTCCCAGGCGGACGCCCTGATGGAGGTCGCGGCCGGCACGTCCGAGGCCTGCGTCATCGACCTGCTGATGGCGGGCGCGATGATCGGCGAGGGGACGAGCTACACGGACCTGACCTATACCGTTGCGCTCAACGACGAGGAATACGGCGTCGGCTTCCGCAAGGGCTCCGATCTCGCGGCGAAGCTGAACGAATTCTTTGCCGCCGCCTACAAGGACGGCACGATGCTCGCGATCGCCGAGACCTATGGCGTTCAGGAGTCCCTGATCGCCCGGTAAATCGATGTTTGAAGACGTATTCAGCGCGCTCTACAAAGGCTTTTGCGTATCCATCGAGATATTCGGACTGACCTTGCTGGGCGCGATACCGCTCGGGCTTGTGATCTCGTTCGGCTCCATGAGCAGATTCCGACCGCTTGCCCTTCTGACGCGCGGTTTCGTGTGGATCGTGCGCGGCTCGCCGCTGATGCTGCAGCTTCTCGTGATCTTCTACGGCCCCGGCCTGCTGTTCGGGTGGAATCTCTGGGGCGGCAGCGATTCCGGCCGCATGATCGCCGCACTGACGGCGTTCATCCTGAACTACGCCTGTTACTTCTCCGAAATCTACCGCGGCGGCATCGAGGGCATCCCGCAGGGACAGCGCGAGGCGGGACAGGTGCTCGGCATGACGCGCGCGCAGATCTTCTTCCGCGTGACGCTTTTGCAGCTCGTCAAGCGCATCCTGCCGCCGATCTCCAACGAGGTCATCACCCTCGTTAAGGACACCTCCCTTGCCCGCGTCATCCTCGTCTACGAGCTGATGTGGGAAGGACAGCGGTTCATCAAGTCCCAGGGCATCATCTGGCCGCTGTTCTTTACCGGCGTGTTCTATCTGGTCTTCACGGGCCTGCTGACGATCCTGTTCCGGCGTCTGGAGAAGCGGCTGGACTATTTCACGGTGTAACTATGGCATTACTGGAAGTGAAAAATCTGAATAAGGCCTTCGGAAAGACGGCGGTGCTCCGCGACGTCTCTCTGTCTCTGGAGAAGGGAAGATGCCTTGCGGTCATCGGCTCGTCCGGCAGCGGCAAGACGACCCTGCTGCGCTGTCTGAACTTTCTGGAAACGCCCGACGAGGGCGCGATCTTCCTGGACGGCGCGCTGCTGTATGACGCCGCGAAGCAGCGGGAGTATTCCGAGAACGACGTCCGCAAAATGCGGATGAATTTCGGACTGGTGTTCCAGAATTTCAACCTGTTCCGGCAGTATACCGCCCTGCAGAACGTCACGCTCGCGCCGCTGCTCGCCGCGAAGGCGGACAACGCCTCGCGTGAAGAACTCGACGTGATCCGCGAGAAGGGGATCGCGCTGCTGCGGCGGGTCGGACTGGAGAACAAGATGGAGAACTATCCGCACCAGCTTTCCGGCGGACAGCAGCAGCGCGTGGCGATCGCGCGGGCGCTCGCCCTCGATCCGGGGATCCTCTGCTTCGACGAGCCGACCAGTGCGCTCGACCCGGAGCTGACCGGCGAGGTGCTGAAGGTCATCCGTTCTCTGCGCGAACAGGACACCACGATGATCATCGTCACGCATGAGATCCGCTTTGCCCGCGACGTCGCGGACTACGTGATCTTCATGGACGACGGCGCGATCGTGGAGGAAGGCCCGCCGGAGCAGGTGATTGACGCGCCGGAAAACCCGCGCACGGTGCGCTTTTTGGAACACTACACAGATGTGTGATATGGATAGAGGGAGAGAAAAGCTAAGGATAGGGAACGCCCTGTCGTGCAGGTTGCACGGCAGGGCATTTTCTTCGGCCTTGTTTTGGATTTTTTTGGATTATCTATTGAAAATGAAAAATCCATACTTTATAATAATTATGGATATCTATACGCATTTTCAACTCCGGGGGAACGTGACCCGGAGGCCGGTCGGAAGACCGGGAAATTCACAAAGCATTTTGGAGGTGCAGACATGAAAGCAAAACGCTTGTTAGCCCTTTTGCTGGCGCTCGTCATGGCGCTGACATTGCTGCCGACGGCAGTATGGGCGACCGAAGAAACGGAGGAGACGACCGTCCCCGCGATCACGGTGACGAGAGAGCGGAACGAGGAAGCGGAGGAGCCGGAAGAAACCGAGATCCCGCTGCCTTTGCAGGTGGATGAGGATCTCTTCTCCCTGCCCGACCTCGACGCGGAACCGCCCGTCTTTATCATCGACGATGGAGCCGACGCCGATATCCCGGGACTGTCGGAGGACGAGACCGTCTTCGGCGAATTCGACGTCGTGATCGACGCGCAGCCGGTCGAGGAGCCGACGCGCGCCATGCCGCGGCGCGGCATCCGCGGACTGCGGGCGATCGAAGGCTTCAGCGGCAGCGGCACCGAGACCGACCCGTGGCAGATCGCTTCGGCGGAGGATCTGGCGCGTCTGGCGGAGATCGTCAACAGCGGCAACTCCTGCGCCGGTCAGTATTTCAAGCTGACGCAGAGCATCGGCATGTCCGCGCTCTGCAGCGAGGACGCGAGCTGGACGCCGATCGGCCACGCCTGGGACATCACGTTCAACGGCGTGTTTGATGGCGACAACAAGCTGATTTCCGGTCTGTACGTCGGCGGCGAAGAGAGCTACGTCGGCCTGTTCGGCCACGTCACCGGCACGGTAAAGAACCTCAACGTCAGCGGCACGGTCACCGGCAGAAACTACGTCGGCGGCATCGCGGGCTGCAACTACGGCTCGATCGAGAGCTGTACCTTCTCGGGCACGGTCTCGGGCGGCGACTATGTCGGCGGCATCGCGGGCTGCTCCGGCAAGGACGCCTCCGTCGCATACTGCGACGTTAACGCCACGATCAACGCCGACGGCACCGGCATCGGCGGCGTGGTCGGCTGGGCGAACAATATCGCAGGCGCGGGCAGCCACAACGAAGCGCTGAACGACCCGGGCGCCGACGCCTTAGGCGGCGGCATCGTATCGGACTGCACCTATCACGGCACACTGACCGGTCGCAGCCCCTACGGCCTCGGCGTCGCGACCAGCGAGAACGGCACCATCACCATCACGGTGACCGCCAACGCTTTCGGCGGCATCGTCGGCTGGAACAACGGCTGCACCGTCGATCACTGCACCAACTACGGCAGCGTGAACGGCGACGACTTCGCCGGCGGCATCGTCGGCGACAGCTGCAACGGCGGCGTGGTGAACGCCTGCGAGAACTACGGCACGGTGACCGGCGCCTCTATGCTCAACGGCGGTATCGCCGGACGCATCGCTGAGGGCAGCATCGATGGCTGCCTCAACTTCGGCGCGGTCTCCGGCGGCGACTTCACCGCGGGCGTCGTCGGCGCGATCGACAAATACAGCAGCATTTCCGGCTGTTTCAGCATGGAGGAATCCACCGTCACGTCCGTGAACGGAAAGTACGTCGGCGGCGTGGTGGGCATCGCGAACTGCTACGTCTATAGCTGCGGCAACTACGGCAGCGTCACCGGCGCCTACGGCGTCGGCGGCGTCGTGGGCTGGACGACGCGGGATATCTACACCTGCGGCAACGAAGGCTCCATCTACTGCACGAGCAGCGAAGGCCGCGTCGGCGGCGTGGTCGGCTGCAGCTACGGCCTCGTCGAAAACTGCATCAACGCCGGCAGCGTCGACGGCGTCACGAACGTAGAAGGGGACGTCAAAGCGCCCGTTGTGGGCGGCGTCGGCGGCCACCTCTACGGGCCGATGAAGAACTGCACGAATACCGGCAGCGTTTCGGGCGGCATCAGCGTCGGCGGCGTCGTCGGCGGCGCACAAAGCACCGGTCTGGTCAGCGGCTGCACCAACAGGGGTGCGGTCAGCGGCATATCGCAGACGGGCGGCATCATCGGTATAGCGTACTGCCTCGTCACCGACTGCGCCAACCTCGAAAACGGCACGGTAAACGGCAGCGGCGAGAGAATCGGCGGCGTCATCGGCTGCCTTGACGACGTGGGCAGAGCGGAACACATCCGCAACGAAGGCACCGTCAACGGCAACAAATACGTCGGCGGCCTGATCGGTATGGCGTTGTGCGAGGTCAGCGGACTGACCAACGACGGCAGCGTCAACGGCGGCGAATATACCGGCGGCATCGCCGGCTTCTGCAACGTCGTCAGCAACTGCGTCAATCACGGTGCGGTGAAGAGTACGACAAACGATAAGGTCGGCGGCATCGTCGGCGCCTGCAACAGCAGCATTGCTTCCTGCACGAATACCGGAGCCATCGAAGGCAAGGGAAACACCGGCGGCATCGTCGGCGCGCTGAAAGGCACCATCACGGGCTGCGCCAACAGCGGCAGCGTCACCGGCACGGATGAATACACCGGCGGCGTCCTCGGCTACGCCGGCGCAGGAACGGAGGTTTCCGGCTGCAGCAACGCCGCAGCGGTCTCCGGTACGCAGTACGTGGGCGGCGTCGTCGGTTACACGTACGGCGAAGGCGGCGGCATCAGCAACTGCCGGAACACGGCAGCGGTCACCGGCAGCGCGAAAAACGTGGGCGGCGTCGTCGGCTCCACCAACGCTCCCGTGTCGAACTGTGAAAACAGCGCCGCGGTTTCCGGCACGGAGTTCGTCGGCGGCGTCGCCGGTCTGGCGTCGGACACCGCGCCGATCGACCATTGCACCAACACGAGCAGCGCCGTCGTGACCGGCACGGACGATGAGGTCGGCGGCATCGTGGGCGTCGGCACCGGCGCGGTGGATACCTGCGTCAACGAGGGCGCGATTATAGGCAAGAATTACGTCGGCGGCATCGCCGGCTTAATAGCCAGCGACAACGGCGTCGTCCGCAGCTGCTCGAACAAGGGAACTGTTTCAGGCACGGACTGCGTCGGCGGTCTGGTCGGCAGGGTCGGTCAGACTGCGGACGGAACGGACCCGAGCGGCCTGGTGGAAGCCAGTAAGAACACCGGCTCCGTGAGCGGCGCCGCTTCGGTCGGCGGCGCGGTCGGCGTCCTGCACGGCACGGTGCGCGACTGCGAGAACAACGGCGCGGTCACCGGCGGCGAACCCGGCATCGGCGGCATCGTGGGCTACTGCAAGCAGGGCGGCGTCGTGAGCGGCTGTAAGAACCTGAAAGCGATCACCGCCGGCTGGCAGCAGACGGGCGGCGTGGTCGGCGTCAGTGAAGGCACGATTTCCGATTGCGTCAACGAAGGCGCAGTCGAAGCCGGAAATAACCCCTACGTCGGCGGCATCGTGGGCAACAACGAAGACAGCGGCACGGTCACCGGCTGCACCAACAAGGCGAAGATCTCCGGCGCCAGCAACATCAGCGGCGGCGTCGCCGGCGCAAGTGACGGCACGATCAACGGCTGCTCCAACACGGGGGAGATCTCGAACACCGGAGGCAAGATCGGCGGCATCGTCGGCAATAACAACGGAACCGTTTCCAACTGCGCCAACTCCGGACAGGTCAAGGGCAAGACCAGCGGCAATGCGTACGTGGGCGGCATTGTGGGCTACAGCTCCGGCAACATTTCGGGCTGCACCAACGGCGCGTCGGTCAACGCGGGCATAGGCGTCGGCGGTATCGCAGGCTTCTTTTACGGCGGCGGCAGCATCGAAGACTGCTCCAACACCGGCTCGGTCGTCGGCCCCGCCGGCTCTGCAGGCGGCATCGTCGGCGGTCTGCAAAACAACTGCAGCGTTTCGAACTGCGCCAACACCGCCGCCGTGTACGCCTCGGGCCAGGACGACGTGGGCGGCATCATCGGTGTTGCCTACAACAACAATACCGTCACCAACTGCACCAACACCGGCAACGTCACCGGCTACAACTGCGTCGGCGGCATTCTCGGCGAGAACGGCAGCAGCGGCACTTATTCAAAGCTCACCAACTCCGGCACGATCTCCGGCAACTACGAGACCGGCGGCATCGCGGGCGACGCCACAGCCGCGTTCTACGACTGTCTGAACACCGGCAGCGTCACGGGCAGCGGCAACACCACCAGTCACGGTACGGGCGGCGTCATCGGCCGTCTCTCCGGCAGCGGCGCCAAAGCCGAACGGTGCAAGAACGAGGGCACGATCTCAGGTACCTACTTCGTGGGCGGCATCGTCGGCTTAGACAACGACGCTTCGCTCTACAGTTCCCTGAACACCGGCGCGGTCAACAGCCGCAACACCTCGGCAGGCATTGCCCGGGTCGGCGGCGTCGTGGGTTATATCCAGAACGCCACCGTTTCCAAATGCGTCAACTACGCCTCTGTCGGCTCCGGCACCAACATCAACCACGTCGGCGGCATTGCGGGCAGCGCCGCAAAGACACTCTTCGATTTTTGCCGGAACTATGCGACGATCACCGGCAGGCAGGAGATCGGCGGCATCGTCGGCTACACCACCCATATCGACAACAGCGGGACCACGATCCAGCGCTGCATCAATACCGGTCACGTCACCGCCTCCGGCGGCTCTATCGCAGACGTGGGCGGCATCGTCGGCAAGGCGGACTACTATACGACGGTCAACGAATGCGCGAACAACAATCCCAACGCCAAGGTCCAGTCGGATACCGGCAAGTACGGCGGCGGCATCGCCGGTCTGATCAATGAAGGCACGATCAGCAACTCCTATAACACGGGATACGTTTTCGCGCATGGCGCGCGCGGCGGCATCGTCGGCGAGATGAAGTATCACTGCACGATGGCGACGTGTTTCAACTACGCAGGCGGCGACCAGATCCCGGTCAGTGGGGTGGCCTACGATCGCGGCGCGCTGGCGGGCCAGTACGATCCTAACGCCACGACGTGGACAAATAACTACTATTCTTACTATCTAGGTCTGCCGCCCACGGGCAAACAGGGCGCAGCAACCGCTGACTCAAGCGGAGAATATATGTACCTCGGCGCATGGGGCAGAGGCGCTTTCAACGAGCAGGGAAGCTTCAGCGGCTTCAACTTCTCTACCGTCTATATGATGCAGTCCGACCGTCCGAGGCTCCGGATGGAGGGCGGCGTCGCCACGTACTCCGACACCGGCCCGACGTCGCTCGCGGATCCGGTGCCGGAAACGATCCGCATCTATACCGTGGAGGATCTGGCGAACCTCCGCGACAACGTCAATTCCGGCACCGATTACAGCAAGACGACGATCTTCCTCGAGGCGGACCTGGATATGAGCGGCATCAACTGGACGCCCATCGGAACGGATTCGCATTACTTCAACGGCTTCTTCGAAGGGCAGGGACACACCGTCTACAATCTGACGGTCAACACCGGCGGCCCGTTAGCCGGCCTGTTCGGCGCCGTCTCCGGCACGGTCCAGGATCTGGACGTGCGCGGCTCCGTTATGGCGACGTCCAACGGTACGGCATACGCGGGCGGCATCGCCGGCGCGGTCACCGGCGGCACGATCCGGTTCTGCTCCGCCTACGTCGACGTGTATTGCACCGGCGGCAGCGATATGACCCTTGCAGGCGGCGTCGCGGGATTTATGAACACCGGCACGATCAGCAATTGCTTCCACGTCGGCGACGTAGAAGGTGCGGCAGCGAGTTCCGGTCTCCTCGGCATTATCTATGCGGGCACGTTGGAGAACTGCTTCCATTATCTCGGGCGGATCTCCGCCTCCACCGCTGCCAACGGCATCTCCTACTACAATCTTAGCGGCACGGTGAAGAACTGCTACGTGCTGTCCGGCACGTCGGGAGCCCTCTTCTCGAGCGGCACCGGCACGAACTGCGCGTTCAAGTCCGCTGCAGAATTCAAGGATACCACGCTGGGACTCGGCAATTATTGGCTCTGCGGCGGCGAGCATCCGGAACTCGTCATCTTCTCCTGGATGGCGACGCTGCGGCCCAACGGCGGCACGGGTACGGATCCCGTCACCTACGGTGTTCCGTTCTTCCGCGGAACGCTGCCGCCCTGCCCCTTCTACCGCGACGGCGGCTGGACCTTCATCGGCTGGAATACCAAGGCGGACGGCACCGGTACGTGGTATGACGACTGCGGCTCGTTCGCAACCGACGAAACGCTGTACGCGCAGTGGCTGCAGGGCTGGAAGTATTACGGCTACTCCTCGGCAACCACCGAACTGTTTGATAACGATATCTGGTCTACATATCACTGCCTCGCGATGGAGCGCGGCGAAACGGCAACGGTCAACTTCACGACGAACGACGCGGTACGGCCCTGTGCCATCGCCTTCTATACCGCCGATACTCCCTGCCCCATCCCGCCGAGCTGGCGTCTGGAGGCAAAGGTCCACGCCTCGGACGGCGACTGGACAGTACTGGGAGAAAGCGACGGCGCGTCGCTGTCCAATACGGATAAGGTCGTCTACGTCCGTCTGCCCAACGCGGGCGACGACTTCTACAGCGCCTACCGCCTCGTCTGGCAGGGTCCGTCCGACTATGTCGGGCTCCTTGAGGCCTGGCTGCTGGTCTCCGACCCGGACAATGACGTGCGCAAGCCGCTGATCCTGCACAGCAACAATGAAGCGGATCAGACGAACGTGGTCAACGCGAACAACGGCGACACGGTATCGCTCGGCAATCCCTTTACGTCGGATGGCAATTTCTTCCTCGGCTGGAACACCGCAGCAAACGGCTCCGGCAAATCTTACGCGAACTACGAACAGATCACCATCGACGGCGTGACCGATCTCTACGCGCAGTGGCTGGCCGGCACGCACTATCGGCACTATACCGCGCTGTTGGTCTACGACCAGTTCACCGAGCTGGTGAACGGCCTGCCGGCGAACGACTCGCAGTATCTGGGCTACAGTGGGGAGGAGTACGACAAGCTGCTCGACGACGACGTCAATACCAAGTGGTGCGGCAAGGTGCGCAGCGCCGATGCGGAATGGTCGCTGGAATTCTCGACTGACAAATATGTCAAGCCCGTCGGCTACGTGCTCGTTACCGCCGATGACACTGCGGGCAACTCCGGCCGCAACCCGAAGAACTGGACGCTCGAGGGTCTGGGCAAGGACGGCAAGTGGGTCATGCTGGACGGCATCCTGCAAGATAAGACCCTGCCGGCTGCGAACTACGCCGAGATCTGCAGAACGATCGGCAACGATCAGGAATACTGCACCTACCGCATTACTTTCCGGGGGCTGGGCAGCGGCACGACCTTCCAGCTCTCCGAGCTGTATCTGATCACGAACGGCTCCGCCCGTGAGCCCGTCGTGACCTTCGACGCGCACGGCGGCACCGGCTCCACGGCGAGCGTCAGCGCAAAGACGCAGACCACCGTTCAGCTGCCGGCGAACGGATTTACCCGCGAGGGCTACCACTTCGCCGGCTGGAACGTCAAGCCGGATGGCTCCGGCAGATCGTACGACGACCAGGCATACTATCAGGTCACCGGCGACGCGACGCTCTACGCGCAATGGGCGCAGAAGGCCTACACGGTGACGTTCCTCGGCGAGAACGGCGAAACCCTGTACGAAACCCTGCTAATGGCGGGACAGCTTCCGGTCTACAAGGGCGAGACGCCCTTCAAGGAAAATACAGACGAATGTATCTACTATTTCGACGGCTGGGAGCCGACCATCGTGCCGGTCACGCAAAACGCGACCTACCGGGTCCGCTTCCGCGTCACGCTCGTTCCCGTGCCGTATCTGGACGAGAACGGCGAAACGCAGACCTGCGCGGACTACACGATCATCACCGACCAGACTACGCTTGATTCCGGCTGGTACGTGGTCAGCGGCGAGGTGACGATCGACGATCGTATCACCGTCGACGGCGACGTGCATCTGATCCTCGTGGACGGCGCGAAGCTGATCGCCAAAAAGGGCATTGACGTCGATGAGGGCGACAGCTTCACCGTCTATGCCCAGTCCACGGGCGACGGCATGGGCGCGCTCTTCGCCGGCACTACGACCGGCGAGGACGTGACTTGCGACCAAGACAAAACCGCGATCGGCGGCAGCGAGGGTCAGTACGGCGGCACGATCACGATCAACGGCGGCACGGTCAAAGCCAACGGCGACGGGAACGGCGCAGGCATCGGCGGTGGCTCTCACACCCGCGGCGGCGCGGTTACAATCAACGGCGGCGCGGTCACGGCGACCTGCAATTTGGGCGGCTATGGCTACGGCGCAGGCATCGGCGGCGGCAAGGACGGCTGTGTCGAGAATATCACGATCAACGGCGGCACCGTCACAGCCAGAGGCGGCAGCGCCGGCGGCGCAGGCGTCGGCGGCGGCGCCAGCGGACATATCGACGAGATCACGATCACCGGCGGCACCGTCCTCGCGGTCGGCGGCAAAAGAGCGGCGGGCGTCGGCTGCGGAAGCCAGAACAGCGGCGGAACGGTCACAATCTCCGGCGGCACGGTCACGGCGATCGCCGGCGCATATGACGAGTACGTGGGCGGCGCCGCCGCGCAGGCCATCGGCGACGGACAGGGCCGTGATGAAACCTTTGTCACCAGGATCTTCATCAACGGCATGAAGGTCTACGCCTCAGAGGACGTTGAAAGCCCCGTTCCGACGGACAAGCGCGAGGAAACCTGCCGCAGCAACTGGGCGAAGGTCATGAAGTGCGAGCATATCGGCTACTCCTATACCGACAACGGCGAGACCCACACGGGCACCTGTCTGCACTGCGGTACGGAGGGCGAAACGGAGCCGCACGTCTACGGCGACGTTTCCTATACCTGGGCGACCGATTACAGCACCTGCACCGCCTCCCACACCTGCGCGAGCTGCTCGCACGTGGAGTCCGAGCAGGTGAGCACGACCTCCCAGATCACGTCGCAGCCGACCTGCGAGGGCAAGGGCAAGACGACCTACACCGCGACCTTCACCAACGCGGCGTTCCAGAAGAAGACCAAGACCGTTCAGAACGTCGCTCCGCTGGGACACGACCTCGTCCACCACGACGCGAAGGCGGCGACCTGCACGGCGATCGGCTGGAACGCGTACGACACGTGCAAACGCTGCGACTACACGACTTATGAGGAGATCGCCGCGCTGGGACACGATATCGTCCACCACGACGCGAAAGCGGCGACTTGTACCGCGATCGGCTGGAACGCGTACGACACGTGCAAACGCTGCGACTACACGAC
>CAJOEH010000016.1:0-56113 GCA_905233385.1 uncultured Oscillospiraceae bacterium
ATAGCCGCGCTCGGCCATACTTTCGTAACTGAAATCTCCCTTGGGATACGGTCCGTCGGAGCAGGTGAACTTCAGCTCGTCGCCTGCGCCGAAGGTCGTTCCGGCGTCGGAAAGCAGCGCGTCCAGCGAAACGAGCTCGGTCGCAACGACCTGCTTCTGATCTTCGCCCTTCCAGTAGACGTAGGTGTAGCCGTCTTTCGCGGTTTCTTTGAGCGCGTCCAGCTCGGAGAGCTTGTAGGATTTGACCAGCTCGGGCTCCGCCTCGCCGGTCTGGGTGTAAATCTCAAGCGCAGCAGACTCTGCTTCCTCAGCAAATGCAACCGTGGAAAGCCCCGTGAGCATCGACAGAAGCATCAGCAGCGTCAGAAGGAAAGATATTGCTCTTTTCATAATTCTTTATCCTTTCGTTTATCATTTTGACATCATTGTACTAATTCAAGAATAACGTCATGCACCAATTATAAAACGAAGCGCCTTGCTCGGTCAAGACACTTCATTTTATAATGTTAAATTATTGTTTTATATTATAGAATTATAACGCTATATCAAGTGCAGAGGATTATGCTTTATACCCCAAAGAGGCGGAGAACTGCCGCGCCGTTTCCAGCGTGCTTGCGATCGCTTCCTCAAATTCCTCGGAATCGATCCGTCGGAACAGGCCGACCACGCCAACGGCATAGCGTACTTTTTGATCGGAGTCAAACACCGGTGCGCAGACGGCGCGCAGACCAATTTTGTACTCGCCGTTTTCGATCGCATAGCCATCCTGCCGAATCCTTTGAAGCTGTTCCAAAACCGCCTCCTGTGTCGTGAACGTTTTTCTTTGGTGTGGTAGGCTTGGGAACGGGCTGTCCGGTTCGAACACAAGGTTTTCTTTTGCGCGAGCAAAAGCGGCGCGCAGCGGCGACACGGCGACGCCGTGCAAAACCGCAGTGTCACGGAGGCGGCGCAGCCGCCGGAGTATCCCCTAAGGTCCACCAGAAACGGCAGGTTTTGTTTCAAAACCTGCCGTTTTTCTAACTTTTTCTAAAAATATCTTTTTTTGCATTCACAGAAACCTACCCCGCCGGATTTACAGCCCCGTTTTCGCCCGGTGTCCCATTCGCCGACAGCGTGTATTTCTGAAATTCTTCATAAGTAAAATTGAATTCGATCTCCATTTGATCGTCGCGCCCGACGGTCACATTTTTGATCAGATTTAGCGTGCAGGAAAAATGAAATTATTATGTTTTTGTGAATATTGATCACGCCCCCTTGACAAGCCCGGCAAGGCAAGGTATATTGATGACAAAAGGATTAGCACTCTCACGACGAGAGTGCTAAAATGCGAAAGAGTCCTTACTCGGAAAGGAGAATACAGATGAACGCGAACAAGTATACGCAGAAATCTCTGGAGGCGATCCAGAGCGCACATCAGATCGCGGTTGATGAAAGCAACCAACAGATCGAACAGGTCCACCTGCTTGCCGCGCTGCTGCGGCAGGAGAACGGCCTCATTCCGCAATTGCTCAAAAAGATGGAACTCACGCCGGAGGATCTCGACGCTGCCGCGGAGCAGCAGATTTCCAGACTGCCGAAGGTTAGCGGGCCCGGTCGGGAGGCGGATCGATATTATATCTCCGGCTCGGTCGATCAGGCCTTTGCGCTCGCCGAGCAGGCTGCGCAGTCGATGAAAGATGAATTCGTGTCGGTGGAACACCTGTTCCTTGCTCTGGTCGATCGACCGGACGACACGCTGAGCGATCTGTTCCGCACCTACGGGATCCGGAAAGAAAGCGTTATGAAAGCGCTGCTGGAGATTCGGGGCAACCAGCGTGTCACCTCCGACAACCCCGAAGACACGTACGAGGCCCTGGAGAAGTTCGGGACCGATCTGGTCAAGCGGGCCAGAGATAAGAAGCTGGACCCGGTGATCGGCAGAGACGAGGAGATCCGGAACGTGATCCGGATCTTGTCGAGAAAAACCAAGAACAACCCCGTTCTGATCGGGGAACCGGGCGTCGGCAAGACCGCGATCGCGGAGGGACTTGCCCAGCGGATCGTAAAGAAAGACGTTCCGAAAAGCCTGCAGGACAAGAGCATCTTCTCCCTGGATATGGGCGCGCTGATCGCCGGCGCGAAATACCGCGGCGACTTTGAAGAACGCCTGAAGGCGGTCCTGACCGAAGTCAAGAAGAGCGAAGGCAGGATCATTCTGTTTATCGATGAACTGCATACGATCGTCGGCGCGGGCAAAACGGAGGGCTCGATGGACGCGGGCAATCTGCTCAAGCCGATGCTGGCGCGGGGCGAACTGCACTGCATCGGCGCCACGACGCTTGACGAATACCGTCAGTATATCGAAAAGGACCCCGCGCTGGAACGGCGGTTCCAGACGGTCCTGGTCAACGAACCGACCGTAGAGGATACGATCGCCATCCTCCGCGGCCTGGAGGAGCGCTATGAGGTGTTCCACGGCGTGAAGATCACCGACCCGGCGATCATTGCAGCCGCAAAACTGTCCGACCGCTATATCACCGACCGCTTCCTGCCGGATAAGGCGATCGACCTGATCGACGAGGCGTGCGCGCTGATCCGTACAGAGATGGACTCCATGCCGACGGAGCTTGATATGGTACAGCGGAAGATCATCCAGATGGAGATCGAGGAAGCCGCGCTGAAGAACGAGGAGGACGACCTCTCCAAGAGCCGTCTCGCCGAGCTGCAGAAAGAGCTCGCGGAAAACCGGGATAAGTTCAACGCGATGAAGGCCAAGTGGGAGAACGAGAAGAACGCCATCGGCAAGATCCGACAGCTCAGGGAACAGATCGAACGGCTGAACGCGGAGATCGAGCAGGCGGAGCAGGCCTACGACCTGGAAAAGGCGGCAAAACTGAAATACGGCGATCTGCCGGAGGCCAAGCGGCAGCTCGAAGAAGAGGAGCGGCTTGCGCAGAACGCAAAGGAACAGAGCATGCTGCGGAACAAAGTGACCGAGGAGGAGATCGCAAAGATCGTCGAGCGCTGGACCGGCATCCCCGTGGCGAAGCTGGTGGAGGGCGAACGGGAGAAGCTGCTGCACCTGGACGAACACCTGCACAAGCGGGTCGTCGGGCAGGACGAAGCGGTCAAAAGCGTCTCCGAAGCCATTTTGCGCAGTCGTGCGGGCATACAGGACCCCAATCGCCCGATCGGGTCCTTCCTTTTCCTTGGCCCTACGGGCGTCGGCAAAACGGAGCTGGCCAAGACGCTTGCCGCGGAGCTCTTTGACGACGAAAAAAATCTGGTCAGGATCGATATGTCCGAGTATATGGAGAAGTTTTCCGTGTCCCGACTGATCGGCGCGCCTCCCGGCTACGTCGGTTACGAGGAGGGCGGTCAATTGACCGAAGCCGTCCGCAGACGGCCCTACTGCGTCGTCCTTTTCGACGAGATTGAAAAAGCGCACCCGGATGTGTTCAACATTCTTCTGCAGGTTCTGGATGACGGGCGGATCACGGACTCTCAGGGCCGGACCGTAGACTTTAAGAATACGATCATCATTCTGACGTCCAACCTCGGCTCATCCTATCTGCTCGACGGGATCGACGCCGACGGCAGTATCACCGAGGCGGCAAAGGCCAAGGTCGAGGCGCTGTTGAAAACCAGCTTCCGCCCGGAGTTCCTGAACCGGCTGGATGAGATCGTATTCTACAAGCCGCTGACAAAAGAGAACGTACGCGGGATCATCGACCTGCAGATCAAGGCGCTGAATCTGCGGCTGGCGGAGAAGCAGCTTCACTGCACGCTGACGCAGGCGGCAAAGGACGCGATCATCGACGCGGCGTTCGACCCGCAGTTCGGCGCGCGTCCGCTCCGCCGCTATGTGCAGCATACGGTCGAAACGATGCTTGCCCGCCGGATCCTGCAGGGCAGTCTCACCGCCGGACAGGAGCTGACGGTCGACGCGGTGAACGGAACGCTGGTCATCCGCTGAATCATCGTTCCGATCTCCGGCGTACCGCCATTAGAATCTGCGCCAAAGCTGGGACGTTCTATACCGCGACCTCGGTCACGGCTTCCGGCAGTATCGCGTCAGAACGCAGAACGGCGAAGCCCGGATCGAGCTCATGCCGGAAGACATGGAAGCGTTTCTGTCGGGCGACGTGCGGGAAGCCGTCAGGAAACGGTTTCACGCGTTCGGCTTCCTATTCGTTTCGCTCGATCTTGACGGCTACCGCACGGGCAGTATGAACGCGGTTCCGGACTGACGGTTATTTCATCGTCAGAGATCGATGAGGTATCCGTCGATGTAACGAAAGCGAGACCGTATCCGCTTAAAAAATATCCCTCCTATAATACTTTTTCCCATTGTATTATAGGAGGGATCTTCTTTTCGCTGTCCGTTATTAACGCAGCTTTATTGTTCCGGCGCTCCGAAAAGCGCGTCGATGTCCTTGATGATCACCTGATCTCCCGTGAGCAGATAGGTCTCATAGCTTCCGCAGTGCGGACACTTTTTTCCGTACGTGGTAGTCTTATATGTCTCACCGCAGGTTTGGCAGTAGGTCCTGCCCTCTATGATGATCATCTCAAGCTCTGCGTCCTTCAGATAAGCGGTCTTCTTTTTTGCCCAGTTGAACGCGTCGGTAAACAGATCGGGAACGATCGAGCTTACTTCTCCGACCTCCATCGTCACCTTCATCACTTTTTCGGCTTTATATTCGGCGGCCGCGGAGTCGACCTGCTCCAGCACGTTCATCACGATACCGAGTTCGTGCATTATTTATTTACCTTCCGCGCCTTTTTCCATGCCTTGCGCTTAGCGCGCATGATCTTCGCGTCCTCGGAGCCGGAGTTGACAATGATCTTTCCGACACGGGCGAGCTCGTACTTCAGAAGTCCCGTGACCTTGTCTTCGGCAACTCTCATGTCCGAGCACTTCGGATTGTCGCGGAAAAGGTGGATCGCGTCGAACTGGCACTTCGTCGTACACAGGCCGCAGCCGATGCACTTGTTCGGGTCGACATAGGACGCGCCGCAGGAGAGACAACGAGCCGTCTCGATCTTTACCTGCTCCTCCGTGAGCGTGAGGTGCAGATCCTTGTAGGAAATTCTGTGATCTTCGCTGTCGTCCATGCCCGCTTCCTGACGTCCTGCCGTGTCGTAGTCGGGAACGGAGATGTCTTCCGTGTTGAGGGGCGTGTACGCGCGGCGGTTTCTGCCGATCGTCATGTGCGCCTTCGGCCTGACATAGCGGTGCAGGCTCTCTGCCGCCTCATGTCCCGCGGCGATGGCGTCAATGACGAATTTGGGACCCGTGTACACGTCGCCGCCCACGAAGATATCCTCTTCCGCCGTCTGATAGGTGAACTTGTCCGCGACGGGATAGTTGCCGTGCCAGAATTCGACCTTCGTGCCGTCGAGCAGCTTGCCCCACTCGATCGTCTGACCGATCGCGAACACGATCCTGTCGGCTTTGACTTCGACCGTATCGTTCTCGTCGTACTCCGGCGCGAACTTACCGTCGGCGTTATAAACTGAAGTACAGCGTTTGAATACGATGCCCGTTACTTTGCCGTCTTCGTCCGTGAGGACTTCCTTGGGTCCCCAGCCGTTCTCGATCGCAATATTCTCCTCGAGCGTCTCTTCGATCTCCTGCTTCGTTGCGGGCATGATATCGCGGGACTCGAGAGAGAACATCTTTACGCTTGCTGCGCCGAGACGGTGCGCGTTTCTTGCGCAGTCCACAGCCACGTTTCCTCCGCCGACGACGACCACGTCGCCGCTGAAGGTCTCGCGCTTCTCATAACTCTTTCTGAGATAGGATACGGCGATATCCGTTCCTTCGGCTTCGTCGCCCGGAACGCCGGGACGTCTGCCGCCCTGACAGCCGATGGCGATATAAAACGCTTTGTAGCCCTGTGCGCGGAGCTCACCGATCGTCACGTCCTCGCCGACGTTGACGCCGCACTTGATCTCGACGCCCATCTTGCGCAGCACGTCGATCTCGGCTTCGATAACGTCCTTCTCCAGCTTGTAGCTCGGGATGCCGTAGGTGAGCATTCCGCCGGGGGTCGGGTTCTTTTCAAAGACGGTGGGCTTGTAACCCATTTCGGCGAGATAGTACGCCGCGGAAAGACCCGCGGGGCCTGCGCCGATCACGGCGATCTTCTCTTCCCAGTCGCCCACGAGCGACTGAACGACCTTCTCGGGAATATAGCGGTCTTCAGACCTGAGTTCGAGATCCGCCACGAACTTCTTGACGGCGTCGATGGAGACGGGAGCGTCGACCGTTCCTCTCGTGCAGGCGTCCTCGCATCTCTTGTTGCAGACGCGGCCGCAGACGGACGGGAACGGGTTCTCCGTCTTGATCATCGCGAGCGCTTCGCGGTATTTGCCGTCTCTTGCGAGCTTCAGGTAGGCCTGGATCGGAACGTGAGCGGGGCACGCCGCCTTGCACGGCGCGCTTCCCTGCGCGTACGTATTGGACGCGACCTGGTTGTCGCGGTAATCCTCGTCCCATGCGTACTCGCCCCAGCGGACTTTGTCCGGCAGGATCGAGTGACGGTATTTGACCTCGGAGCCGTCCTTTTTGCAAAGCTTCTGACCGAGCTTCACTGCGCCGGCGGGGCATATCTCCACGCACTTGCCGCAGGCGACGCACTTCTCGCGGTCGACCTTTGACGTATACGCGCTTCTTGAAAGATAGGGCGTGTTGAACAGCATGCTCGTACGGAGCGCGTTGCAGATACGCACGTTGCAGTTGCATATATCGAATATCTTGTTCTCACCGTCAATGTTGGTGATCTGGTGAACGTAGCCGTTCTTCTCTGCGAGCTCGAAGATCTCCATGGCGCGCTCTTTCGTTATGTAATGAGCGCGGTGCGTCTCCACGGCGTAGTCCGCCATATCGCCGAGCTGAACGCACCAGTCGTTCACGTCGTCCGTGCATCCCTCGTCCAGCACCGCGCGGGAAGCGCGGCAGGAGCAGATGCCTGCGGCGATGTGTCCGTCGTACTTGTCGAGCCAGTATGAGATGCGTTCCAGCGAGATCGCTTCCTGGTTCGCGTCGATCGCCTTCTCGACGGGGATGGTATGCATACCGATACCCATACCGCCGGGGGCTACCATGTGGGTGATCCCCGCGAGCGGGATAAAGGTCATCCTCTCGAAAAAGGACGTGACCGCCGGATTCTTCTCGATCCTGTCGACGGAGGAGTTGAACAGTTCCGCGCTGCCCGGTACGAAGAACGGGAGACGGTAGCGCTTGATCTTCGGAGCGCCCTCGATGGGGTGGTCGTCCTTCAGATTGTGCGTGTAGTTGTCGCCGTAATCGTACTCGATGATGCCGATGACGGACATCTGCTCGTACACTTCCTCGATGTGCTTCGGATCGACGCCCTTGTGCAGCTTGATGAGGTCGTCGAGGGTATAGTGCTTTCTGAGCTTCATCTTGTTGCACATATCGACCATCTCGGGAGTGAGCATCTCGCGAAGTCCCCAGTATTCGGGGTCGTCCGCGCTGATACCGCCGATCTTGTGCTTGACCACGTCGGTGATCTTTTTCGCGAGCTTGGCGTAGTTCTTCTGCAGTTCCTTTTCGTTCTGATATTTGCTTCTTACAGCGTTGCTTTGTTCGGGCATAGCTTCACACCTCAGTCATTTTATTCATAAACCATTGTTCAAGAGCGTCCATATTTTCGCCGGTCTTAGCGGAGACCGGAATGACGCTGACCTTGCCGTTGCGCTCGCCGACGTACCGTCTGCACTGTTCGATATCGAAGTCGAAGTACGGCAGCGCGTCGGTCTTGCTGACGATGACAAGGTCGCTTTTCTGAAAGACGAGCGGATATTTGAGCGGCTTATCCGTCCCTTCCGGAACCGAGAGGATGACGACGTTGAAGGTCGCGCCGGTATCGTACTCCGCGGGGCAAACGAGATTGCCGACGTTTTCGAGAAAAACGATATCGAGGCCGTCTCCGAGCTCGCGCAGCCCCTGCTCCGTCATACCGGCGTCCAAATGGCACATGCCGCCCGTGTGGAGCTGAACGGACGGACATCCCGTCTCCTTTGCCACCGTGACGGCGTCGACATCCGAGTCGATATCCGCCTCCATCACGCCGACGCGGTAGTTTTTTGCAAGGCGGCGTATCAACGCGACGAGAAGCGTCGTTTTGCCGGAGCCGGGAGACGACATGACGTTCACGAGAACGATTCCTTTTTTTCGGAGTTCGGCGCGAAGCTCGTCCGCGGCGCGATCGTTGTCCTCGAATACGCTCTTTGACAGCAGTATCGTCTTAACTTCCATCAGAAGAATCTTCCGATGATGTCCTTGCTTGCGGCACAGGTGTCTTCCATGTCGCCGAAGCTGAGGATCTCGCCTGCGTAGTAAGTATTGTTTTCGCCCTGGATCGCCTCGAGTCTGTCGTACCAGCCGTTCTTATAATCCTCGGGAGAAACGTGCGGGCAGTAGTAGCTTTCCTGCGCGTAAAGGACTTCCTTGATCGGGAACTTCAGCGCCTTTTCGATATCGTCCTTCATCAGCTCGAGCGTCTTTTCGTAGGGTACGTCGGGGTCGCCCGTATGGTTGCGAAGCGCGTATACCGTGCAGGGACAGTTCTTGCCAAAGTCTTCCCATCTGTGGTAGTAGACCATCGCGTGACCGAGGCGTTCGGGCTCCATGTTCTCAAAGATGTAACCGGAGATGACGGGACCCTTGTCCTCCTCGAAGCGTGCGATGAAGTCCACGTACTTCTCGTGTACGATCTTTGAGAAGAGCTCGCGCTCCTCGGCGGACGCGTCCGCATAATCCTTGAAGTAATCGAGAGGCGTCGTGATGATCAGCTTGTCAAAGGTCTCCGTACTCTCGTTTCCGTCCCGGTCTCTGACGGTGACGTTGACCTTTCCGTCGGGGCGTTCCACCTTGACGACCTCGGTCTGAAGGCGGGCGGGGTTCTTCAGCTTGCGGTTCACGCTCTCGTAGATCTCCTGCGTGCCGTCCTGCCACGTCCAGAGACGGAGGCCGACGAACTCTGCGGCGGTGGTCATATCGAGGTACTTCAGCACGTAGGCAGCGGGGATCTCGTCGAAATATCCGTAGCCGAAGGAGGTGTACGGCGCGATCCAGATGCGCTGTACTTCGGCAACCTTGTTCAGCTTGCAGAATTCTCTGAACGGGAGAGCAAGGTCTTTCAGGTTGGGGTTCGTACCCTTGATGTAGTTCGGGAATGCTTCGCCGGCATTGGATCCGTCCGCATTCCTGACGATCTTGGAAATGCCGTTATATCTGCCCTCGGCGATGCCGACGTGTCCGTAGCAGTCGTAGCCGACGTATTTGGTTTCCATCAGCTTCTTCAGCTTTTTGAACTGCATTTTGAGCTTGAGCAGACCGATCGTCTTTTTGAGAGACTTGTCGACCTTCGGATTGAACGGCTCGATCTTCTCGCCGGTTACGCTGCGGTATTCACGACGCATATTGGGCTCGCCCTTCTTGAAGTCCGGGCCCTTGTGGTAGTAACCGCCGAACGCCTCCATTTCGGAGACCGCGTGATAGGTGATCGCGCCCATGATGGCGCCGGTCTCGTAAGTGCGGCTCTCTCCGTTCGCTTCGATCCTGGGGGAATAGGCCTTGCCGCCCACCTTGTTCTGCTTTTCGTAGATAACGTAGTCGGTATATCCCTTCTTTTCAAGGTATACCGCGCATGCAAGCCCCGCGGGGCCTCCGCCGATGATACAGATCCTGCCTTTCGCATCAGCCATAAGAAAACCTCCCTGAATATATAAAATTATTTGTGTTCTTTATTTTATTCCTTAGGTACTCCGCGAGCGCACGAACGCCCTCCCCCGTTTTAGCGCAGAGGAAGAAGACGTCTGCGGCGCAGTTCCTTTTCCGAACGTTTGCGACCGCCCGTTCTCTGTCGAAGTCGAAGATCGGCGCGACGTCGAGCTTTGTCACCGCCACCGCCGTGGCGACCTCGAACATAAGGGGGTACTTCAACGGCTTGTCGTCTCCCTCCGGGACGCTGAGCAGAACGAGATTCATATCCGCTCCCGTATCGAATTCCGCGGGACAGACGAGATTGCCTATGTTCTCGAGAAAGACAACGTCAAGCCCGTCCGTACCCAGCGCTCCGAGCGCCTCCATGCTCATCTGACAGGTGATGTGGCACGCGCCTCCGGTGTGCATCTGTATCGTGCGGACTCCGGTCTCACGCTCGACGGTGAGCGCGTCCTCGTCCGAGTCAATATCCGCCTCTATGACTCCGATGGAGAACTCCTTTGAAAGCTCGGGGATCAGTTTCGTCAGGAGCGACGTCTTCCCCGCGCCGGGCGACGACATGACGTTTACGTAGTATATGTTTTTTTCTTTTGTCAGCGCGCGGACTTCCTTCGCGCGCTCGTTGTTGCGGGACACGATGTCCTCTTTTATCAATACTGTTTTCATAATATTTAATTATAACCGCACGCGCAAAAAAAGTCAATCTTTGGAGAATCGTTTCCGGATACAAGATCGTTGAACAATGATCAACGAATTACGGCGAAGAATATCATCGGGAAATGATTCGTTTATTCTCTGTTTCGCTGCAGCGCCGCGCTGATGCTCATCGGGCTGGCGGCGTGCGGCGAAAGCGTCCCCGCAAGCACGCCGGAAAGCAGCACGTTTGCTGCCGAAAGCAGCGCGCCGGAAACGAAGGAACGCGAGGCGGAAACTTCCACGGACGCCGGAAGCGTACCCGTGGAAACCGCAGAATTGCCTGACAGCGAGCCGGCGCACAAAAAAGTTCTCGTCGTCGTCTTCTCGGCGACCGGAACCACAAAAGGCGTAGCGGAAAAGATCGCGGCGATCGAAGATGCGGACCTTTACGAAATCAAGGCGGAGCAGGAATACACGGCGGCGGATCTCAACTGGAACGACAGCAACAGCCGCTCCACGATCGAGCAGAACGACAGCGCCGCACGCCCCGGGATCGGAAGCGAACGCATCTCGCTTGCAGGATATGAAAAGATCTATATCGGTTTTCCGATCTGGTGGGGCGAGGAGCCGCGGATCATGGACACCTTTGTCGAAAGCTATGATTTTGACGGAATCACGATGATCCCGTTCTGCACTTCATCGAGCAGCGGCATCGGCAGAAGCGGAAGAAACCTCGAGGAGAACGCAAAAAGCGGAACGTGGCTCGACGGCGAACGCTTCCCGGGAAGCGTTTCGGAAGCCGAGCTTCGCGATTGGATCGACGGCTTGCAATAAGGGTGAAAAATGCAGACAGGCAGAAAAAACGCGATCAGAAAAATTGTCGACGTCCTGATGACCGTTCTCCTGCTTTGCCTGATGGCGTATCAGGTGACAGGAGAAACGCTGCACGAATGGGGCGGGATCGCGATGACGGGCCTGCTCGTCGTCCATCACGTTCTCAATTTCAAATGGTACAGATCGCTTTTCAAGGGCAGGTATAACGCTTACCGCATCGTCACGCTCGCCGTGAACACGCTGCTTCTCGCGTCGATCGCGCTGACGGCGCTCTGCGGGATGGCGATGAGCTCGCACGCGGCGCCGTTCCTTTACGGGATGTTCCCGATCTCTTTCGCGCGGCGGTTTCATCTGGCGATGTCCTTCTGGTCGTTTCTCCTGATGGGGCTGCACCTCGGGCTGCACGTTCCGGCGATGACGGCGGGATTCCGATGGAGCGGCAAAACAAAAATCGCCGTCGCGACGGTATTCGCCGCCGTCTCCGGCGTCGGGCTCTGGCTATTCGTCAAAAACGGCATACCGGATTACATCTTTTTCCGCACGCCGTTCGCCTTCTTCGATCCCGATAAAGCGGCGGCGCTCGTATTTCTCGAAAACCTCGCGATCCTGGTATCCTTCGCCTTCATCGGCGTCGGAACCGCCTCATGTATCAAAGCCGCGCGCCGCAAAAAGACGAGGACGGCCGTTCCGCCTTCTCAGACGCAGACGTGACGCGGCGCAAACGCGGATCAGAGTACGCCATAATTGCAGAAAACCCCTGAAGCAGAGATCCTGTTTCAGGGGTATTTTCTTGCGGCGGCAGATCCTTACAGCTGGCTCTTGTAGAGCGCGACGATCTCCTCGACGCCGGTGTCTCTCGGGTTGCCGGGACGGCAGGCGTCTGCGTAGGCGGACTCTGCCAGGAAGCGGACGTCCTCCTCTTTCAGGATGCCGTGCAGGTTGGCGGGGATGCCCACGTCGGCAGAGAGCTGCCTGACGGCGGCGATGGTGGCATCGGCGGCCTCCTCGTCGGTCATGCGGTCGATGCCGGCGACCTCCATGGCCTTGCCGATGGCGCGGTAACGCTTGCCCGCCACGGGCTTGTTGTACTCCAGACCGACCGGCAGCAGGATCGCGCAGGCGACGCCGTGAGGCGTGTCATACAGCGCGGACAGGCCGTGCGCCATGGAGTGTACGATACCGAGGCCCACGTTGGAGAAGCCCATGCCGGCGATATACTGGCCCAGCGCCATGCCCTCGCGGCCGTCGGGATCGTTCTGCACCGCGGCGCGCAGACTCTTGGCGATCAGACGGATCGCTTCCAGGTGGAACATATCGGAGATCGCGCAGGCGCCCCTGGTGATATAGCCCTCAATGGCGTGCGTCAGCGCGTCCATGCCTGTAGCGGCGGTGAGGCCCTTGGGCATGGAGGACATCATATCGGGATCGACCACGGCAACCTCGGGGATGTCGTTGGTGTCCACGCAGACGAACTTGCGCTTCTTCTCCACGTCGGTGATGACGTAGTTGATCGTGACCTCTGCGGCGGTGCCTGCGGTGGTGGGGACGGCGATGGTGAAGACCGCGTGCTTCTTGGTGGGCGCTACGCCCTCCAGGGATCGGACGTCGGCGAACTCGGGGTTCTCGATGATGATGCCGATGGCCTTGGCGGTGTCCATGGAGGAGCCGCCGCCGATAGCGATGATGCAGTCGGCCGCCGCTTCGCGGAACGCCTTGACGCCGTTCTGCACGTTCTCAATGGTGGGATTGGGCTTGATGTCGGAGTAGACGCTGTAGGCGAAGCCGGTGGCGTCCAGCAGGTCCGTGACCTTCTTGGTGACACCGAACTTGAGCAGCGCCGCGTCAGAGGTGACGAACGCCTTCTTGTAACCGCGCTTGGTCAGCTCGGGTACGATGTTTTCAATGGCTCCGTGGCCGTGGTAGGAGATGGTGTTCAGGACAATGCGATCTGCCATATTGTTATCCTCCGTTATATTTTATGGTACTATCATTATAACACAATTCCGCCGCGTGATTTGTAAAGTTACTGTAAACGGATACATTTCATGCTTCTATCTTTTGCCCAAAACGAACATTCGGCTCGGAAACGGTGAATTATCATTTACCAATCCAAAAGCCGAGCAAGATTTGCGTTTCTTCTTTCATAAGTATCTTGATGAAAAGGGCAATACTGTGTTTGCTGGAATGTACGATTCAACGCATCTTTGCAGGATTATTGATAACCATTTTGAAAGCAAGAACTATAGTTTGGCGTATGGCGTTGTCAACTACAAGGATTTGAGTCCGATAGAGAAAATCAATGCTTACAGACAGAACGAGATAGATAAAATTGTTTTTACCAAGCCGCTCTCATATCAGTATCAGCGGGAATTCAGATTGTTTGTTTCCCCAAAGGATACCCCGGTAAATGAAGAACTAAAAGAACCAGACGTTATAGTTTCCCCGAGCATAATCGGGACGTTTGAGTATGTGGAGAATCAATGTGACACTGCTGATACCCAATAAGCAATTTTGCGTAAAGACAAGGACGATGCTCCGGCGGAGCATCGTCCTTTTGCAATCGTTCAGTTTTCGATTTTGGTAACGTGGACCGAGAACGCTGTGCCGCCTTTTCATTAGGGCGGGGAACCTGTTCGCCCGGCCGCCTCTTTGAATTTCGGCGAGGTCAAGCGCGTCGCTCTCGTTCATTATCTAAATAAAGATTATTACTTGAAATCCTGCGGTTTTTTTGTTATGATTAACAAGTGAAAAACAAGAAAAACGATGAAGCGGAGGTAAGTACTATGTGTGATCCTGTGAATGAGTATCAGGACAGGGATCCTGAACTGACAAAAGAGGAGACTGCGCTGGTTTACGGCGCGGGCGATGGTGACGCGTGAAATCCCTTTGAGGATGAACCGCGTGTTCCCGTTGCGCCCTTTGATCCCGGCATCAGAGAAGATGCCTGACCGCATTTCCGCACAGTTGCCCGCACCGGCGGCAGAGACCTGCGATTTCACCGACGTGAAGGCTGACGCTTATTACTGCGACGCCGTCCTGTGGGCAGCGGAGAAGGGGATTACCGTCGGCACTACCGCAACGACCTTCTCACCGGATGACGCCTGCAACCGCGCACAGATCGTGACGTTCCTGTGGAGAGCCGCGGGAAGCCCCGCGCCGAAGGACGCCACAAGCCCCTTCACCGATATGAGCAGCGGTCAGTTCTTCTATCAGGCGGTGCTGTGGGCAGTGGAGCAGAAGATCACCAACGGGACCGCTGAAAAGACCTTCTCGCCCTATAAAACCTGCACGCGCGCCGAGACCGTGACCTTCCTGTACCGCTGTCAAGGCGAGAAATCGTAACGGCGGTATAGAATCTGCGTTCTTCGCAAATCCCGCCGCAGACCGCTTTCACAACGGTCCTGCGGCGGGAGGAAATCCAAGGAAATGTATCGTAATCTGCGCGCCGCGAACGCGGCGCGCAGATAGAACGTTTCGAATTGAACTGTTAACAAATCAGGAGGAAATATTATGAACAAAACCGCAAAGACGATCATCTGCATCCTGTGCGTTGTCTGCCTGGCGCTGGGAGGACTGCTGATCTGGTCGAGAGTCGACTTGTCGAACTACAAGCTCTACAAGAACATCATTTCGCAGGACGAGGTCGAACAGACGCTGTTCGGTCAGCCGATCTCGGAAGAACGCAACGGCGAATACCGCATCGGCATCAAGACCGCTGTTGACGGCGACTTCCACGCCGAGCTTACCATCTATCAGGCGCAAGACGGCAAGTACGTCGAGGTGTTTACCTGCGACGCCGTCGTGGGCAAGAACGGCCCCGGCAAGCAGTCCGAGGGCGACGTCAAGACGCCGCTCGGCACCTGGACCATCGGCGAGGCATACGGCATCAAGGAAGACCCCGGTTCGCTTCTGCCCTACACGCAGATCACCGACGATATGTACTGGTGCGCCACCGGCTCGAACGGCACAAAGTACAATACCTTGCTTTACAAGAGCGACGACCCGGACAACGACTACTCCGAGGATGAGCATCTGATCGAATACGACGTTCCCTACGCCTATCTGCTGAATCTCGGCTATAACGCTGCCGGCGCGCCCTATGCGGGCAACGCGATCTTCCTGCACTGCTGGCGGGGCCCCGACACGCCCACTGGCGGCTGCGTCGGCGTTGCCGAAGAAAGTATGATCGAGATTCTCCGGACAGTCACCCCCGGCACTTCGGTGACGATCTATTAAGTAAATCAGCTGCAAAAAGGACGATGCTCCGGCGGAGCGTCGTCCTTTTTGATTGTTCCGTTTTCGATTCTGGTGAACTGGATCGATACCGGAGATTCAAGGATTCTTCCCATAATCATAACATGCCCCCTCCTTTGTTTTGCTATAATAAACGTAGAAAAACAAAGGAGGGTTTGCGAAGGACTTCGTTCCTTCGCTACAGCAACGAGACCTACGCCGCGCAGAAGGCGAGCGATCCCAACGCGCAGCTGCGCGCTCTGGTCGTCGCGATGATGCGCTACGGCGACGCGACTTCGGCATTCTGCGGCAAGTGAAAGGAAACGAATTGATGAAAAAAGCATACACAGCCCCTAAACTCTATTATCTGGAGGCTGCCGGAAAGAGAGAATAAACTATGTTCTTGAGAGAGCCCTACCAGACAATCGCTGAACCGGAGGTATATCGGGATTGGGTGTTCACAATGCAGGGGGTAAAAAAGATCAACTACATACGAAATGTCGATCCGATGGCATACGCGCATCTGGTTGAATCCTTCCGGTTGCTGCAAGCTGTGGGATACTACACAGAAAGCATTCTATGATATGGATCATTGTTTTTGCGTTGCATTTTTGTTAACCTTAGTGTAATACACTTTAGGGGTAAATTGACAGCAGCCAAGAATCTGAAAAAGGGCAAAAGTGCAAGTTGTGTGCTGTCAAAATAGAAGTAAAGCATTGAAAATACAGCATTTTGTGTCGCCTACGAACCAGTAGGTCGCATTTCATCTAATGATGTTTGCCCTGACGGGCAAATGATGTTGCCTTCGGCAATGATGTCGCTTTGCTGATGATGTGTGCCTTCTGCACATGAGTGCAAACATCACATCATTGCGAAACGAAGTGAAGCAACATCATTTCTCGGCGCAGCAGAGAAACATCATTCGCTGCCAAAGGCGGCGGCATCATTAATTACTTTGGAAGTCAGTAACTTGTTTCTGACGAATTGCAAAGAATGATTCTTCATGCTATAATCCCTTTAGAGGTGAATCACCATGAAACGCTTAGTAGTCTATTATTCCTTATCCGGCAATACCGAGGAAGCTGCGAAGAAGATCGCGGAGAAGCTTGGCGCAGACCTGCTGAAGCTGGATACGCAGAAGGCCATGCCGAAGAGCTTTGTCGGGCGGCTTTTTGTCGGCGGGGGACAGGTCGTCCGGAATTATATCCCGGAGCTGAAACCGCTCGAAACGGACGTCAGTGCGTATGACGAGATCATTCTAGGTTCGCCGATCTGGAACAGCAAGGGCGTTCCCGCTATCAACGCGTTCCTGCAGGACAAGGCAGCGGCGGGAAAGGTCACCGCGCTGTTCTTTATGAGCGCCGGCGGCGATATACGGAAGGGCCTTGCGGTGATAACCGGGAAACTGCCGAATTTGAGGTATTCCTTATCGCTGGTCGACAGAAAGTATAAACGCAGCGCGGAGAACGACGCGAAGATCGAGCAGTTCGTCGCGTCGATCGCTTAAGCTGAGGAGAGTCGAACTCAAGCCGGTTTTCACAGGCGGCGATCCGCCAATCCTTCGCAAACCGCCTTGAAAATCCGTCAAGGATTCCCTGCGGCGTTTTACTCGTCTTAACGAATTGCCGCTCCGGGAAAACTGCTCCACATCTCTGCGCGAGCTATTTTTGAGGGATTTTCGGTGCGGCGGACGCAGCCTTGCTGACGCAAGGCAAGAGTTCGACTCTCCTCAGCTTAACCAGATAAAGAAAACAGGAGAGATACGTATCTCTCCTGTTTTCTGCAGATTACGAAGAATTACAGATGTACCACCGTGCCGGATTCGCCGTTGACGGCGGCGCCGGCGTTCTCCAGGGAGGCGATGATCGCGGTGCCGCCGGCCTTCGCGAAGCTGATCGCGGCCTTGACCTTCGGCAGCATGGAGCCGGGCGCGAAGTGGCCTTCCTCGCAGTACTTTTCCGCCTGCGCGACGGTCATTTCCGCGAGGGATTCCTGATTCGGCTTGCCCCAGTTGATGCAGACGCGGTCGACTGCGGTCAGGATGACGAGGGCGTCGGCCTTGACCAGCTCTGCGAGCTTCGCGGAAGCGAAGTCCTTGTCGATGACGGCGGGTGTGCCGTAGAGCTTGCCGTCTCTGCGAACGACGGGAATGCCGCCGCCGCCGACGGTGATGACGACGCAGCCTTCCTTGATGAGGGCGTTGACGGTGTTCTTCTCGATGACGTCAATGGGCTTCGGGGAGGGGACGACCTGACGGTAGCCGCGGCCTGCGTCCTCGACCATGGTGTAGCCCTTTTCCTTCGCGATGCGCTCGGCGGTCTCCTTGTCGTAGAACGCGCCGACGGGCTTCGTGGGATTCTGGAACGCGGGGTCGTTCTCGTCGACGAGGACCTGCGTGACGACGGTGGCGACTTCCTTCACCATGCCGCGCGCGGCAAGCTCGTTGCCGATCGCGTTCTGCAGATGGTAGCCGATGTAGCCCTGGCTCATGGCGCCGCACTCGGGGAACGGCATGTCGGACTTGATCGCCTTGGCCTCGGCGGCGGTGGCCATGCCGAGATTGATCATGCCGACCTGCGGGCCGTTGCCGTGCGCGATGACGACCTCGTTGCCCTGCGCGATCAGGTCGACGATGGGCTTCGCCGTCTCTGTGACGAGCTGGAGCTGTTCATAGGGAGTGTTGCCCAGAGCGTTGCCGCCCAGAGCGATAACGATTCTTTTAGACATAATACGATTTCCTTCTTTGTTTTAAGTTTTATAAATCATCGGTTTTCCTGCGAGCTTTTCGTTCAGCAGCGCCTCGAACGCTGCCTGATCGGCGGGATCCGGGAACGCGCTCTTAAAGACGAACTTGATTGTCGGAGCACTTTTCTCTCCAAAGTACAGGAACCACATATCAGGATAAACAATGACCTTATACAGATAGGCAAAGGACTTGTAGTTATATCCGTCCTGCGAAGAAGCGAAAACGCCTTCTTCGGTGATTTCGTAATGAATCAGTTCGCCGGTCAACCTAGCCTGCGCCTGCGCGGTCATCCTGATCCGCTTGTAAAGCATTACCAGAGTGAAGATCGCAACGAGGAGCAAAAAGCACGAAATACGGAGAAGCCGCCAATTCATCATAGCGCGACTGGCGATAATCGTCAGAACATAGAAGCCGAGCGCAAAGACGAAGCATCCGGTGAGAACCCAATAGTATATGACTCTTGGTTTTGTGAGATGCTTGTATACGGAGAGAAATAAGGCAGGCTCCGCCTGCACGTCGAATATCATCGGCAGGGCAGGGCGTGAGATCATTTCATCCATCAGACTGTCCTTTCGCAGAAAAAATCGGCGGAGCGGATCACCGCTCCGCCGAAGGAGAAATCAGAACATCTTGCGTTTGTTGTCCGCAGCGTCGAGGGCCATCAGCGTGCCGACGGGGTCCTTGACCTGGGACATGAAGATCATCGCGGCGATAATATAGGGCTTGTAGGAAGCCTGCTTGTACAGAGGCACCAGATAGCGGTCGAACACGGAGTTGTCGACTTCGCCTTCCGGGCAGCTCAGGCCGGAGATGTCGGCGGGGAGGCAGTGCAGATACAGCGCCTTGCCGTCCTTCGTCAGCTTCATCATCTCTTCGCTGCAGGTCCAGTCCTTATGCTCGGCATTCTGCGCAAGCAGACGCTTCTCAAGCTCGTCGATGCCCTTCTGATCGCCCTTGGAGTACAGCGCGGTGCGCTCTTCCATGGCCTTGAAGGGAGCCCAGGACTTCGGATAGACGATGTCGGCGTCCTTGAAGGCTTCTGCCATACTGTTGGTCTTGCTGAACTTGGAGCCGTACTTCTCGCAGTTCTTGCGGGCGACTTCCTCGACCTCCGGGAAGACCTCGTAGCCTTCCGGATGGGCCAGGGTGACGTCCATGCCGAAGCGGGTGAACAGGCCGATGACGCCCTGCGGGACGGACAGCGGCTTGCCGTAAGACGGGGAGTAGGCCCAGGTCATGGCGACCTTCTTGCCCTTCAGGTTCTCCACGCCGCCGAAGTAGTGGATGACGTGCAGCATGTCCGCCATGCACTGGGTCGGATGGTCGACGTCGCACTGCAGGTTGACCAGCGTCGGGCGCTGCTCGAGGATGCCGGTGCGGTAGCCGTCTTCCAGCGCGTCCATAAAGGTCTTCTGATACTCGTGGCCCTGATGAATGTACATGTCGTCGCGGATGCCGATGACGTCCGCCATGAAGGAGACCATGTTCGCGGTCTCACGGACGGTCTCGCCGTGGGCGATCTGGGACTTCTTCTCGTCGAGGACCTGCTCCTCGAGGCCGAGGAGGTTGCAGGCGGAGGCGAAGGAGAAACGGGTACGGGTGGAGTTGTCGCGGAAGAGGGAAATGCCGAGGCCGGAGTTGAAGATCTTGGTGGACTTGTTGCGCTCGCGCAGATCGCGGAGGGCGTCGGCCACGGTGAAGATCGCGTCGATCTCATCGTCGGTCTTGTCCCAGGTCCAGTAGAAGTCGGACTTGTACATGTTGTTGATGTGCAGGGTCTCAAGATGTCTTGCAAGTTCTACCGTTTTGCTCATTTGTATTTCCTCCGTTCGTTTATTACTTAATATCGTTGCCGGTGAGTTCCTGGCGGAAAGAGGTCGCGGAGCCGTCCTTGTTCTCGGGCTTATACAGGCCGGGGACAGCCGCGTACAGCGCGGCGCAGACGACCAGATCCTGCTTCCAGGTGATCTCGTTCGGGGCATGCGCCTGGGATTCCGCGCCGGGACCGAAGCCGACGCACGGGATGCCGTAGCGGCCCTGGATGGAAACGCCGTTGGTGGAGAAGGTCCACTTGTCGCACAGCGGGCGCTGACGCTTTTCCTTGGCCTGCTCGTCGGCATAGAGGCGCTTGTCGCCCCACAGGGCGTGGTGCGCGTCAACGAGGGCCTGCACGTGCGGCGCGGTCTCCTTGTTGATCCACGTCGGGAAGAAGCACTCGGTCTCGTAGACGTGGCCGTTCCACGCGGGACGGTCGTACATGTACATGGAGACCTTCACGTCCTTCGCATACTTCTTGCATGCGGGCAGGTCTTCGATTTCCTTCAGGCAGGACTTGTAGGTCTCGCCGGCGGTCATGCGGCGGTCGATGGAGATCGCGCAGGAGTCCGCGACGGCGCAGCGGGAAGGAGAGGTGTAGAAGATCTGAGAGGTGGTGCAGGTGCCGCGGCCGAGGAAGCGCGCGTCTTCATAATGATCGGGGTTGTACTTCGGATCGAGCATCTTGACAAGGCCCTTGATCTCCTTGTCGTCCGCCGCGTCGTTCTCGTTGAGGTCGCGGACGTTCAGAAGGATCTCCGCCATCTTGTGGATCGCGTTGTCGCCGCGCTCCGGCGCGGAGCCGTGGCAGGAAATGCCGCGGACGTCGACGCGGATCTCCATACGGCCGCGATGGCCGCGATAGATGCCGCCGTCGGTGGGCTCGGTGGAGATGACGAATTCGATCTTGCTGCGGGCGTCTTCCGGACCGTTGAAGTATTCGTTGACGATGGACTGCCAGCACATGCCGTCGCAGTCTTCTTCCTGCACGGAGCCGACGACCATGATCTTATAGCCCTCGGGGATCAGGTTGAGGTCCTTCATGATCTTTGCGCCGTAGGTAGCGGAAGCCATGCCGCCTTCCTGGTCGGAGCCGCCGCGGCCGTAGATGATCTCTTCGGTCTCGTAGCCCTTGTAGGGGTCGGCTTCCCAGTTGTTGATGTTGCCGATGCCGACGGTGTCGATATGGGAGTCGATGGCGATGATCTTGTCGCCGCTGCCCATCCAGCCGATGACGTTGCCGAGCTTATCGATCTCGACCTTGTCGTAGCCGAGCTTCTCCATCTCGGCCTTGATGCGCATGACGACGCCTTCCTCTTCACAGCTCTCGCTGGGGATCGCGATCATGTCGCGAAGGAAACGGCTCATGTCCGCGCGGTAGCCTTGCGCAGCTTTCTTGATTGCTTCAAAATCCATGAAATAACCCTCCGTCATTTAGTTTCGTTTCATCCCGTATTCATACGGGTACATCTATATAATAACATAACAATGCCAGAAGTCAAATACATTTTTGCAATATTCCGACATCTTCTTTGAAAACGAAATCTTTTTCAAGCCGCCGATTTTTTTAGCAAAAATGATTGATTTTTTACATGATTATGCTATGATAGAATCAGATGAAAATGGAGAGGAGCGGATCTGCGCCGGCGCGTGGAAACGCCGGACGGGAAGCTCCTGCTATCCACATCGATCCGCCAACCCGACAGCGATATCCGAAGACACATTTTTATTCTTATTCAGACCTAAAAAACAGGAGGAAAAAACAATGATTGATCTTCGCATCAACAAGGAAGGCCTTGCGCACAACCTGCAGAAGGCCAAGGAAAACAACATCATCATCCCGACTTTCGCGCAGATGCAGAACCCCGAGCTGATCCCCGAAAAGATCAAGGCAAAGCTCACCAACGTCGGCCTGTGGGATGTCAACCCGCTGAACCTCTTCCGTATCACCTGGAAGAACGAGCCGAAGGAATTCGGCGGTCTGTATCAGAAGGTGCCGAACTACATCGAGTTCCCGTCCAAGCTCACCGGCGTGCCGTGCCGCATCGTTGCGATGGCAGGCAAGTGGTTCCCGACCGGCTGCCATAAGGTCGGCGCTTCCTTCGGCTGCCTTGTGCCGCGTCTCGTGACCGGTCAGTTTGATGCGACCTATCATCATGCCGTATGGCCCTCCACCGGCAACTACTGCCGCGGCGGCGCGTTCAACTCCAAGCTGCTGGCCTGCGACTCCGTCGCCATCCTGCCCGCTGAGATGTCCAAGGAGCGTTTCGACTGGCTGAAGTCCATCGCCGGTCAGGTCATCGCGACCCCGGGCTGCGAGTCCAACGTCAAGGAAATCTTCGACAAGACCTGGGAACTGAAGCAGGATCCGACCATGATGATCTTCAACCAGTTCGAGGAAATGGGCAACCCCGTATGGCACTACAACGTCACCGGCGAAGCGCTGTCGACCGTTTACGAGTCCATTAAGCGCGAGGGCGATCAGCTCTTCGGCTGCGCCTTCACCTCCGGCTCCGCCGGCACCATGTCCGCGGGCGACTACCTGAAGGATCACTATCCCACCGCGAAGGTCGCCGTCGGCGAAGCTCTGCAGTGCCCGACCATCGTGAACAACGGCTTCGGCGGCCACCGCATCGAAGGCATCGGCGACAAGCACATCCCGTGGATCCACAACGTAAAGAACACCGACATGGCGATCGCGATCGACGACGAAGACTCCCAGCGCCTGCTCCGCCTCTTCAACAAGGAAGACGGCAAGAAGTACCTGCGCGAGGTTCTCGGCCTCGATGACGAACTGGTTGAGAAGCTGAGCTGGCTCGGCATCTCCGGCATCGCGAACGTCCTGTGCTGCATCAAGATGGCGAAGTACTACGAGCTGACCGAGCATGACGTCCTCATGACCGTCCTGACCGACTCCGCTGTCATGTATCAGTCCCGTATCACCGAGCTCGACGAGATGCACGGCGCATACGACGTCCACGAGGCGGCGCTGGATCACAACCTCCACATCCTCGGCCTCAAGACCGACAACCTGCTCGAGCTGACCTACACCGAGCGCAAGAGAGTGCACAACCTCAAGTACTACACCTGGGTCGAGCAGCAGGCACGCGATGTGAAGGACCTGAACGCTCTGTGGTACGACACCAAGGGCACCTGGGACGCCGTCCACGCGCAGGCGAAGGAAATGGACGAGCTCATCAACGAATTCAACGAGGCGACCGGCCTGTTGAAGGCTCTGTAAGAAAAGACCTTACGGGGAGGGGACATCCCCTCCCCGTTATTTGTTTGAGAAGGAGAAAACTATGCGTAACGTGAAATGCGCCCGCTGCGTCAAGTGCGGGAAGGAATACGAGGCCGTCCCGAATCTGACCAACTGCTCCTGCGGCGGCATTCTGGATATCATCTACGACTACGACTACATCAAGAGCATCCTGACAAAGGACATCATGGCGGCGCGGAAGAATAACACCATGTGGCGCTACCGCGAGCTGCTCCCGATCGAGGAGACCACGCCGGATACGCCGCTGCGCGTCGGCTGGTCGCCGCTGTATGAGGCGGACCGTCTCGCGAAGATCCTCGGCATTAAGAAGCTGTGGATCAAGGACGACGGGCAGAACCCGACCGCTTCCCTGAAAGACCGCGCGTCCGCTATGGCGGTCGCCAAGGCGCAGGAAGCCGGCGCGAAGGTCATCGCCTGCTCCTCCACCGGCAACGCCGCTTCCTCTCTGGCGGGCAACGCCGCGGCAGCGGGCCTGAAGACCTATATCTTCGTGCCCGCCCGCGCCCCAAAGGGCAAGGTCGCGCAGCTCATGACCTTCGGCGCGAACGTCGTCTCCGTGCAGGGCAACTACGAGGAGACCTTCGAGCTGTCCAAGGCCGCGATCGACAAGTGGGGCTGGTACAACCGCAACGCGGCGATCAACCCGTACCTGTCCGAAGGCAAGAAGACCGTTTCGCTGGAAATCGCGGAGCAGCTCGGTTGGAAGATGCCGGACTATCTGGCAATCTCCGTCGGCGACGGCTGCACGATCGCGGGCGTATGGAAGGGCCTGAAAGACCTGTACGCGATCGGCTTCATCGACAAGCTGCCGCGCCTGATCTCCGCGCAGGCCGAGGGCTGCCATCCGATCAACCGCGCCATCGCGAACAACGAGCCGTGGTATCCGATGGAGGAGAACACCCTCGCCGACTCCATCGCCGTCGGCGTGCCGCGCAACGCGGATAAAGCCCTCAACGCGATCCGCGAGTCCAACGGCATCGTGGTCAACGTGACCGACGAGGAGATCATGGCGGCGCAGAAGCTGGTCGGCATGACCTGCGGCGTCTTCGGCGAGCCCGCCGGCGTGACCGGCGCGGCCGGCCTGAAGAAGCTCTGCGAGCAGGGCGTGATCGGCGCGGAGGATACCGTCGTTTCCGTCATCACCGGCAACGGCCTGAAGGACGTCGCCAACGCGATCAAGGCCTGCGGCGATCCGATGAGCTGCCCGAACGACATGGAGCAGCTTCTCAAGGTCTTCGCCGACAACGGCATCGACCCGGACAAGGCGTAAACAATAAAGATAAAGGCTGCCGCAATCTTTCGATTGCGGCAGCCTTTTCGTTCTGTCATGGTTCGATCCGGAGCACGAACTCTTCGCCGTTTTCGCGGACCGTATAGACCGTGAAGCCGTCATAATACAGCTGACCGTCCTCGATCACGTTATTCGGGTCGGTATTGCTTCTGACGGTGTAGGAACTGCCGTTGGGAGGATAGCCGATCAGAGTGTACAGATCTGCAACGCCGCAGCCGATACAAAGCTTTGCGAGACCGTAACGATCGACGAAGGGCTCCGTCGGCGCTTCCGTTGCGGGCGTCAATTCCGTGACGGCCTTCGTATCCAAGGGCGTAAGATCTGTTTCCGTAACTGCTTCGGTCACTGCCGTGGCCGGAGTCAGAGACGGCTCCGTCGCCTGCGCGGGCTGGTATTTCTGACCTTCCGTCGCTTCCGCCGTTTCTGTGGGCGCGGCGGTTTCCACTGTTTCGGTCATTTCCGTGCCGATCGGCACCGCGGTCATCTCCGGGACGTCGTCAAGACCGCAGGCGCTCAGGAGCGCGATCAGCAGAAGACAGACGGGAAAAAGTCGGCAGATGTTTCTCATTTTCAAGGCTTCCTCCTTTATTTCGCGGGAACTGCCTGCGAGATCACGGGCGTTCCGTTCCGAAGGAACATGATCTGCACAGAAGCCGGCTGCTCTGACAGATAGGCGGTGAAGGGCTGCTCGCCGCTGCCGGCGGGCGAGGCTTCAAAGACCTTGCCGTCGCAGACCAGCCAGATCGGAGAGTCGGTATCAAGGTCGCAGGAAAGGCTGCCGGCGCAGCAGAACAAACCGCCGCTTTCCTGTGTGAACGCGAAAGTGAAGCGGATCGTTTGGTCGTAGGTTTCCGGCGCGTCGATCTGCCGGACCGGCGCGGGGAGGATCGGCGCGCGCTTCGCCAGCCAGTCGATGTTTCGCTCGACGAGCTCAATGACGAGGGTGTCTGCGCCTTTGCTGTCCAGCAGTGAAAGATCGTAGGGCATCGCGCGGGAAAAACACGCCGCGCCGAAGCTTTCCGCCAGGAAGGGGTGCAGGGCGTTGCCGAAGGAATCGCGGAACATCAGCAGCCTGCCGCGCTGACCGGCGCAGCTCGTGTTGATCTTCTGATCCTCCGCGCTGCGGATCGGCCGGTCGTAGGTGAAGCTCCAACCCTGCGCGGGATAGAACTGCACGTCCTTTTCGCTGCCGGCGGGGTAGAGCATCTGATACAGATCCGCGTCGTGATCCTGCGCGGCGGTGAACCGGTCCGGCTGATAGAGACGCGCCGCGTCCTTCCCGAGCGCGTCCAGGATCACGTCGTGCGCCAGCGCCGCGCCGAGGTTGTTCCAGTGCGAATCGAGGCGGTGATACAGTACGCCGTCCTCCGCGAGGAACGCCGCTTCCAGATCGGCTGCCGCAACGCCTTCGCGGCGCAGGGCGTCATACAGACGCGCCGCGTTGCCGGGCGTTTCCGAGCGAATATAACGGTCGGGCATGTATGCGGGATATAGCGTGTTTTTATTCGGCGCGACAGCGAACAGGAAGGAGACGTTCCGTTCCTGCGCGTATTCTTCAATCAGCGCAAGGCAGCGCGCGGCGGACCAGATCTCGCGGTCGGTCAGGAGATCCTGCCCCTGATAATCATCCAGCGTGGATTTGTAGAACAGCCAGCCGTCTTTGCCGAGGATCACGTCGTCTTCAGCGGACTCGCCGAAGATCGCCGCCTCCAACTTCGCGTTGACGGTGATCAGCTCCTGTCGGGAGGCGAAGCGGTCGGCAAAGTAATCGCTCGCGTCATTCAGGACGCGCATGTTGAAGGAGCCGTCCGCGTTCGTGAGAGAGGGCGGCGCGGCGAGGATCTCGTTCGCCGCCGAGCCGGACGGCCCCGTGATCGCCATGCCGACGAGCGGCCACAGGCACATCAGCAGGAACACGCCGAGAAATACAATAAATCCGATGTTTTTCTTCATGCCTGCTGCCTCCTAAAACCGAAAATAGATAAAGGGGTTGAAGGAAGCGGAGGCAAGGCGCAGGATACAGAGGGCGAACAGCGCGAGCGCGCTGACGAAGGCGGCTGCTTGGAGCGGCCGCTTTTCTTTCGCCCAAGCGCTCAGCCTGCGCTGGAGACCTGTACAGAGCAGGACGCCGACCGCCGCGGCGGCGACGACCTTCCACGTCAGGATCTCCCGCAGCAGCAGGGTCGCTTCGCGCGAGTAGCCGTAACCGGTGAAGATGCTGCCGATCATGGAGAACGCCTGCGCAATACTGTCCGCGCGGAAGAGCATAAAGCCGAGCATAACGACGACGAGCGTATAGAAATGCCCGACCGCCGTGCCGGAGAGCTTCTTCAGCGGCGTGACGCGCTCTAAAACGGACCAGAACCCGTGCCACAATCCCCAGAGAACGAAGGTCCAGTTCGCGCCGTGCCAGAGGCCGGTGAGGAAGAAGACGAGCATGACGTTCCCGCAGGTCCTCGCAAGCCCCTTCCGGTTGCCGCCGAGCGGAATATAGAGGTATTCGCGAAACCACGAGGAGAGGGAGATATGCCATCTGCGCCAGAAGTCCCGGATCGTGCTCGCCGTATAGGGATGGTCGAAGTTCTCGTGGAAATGGAAGCCGAACATCCTGCCCATGCCGATCGCCATGTCGCTGTAGCCGCTGAAATCGAAGTAGATCTGCATGGCGTAACATACGCCAGCGATCAGCGAAAGCCTCGCGTCGCCGAGCGCGCTGTGTTCATAGAGCGCGTCGACCGCGACCGCCAGAATATCCGCGAGCAGGAGCTTTTTCGACAGTCCGACGATGAATCTGCGGCAGCCGGCCGCCATGTCCTCCGCGGACGCAAAGCGGTGACGGATCTGCTCGGCCACGTCGTGATATTTCACGATGGGGCCCGCGATCAGCTGCGGGAAGAAGGAAACGTAGAGCAGAAGCTCCCAAAAACTGCGCGTGCCGAGCGTGCGGTCGCGGTAGACGTCGATCGTATAGGACAGCCCCTGAAAGGTGAAGAACGAGATGCCGATCGGGAGGGCGATCCCCGCGAGCGGAACGGATAACCCGAACAGGCTGTTGACGCTCTGCGCGAAAAAGTCAAGGTATTTGAAGGCGACCAGCGCGCCGAGATTGAGGATCAGCGCGAGGATCAGGACCGGCTTTTTTCTCCGAATCTGCCGCTGAAACAGCAGACCGGCAAGGTAATTGACCGCCGCGACCGCCAGCAGAAGCGGCAGATGAACCAGCGAGCCCGCGCTGTAAAACAGCAGGCTCGCTGCGATCAGCATCGCGTTCCTCGCCCGCTGATGTTTGATCACGCAGTGCAGAAGGAAAACGATCGGTAAAAAGGCGAATACAAACGCCGCGCTACTGAATGCCATACGCCGCTATTCTCCGTCAATGTGGCGCGCTTCGCCGCCGGCTCGTTTCATGGTGGTCCTCTCCTTCAAACGAAAGATCCCTTACGGGAAAAAGTAGTAGTATCCGTTATACGCGCCGCCGTCCTCTGCGACCATAAACTGATCGGGCGGCAACTGGCCGTAGATGTTGAGCAGGGAATACTCCAGTTCTGCGTCAAAGAGGTAGTCCGTGCCGTCGATCTCTGCCATGACCCAGGCGTGATCGTTCGTGCGGCTGCTTTCCCAGCCGGCGACGACCCGTGCCTGAATGCCGAGCCTGCGCGCGCAGTACATCTCGGCGGCAGCCCAGCAGTAGCAGTTGCCCTTGCCGTTCTGGAAGAAGATTTCCGCGCAGGACTGCGCCCAGTCGTCCGAACCGGCGGGGTAGTGCGCCATGCTGAGATAGCGGAAGTGATCGCGCAGATAGTCGTAGCAAAGACGGAAATCTTCGATCGGATCGGTCCCGCTGACGCCTGCCTCGATCAAAAAGGCGTCGACCAACTCGTCGAGAGTTTCGCTGCCGCTGGTGTAGCGGCCGTCCGCGCCGAAGCGCAGAGCACCGAAATCGAAATCCGTCGCCAGCGTACCGTCGGCGTTCGCGTAATACAGGCCGCCGTCTGTCAGCAGAGGGCCTTCGGGCGGACGGGCGATCGCGGTCCCGTCTTCCGGCACGAAACAGAGATCTCCGAAGATCTCCTGCACACCCGCGGAAAAAGCCGTTACGCGGCAGTCTTCGTCAAAGGCATAGAGACTGTCGCCGATCGGCACGATCTGCTCCCGCGCCGCGCAGAGGACGAAACCGTCTTCGGGGGCGTAATACAGATCGCCGTCCAGGGTGACGAACCCCGCAGCAAACTGCCGCAGGGAGGAATCCTCCGTGAAGCATAGAAGCTGTCCGTTCTTCTCCGCGAGACAGTCCGTCAGCGCGGAAATGCTGACGCCGTCTGCTTCGACGTAGTAGGTCTTTCCCTCGATCGTTTGGATCCCGGCGTCGAAGCCGCAGAGATCGCCGTTCTGATAGTATTTCCATACGTCGCCGACGCGAACGAATCCGTTTTGCGGCGGCGGCGTTTCCTCCTGCGCCGCGCAGGCAGTCAGCGCGAACAGCAGAAGGATCAAAAGCGCAATTCTTTTCAATTACCGTTCTCCTCGATCGGCGTCAGCCATTGGAATGCGTTCTCCAGGGCGGCGTTATCCGCGCCCTCGGGCTGGAGCAGGACGGCTGCCCAGAGCTCGTCGCCGACCGCCAGAAGACGGACGGAGCAGACGGCGGCAGGCGCGTCGTCGATGGCGGGGACCTGCATCACGGCGGCAAATTCCTGCCGGTCGTTCCGCAGGACGGTCAGGTCGACGTCCTCCGTATGCTGCGGATGGTAATAGTACGCCTGCATCAGACCGATCGCGATCCGCTCGAGCTCGCTGTCGCGAAGCATGCCGAGCTTGCTCGGCAGCTTCTGGAGGTCCATGCGCGGCGTCTGCGTTGCGGCGTCCTTCTCGAGCAGGGTCGTCAGCTTTGCGTCCTGCGTCAGCGTCAGCGCGTCGCTGTCGTAGGTCAGCAGGAGCTTTCCGTCCGCCAGCGCGACCTCCGTGCCGCGCAGAGGGGCTTCGGTCGCTTCCTCGGTCGGTTCCGCCGTGCTGACCGGGACGCCGCTCTCGTCCGTCGGGGCCGGAGTCGCTTCTTCGCTGCCGAAGAGGCGGTCGCGGAAGAAAAAGACAAGGGCGGCGGCGGTCAGCACGATGGCGACGCAAAGGCAGATGATGGCGATTCGCTTGCCGCGCTTGCGTCTGCGAATGTATTTTCCGCGCTTATACTGCGGCGTGATTTGTTCCATTTATGACCATTCCTTTCCGCTTCTACAAGACATAAAAGGACCATAAAAGGAATGGTCATAATATGCCATGTTTTTCGGTTGCCCCGTCAGGGGCGAGAAAAACGGCTTGGATTCCATGAAGGTTGAAACTTGTTTCAACCTTCATCCTCCAAAGGCCGCGAAGGTCAGCGGCGCGGTCGCTCTGCAGTAGAGCGGGAAATCGTTGCGGTCCTGCTCGAACAGCAGGATCGCCTTGCAGTCGCGGTAGAGCACGTCGGGCGTCGCGTAGATCAGGCCGTCGTTCCCCGTGTCGGTCGACTTGAGCTGATCGAGACTGCTGTAGCGGCTCGGCAGGATATAGGGGTCGGCGACGAGGAAATAGCCCTTCCCGTCGATCTCCTGATAGTCGGCGAGGACCATATAGTGCTCCTGGCTGGTGAACGCGCCGCGCACGACGTGGATGATCGCCAGATAGCCCTGATTGCCGATCTGATCGGCGAGCTGCTCCATGTCAAGATCGCTCTTGTACAGCAGGGTAGGGGTATGGACGACTGTGCCGTAGCGCTCGGTCTCCAGGCTGCTGTAGTATTTTTCGACGATACCGGGGAAATACTCGTCCGGCAGGCCGTAGCTGACCGGCCAGTTGTCCTGGATGGCGAAGGTGCACATCCAGCGCGGGGTGATTTCGACCTTATGGTAGGCGGAGATCACCATGGAGGCGCAGGCACAGCCGCAGCCGCGGTCCTTGATGGTATCGCCGTTGTTTTCGTATTCAAAGGGGATCGCCGCCCAGTCCGGGTCGGTCTGGGCGAAGTAGTAAAGATTATCCGTCGCGCCGGAGCGCGCGATCGTGCCCTGCGTACCGCTCTTCGTCAGCCTGTACTTGTAGACGGCTTCGATGTCGTGCAGGATATCGCGGTATTCGGCGATGACTTCCGGGTGATTCGCAAGGTTGTCCTTAGATTTGCTGACGTCCTTGAGCAGATCGATCAGATAGCAGGTCAGCTCGTCCAGACAGGGCTCCTTGCCCTCCAGGCCGAAGAAGAGATAGATCGTCTCAAACAGCGCGGCAAGATGGTCGTCGAAATAGTCGACGACCTCGGGACGGACCTGCGTATAGGTCACGAGCTCGTTTTCGATGAAATACAGGTCGGTCGCTTTGTCGGAGTTGAGGATCCGCTTGATCTCGCCGACCCGCTCGTCTGTCTCGCCGGGATAGACGGCGAAGGAAGACTCGCTGTAGCGTTCGAGCACGTATTCCGGCAGGTAGAAACGGTAGAAGGTCACGCCTTCATAGGAAAAAGCGCCCGTGCCCATCACCTTGGGCAGCGCGATGCTCTCCAAAATGCTCTCAACGTAGGCGTCGTTCTCCGCCCTTGCGGGAAGTCCCAGCCCGAGCAGGGAAGCGGCGCAGAGAAGAAGAGAAAGGACGCGCAGTGCAAAGGAGTGTTTCATAGATCCCTCCGTCAGTTCGCTTCCATCACGTCGTAGACGTTTTCCGATCCGTCCGTATCGCGGTAGGTGTAGACGGTGAAACCGTCGTAGTAGAGCTCGCCGTCCTCGCCGTCGCCGAGACAGGAGGAGGAATAGGAAACGCTCGCGGGCTCGCCGATCTGCTCCGTCAGCGCGGAGAGCGGCTTGCCGATGCAGCTGACCGCCGTTTCATAAGCCGATAGGTCCTTGCCTGTGCACCCGGCCGCAAGCAGAAGCGTGAAAAGCAGGATGATAGCGATGATCCGTTTCATAGCAGTCGCTCCGTTCGTCAAAATTCACTGTAGAGGAAGGCGACGCCTTCGCCCTTGCTGAGCAGCCATATCACAAAGACCGCGCCCGCGATCAGTCCGTAGAGGACGACGCGCAGGATCGTGTGAGAAAGAAAAAACGGCTTGATCTCAGCGATAAAACTCGATAATTGCGCGATCAACTTCCAACCATCCTTTCCAGCCTAAGTGCATGGTATCACAGAGGAAATAGGGTTCGTACTCGAATTGCGTCAGATCGAGAAGGGTCACGTTATCGTATTCCTCCACGATCGATCGCACGTTCTCATAATAGCTTTCCCGCCGTTCGGCGGTAAAGCCGGTATAATCGTTCCAGCTTCCGTTCATCGGCACGTGGACGAACAGAACTTCCATACGTTTCTGCTTGCAGATCTCCAGCAGACAGCGCAGGTCGCCGTACTCCGGCGAGACGTCGTAGGACAGGCCGCTGTCCTTGCCAGCCTGCTGATCGAGCTTGCGCCCGACGTAGGTGCTGTAGTAGTCGTCCTGCATGGAAAAGTCGTTATTCGTGACCATCTGAGCCGCCTGCGCGAGCGCGGCTTCCTCTTCTGCCGCCCAGTCGATCTCAGTCGGCTCCTGCGGCGTGTCGATATCGCTGTAGCCGCGCATGATCGACCGCGCCTCGAACCGGTCCTTGGCGTCGAGCGCCCAGCAGGAGAGCGCGCGGTACGGCAGCAGGAGCGTGGAGAGAAGACTGTTTCCGTCCGCTTTTGCCTTCGTCAGAAGGCCGGCGGCGGTGTGCTGCTGGAGCGAAGCGCCGTTTTCTTCGTTATAGCGGTCGATCAGCGTTTGGATGCGGGAAGAAAGATAGGTTTTGACCTCGTCGGAGATCGTATCATCCTCCAGCATGGAAAGCACCTGCAGCTCGGAGAAGTTCGCCATGAACAGGTCCGGGGCGATGCCGTCCTCCACGTAGGACTGCGGCGCTGTGATCAGAACGACCTTTTTGCCGTTGAGCGCGTCGCCGCCCGCCGCGATCGCGAGCGCGTGGACGAGCGACTGGCAGGAACCCCTGCCGATCAGATCGACCTGAAAGCCGCAGCGTTTGTCCGCGAAGAAATTGGCGGGGTGCGTGCAGATGTCGGTCGTCTTCAGCTCGCTCGACCCGAAGATCAGCAGAGTGTCCGGCTCCTGCGCCGCCTGCCGCAGCAGGTAGAGCCCCGTGATCTTCTCCGTTACGTTCGGATCAGAGCCGAGCGAATCGGGATAATCCGGCATCGTGCAGTGCAGCCATACCGTCACTCCGGTCAAAACGACCGCGGCGCAGAGCAGAACGCACAGAAACGAGAGGAAGAGTTTCTTCTTGCGCATGGTCATTCGCAGAGCGCGGCGATCTTCGCAGGCGTGGAGATCTGACTGCGGTCGTATTCCGCGACGTCCAGCCGCACGCCGAGCGACTCCAATTGCACGAACAGCTGCACGACGCCGAAGGAATCCAGGATCCCTTCCTCGAACAGGTCCGTGCCGGCTTCGATCTCGCCCTCGTCCGCGCCGGAGATCTCGGTAATGATGTCAATGATGTTTTCGAGCATGGGTTGCCCTCCTATATCAGTCTGCCGGAGAAGATCAGCAGACCGAAGCTGAACAGGTGGAATGTGATGAAAACCAGAAGAATGCTGAAAGCGTTTTGCTTTTTGAGCTTGCGGAACCGCTTCCATTTTGTGTCAAGCAGTTCGTTCAGACTCATCAGAACGCCGTGATACGCGCCGTAGATCAGGTAGGCGGGCGTCAGGCCGTGCCACGCGCCCATCAGAAGCATCGTGAGGAAATAGCCGAGGTAAGAGCTCGCGCGGCTGCCGCCGAACCACTTTTTCCGCAGCGCCTGCGTGCAGAAGCGCGTGTAAACGTAGTCGCGCAGCCAGGTAGAGAGGGAGATGTGCCAGCGCGACCAGAAGTCCTTCATGTCCCTGCTCAGGAACGGCAGATTGAAGTTCTCCGGAAGTTTGACGCCGAGAAGATACGCCGAGCCGATCGCCATGCGGCTGTAGCCGGCAAAATTGAAGAACATGAAGAAGGTGTAGCCGTACATATAGCCGACAGTCGCGCCGAAGCCGGTCTGCGGCAGCGCGTCCAGCCAGTATTGCCGGATCAGACCGCCGATGACGAAGCTGTAGAGCGCGCCGGTCATCAGCTTCCAGAAGCCCTCGATCGCGAGACGGTCGTAGGCTTCCCGGTCGAGCGGCTTTTCCAGATCGGCGGAAAAGCGGCGGTAACGATCGATGGGGCCCGAGGCGACCGAGGGGAAGAACAGCAGGAAATAGCTGAAATCAAGAAGATTCAGCTTTTTGACGTGTCCGTCGAAGATCTCAATCAGCACCTGCACGGCGCGGAAGGTCATGTAGCTGACGCCGAGGATCGCGAGAACGCGGAGCTTCGGCACGAAGACCGCGATCTTGACGAGCAGCAGCGGGGCAAGCGCGGCCAGCAGGAACAGCCAGAGGATCCACCGCTTCTCGCACCGCTTCCGAAGCGTCAGGTACGCGAAGCACAGCGCGGTCTGGAGCGCCCAGAACAGCGCGAGCAGAAGCTTCGCCTTCCAACCCTCGAAGACCGCCAGCAGGACGAGCACCGTCGCGAGCAGGCCGTAGAGCCGCAGGCGCTTGCCGAAATGTCCTAAGATCGCGGCAGGCAGCAGCACGGCGGCGAGTATGCAAAAAAACGGCAGCCCGCTGTATGGGGTCATAACCAGTCCTCCAGTCTGTCAGGCAAGCGCCGACAGGGCTTTTTTGTCGATCTTCCCGTTGCTGTTGAGCGGGAAAGCGTCCACCGCGACGATCTTGCGCGGGATCATATAAGAGGGAAGCGTCTCGGCAAGCGCCGTTTTGATCTTTTTGGCGCGCGCCAGAGAGGACAGCCCGTCCGCCTCCTGCAGGGAGACGAAGGCCGTCAGCGCGACGGTCTTGCCGTCTTCATAGACGGGAACGACGGCGGCCCGCGCAATATTCTCCACGTGCGCGAGGTTGCTCTCCACGTCTTCCAGCTCCACGCGGAAGCCGTTGAGCTTCACCTGTCCGTCCATTCTGCCGAGGTAGTAGAGCAGGCCGTTTTCCATGCAGCAGAGGTCGCCGGTGCGGTAGCCGCGCCGTTTTGTCGCTTCCTCCATGAAAAATGCCTTCTCATTCAGCGCCGGGCGGTTCAGATAGCCGGTGCTCACGCAGTCGCCGACGATCAGCAGTTCGCCGTACTGCCCCTCGGAAAGCGCCGTGCCGTCCGGCGCGACGATGATCGCGCGGAGGTTGGAAAACGGATAGCCGATGGGCAGAGGACGCGTGTCCTCGCAGAGCGTCTCGGTGATCCTCACGGCGGTCACGAGGACGGTCGTCTCCGTCGGGCCGTAGGCGTTGACGATCTCCGCGTGGGGGAAACGCGAGAGCATTTCCTTCGCCAGCTTCTTCGTCAGGACCTCGCCGCAGAAGACGAATTTCTTCGTCTCCGGCAGGAGCGTCTCGCAGAACTGCTCCGAACGGATGCAGAACTCCGCCAAAGACGGCGTGGAGACCCAGATATCGATGTTTGACGCCCGCAGGGCCGTGAACAGCGCCTTCGGATCGCTGAGCGTCTGCTTGTCTACGGTGTAGAGGGTAAATCCGCGGCTGAGCGCGTAGTACAGCGCGCAGACGGATACGTCGAAGGAATAGGAGATCTCGTTCAGAAATACGCCTTCCGTCAGGCCGCAGTCGAACCACGGCGCGATGCCTTCGTCAAAGGCGGCGATATTCCGCGCGGTGATCTGCACGCCCTTCGGCCTGCCGGTCGTGCCGGAGGTAAAGAGCGTATAGACCGTGTGGTCGTCGGCAAGGCGGTCGACGCCGTCGAATCTGCCGTCGTATTCCAGCAGGATGCGCTCGAGCGCGCCGCCGTCGATCACCTTCGCAGCGGAGAGCGCGGTCTCCGTCAGGTTGACGGTCAGGCAGGGCGCGGACTGTTCGACGATATCCGCGACCCGCTCCCGCGGGAAGGTGGTGTCGACGGGGATATAGCTGTGTCCCGCTTTCAGCGCGCCGAACATGCAGGCGGGGATGAGAAGCTCCTTGTGCCCGTAGATCAGCACGGGCGCGTCGCTCTCCCCGAACGTGTCGAGCAGGTAAGCGGCGAAAGCTTCCGCCTGACGGTGCAGGGCGCGGTAGGAGACGGCCTGATCCCGGTAAAGCAGAGCGATCCGGTCCGTGCCGGCGTAGTGCTCCAGCTTATCCAAAAGAAACATTGAGGCGCCTCCTTATTGCCATCTGTGGGTCGCTTCCATCTCGGCGGCTGTCGCCATATAACAGGAAGCGGCGTCGCCCTCGGTGAAATGCGCGTCGTAGAGGGGATCGAAGAAGTACTCCACACCGTCGATCGGGGCGCGGACCCAGGCGTGATCGACCCATTCTCCGCCCTCGCCGCGCCGGAACTGCCCCTGCACGATCTCGGCGGCATAGCCCATCCTGCGCAGCAGGACGGCGGTCAAAGCCGCCTCGCCGTCGCAGTCGCAGCGGCGCTTGTCCAGCGTCTCCTGCGCGAGAGAAACGACGATCTCTTCCGTGAACGCTTTGACGCTTTCGCCCGGCGTCGCGCGGTATTTCAGCTCGGTGCAGAGCCAGTTGTAGACGGATTCGAGCGGCGCGTCGCTGCCGGAGCAGATCTCCGTCAGCAGAGCCTCCACGCTCTCGTCCAGGGCGGAGTCGCCGGTCGTTTCGCCGGAAAGAAAGTCCTGCCGGCTCTGACAGGCGGCGCACAGCAGGAGGATCGCAAGCAGCAGGGGAAGGATACGTTTTTTCATAGTTACTCCGCTCTGTGTTCCGCGGTCATGCCGATGGCGGAAACACAGTCGTTCTCCAATTCAAAGTACAGGGAAGCGGGTTCATTGTCGCCGGAAGAGACCGGCAGTTCGTAGACCAGCAGCTTTCCGCTGCGCGTATAACCGCCGCCGTAGGCGGCTTCGATGTCCGCAACGGTCGAACCGAAGGTGATCCCTTTTTCCGTGCTCACGTCGCCGCCGGTGCAGTAGACTTCCATGAGACAGTCTCTGTCGCCGTCCGGATAGGTGTAGAACGTCGCTTCACCATAGGTGAACGTCTTGTCCATGCCCTCGTAGACGCAGGAGATCGCTTCGGCGTATTCGTCTTCCTCGCCCAGCGCGGCGCGGACGTCGTCCATCGTCGTCCTCGGCGTCACGGTGAAGCCGCCGATGCGGACCGCCAGATCGTCCTCGGTCATGGCGGCGTCGCCGCCGCAGGCGCAGAGGGAAAGCGCAAGGGAAAGAATCAAAAAGAAAACGGAAATCTTCTTCATATCGTACCTCAATCGTTCATCTCCACGTCGACCACAGTCTCAGCGCTGCCGTCCGCCTCGCGGAAGGTATAGACGGTGAAATAACTGAAAACAAGTATGCCGTCGTAGCCGTCGCCGATGCAGGACTCTTCATAATAGGCTTCGCTCGGCTCGCCGACGAGGGGGAGTAGTTCGTCCAGGCTCTTGTCAATGAAGGTCTTCGCGATCACAAAAGTGGTCGCGCAGTCAATCGACTCGCTGACATCTTCCGTTGCCGCGGCCTCCGTCGGCGCTTCGGTCGGAATTTCGGTCTCCGTCACGGTTGCCTCGGTGACCGGCGCTTCGGTCGTCGCAACCGGCTCCGCCGCTGCGCCGCAGGCGGTCAGAAGCAGCAGGGCGGCAAGAAGGAATACAAGCTTTTTCATGATGTTTCTCCTGTGGATCAGTTGGGATAATAGGACGCGTACGACCGTGCGTACGTCGTCATGAACGCACCGTAATACTCGTTGCTGATACCGGCGCGGATGTTGAAGTTTTCAAGCTGGGGGTCGCAGATGCAGACGGATCCGTCGTCCGTCATGATCTCGACCCAGCCGTGGGCAATGGGACCCTCCGACCATCGATAGCCGCAGTAGCCGACGATCGCCTCCGCCTCGTAGCCGAGGCCGCGCGCGAGGAAAAGGAAGGCGGCGGCGAAGTTGTAGCAGTCGCCCTTGCCGGTCTCAAAGAGCTTGACGGCAAAGCCTTTCGCCAGATCGACGGACATGGTCTTGACCGAGTAGTCCAGCGGCCGGTTCCTGCCGAGGTAACTGAAGTCGCGGACGTAATCGAAACAGGCGCGGAGCATTTCCTCCTGCGTCATGCCGTCCGTCAGGCATTCTTCATACACGGCGTTCACGTAGCTGTCCAGCTCGTCGTCTCCGCTGTTGTAGAAGCCGTTCTCGTCAAACGTATAACCGCTGCGGTGCGCCCGTTTCAGGATGGTGCCGCTGCTGCGGCAGAAGACGACGCCGTCGGGCGTCAGGTGCAGGTGGTCGTCCGCGTAGATCCGCCCGCTTTCGTCCGCGACAAGGACCGTGCCGGAGGGGATCTCCTGCAGGCCGGGCTCGGTCAGGAGCGTGCCGTCCTCCCGAAGATAATACGCGGAGCCGTTTTGCAGATAGAGGCCGCTTTCCAGCGTTTCAAACGCAGGGTCGTTCCACTGCTCCCGCTCCTCGTCTTCGAGGCATTCGTGGGAGACGGCCGCCTCCATGACGTCGGCGTAATAGAGATATGAAACGGGAACGTCGATGAAGATCACCGGAGATTCCCGCGACAGAAGCTCCCGGTCGGGGAAACGTCCGGAAGCACAGTTGAAGATGTGCGTCGCCTCGCCGCGGGAGACGTACTCGGAGGTCTCGTCGGCGTCATACCAGCCGTTTTGCAGGGCGAAGGCGGTGTAGGGAAGCGATTCGTACGCAAGTTCATCCGGGAGCTCGCACCCGGTCGCGCCGCAGAGCGCGGCGAAGAGGTCTTCCCGCAGGATCGGCTCGTCCGGGAAAAAGCTGTTTTGTCCGATCACGGGGAAGTATTCGCTGACGCAGGCGATCTCATGGTAGACGGCGCTGTCTTCCGGCACGTCGTAAAACCAGACGCCGGCCTCCTCGCTGCCGCCGAACAGGCGGTAGATGAGGACCGCCGCCTCCGCGCGGGTGAGCGGACGCTCGGGCGAGAAAAACGACTGATAACCGTGCATATATGCCGCGTGAGAAGTATAAACGATCACGGGTTCCGTGGGAGGCTCCGTTTCCGCAGGCGGTTCCGTTTCCGTGGGAGGTTCCGTTGCCGGCGCGGCTTCCGTTGCGGCTTCCGTCTGCGTCTCCGCTTCAGTGGCGGCCTCGGCGATCTGCTCCTGCGGGGACTTGGCGAAGAGCAGGAGAAGCAAAACGGTGATCCCTGCCGCAAGCATGAGGAGCAGCGGAAACAGCCAGTCGCGTTTTGACTTCAGGAACGCTCGAATTCTGTGTCTCAAATGATCACCGCTTTGTGCTGTCAGAATGAATCGATCCGGCGGCAGTTCCTCGCTTCGTCGCAGTATTCCGCAGAAGCCGAAAATACCACCATATACCTAATGTAACATTATACTTATAAATATAGTGTCTGTCAATAAAAATCGTGCCGAAAAAGCGGGAATTGCGTTGAAAACGCGGAGAGGGTGCGCCGGAGGATAAGCTGAAACACCGTTGTTGATTTTTGTCGTATTTGCGTGTATACTGCGAATATAACATTTCATTACGGGGGAAAACAAATGAAAAAGACAGTCGCCACGGTTGTCGCCGTCCTGATCGTTCTCCTGCTTCTTGCGTCGGGAATCTGGTTCGGCCGCGTGCCGCTCACTCTGAATCAGATCGCGACCCTGCGGATTCTGCTGTTCGTCTGCGGCGGGAGCATGTTGTTCTGCTTTGTCGTGGGCGAGCTTGCCGATAACTATTCACAGATGGATAAGCTGTGGAGCCTTTTGCCCATTGCCTATGCCTGGATCATCGCGGCAAACGGAGGTTTCCACACGCGCCTGGTGATCGCAGCCGTGCTGATCACCCTCTGGGGCGCGAGACTGACGATGAACTTTGCCAGAAAGGGCGCATATAAGCTCAAATTCTGGGCGGGAGAAGAGGATTATCGCTGGGCGATCGTTCATCAGAAACCGATGCTGAGATCCCGCTTTGCGTGGGCGCTGTTCGATCTGTTCTTTATTTCCGTTTATCAGAACGCGCTGGTCCTCGCGATCTGCCTGCCGCTGCTTGCGGCGATGGATTCCGCCGTTCCGTTCGGCTGGATCGACGCGATCGCCGCGGCGGGGATTCTGGCCTCTCTGCTGCTGGAAACTGTTGCCGACGAACAGCAGTGGCGGTTCTACCAAAAGAAGAAAAAAATGCTGAAGGACTGCGAAGAGCCGGACAAACTGCCGATGCCTTACGCCCTCGGCTTCAATACCACCGGACTGTGGAACCGCATGCGGCATCCGAACTACCTGGGCGAGCAGGGGATGTGGGTGTTCGTCTATGTATTCGCTATCGCCGCCGGCGTGGCCGCGAAAGGCGTGTTCCACTGGTCGATCGCCGGTTGCCTGCTTCTGATCCTGCTTTTCATCGGCAGTTCCACTCTGGGCGAGAGCATTTCCGCCGGGAAATATCCGAAATATGCAGGCTATTCCGAGCGGGTGTTCAAGTACCTCCCGATCAGAAAATACCGATAAAGAAGCGCGGAGAACTGAACAAGCAAAGGAAAAGGCAGTGATTTGGCAAACAAATCACTGCCTTTCGTTGATCGTAAAGAACCGTTCTTCGGAATAATGATGCAGCTCCCTTTGGTCGCAATGATGCTTCTCCGCTGGCACTCCGAAATGATGTCGCGTCACTTCGTGCCGCAATGATGTGACGTTTGCCCATCACTTCCCGCAGGACACATCATGCGCACAGCGCGCATCATTGCCGAAGGCAGCATCATTTGCTCGTCAGGGCAGACATCATTCAAAAAGCAGTGATTTGACTATCAAATCACTGCTTTTTGTTGGTCGGAGTGTCGGGATTTGAACCCGAGGCCTCTTGGTCCCGAACCAAGCGCGATACCAAACTTCGCCACACCCCGAAGACTTTGCTATTATACGCAGGAAAAAATCATTTGTCAAGTAGAAAAGCATAATTTGGGAAAAACTCCATAAAATACTGCCGGGGTGAGGCGGATGATCCGAAAAATCGCGTGCGCTTTCTACAGGACGGTTTCCGTTTGCCTGCTGTTGGTGCTGTTCGCGTTGGTGATGAAGCGGGCGTTTCCCGCGTTCGGCGAGAAGGTCGGCGCGTGGATCGCGGGCATGGATCGATCGAGCGCGGTCCGGGCGATCGGCGTGTTCTTTCAGCGACTCGCCTCGGGCGAGGGCGTGAAACGGGCGGTGGAGGTGTTTCGTGAAACGGTACAGCGTGCTGCGGGCGGTTGAGATCAGCCCGGCGTTTATCGCGTTTTTGTGCGCGTATTACTATTTCGATCCGGCGAAGACCTTCGCGCCCTTTCTTTTCTCGGCCGCGGCGCATGAGGCGGGACACCTGCTGGCGCTGACGCTGCTGCGCGTGCGGGTACATAAGCTGCGTTTGACCTTCAGCGGCGCGATCCTTGTGACGGAGCCGCTGCGCTATTCGCGGGAGATCGTCGCGGCCGCGGCGGGTCCGGCGGTCAACGCGCTGCTGCTGGCGGCCTTCGCCTCGTCGAAGCCGCTGCTCGCGTTCGTCAATCTGCTGCTGCTCTGCTATAATCTCCAGCCGTTTTACCCGCTGGACGGAGGACGGATCCTCCGCGCGGTCCTGCGCATCCTGCTTCCGGTCGGCGCGGCGGCGCTTGCCGAGCGGGCCTTCTGCGCTTCCTGCTGTCTGTTTCTGCTCTGCGGCGCGGCGTATCTGACCTGCGTGCGTCATGTGGGCCTGTGGCCGGTCGTCGTGTGGGCGCTGCTGGCGGTAAGGATCGCCGGAACGGCCCTGCCGGATCGAAGATTTTTTCTGCGGAAAGAGTTGACAAATGATCATCGCCGTGCTAAAATTACTTCGCTGTGATTCGGAGAGATGTCCGAGCGGTTTAAGGAGCCGGTCTTGAAAACCGGTGACGCAGCAATGCGCCGTGGGTTCGAATCCCACTCTCTCCGCCATTCTTTCCTTTATATCGTTATATCGTTTTCTTTTGATTCGGAGTGATACCCAAGAGGCCGAAGGGGCTCCCCTGCTAAGGGAGTAGGCGTGTAAAAGCGCGCGAGAGTTCAAATCTCTCTCACTCCGCCACGGAAAAGGACTTGCGTTCGCAAGTCCTTTTTTCGTGGCGGAAATGAAGGGAGAGAGATTTGAAGATATAAATGCGACAGTTCAGTGAACTGTCGCCGACCAGTGCGAACACTGGTCGATCCTTCATCTGCGCGCAGCGCAGATGCAAGCAAATCTCTCTCACTAGGCAGTCATATGCAGCATCGTGTCGGTTAGGCAATTTCAACATCTCTCTCACTAGGCAGTCATATGCAGCATCGTGTCGGTTAGGCAATTTCAACAATTACGTACACTGGTCGATCCTTAATCTGCGCGGAGCGCAGATGCAGACAAATCTCTCTCACTCCGCTGTCCGATTTTGGACATTTTTGATTGAAAATTGACCACACAAGTTGACCATTTCTCAAAACTACCGCTCCTCGGAGCGCAGATGCAGACAAATCTCTCTCACTCCGCCATTGATCTGGGAAAGGAAGCGTTTCTTGTTGACTTCTTATCAGAACAATCATATGATAAAGCAAAAGGGGATTGCAAATAGTGTTTAAAAGGAAATGGGATTGGCTTCTGATCCCGCATGTGCTGATCGTGTTGTGGGCGATCTTGTTCAACCTGTTTTGTTTCGTATATGAAGAAGGAGAGATTGCAGAATTGCTTGCTCCGGGGATCATTGCAGGGCTGTTCGTCAGCATTCCGTTGGCGATTGTCAGCTTGATTGCAAGATCCAAGAAGCGTTTTAGTGATAAATGCTCCGTCCCGATTCTGGCGCTTTCGATCGCGAATCTTTTGGTTGGAATCCAATCGTGGCTTTTCCTTGTCGCAATCATGCGGATGCCGTGATTTCTCAAAACCGGAGATGCGTTTTTCGATATTTTCGGATTAAAATCTAACCGGGACGGGAGAATACAACCGTTCCTATTTTTGGGATATGCTGCGGGATTGGGATAAACACTAATTACATCGAGGTGCGGAAATGGAGTACGAAATACAGCCTTGCGTTGAAAACGACGCGGAGTTCATTGAAGAACGTGCTGACGAGGCCTCCGATGCCATTGCGCCGCCGGAACCCGGCGCGGAGGAGGAACGCTTCGTTTTTAAGATCAGGGACGCGGATGGAAACATCCTCGGCGGCTGCTGGCTGGGCATCGACACCTGGAAGAGCGCGGCAATCTATGATCTGTGGGTGGAGCCGGAATACCGCAGACGCGGGATGGCTTCCGCGCTGATCCACGCTGCCGAGCGCAAGGCGAGGGAACGGAGATGTCCGCTTATGATGGTCGGTACCTTCGATTTTCAGGCGCGGCCGCTCTACGAAAAGCACGGCTATACGCTGGTCGATACGATGCCGGATTTTCCGAAGGGGCATCAGCACTATCTGCTCATAAAACGGCTCGGCCTTTCTTCAAAGGAAAACGAATCGGACGATTCCTGCGGTTTTGAGGTCGTGCCCGGCGACGAGAACGATGCGGAGCACCTCTGCGAAAAGCTGAACGCCCATGACGCAGCCTGCGTGCCGCGTGCGCATAAGTATGTCCCTCTCGGGAAAAAGGTCACGGACGGAGACGGGAAGATCATCGCCGGCTTCATCGGAGGCGTCAACGGCTGGAACGGCGCGGATATCGACGCGCTCTGGGTGGACGAGCCGTATCAGAGGCAAGGGATCGGCTCCGTTCTTCTCCGCGCGGCAGAGCGGGAGGCAAAGGAAAACGGCGCGTATCTCATGATACTGGATGCGTTCGAATGGAATGTAGACTTTTACAAAAAGAACGGTTACGAAGTAACAGGCGTACTCGAGGGCTTTCCCGAAGGGCATACCATGTACTGTATTCAGAAATACCTCTGACAGCAGAACGCTGCGTTCGGTTCGCGCAAATTTCAGATAAAAGGCACCGTCAGCGACGGTGCCTTTTGTAATGCCTATGTGCCGGAAAAACTGCTCAGCAGGGAAGCTCTGCCGTCTTCGCTCTGCGCGGAGACGTAGACGACGCCGATGAGATCGCCGCGTGCAAGGAAGATCTGCCTGGTGTAGAACATCATGCCGTTTGCGGCGACGGTCAGATCAAAACAGGCGTGTTCTTCGCCGCCGAAGACGACCGTGCCGAGCTCGCTGCTGACGACGTCGTAATCCGCGCCGGCGTAATCCCGCGCGCTCGCGTCCTTGGTCGCCTGCGCGTATTCGGCTTCCGTCATCTCTTTTCCGTACTGCACGGCGGGGATCGCCACGGTGAAGCCGAGCGTGTCCAGATCGCTGCGGGCGTACATGTCGTAGGCGTAGCCCCTGCTCCGCAGCACCCCCTCCGCGGCGCCGACGTTCAGGCTCGCGAGCTCCTGCTGTGAATAAAACGACCAGCGGCCGTCACGCAGGAAACGCACGCCGAAGTACGCGTTCGTATAGCTTTCCTCGTCGAAAATGCCGAAAAGATTCTCCGGAAGCTCTCCTTCGTAGGCAGGGGAAGGAGGAGCGTCCGCCTTCTCCGTCGCCGTTTCAAACGGCGGCTGTTCGGAAGGCGAGACCGCAGTTTTTCCACCGCAGGCGCACAGCGAAATCAGCAGAGAAATCAGCAATAAAAAGACAATGGTTCTTTTCATAAGAACTCCTTATTTTGCCGCGTTGATCAGGATATTCTTGATCGTCTGTACGGCGGCCTCCATGTCCTCCACCGGGACGTATTCAAAGCGTCCGTGGTAGTTTTCGCCGCCGGTGAAGATGTTCGGGCAGGGAAGTCCCTGATAGGAGAGCTTCGAGCCGTCGGTGCCGCCGCGGATGGGAACGACCTTCGGCGTGACGCCCGCCTGCTTCATCGCCTCGATCGCCGCGTCGACGACGTACATATGCGGGCGGATCGCCTCGACCATATTGTAATACGTGTCGGTCAGCTGCAGCTCTACGCGCGCTTCGCCGCAGCGCTCGTTCATAAAAGCGGTAATTTTGCGGAAGGTTTCCTTTCTCTGCTCGAACTTTTCGCGGTCGTGGTCGCGGATGATGTATTTCAGGACGGTCTTTTCCTCGTCGCCCTTCATCTCGCACAGATGCGCGAACCCCTCGTAGCCCTCGGTAGATTCGGGGCGTTCGTGGACGGGCAGGAGCGCGTTGAAGTCCATCGCGAGAAGCTGGGAGTTGACCATGCAGTTCTTGGCGGTGCCGGGATGCACGCTGCGCCCCTTGAACGTGACGACCGCGGCCGCCGCGTTGAAGCATTCGTATTCGAGTTCGCCGACAGTCGCGCCGTCCAGCGTGTAGGCGTACTGCGCGCCGAAGTCCTTGAGATTGAAGCGGTCCGCGCCTCTGCCGATCTCCTCGTCGGGCGTGAAGGCGATGCGCATCGTGGCGCGGCGCGTGCCTTCTTTCATCAGCTCTTCCGCCGCCGTCAGGATCTCCGCGATGCCCGCCTTGTCGTCCGCGCCGAGCAGGGTCGTGCCGTCCGTGACGATCAGGTGCTTGCCGACGCTCCAGTTCAGGCGCGGGAAATCCCTGGGAGAGAGCACGGTCGTTTCATTCAGCGCGATGTCGCCGCCTTCGTATTTCACGATCCGCGCCTTGACGTTCGCGCCGGTGCAGGCGGGCGAGGTGTCCACATGCGCGATCATGCCGATCACCGGCGCGTCTTCCGCGCCCGGGACGGTGCCGTAGACGTAGCCGTCCTCGTCCAGATAGGCGTCCGCGATGCCCATGGCTTTCATTTCTTCGACCAGCGCCGCGCTGAGGATCCTCTGCTTCGCCGTCGAGGGGCAGGTGGGCGAGTTTTCGTCGGACATCGTATCAAAGGCCGCGTATTTCAGCATACGTTCCGCAACTGTCATAATGATTCCTCCGTTCAAAAATTGCCCCGCGGAAAGCAGGGCAATCGTAGATTTTTATTTTCTGCAGAGCTCCGCGGTATCCTGCGCGATCATCAGCTCTTCGTTCGTCGGGATGACCCAGACGGTCACCTTGGAATCGTCCGTGGAGATGATGCGCTCTTCGCCGCGGACCTTGTTCTTCTCGGGGTCGATCTTGATGCCGAGGAATTCCAGACCCTCGCAGATCTGCGCGCGCATCTTGCCGTCGTTCTCGCCGACGCCGGCGGTGAAGACCAGGCAGTCCAGACCGCCGAGCGCGGCGGCGTAGGCGCCGATGTACTTCTTCACGCTGTAGGCGAACATGTCGCGGGCGAGGGCGCAGTCTTCGTTGCCGGCCTTCGCGCCGGCTTCCAGATCGCGGAAGTCGGAGGAAACGCCGGAGACCGTCAGCATGCCGGACTTCTTATTGAGCATGTTCAGGCACTCGGACGGGGTCATCTTGTACTTGTTGCAGATGAATTCGACGATGCAGGGATCGATGTCGCCGGAGCGCGTGCCCATGGGAACGCCGGCCAGCGGGCTCAGGCCCATGGAGGTGTCCTGGCACTTGCCGTCCGCGACAGCGCTCAGGGAGGAACCGTTGCCCAGATGGGCGACGATGATCTTGAGCTCGCTCGCGGGCTTGCCCATCAGCTCGATCGCGCGCTTGGAAACGAAGCGGTGCGAGGTGCCGTGGAAGCCGTAACGGCGGATATGGTCTTCTTCGTAATACTTCTTGGGGATCGCGTAGCGGTAGGCCTTCGGGGGCATGGTCATGTGGAACGCGGTGTCGAAGACGGCGACCTGCTTCTTGCCGGGCATGGCGTTCTCGCAGGCGATGATGCCCTTGAGGTTCGCGGGATTGTGGAGCGGGCCGAGGGGGATGCAGTCCTCGATCGCCTTCTTGCAGGCTTCGTCGACGATGCAGGATTCGATGAACTTATCGCCGCCGTGCAGGACGCGATGGCCGACCGCGTCGACCTCGTCCAACGACTTCACGACGCCGAATTTCTCGTCGACGAGGATGGACAGGACGGCGTCGATCGCCTCGGAATGGGTGGGCATCGGGATGTCGCGCGTTTCCTTCAGAACGGTCTCGTCGTGCTCGTCGATGACCTTGTGCGTCAGCCTGCCGTCGATACCGATGCGCTCGCACAGACCCTTCGCGTAGACTCTGCCGGTGTCCGGATCCATGAGCTGATACTTCAGAGAAGAGCTGCCTGCGTTGATCACAAGAATTTTCATAGCGTATCTCCTGTAAAAATGTATTTCATTTTTTCGGTTTTCGTGGTAGTATTGTCACATACAAAATCATTCTATAATAGAATCCCTGCCGTTGCAAGTGCATTTTTGGAAATGGGGGAATTTTTGTGAAAAATACCGGCGTGATCTGCGAATACAACCCGTTCCACAACGGCCACGCAAAGCAGCTTTCCCAAATGCGGACGCTCGGCGGTACGGTCTGCCTGATGAGCGGGAATTACGTCCAGCGCGGCGAGCCGGCGATCCTCGACAAGCACGTCCGCGCGGCCGCCGCCGTCGCCTGCGGCGCGGACCTCGTGCTCGAGCTGCCCGTGACCTGCGCGCTGCGCTCCGCGGAGGGTTTTGCCGCCGGCGGCGTGAAGATCCTGACGAAGCTCGGCTGCGTGGACGCGCTCTGTTTCGGATGTGAGACCGGCGATAGGGAAACACTGATGCAGACCGCGAAGCTGCTTCTGACGGAGCAGTTCGCGCAGAAGCTGCGCAGCGAGCTGGCGAGCGGCGTTTCCTTCCCCTGCGCGCGGCAGAACGCGCTGGAGGACCTCGGCGGCGACGGCGATCTGCTCGAAAACCCGAACGATATCCTCGCTGTGGAGTACTGCAAGGCGATCCTGCGGCAGGGCGGCACGCTCACGCCGCTTCCGATCCTGCGCGAGGGCGGCTATTTTGACAGTCTGGACGAGGAAAACCCCTCCGCCGCTTCGCTCCGCGCGCTGGAGGATTGGGCGCGATATGTTCCGCAAGAAGCGCGTTCGCTCTACGACGGCGCGGCGCGCTTTACGATCCAGAGCGGCGAACGGGCGTGGCTCGCGCGTCTGCGCGGCATGGAAGAGGAGGACTTCGCCCGCCTTCCGTTCGGCTCGGAGGGACTGTGGCGCAAGCTCATGCACGCCTGCCGCGAACAGGCGACGCTGGAGGAGATCGTCGCGGCGACCAAGTCGAAGCGCTACACGAGAACGCGGATCATGCGGATGCTCCTGTGCGCTTTCCTCGGCATCACGAAAGAACTGCTGGAGCAGGAAGCACACTACGTCCGCGTCCTAGCCCTGCGCGAGGAAGGACAGAAGATCCTCCGCGCGGCGCGGGAGAAGGGCAATCTCACGATCCTGAACGCGGGCGAGACCGCGCCGGACAGCGCGTACGCGCGGCTGGAGCGCAGAGCCTCCGACCTCTACGGGCTTTTTTCCGCGGCGCAGACGCCGTCTGCGCCCGGCGCGGAGGAACGTGCGCGAGCCGTCCCGTTCAAAAGCGAAACTTGACATCTTTCGGCGGATATGCTAAAATCGCCTGAGTTTCTGACAGAGGTGCAATTCGATTGATAAAGAGAGTCATTTGCGTACTGATCGCGCTGACCGTATTGCTTTCCGTGCTCCCCTTGACGACGGGCGCGGCGGGGGATTCGCAGATCAGTCCCGCTTTCCTGAATTATTTGCAGGCGAGATTCCCGAACGGGAAGTACTGGAACCACGATCCGGCGCAGCCCAACGATCCGAACGGCTGGACGGACAAGCCCTGCACGCACCACGGCACCGGCGTCTGCGACCCCGCGAAAGGGACCTGCGGCTGCAATACCTTTGACAACTGCATCCAGTGCATGGGTTTCGCGGCCAAACTGGCGTACGACTGCACCGGCACGCTGCTGCACACGTGGAAAAAGGTCTACTCGCTCGACGAGCTCAAAGCGGGCGACGTCGTGCGCATCAATAACGACGGACATTCGGTGTTCGTCACCTCGGTCAAGGGCGACGAGGTCGTCTACGCCGACTGCAATATCGCGTCGGACTGCCAGATCCGCTGGAATACCAAGACTACCAGAAAGGCCCTGCAGGAGCGGCTGACCTACGTGCAGGTCGCTCCCGTCAACACCGCCGCGCCGAATCAGCCGGCCCTGACCTGCAAAGAAAACTACAAATTCGGCGAAACGGTGGAGCTCTCGTGGATCCCCCTGCCGAACGCGGACGAGTACCGGATCAGTATCTCGCTCAACGGCGCGTATCTGCGCACGGTGACCGTGACGGACCGTTACGCCTATTCGTTCACGCCGGACCAGTTCGGCATGTTCACGTTTGAAATGACCGCCAAAAACCGTTACGGCGACTCCGCGCCGGCGGCCTGCGAAACGCTGGTCGATCCGCACGAGTGCCAGATCAAGCAGTTCACCGACGTGAAGAACTTCCTGGACTGGTCGCACGCGGGCATCGAATACGCCGTCGTGCACGGTCTGTTCAAGGGTACGAGCGAGACGACCTTCTCCCCGGACGCGACGATGACGAGAGCCATGATCGCGACCGTGCTGTGGAGAATGGAGGACTGCCCGGAGACTGTGATTGAGAATCCCTATACGGACGTCGCCGAAGACACGTGGTACACGGAAGCCGTTCTGTGGGCTTACGAAAACGGCGTGATGGACGGCATGGGGAACGGCAGATTCGCCCCGGACGGCGTGCTGACGAGAGAGCAGATCGTGACCGTCCTGTACCGCTTCTCAGACGCCGCGGCGGAGGGCCTTTCCGACCCTGCAATGCTCGAGGGATTTGCCGACGCGAACGAAGTCGCGGACTGGTCGAAGGACGCGGTCTGCTGGGCGATTGCGCGGCAGGTCATCCAGGGCAGCACGGTCGGCGAAGCGCAGTATCTGACGCCGAACGGCGGAGCGACGAGAGCGCAGGTCGCGACTATTCTGATGCGTTTTCTTGAAACCATCGCCGCGCGCTGAACGCAGTCGCCGCGGTTTTGAATAATTCGCTGAAAAAACAGAAAAAAATACTTGCATTTCAAAAACAGTTGTGATAATATAATTGCGCTTTGAAAAAATATGGGGATAGAACGCCCCTTTTACGAAATCAAGAAAGAGGTGAATGTGATGAAGGAAGGTATCCATCCGAAGTACGAACAGACGACGATCCGCTGTGCTTGCGGTGAGGTCATTGAGACCGGTTCCACCAAAAAGGACATCAAGGTCGAAATTTGCTCCAAGTGCCACCCTTTCTATACCGGCAAGCAGAAGCTGGTTGACACCGGCGGACGCGTTGATCGCTTCAATAAGAAGTATGGCCTGAAGTAATTTGTGAAAAGTCTGCATCGTATCGGTGCGGACTTTTTTCATTCATGTCGCATTTTGGGAGAAAACGATGGAGCAGAAGGATCGAGTCATCAGCGAAAAAGCGGTGCTGGTCGGGTTGAACGCCGATTGCTTCAAGCCGGAAGACACCGCTACATACGAGACCCTGGACGAGCTGGAAGCCCTGCTGGAGACGGCGGGCGGCGTTTGCACGGCCAAGGTCCTGCAAAACCGTCACGCGCCCGATCCGCACAGCTTCATCGGCGAGGGCAAGGCGCAGGAGGTGCGCGAGCTTCTGGAGAAGACGGAAGCGAATCTCGTCATTTTCGATAACGACCTTTCACCCTCGCAGATCCGCGCGCTGGAAGATCTGACGGACGCGACGGTGCTGGACCGCAGCGCGCTGATCCTGGATATTTTCGCGCAGCGGGCGAAGACGGCCGAGGGCCGTTTACAGGTCGAGCTGGCGCAGTATCAGTATCTGCTGCCGAAGCTCTCCGGCATGGGCAAATCCATGTCCCGCCTCGGCGGCGGCATCGGCACGAGAGGCCCCGGCGAGACGAAGCTCGAGACGGACCGCCGCCACATCCGCGAGCGGATCAACCGCCTGCAGGAGGAACTGAACGAGGTGCGCAAGGTGCGCGCCGTGCAGCGGCAGCGCAGGATCAAGCATTCCGTTCCCGTCGTCGCGCTGGTCGGTTATACGAACGCGGGGAAATCCACCCTGCTCAACCGGCTCACGGACGCGGGCATTCCCGCGAACGACCGCCTGTTCGACACGCTGGACACGACGACGCGGCGGCTGAAGGTCTCCGACCATCTGGAGATCCTGCTCTCTGACACGGTCGGTTTTATCGCCAAGCTGCCGCACCATCTGATCGAGGCCTTCCAGGCGACTTTGGAGGAATTGCAGTATGCCGACCTGCTTCTGCACGTCATCGACGCCTCCGACCCCGAGCGCGAGGCGCACGTCGAGGTCGTTGACCGGCTGATCGACAAGCTCGCCAAGCCGGGTGTGCCGGTGATCCGCTGCTATAACAAGGTCGATCTGCTGGACGATATTTCCAATTATCCGATCGGGGAGAGGAGCGTTCCCATGTGCGCCCGGAACGGCGTGGGCATGGACGAGCTCCTGTCGAAGATCGAGGAGGTTTTACTCGGCAAGCTGCACCACGTGACGCTGCTGCTGCCCTACGCGCAGGGCGGCGTGCTGGAAGTCCTGCACGAGCAGGCGCAGGTGCTGCGGGCGGACTATACCCCCGAAGGGATCGAGGTCGAAACGATCTGCTCCGAGGAGCTCTACGGCCGCTACCGCAAATACGGGAAGGAGCAGGACGCATGAACGAGTATCTGGTGCCGACCAAGGATGCCGACGCCGAATTCGTCGAGCGCCGCTCCCGCTTTATCGGACATATCTTTCTGACGGAAACGGAAGAAGAAGCCCTCGCGCGGCTCAGGCAGATGCGCGAGACCTACTGGGACGCCACGCATAACGTCTACGCCTATATCATCCGTGACGGCGCGACGCGGTTTTCCGACGACGGAGAGCCGGGCGGCACGGCGGGTATGCCCGTCCTGCAGGTGCTGCAGCGTGAGGGGATCTTCAACGTCACCTGCGTGGTAACGCGGTATTTCGGCGGCATTTTGCTCGGCGCGGGCGGCCTCGTTCGCGCCTACGCGCACAGCGCGAAGATCGCGCTGGAGGCGGCGGGGAAGTCGATCAAACGCGTCTGGACGAAGCTCTATCTGCCGTGCCCTTACAGCTGGTATGAACGCGTGAAGATCGAGGTCGCCACGTTCTGCGGCGTCGTGGAAGGCACGGACTTCGGCTCGGACGTCAGCTTCGATCTGCTCCTGCCGGAGCAGCAGGTCAAGCCGTTTCTGGACCGCGTGACCGATCTCTCCGCGGGAACGATCACGGGCCTGATCGGCGAGAACGAATACAGGGCATTCCCGCTGCAAGAGGAGGAATCTCGATGACAATTCGCGAGGAACTGGAACGCGGCGAGCATTTGCGGCTGAGCGAAAAGGCACAGTTTTCCGACGAGAGCAAGGGGCGTCCGAACCCGGAAACGGAACCGGAGAACGACGTGCGCACCTGCTATCAGCGCGACTGCGACCGTATCTTACATAGTAAATCCTTCCGCCGTCTGATGCACAAGACGCAGGTCTTCCTCCAGCCGGAGGGCGACCATTACCGCACCCGCATGACGCACACCCTGGAGGTCGCGCGGATCGCCCGCACGATCACCCGCGCCCTGCGGCTCAACGAAGACCTTTCCGAGGCGATCGCCTTCGGCCACGACCTCGGACACACGCCCTTCGGCCACGCCGGAGAGGTCGCGCTGTCGGAGGTGACCGGCAAGCCGTTCCGCCACAACGAGCAGTCGCTGCGCGTGGTGGACGATCTGGAAAACGGCGGCAGGGGCCTCAATCTGACCTACGAGGTCCGCATGGGCATCCTCGGGCACAGCAGGCACAGCCGCCTGCCCGAGACGCTGGAGGGGCAGATCGTCCGCAAGTCGGATCAGATCGCCTACATCAACCACGATATCGACGACGCCATGCGCGCGGGGATTCTGACGGACGAGGATATTCCCCGGGAAATCGCGGAGGTGCTCGGCAATTCGCACCGCGAGCGGATCAACTCGCTCGTGACGGATATGATCTTCCATTCGCGCCGGACGGGAGAACTCGGTATGACGCCGGCGGTCGAAGAGGCGATGGAAGCGCTTCGGAACTTCATGTTCGAGCGCGTCTATAAGAATCCGAAGGCCAAGGGCGAAGAAGCCAAGGCGCGCGATATCCTGAAACAACTCTACGACTATTATATCCACCATCCGAACGCCATTCCGGCGGACTTCCGGCCGCAGCTCGATTTTGACGGCATGGAGCGCACGGTCTGCGACTATATCGCGGGCATGACGGATAAATACGCGATGTATAAATACGACGAACTGTTCATTCCGCTCGCCTGGCAGGTGCGCGGATAAATATTTTGCAATATTTCGGCATATTGTACCGAATAAGGGACATAGACCGATTTATAATGGCTATAGAATACGCGTTCGCTGTCGAAGCGGATCGGAAAGGAGAAGAAGATGGCGTTTTCACCCGCGTTTTTAGACGAACTGAATAACCGCAACCCCATCGAGGACGTGGTAGGGCAGTACGTCGCTCTGACGCGCAAGGGCAGCAACCTTTTCGGTTTGTGCCCCTTCCACGGCGAAAAGACCGCATCCTTCTCCGTCGCCCCCGAAAAGGGGATCTACTACTGCTTCGGCTGCCACAAAGGCGGCGGCGTGGTCAATTTCATCATGGAGATCGAAAACCTCTCCTATCCGGACGCCGTTCGGTTCCTCGCCAAGCGCGCGGGACTGGAAGTGCCGGAGGACAATGAGAACCAGTCGCTCTACAAGAAAAAGGAGCGCCTCTGGGCGCTGTGCAAAGAGGCGGCGCGGTTCTTCAACGACCAGCTCAAAACGCCCGCCGCCGCGGAGGCGCGCGCCTACGTCGAAAAGCGCGGCCTTTCCCGCTCGACGGTGACGCGTTTCGGCCTCGGTTACGCGCCGGATACGTGGAGCGCGCTGATGGACGCGATGACGGCCAAGGGCTTCACCAAAGAAGAACTGCTGGACGCGGGCCTGGTGCTCAAGAAGGAGAACAAGGGCACGCTCTACGACCGCTTCCGCAACCGTCTGATGTTCCCGATCATCGACGTGCGCGGCAACGTCATCGGTTTCGGCGGCAGAGTCATGGACGACTCCACGCCGAAATACCTCAACTCGCCGGAAACGGTGATCTTCAATAAGCGACGGAACCTGTTTGCGATGAATATCGTCAAAAAGAGCAAAATGGGTTTTATCATTCTGACCGAGGGCTATATGGACGCCATCGCGCTGCACCAGTACGGCTTTGACTGCGCGGTCGCATCGCTCGGCACCTCGCTGACGCAGGAGCACGCGGACATGCTGTCCAAATATACGAACGAAGTTGTGCTGACCTACGACGGCGACGCCGCCGGACAGAACGCGACGCAGCGGGCAATCCCGATGCTGGAAAAGACCGGCCTGCGTGTGAAGGTCCTGCGGATGCAGGGCGCGAAGGACCCCGACGAGTTCCTGAAAAAGTACGGCGCGGATCGCTTCCGCCTGCTGCTGGAAGGCTCGGAGAATCAGGCGGAGTACCGCCTGCGCTCCCTGCAGATGAAGTTCAACCTCGCGATCGACGAGCAAAAGGTCGAATTCGCGAAGCAGGCGGCGGAGCTGATCTCCACTTATTCCACCGCGGTCGAGCGCGAGATCTACGGCGCGCGGGCGGCGGAAATGGCGGGACTGAGCGCGGACGCGATGAAGATCGAGATCAACAAAGCGTTCCGGCGGCGTATGGCGATCAGCAGAAAAGCACAGGATAAGAAGGACCTTGAAGTGTCCGCTTCGCGGCAGCCGCGCGCAAGACAGCTCCGTTATGAGAACATGCGCTCGGCGATGGCGGAGGAGAATCTGCTGCGCATGCTGCTGCGGCAGCCGGATCTGTTCGACCGCGCCAAAGCGCTCGGCATGGAGCATTTCTCCGTCCCGATGTTCGGACGCGCCTTCGACGCGCTGCGCCGCCGCTGGGAGGACGACCTTTCCGTCGCGCCGTCCGCGCTGTCGGACCTGCTGACGCCGGACGAAATGGCGCATCTGACTTCCGTCCTGCAAAGGCCGGATACCCCGCTGACCGACGAGGCGTTTGACGACTGCGTACGGATCATTCTGGAAGAATACCGCCTCGCCAACGTCTCCGGCGAGAGCGATTTGAAGGCGATGCAGGAAAACCTTCGCAAGAAAAAAGGATATGGAGGGAAATAAATGGACGAGCTGCAAAACGATACCGAACTGCATGAAAAACTGCAGCAGCTGCTGGAAATGGGCAAAAAGGACAAGAAAGTCGCGTCCAAGGACCTGATCGACGCGCTGGATTCCATCGACGCCGACGAGCAGCAGACCGATATGATCTATAACGCGCTGGAAGCCGCCGGCATCGAGATCGACGTATCCGACGTCGTGGAGATCCTTTCCAAGCCGGACGATATGGCGCCGAGCGAAGAGGATCTGGAGCTGATCGAGGAGGAAAAACTGGTCGATACCGACGAGATGTCCGAGGTCATGAGCATCAACGATCCGGTGCGCATGTATCTGAAGGAGATCGGCAAGATCCCGCTCCTGTCCGGCGAGGAGGAGCAGGAGGTCGCGAAACGGCTCGCGGAAGGCGACGAGGAAGCGCACAACATCATGGTGGAGGCCAACCTCCGTCTGGTCGTTTCCATCGCGAAGCGCTATGTCGGCAGAGGCCTGCAGTTCCTGGATCTGATCCAGGAGGGCAACCTCGGCCTGATCAAGGCGGTCGGCAAGTTCGACTACGAGAAGGGCTATAAGTTCTCCACCTACGCGACCTGGTGGATCCGCCAGGCGATCTCCCGCGCGATTGCGGATCACGCGAGAACGATCCGCATCCCCGTGCACATGGTCGAGACGATCAACCGCGTATCCCGCGCCTCGCACGAGCTGGTGCAGGAACTCGGCAGAGACCCGTCGACGGGCGAGATCGCGGAGAAGCTCAATCTTCCGGTCGAGAAGGTCGAGGAGATCATGCGCGTCGCGCAGGAGCCGATCTCGCTGGAAACCCCGGTCGGCGAAGAGGACGACAGCCATCTGGGCGACTTCATCCAGGATGAGGACGCTTCCGAGCCCGCCGACGCCGCGACGTTCGCCATGCTGCGCGAGCAGCTTGCCGGTGTTCTGAAGACCCTGACGCCCAGAGAGGAAAAGGTCCTCTGCCTGCGCTACGGCCTGACCGACGGCAAAATGCACACGCTCGAAGAGGTCGGAGAGGAATTTGACGTGACACGCGAGCGGATCCGTCAGATCGAGGCAAAAGCGCTGCGGAAGCTGCGCCATCCGTCCCGTTCCAAAATCCTGAAGGACTTCCTCAATTAGAAAATTTCTCTTGACAACGGCGAAAAATGCCTTATCATATGTGTTAGGATTCCAAACCAAATTCGGGAGGGAACAATATGTACGAACGAATCAGAAACTATCTTTCCGGTCAGCTGGACATTCCCGCGGAGGAAATGAGCCGCGAGACAACCTTCGAGAGCCTGCATCTGGACTCCCTCGACATGGTCGAAATGGTCATGGACCTGGAGGAAGAACTCGGCATCGATCTCGGCATGGAAGGCGATCTGCAGATCGAGACCATCGGCGATCTGGCGGATTTTATCGAGGAAAAACTGGAATAATACGATCGAACGCTTCGGCCCGTGACAAGGTCGCACTAGTCGGGGAGATAGCGGTGCCCTGTCGCCTGCAATCCGCTACAGCAGGGATGAAGCCCCGCACCCGGGTCTATGCTGTGTTGCT
>CAJOEH010000016.1:56127-85572 GCA_905233385.1 uncultured Oscillospiraceae bacterium
CCATGTCAGGCGGGGAACCGAGCAGCATTAAGCGGATCGGTTCGTGTGCCGTGAGTCAGCCGTTTCTGAGCTGGCTGCCCGGGAAACGGATATAGCATACGCTCAAATGCGGGTGTGCGATCTTGTCATGGGCCGAAGAATAAAACGCGGAGGTATTCCTCCGCGTTTTTTAGCGTGCCGACAATTCTTGTCGACACGCTGCAACGGATTTTCAAACGCAAATGTTTGAAAATCCGCTTTTATTGAACGTGAAAGACACCCCTCCCGGGTTTCTTTCACACGATCTTCCTTCCCGCAGACAAAGCGGCCCGCGTTTTTTATTGCATTTTTCTTCATTATCGTTTATACTAAATTAGCTGGGAGGTGAACGGAATGTATCAGGCACTTTATCGAAAATACCGGCCGCAGACCTTTGACGACGTGGTCGGTCAGACGGCGGTCACGCAGACGCTGAAGAATCAGGTGATGAACGATCGCCTGAGCCACGCATATCTGTTCACCGGCACCAGAGGCACAGGCAAGACGACCTGCGCGAAGATTCTCGCCAAAGCCGTCAACTGCGAAAACCCGCTCGACGGCAACCCCTGCAACTGCTGCCCCGCGTGCAGAAGCATCGATTCCGGCGCGTGTCTGGATGTTCTGGAGATCGACGCCGCCTCCAACAACGGCGTGGACAACGTCCGCGCCCTGCGCGACGACGCGGTCTACACCCCGGCCGAGGTCAAAAAACGCGTCTATATTATCGATGAGGTGCACATGCTCTCCATCAGCGCGTTCAATGCGCTTCTGAAGATCATCGAAGAACCGCCGGAGCACCTGCTGTTCATCCTCGCGACGACGGAACTGCACAAGGTCCCCGCGACCATCCTCTCGCGCTGTCAGCGCTTCTCCTTCCGCAGGATTCTGCCGGAGGACATCGTCGACCGCCTGAATTATATCGCGTATAAAGAAAACATCCCGCTGGAGCCGGACGCCGCGGCCTACCTTGCCCGTCTGGCGGACGGCGGTATGCGCGATGCGGTCAGCCTGCTCGACCAGTGCGCCTCCGCCGCGTCGGGAACGATCGACACGGAGCAGGTCTGCAGGACGCTCGGCCTTGCCGGCACGCGGCAGACGGCGGAACTGATGCAGGCGATCGGCGCGCATGACAGCGTGAAGGCGTTGACCCTGTTCAACGCGCAGTACGCGGACGGCAAAGACCTCGCCGCCATGCTGGACGAGCTCTGCACGGTCGCGCGCGATCTGCTGATCCTGAAAACGTCGGCTTCCGGCGTGAGCATGATCTCCGGCATCTGCACGGAGAAGGAGCTGAAGACGCTGCTGCCGCTGTTCGGCGCGGGCGAACTGCTGCGGATGACCGCCCTGCTGCGCGACGCCGCCGCGGGTTTCAACGCGAGCGCGAACCGCCGCATCGACGCGGAGCTCTGCCTCCTGCGTCTGTGCGAGCCCGAGGCGGATCTGGACGCCGAGGCGATCAACGCGCGGCTGAGCAGGTTGGAAAACAAGATCGCGAGCGGTATGCTGACGGTGCAGACGGCGCAGCCGCCTGTAAAGGAAGAGGAAACGCCTCCGTGGGAGGAGGAAGAAGAAAAACCTCCCGTGCCGGAGGAAGCGCCGCCGGAAGCAGAGCCGGAGCCTGTCAATGACAGCGCGTGGCCGCAGCTCGTGCAGCGTCTTCGCACCGTGCTTCGGCCGCCCGCGCTGGGCATGTTCTCCGTCTCGGACGGCGCGCCGGTACGGGGACGGCTGACGAAAGACGAACTGATTTTGACGATCACGGCGGATTTCGCCGAGAGCGTCGTCAATAAACCGAACGTCCTGCAAATCATCACGGAGGTAGCTTCCGCGCAGGCGGGACGTCCGGTCAAAGTGAGGATCTCCCGCGGCGGAGAGGAAAAGAAGTCCAACGGCAATTTCGACCGCCTTCTTTCCTTCGGCGCGGAACATCCCGATCTGATCGATTTCAAGTAAAGGAGAAAGAAAATGGCAAAAGGCGGATTCCGCGGCGGTATGGGCGGCGGTATGAACATGAACATGATCAAGCAGGCGCAGAAAATGCAGCAGGATATGCTGAAAATGCAGGAAGAGCTTGAGACGAAGGAATATGAGGCGACGGTCGGCGGCGGCATGGTGACGGCGCGCGTCAGCGGCAAGCGCGAGCTCGTCGCGCTGACGATCAACCCCGAGGCGGTCGATCCCGACGACGTCGAAATGCTGCAGGACATGGTCGTCGCGGCAGTCAACGAGGCGATGCGCAAGGCGGATGCCGAGACCCAGCAGAATATGGCGAAGCTGACCGGCGGCCTGAACCTGGGCGGTCTGTTCTGATGCGGCTGTTTCCCGCCGCGTTGGAGCGGCTGACCGAACAGTTTGCGAAACTGCCTGGCATCGGCGGCAAGACGGCGCAGCGTCTGGCCTTCTATCTGCTCAGCCGGTCGGAAGTCGAGGCGCAGGAGTTCGCGGACGCGATCGTAGAGGCGAAAAAGTCCGTCCATCTGTGCCCCTGCTGCCGGAATCTGACGGACAAAGATCTCTGCCCGATCTGCGACGACGAGACCCGCGATCACAGCACGATCTGCGTGGTCGCCGACCCGAAGGATGTGATCGCGATGGAGCGCGCCAGAGAGTTCCGCGGCGTGTACCACGTGCTGCACGGCGTCATTTCGCCGCTCAACCACATCGGGCCGGACGACATCTGCATCCGCGAGCTTCTGGAGCGCGTCGGCAAGGACGAGGTGCGCGAGGTCATCATGGCGACCAACCCCGACACCGAGGGCGAGGCGACGGCGATGTATATCTCCCGTCTGCTGCGGCCGATGGAGGTGCGCGTAACGCGCCTTGCCTACGGCATCCCCGTCGGAAGTCAGCTCGAATATGCCGACGAAGTCACGCTGCTGCGCGCCCTCGAAGGACGCAAAGATATTTGATTCCATATAGAAAAGCTGCTGCAAGCTGTGCTTGCAGCAGCTTTTGCTTGTTTCAGACTATTCCGCGCGGAGCGCGGCGACGGGATCGCTGTGCGCCGCCTTGCGCGAGGGGATGATGCCGCCGATGAGCGTCAACGTGATGCTCAGAAGGATCAGAATGACCGCGGCAAGGGGCGGCAGGGCGGCGTTGATATTGTACTGCTCCGCGTACGTGTGGATGATCGCGTTGGCGGGAAGGATCAGCAGGAGCGTGACGCCGACGCCGAGAATGCCCGCGAGCGCGCCGATGATGAAGGTCTCGGCGTTGAATACGCTGGCGATATTGCGCTTGGAAGCGCCGATCGAGCGGAGGATGCCGATCTCCTTGCGCCGCTCCAGGACGCTGATATAGGTGATCACGCCGATCATGACGGAGGAAACCAGCAGCGAAATGGCGACGAAGGCGATCAGCACCGCGCTGATCGCGTTGACGATCTTGGTGACCGAGCCCATCAACGTATCCACGATGTCGGTATAGCGCACGACCTTTTCGTCGTCGCCGGCGGCCTCCTGCGTTTCGTTGTAGCGGTCGATCGCGTCCTTGATCCGGATCTTGCTGTCGAAGTCCTTCGGGTAGATCGTGACGGTATAGGGATCGTCGAGCGCGGCGTAGCCAAGCTTCGTCAGAACGCCCTCCGGCGTTGCGGTCGTGTCGCCGGACAGAAGCGCGTTGAACAGATCCCGGAGTTCGTTGTTGGAAAGCGTCGTGCGGAAGGCGTCTTTCAGCGTGTCCGCGTCGAAACGGAACGCGTCCTGCAAGCGGTCCTGCATCTGCCGACCGATCTGCCCCATCGCGTCCGCCATCACGGCGGCGACGCGCTGCGCGACCGCGCCCTGCATCTGCGAAAGCAGGTCCGACGCTGCCGCCTCCAGTCCGTCGGTGCGAATCGCGCCGCTGACGGCTTCGGCGAGCTTCTTCTGGACTTCCGGCGTGTTGAGGTAGGCGAGGAAAGAGCCCGTCATCTTCTGCGGATCCGGCAGTGCATTGGCTTCGGCATAAGCCGAATACGCTTCGAGCAGCGCGGATGAGATGGCTTGCATCTGTTCATCGGAGAGCTCCAGCGCGGCCAGCCGCCCGTTTAGGTTCTGGCGGATCAGTTCCAGCTCTGCGGCGACCTCCGCGCTCGCCAGATATTCGTTCAGCACCGCCGAAAGCTGACCGGGCTCGCTGATCTCCCGGCCTGCGGCGTAGTCGGCGAAGCCTTCCAAGACGCTGTTCAGCAGGATACGGAGGTCGTCGGCGGTCAGCAGTCCCTCGGCGTTCTCCTGCACGGCCGCGCTGATCGCGCCGGTCAGCAGGGAAGCGGCCTGCTCGGAGCGGAGGAAGTCTGCCGCTCCTTCAAACAGCTTGCTGTAGTCGGTGGCGGGATCTGCGGCGGCATAGTCGGCGTAGCCCTTGATCAGATCGCCGAAGAGCGCCTGCGCGTCTTCCTCGGACAGTTGGAATTCCACGGAGGACAGCAGTTCTTTCAGCGTTTCGTCGGAAAACTGCGGCGTGACGCCGCTCAGATCCTGCATGCCGGAAAGATCGAACTGCGAAGCGTCGAGCGACGATAAGTCGAGGCCGAGCGCGTCCGCGTCGAAATCGAACATCTCCCGCAGCGCCGCCTCGTCAAAGGAGAAAACGCTGGAAAGGTCGAAGCCGGCGTCGGCTTTCTTCTCGCCGAATTCCGCTCCGGTCAGGACGTTCTTTTCGGGAGATGCAAGCTGCGCCTGCACGACGGGCGTGTCCGCGGCGATCTCCATCAGGCGGATCGTCAGCGAAGCGGGATACGCGATGCCCTGGCGCAGGAGAGAAGCGTCGGATTCGGGGGTCGGCTGCACGACGCCGACGATCGTTACGGTTTCGGCGTCCGCCAGCAGGGCGTTCATATAGGCCTCGTCTTCGGAGCGGTCGATCCACGTGTCGGCGTGTTCCTCATAGGTATAAAACTGCGCCGGAGACAGCAACCGGAATTCAATGCCGAGGAAGTCCTGATAGGCATAGGTCTCGGTGCGGACTTCTCCGTCGTAGCTTTTTCCCTGCATGAAGTCCCGGATGATCTCGTCGAGCGCTTCGGGGTCTTTCAGGCCGAGAGCGTAAAGCGCAATGTCGGACACGCGGCTGTTTTTCGTCAGCACCACCACGCATTCGTTATAGCGCTCGGGCCATCTGCCGGCTTTGATCTCATACTGATTCCGGTAGACGCTGTCTGTCGCGGGCATCCGCGAGAACACGTCCCGGTTGGTGAAGGTCGACATCAGGGAATTCATCGAGGTGCCGGAGGAAAAGCCGAGTTGGGCGAGCGCGGTGTCCGGATTGACCTGACGGTACGTTCCGTCGGAATACGCGTAGAGATAGGGCGTGACGTTATAGTCGTATTCCACCGCCTGCGCGTTGGCTCGGATGGCGTCGTCCTCTTCCTCGATATAGTTGCGCAGGGAGCGCAGGTCGTTCGCGGTCACCTGCGAGAACATCTTCGTGATCATGTTCCATTCTCTGACCTCGGCGGCCTCGGCGTTCTGCGCGTCCGCCTCCTCTGCGGCGTCGGTCAGCAGAGAGGTGAAATCCATGCCGGAGGAGGTGATCGTCAGAGGATAGCTTTTCAGCGTGTTTTCTTCGGTGTCGCGGATATAGTTGTTCGCGCCGTGGGACAGCGAAAGGATCATGGCGATGCCGATGATGCCGATCGAGCCGGCGAAAGCCACCAGCAGGGTGCGTACCTTTTTCGTCCACAGGTTGTTGAGACTGAGACCGAACGCGGTCAGCAGACGCATGGACGTCCTGCCGTGCTTTTTGTTCTCCGCGGGAGCCTCCTGCGCCGTGAAGGGGTCGGAGTCGGCCACGATCCTGCCGTCGTGCAGTCTGACGATCCGCGACGCATAGCGGTCCGCAAGGTCCGGGTTGTGCGTCACCATGATGACGAGCCGGTCCTTCGCGACTTCTTTCAGCAGATCCATGACCTGCACGCTCGTTTCGCTGTCCAGCGCGCCGGTCGGCTCGTCGGCCAGCAGGATATCCGGGTTGTTCACCAGCGCGCGGGCGATCGCGACGCGCTGCATCTGGCCGCCGGAGAGCTGATTCGGACGCTTGTGGAGCTGGTCGCCCAGACCAACCTGTTCCAGAGCGCTCTTTGCCCGTTCGCGGCGTTCTTTCGCCGGAACGCCGGAGAGGGTCAGCGAAAGCTCCACGTTGGAAAGCACGCTCTGGTGCGGGATCAGGTTGTAGCTCTGGAAGACGAAGCCGACGGAGTGGTTGCGGTAAGCGTCCCAGTCGCGGTCGCGGTATTTCTTTGTGGAGACGCCGTTGATGGAAAGGTCGCCGTCGCTGTAGCGGTCCAGCCCGCCGATGATATTGAGGAGGGTCGTCTTGCCGCAGCCGGACGGACCGAGGATCGCAACGAACTCGTTCCTGCGAAAGGACAGACTGACGCCGCGCAGCGCGCGGACGACGTCGTCGCCGTTCGGATAATCTTTCGTAATTTTTTTGAGCTCCAGCATTTCGGACAGGACCTTTCCGTAAAATTGTAATAATATTATCAGAATTTTTAACGGATTGCAAACAAATGCGGACAAAAAACGCAAAAATTTTTCAAATCGGAGGCAAAACATGGAAGAATTCCTGCGGCGGGTCGGGCAGCGGGTATGGGGATGGCCGCTGATGCTCCTGTTCCTCGGCGTCGGCGCACTGTATACCGTGCGGCTGAAGGGCGTGCAGTTCCGCCGACTCGGCAGGGCGCTCCGACTGATCCGGCCGCAGGAAAGCGCGGACGGGATCAGCCCCTTCGCCGCGCTCTGTACCGCGCTCGCGGCGACCGTCGGCACGGGAAATATCGTCGGCGTTGCGACTGCCCTTGCGGCGGGAGGACCGGGCGCGCTGCTTTGGATGCTGATCGCGGCGGTCTTCGGCATGGCGACGCAGTACGCTGAGGGCTTCCTCGCGGTCAGGTATAGACGGAGGGAGAAAGACGGCTGGTTCGGCGGTCCGTTCTGCTATATCGAGCAGGGTCTTGGCAGCCGCTTCCGCTGGCTGGCCGTGACCTTTGCGGTCACGGGCGCGGCGGTCGGCCTGCTCGGCGTCGGCACGACGGCGCAGGTCAACAGCATCACCGGCGCGGCGGACGCTTTCTTTCCCTCCGAAACGGCGATCGTGCTCGGCGGACGCTCTTATTCCTTCGCGGTCGTGATCAGCGGCGCGCTGACCGCCTTTGCTGCAGCGCTCGTGCTGCTCGGCGGGGTACGGCGGATCACGAAGGTCTGCGAGGCGCTGGTACCCGTCATGGCCGCGCTGTACCTTCTCTTTTCCGCCGTGCTGCTGATCCGCCTGGCGGACAGGATCCCGTCCGCCCTTGCGCTGATCGTCAGAAGCGCGTTCCGTCCCGAAGCGGCCCTCGGCGCGGGAGCGGGCGTCAGCGTCAAGCTCGCCCTGCGGATGGGGATCGGCAGAGGGGTGTTCACGAACGAGGCGGGCCTCGGCTCTTCGCCGATCGCGGCCGCGGCCTCCGACGAGACGGACCCCGTGAAACAGGGGCTTCTCTCCATGACGGCGACCTTTATCGATACGCTCGTGATCTGCACGGTGACGGGGCTGTGCCTCGTCGTGACCGGCGCGTGGAACGCGCCGCTGGAAGGCGTAAAGATCACGGATGCCGCATGGAGAACGGGGCTTCCGTGGCCGGAGCGGGTCTCTTCGTTCGTTCTGGTCGTCTGCCTCATCTTTTTCGCCTTTGCGACCATCATCGGATGGAACTTTTACGCCGAACGCTGCGTCTGCTATCTGACAGGGGAGAAGCCCCGCGTCCGGAAGATCTATCGCGTTTTCTACCTGCTCGCCGTCGCGGCAGGCCCTTACGTTACGGTGAGCGCGGCCTGGGAGCTTGCGGATATCCTCAACGCGGCGATGGCGATCCCGAATCTGGCGGCGCTTCTGCTGCTGCAAAACAGGGTGGTCGCCGGCACGGTTCCGGCAAAGCGGACAAAATGTACGGTAAATCGTGCGGAAAATGAAAATTCCTGTTGAAATCCCGTCCGCTTTTTGTTAAAGTTATGATGTTGTAAAAGAAAGAAAGAGGACAGACAGTGGAATTCTCAAATCTTTATTTCCTGTATATTTTTCTGCCGCTGACCATCGCGGCGTATTTCCTGATCCCGAAGATGAGGGGCAAGAATATCGCCCTGATCGCGGCGAGCCTGCTGTTTTATACGATGGGGCAGCCGTACTATCTGCCGCTGCTGCTTCTGACGGCGTTCGGCAACTACTGGCTCGGCGACCGCATCTACAACAAGGACCGCCGCACGGTCATCCTGCCCGTCGCGCTGAACATCGCGGTGCTCGCGCTGTTCAAGTATCTGAACTTCTTCCTCGGGATTTTCGGCATTACCGGCGCGGACGGCGGCGGTGTGATCGGGTGGGCGCTTCCGATCGGCATTTCGTTCTATACGTTCCAGATGATCGCATATCACGTGGACGCCTACAAGGGAAAGCACGACCCCGCGCCCGATTTCCTGACCTTCCTGCTCTACGTCTGCATGTTCCCGAAGATGCTGATGGGACCGATCGTCCGCTACAATGACGTCAAGGATCAGCTCCTGCGGCGCCGTTCCTCGCCGCGCGCGATCTTTGAAGGCGGCGTGCGCTTCTGCGTCGGCCTTGCCAAAAAGGTGCTGATTGCCGACTATGCGTATCTTGCCTATTCGGAGCTGGAGGCCCTGTCGTACGGCGCGGCGGCGTGGCTCGGCGCGCTGATGTTCACGTTCTATATCTACTTCGAGTTTTCCGGCTGTACGGATATGGCGATCGGCCTCGGCAGGATCTTCGGCTTCAAGTACCCGGAGAACTTCGATCTGCCCTATACGTCCAAGTCGATCACGGAGTTTTGGCGGCGGTGGCATATGACCCTCGGCGCGTTCTTCCGCGACTACGTCTATATCCCCCTCGGCGGCAACCGCAAGGGCAAGGCGCGGCAGATCCTCAATCTCTTCATCGTCTGGGCGCTGACCGGCCTGTGGCACGGCGCGAACTGGAACTATCTGATCTGGGGCCTGTATTTCTTCGCGCTTCTCGTCGCGGAAAAACAGCTCATGCCGAAGCTTGAAAAGCTGCCCTACGCGGCGCGTCTGCTGATCACGATGTTCTTCGTCCTGATCGGCTGGGTAATCTTCTCGCACGAGAGTCTCCCCGCGCTCGGCAACAGCCTTGCCATGATGTTCGGCAAGGGCAGCTTCTGGGGCGCGCCGGTCGGCGTCATCCTGCGCAATTCTCTGCCGCTGATCGCGATCTGCGCCATCGGTTCGTCCGTCCTGCCCAAATGGTTCAGCTTCCTCTGGGGCGCGCTCCTCGTGCGCGGACGCAAAGAGAGCGAATTCTCCGCGATGCAGCTGATCTACGCGATCAGCCTCTTCCTGTTCGCCGCGCTGCTGCTGTATCTCTGCACCGCCTCGCTGGTCGGCGCAGCCAGCAAGCCATCGCTGTACGCTTCGTTCTGATCGGAGGCAGTTATGAAAAAAGTTTATGCGATCTTAGCCGCGCTCTTCCTTGTCCTTCTGCTCTCCGTCGGCGTCTATTCGCTCTTCCATCTCAACGCGGACGCGGCAAAGCCGGAGACCACCTTCGGCAGCTTCTTCGACGGCTCGTACGCGAGCGGAAACCGCGCGTGGTACGCCGCCGCATTCCCGCAGTCCGACACGCTCAAGAGCGTGAACAAGGCCCTGAACGGCTTCTATAAATTCTCCGGCCTGAGCGGAGAGAACGACGTGCAGCTCCTCGTCACGATGGACGGCCAGGCGGCGCAGCACGGCGCGTCGATCCAGGCTCCGACCGATACGGATCCGTCGCAGACGGTCGATCCGACCGATTCCACGGAACCGACCGAGACGACCGAGCCGCCCGAAAGCGTGGAGCCGAGCGACGGCCTCCAGCCCGGCATGGTGGTGGAGAATCTCGGCGCGGCGGTGCTGGTCGGCAACCGCGCGGTCGAAGTCGCCTACGCCGATTATGATTCCATCGACGACTATGCCGCGGCGGTGACCTCCATCGCGACCGCGCTGGGCAGCAAGGTCCATACCTACAGCATCCTTGTCCCGAACGCGGCGGAGTTTTACACGCCGGAGGATTATCACACCGGCGAGTGTTCGCAGTCGGCGATGATCGACTACGCCTACGACCACATGGGCTCGAACGTGAAGACGGTCGACGCCTACAGCAAGCTCGCCGCGCATATCGACGAGTACGTCTATTTCCGCACGGATCATCACTGGACGCAGCTCGGCGCGTACTACGCCTACGTCGCCTTCTGCGAAAAGGCGGGGATGAAAGCGGAGCCGCTGAGCAAGTTTGAGACGGGACAGTATGACGTTTTCGTCGGCTCGATGTACAACTTCCTCGAGAACTATCCGCAGGCGGCGATCCTGCGCGACAATCCGGACGTTCTGCAGTACTACGTTCCCTTCGTGGACCGCGACACCTGGGTCTACTCGGATACGACCCTGACGAACGGCTATCAGCTCGGCGTGATCTGCCATATCGACGCGGAGTACTCCAACAAGTATCTCTGCTTCCTCGGCGGCGATCATCCCATCACGGTCATCACGACGGACGTGGACGGCCCGGTCTGTATGCTCATCAAGGAGTCCTACGGCAACGCCTTCGCGCCGTGGCTGACCAGCCACTACAGCAAGATCATCGTCGTCGACCCACGCGAATTCAACAGCGACGGCAAGCCGACGCTGGATATCGTAAAATTCGCGCAGGAGCAGAATGTCAACGACTGCATCATCCTGAATTACCCGATGATGATCGGCTCCGACCTCTATATCAGCCAACTCGGCAGAATTGTAAAATGAAAAACGGGGCTGTTTTCAGCCCCGTTTTTCAATGTTCCGCGTTTGCCAGGACGCGTCTGCGGAACAGGAACGAAATGCACCACAGACCGGCAAGTCCGACGATCGTATAGATGATGCGGCTGATGGTGGCGGTCTGACCGCCGAACAGCCACGCGACAAGGTCGAAGCGGAAAATGCCGACCAGGCCCCAGTTCAGAGAACCGATAATGCTGAGAATCAGCGCTAAGGTATCCATCATTGTTCCTCCTGTATTTTTTGCTGTACCTATTATGAGCGGCTTTTTCCGTCACTATACGCAATTTTCAAGGAGAAATTTGTAAAAAATCACGGACGGCATTTTTCGCAAAACACTATACAATGATTTGAAATTACGGTATAATAAATCTGTTATGCAAAACAAAAATACGACAAGTGAGGTATCCGAAATGAACGCATTTTTACCGGCTGATATTCTCTTCCCCGAAGTACAGTCCATGGAAAAGTGGGCGGTCATCGCCTGCGACCAGTTCACCTCCGATCCCGCCTACTGGGAGCGCGTCCGCAAGAACGCCGAAGGCGCGCCGTCGACGATCAATCTGATCCTCCCGGAGGCCGAGCTCGGCACCGAGAAGGAAGCGGAGCACACCGCGCTCATCAACGCGACGATGGACGAGTATCTGAGGAAAAACGTGTTCAAAACCTATCCGAACGCCTTCGTCTACGTCGAGCGCACGCTGGAGAACGGCACGATCCGCAAGGGCCTGATGGGCATGGTCGATCTGGACGCCTATGATTATTCCACCGGCTCCACCTCCGCCATCCGCGCGACCGAGCGCACCGTCGTCGAGCGTATCCCGCCGCGTATGCGCGTCCGCCGTGACGCCCCGATCGAGCTGCCGCATATCCTGATGCTCTGCGACGACCACGACAAGGTCCTGATCGAGCCGATCGCCGCGCATAAGGACAGCCTCAAGAAGCTCTACGACTTCGACCTCATGGAGGGCGGCAACCACATCGCCGGCTGGCTGGTCGACGGCAAGGAGGCCGAGGCCTTCAACGCCCGCCTGACCGAGTACACCGCAAGCGTCGGCAAGAAGTACGAAGACCTCAAGGGCGTGCCTATGGTCTTCGCCGTCGGCGACGGCAACCATTCGCTTGCGACCGCGAAGTCCTGCTACGAAGAGCTCAAGGCGAAGCATCCGGGCGAGGATCTTTCCAATCATCCGGCGCGGTTCGCCCTCGTCGAGCTGGAGAACATCCACGACGAGGCGCAGGTCTTCGAGCCCATCCACCGCGTCGTCACGAAGTGCGACCCGAAGGCGCTGCTCGAGGCGCTGAAGAAGGAAGCCTGCGCGGACGAGGGCTTCGAGGTCAAGTGGTATATCGGCGAGGAGAGCGGCACGGTTTATCTGGACAAGGCGAAGAGCCAGCTCGCCGTCGGCGTGCTGCAGGGCTTCCTTGACAGCTATCTCAAAGAGCATGCGGGCGAGATTGACTATATCCACGACGACGACGCGCTCATTCAGCTCGCGAAGCAGCCGAACGCCATCGGCTTCCTGCTGCCCGCGATGGAAAAGAGCCAGCTCTTCCGCGGCGTGATCGCGGACGGCATCCTGCCGAGAAAGACCTTCTCCATGGGTCACAGCCGCGAGAAGCGCTACTACCTCGAGGGCAGAAAGATCAAATGATCACCCTTGCGGAACGCGCGTACGCGAAGATCAATCTGACGCTGGACGTTCTGCGCAGACGAGAGGACGGATACCACGATCTTTGCTCCGTGATGCAGACGGTTTCGCTGTGCGACGATGTGGAGATCGACGTCGATACGGGCAGACCGTGGGCGCTGACCTGCGACGCGGCGGGGATTCCCTGCGACGGGCGAAATCTCGCGTGGAAGGCGGCGCAGACGTTCTTCAACTGCCTCGGCAGAGAGCCGGACGGCATCGCGATCCGCATTACGAAGCGGATCCCTTCGGAAGCGGGGCTTGCCGGCGGCAGCGCGGACGCGGCCGCGGTCTTTCGCGCGCTGAACCGTTGGGCGAACGAACCGTTTTCTGTTGACGAACTCTGCGCCGTCGCCGCAAAGGTCGGCTCGGACGTGCCGTTCTGCGTTCTCGGCGGGACCGCGCTGACGGAAGGCAGGGGAGAGCGGCTGACGAAGCTGCCCGCCGCGCCGCTGCTCCATCTTGTTATCTGCAAGCCGCCGCTCGCGTTCTCCACGCCGGAGCTGTACAGAAGCCTGGACAGCATCGAGATCGACGACCGGCCGAATACGGACGCGATGCTCTGCGCCGTTCAGAACGGCGATGCGGAGCGGATCGCGGGCCTGCTGTGCAACGTCTTCGAGCAGGCGGTCTCCGACCTACAGATTGAAGAGATCAAGCAGAAGCTTCGCTCGCACGGCGCGCTCGGCGCGATGATGACCGGCAGCGGCTCCGCCGTCTTCGGCATCTTCCGCTGTCCGAACTGCGCGAAGGCCGCCTGCGAGGCCTTGCAGGCGAATCATTTGCAGACCTTCGCGGCGCATACCGTATAAATGCCGAAAACACCGTCCATACTGTAGATATCTTCTACATACGGACGGTGTTTCTTTATGAAAATCAGGGTTTTGTCATGGGTGCTGCTCGTCGCGTTCACGGCGCTCTGTCTCGGCGCGGCGGAGACCCTGTGGACGCAGGAGCGGCTCGCGGAAAAGACCGTGCGGCTCCATGTCGTCGCGAATTCCGACAGCGACGCCGATCAGGCGCAGAAGCTCGCGGTGCGCGATGCGGTGCTGCCGGTGATCGCGGAATTGACCGCCGACTGCGCGAACGCGCGGCAGGCGCGGGAAGTCCTTGCCGCGCATCTGCCGGACATCGAGAAGGCCGCGCTGATCGCCTCCGGCGGGCAGCCTGTGCAGGCGTCTGTCGCGGACGAGGCGTTCCCGACGCGATATTACGACACCTTTACGCTGCCTGCGGGGACCTATCCTTCGCTTCGGATCCGCATCGGCGCGGCGCAGGGACATAACTGGTGGTGCGTCGTGTTTCCGTCGCTGTGCGAGGCGGCGAGCTCGGACGCGCTGGAGCATTGCGCGGCGGTCGGCGGCTTTGACGAGGCGGAGACCGACCTGATCCGCGGCGGCGAGGAGACCTACACGATCCGCTTCAAGGTCTTTGAATGGGTGCAGGCGCTGATCGAATTTCTTAAAAGCTGAAAACTGTAGGAAACGACTGAGTATTCAGACTGCAGACAAACGGAAAGCGCCTCGTCTGCGGGAAGGAAAAAAGTGTGAAAGAAACCCGGGAGGGGGTCTTTCACGTTCAATAGAACCGGGTTTTCAAGCTTATATAAAAGATTGAAAACCCGCTCTGCGTGTCGACAGCCTCGTCGACACGCAGAAAAATCTGCCGAACAGGCAGTTTTTTTTCGCAATGTCCTGCAAATAGGACTGAGAATATGATATGATACGCAAAGAGGTGAAAGACAGATGCTTCAGATCAGACTTTGCACGGACAGAAAGATCAATCAAAAACGGCTGCTGGGCGAGCTGTGCGACTGCGCGAAACGGGAAAAAGCAGGGCAGATCCTGATTGTTCCCGAGCAGTTCTCTCATACGACGGAACGCCTGCTCTGCAAGTACGGCGGCGACCGGATCGGACAATACGCGGAGGTCCTGAGCTTTTCGAGACTGGCAAACCGCGTGTTCTCCGAGGAAGGCGGCGTTGCCGACACGCAGACCGACGCCTCCGGGCGGCTGTTCATGATGTCGCTTGCGGTCGAACAGGTCCGCTCACGCCTGAAGATCTACGGCACGAGCGTGAGCAAGCCGGAGTTTCTGCTGCACCTGATCGATATGTTTGAGGAGTTCCGCAGCTACTGCGTCACGCCGGAACGCCTGCGCGAGGCGGCCGCTCAGCTCAGCGGCACGCTCGCCGTCAAAACGGAGGAATTCGCTCTCCTGATGGAGAGCTTCGACGCGGTCAGCGCCAATCTGGGACAGAATCCCGAGACCAGGCTGACGCGCCTGCTGTACGCGATGGAGACCGGATGCTATGCCGAGGGAAAGACCTTCTGGTTCGACGGCTTCACGGATTTTAACGGCGTCGAGCAGGAGATCATCGCGGAACTATTACATAAGGGCGCGGACGTGACCGTCCTGCTGCAATGCGACGATCTTTCGCGCGGCGGTCAGCAGTTTGAAGCGGCGCGCGATACCGCGAAGTCGCTGATTGGAATCGCGAAGACACAGAACGTTTCGTTTAATCTCGATAGGATCCCTGCGGAGGAGAAAACCGCGCCGCTTGCATATCTGCGCCGTTATCTCTTCGGCGGCAGAAACGACGCTTTCCCCGGGGAGCAGGACGCGATCCGCTTCCTGCATCCTGCGGATCGCGAGGCCGAGTGCCGCGAGACCGCCGCCGAGATCCTGCGGCTCGTTTCCGAGGGAGCGAGATGGCGGGATATCTCCGTCGCCTGCGCGGACTTCGCTTCTTACCGGCCCGTACTGGAATCCGTCTTCCGCCACTTCGGTATTCCCGCGTATTTCGCGGGCGATACGGACATCCTGCGTCAGCCGGTCGTCCGTATGCTCCTGTCCGCGCTGGACGCGGCGACCGGCGGCATGGAGCAGGAGGACGTGCTGAACTATCTGAAATCCGGCCTGGCGCCGCTGTCGCGCGAGGCCTGCGATCGTCTGGATACCTACGCCTTTCTCTGGAACGTCAGCGGCAACGGATGGGGCAGGGAATGGACGATGCACCCGGACGGGAGCCAAAAGCGTCTCGATCCGGCGGCGCAGGCGCGGCTGGATCAACTGAACCGCGACCGAACGCTTGCGATCGCGCCGCTGCTGCGGCTTCAGAACGCGCTGAAAAACGCCAAAGACACCGGCGCGATGGTACGCGCCCTCTATGATTTCACGGAAAAGATCGACCTGAACGATCGCCTTGCCGCCTTTGCGGATGCCTGCCGCAGCGCGGGGGATCCGCAGGCTGAGCAGGAATGCGTGCAGGTGTACGCGATCGTGACGGACCTGCTGGAGCAGATGTACGGCGTGCTCGGACAGAGCGTACGGACGCCGGATAGCTTCGCGCGGCTCTTTCGCGCGGCGATCTCCCGCTGCACGGTCGGCACGATCCCCGCAAGCCTTGACTGCGTAACGGTCGGCAGCCTGATGTCGCAGCGCCGCTGTGACACGGACTGCGTCTTCCTGATCGGCGCGCAGGAGGGGAACTTCCCGGCTGTCCGCACACAGAACAACCTGCTGACGGACAGCGAGCGGATCGCGCTCAACCGGCAGGGGATCCGCATCGCGCCGACCGCGGCGGGCAATCTGGACAGAGAGCTCGCCTGCATCGACAGCGTGCTCAACGCGCCGGCAAAACGGCTCTGTCTGAGCGCGATCGACGGCGCGGAGGCCTATATGATCAAACGGGCGGCGACGCTGTTCCCGAACGCGACCTTGCAGACCGATCCGTCGATCTGCCGCGCCGAGCGCGAATACCTCGCGCATTTCGCCCGCTCGTCGGATACGCCCGGCGCGGACGATCCGCTCCGCGGAGAGAAAGAACGGCTCATGAAAGCGAAAGCGTATGACGCGGGGAACCTGAACAGGGAGACCGTCAGAGCGCTGTACGGCGATATGCTCACGCTTTCCGCTTCAAAGATCGACACGCTGGCAGGCTGCCGCTTCGCGTATTTTCTGCAATACGGACTGCGCGCAAAGGAGCGCAAACAGGCGGAGGTCGATCCTTTGGTATACGGCAGCTTCGTCCATGACGTACTGGAGCATACCGCGCGGCAGGTGCAGGAGGAGGGCGGCTTCCATGCCGTCTCCACCGAGCGCGTGCTTGCGATCGCCGAAACGCGGATGAAGGAATACGCCGAGCAGGAGATCGGAGATCTATTGCAGACGACCAGAATCAAATATCTGTTCAACCGGTCGTTTGACGAGGTGCGGGCCGTTGTTGCCGAGCTCTGCCGCGAGATGCGCAAGTCGGAGTTTGCGCCGAAGTGGTTTGAGCTGAACTTCTCCGCCGACGGAACATTGCCCGCAATACGGATCGCCGGACAGGAAGCCGTTATGGAGCTGGAGGGAAAGGTCGACCGCGTCGACGTCTGGAAAAACGGCGGGAAGCTCTACCTGCGCGTTATCGATTATAAAACCGGAGGCATGAAGCTCGACCGGACGAAGATCCTGAACGGCCTCGGCCTGCAATTACTGCTCTATCTGTTCGCGCTGCGGCAGATGGGACAACAACTCTGCGGACAAACGCCGGAGGCGGCGGGCGCGCTCTATTTCCCCGCGAACAGAGCGACGTTCAAACTCGGTGACAGCAAGGACGAGAAGGGCATAGAAAAGGAGCAAAGAGACAGCAGGAAACGCAGCGGCCTGATTCTGGACGCGTACGACGTCCTGCAGGCGATGGAATCCTGCGAAAAGAATCCGGAATACATGCCGTACAAATGTGATAAGGAAAATCACCGCACCGGTTCTCTCGTCACAAAGGAGCAGCTGGAGCAGCTCGAGCGCTTCGTGTTCGACTGCGTCGGGCAGCTCGGCGACACGCTCCGGCGCGGTGAGATCGCGGCGAATCCGTATGTTTCCGGCAGCGGCAACGCCTGCAAATACTGCGACTATCAATCGGTCTGCCGGGAGAAAAAGCAAAAGCGCTGGCTGAAAACCGTGAAAGAAGCGGAATTCTGGCAGATCATCGGAGAGGAGGCGCAGGAAAATGCCGAAGCATGAATTGACAAAGGAACAGAAAGCTGTCGTTCACGACAACGGCGGCACGCTCCTGGTCTCCGCCGCGGCAGGCTCCGGCAAGACGACGGTGCTGATCGACCGCGTCATCCGAATCGTGGAAGAGAAGAACTGCGACGTCGATCGTTTCCTGATGATCACCTTTACGAAGGCGGCGGCGGCGGAACTGCGCGGCAAACTGATCGGCCGCCTGAGCGAGCTGCTTGCGGAGCGACCGGACGACCGCCGCCTGCAGGCGCAGATGAGCCGCGTCTATCTGACGCAGATCTCGACCGTGCACGCGTTCTGCGCGTCCGTTCTGCGGGATTATGCCCACGTGATCGACGTTCCGGCCGACTTCTCGGTCTGTGAGGACAGGGAAGCGGATGTGCTGCGCGAACGCGCCATGCAGACGGTGCTGGACAGCGCGTACGAAGAACTGGAGGAGGGCAGCGACGTCGCGGCGGCGCTGAATATGCTGGGAGTCGGCAGGAACGACAAGAAACTGCCGGAGCTGATCGGGAAGCTCTACGAGAGTTTGCAAAGCTACAGCGACCCGCAGCAGCGGCTGGAGATCCTCCGAAAGTCGATCGACTGCGCTTCCTTTAAGGACGCGGGCGAGACCATCTGGGGCAAGTATCTGATCGAACAGTTCCATAAACATCTTGACCACGCGCAGGTGACAATGCAAAAAGCGGCCGATCTGTGCGAAGGACCGTTTGTGAAGTACCTTGCCGGAATGAAGAACAGTATCGAAGTTATCAGATCTCTGAAAGCGTTGAACACATGGGAAGAGATCAGGTCTTTTTCGATAAACTTTATTGATCTGGAGAGAATTGAAAAGAAAGACAACGCCGATCCCGACATGAAGAAACACCTGCAGGATATGCGCAACGGCGTCAAAAAGAGCTTGAGCGATTGGAAAGCAAAATTCAGCCTTTCATCCGAAGACGCGCTTTCCGATCTGTCCGCCGGCAGCGCCGCGCTGCGCGGTCTTTTCGATCTGACCGAGCGGTTTGCCAAGCGCTTCGCGGAGAACAAGGAACGCGCGCACGTGCTGGATTACGACGATCTGGAACATAAAATGCTTCGCCTCGTCCGCATCCGCAGCGTCGCGCAGGAGATCGCCGCGCGCTATGAGCAGATCATGGTCGACGAGTATCAGGATACCAACGAGGTGCAGGATGAAATATTCCGCCTGATCTCGGACGACGGGAAGAACCTCTTCTTCGTCGGAGACGTGAAGCAGTCGATCTACGGCTTCCGCCGCGCAGATCCGACGATTTTCCTGGAAAAGTACAAAACCTTCGCGAATTACACGGAAGAGAAAGACGGCGAGCCGCGGAAGATCCTGCTGTCGCACAATTTCCGCTCCCATCCGGCAATCCTGGAGGCGGTGAACGACGTATTCCGCCTGACGATGACGGAGAACGTCGGCGGCCTGCGCTACGGCGATGCGGAGGCGCTGCGCCATCCGGATACTCCGGTGACGGAAATGCCGACGTATCCCGTAGAGCTGCACTGTATCGAGAAGGAAAAGGACGATTCCGAGGATCCGGCTACCGTGGATGAAGTCGAGGCGGAATTCGTCGCGGACAGGATCCGCGCCATGCTGCACGGCGGCGAGCTGATCCCGGACGGCAGCAACGGCCTGCGGCCGATCCTCGAGGAGGATATCGTGATCCTGCTGCGCGCGCTGAAAGGCCACGCCGAAGCGTATCAGGCCGCGCTGGCGAAGCGCGGGATCAAGTGCGTCTGCGCCAATGAGAACATCTTCGAGACGGAAGAAATCATGGTGCTGTTCGCCCTGCTGCGGGCAATCGACAATCCGCATCAGGATGTCCCGCTGGCGTCCGTGCTGCTGTCGCCGCTCTTCGGCTGCACGGCGGACGAACTCGCGCTTGCGAGAGCGAACCGTCGCGGCGGCGATCTCTATACCGTCATGAAGGACAGCGATTCGTGCAAAAGGCTGGACGAACTGCGCACGGCGGCGCAGACGACCTCCGTGCGCCGCCTGCTGGATATTGCGGACGAACGGCTGTTCATCCGAACGATCTTCGGCGCGATGGAGGAAGGCGCGCAGCGCCTGCAGAATATCGACCGTTTCTTCGCGCTTGCGGACAGCTACGAGAGCGGCAGCCGTTACGGCCTTTCCGGCTTCGTGGCCTATCTTGATTCGCTGAGCGAAAAGGGGCAGGATACTGAAGGCGTATCGACCGGCGGCGCGGTGCGCATCACGACCATCCATAAATCCAAAGGACTGGAATATCCCGTTGTCTTCCTGAGCGATCTGTTCAAGGACATCAACTTTGATGACAGCGGCGGGGCAGTCCTGATCAACAGCAAGCTCGGCATCGCGTCCGAGGTTTATGATCCCGAGCGGATGGCCAGGTATCCCACCTTCGCAAAGCACGCGATCTCGGAGCGCATTTGCAGCGAGACCCGCTCCGAGGAAATGCGCGTCCTGTACGTCGGCATGACGCGAGCGAAATATCGCCTTGTGATGACCGGCTGCCGGAGCTCCCTGCAAACCAAAGTGAAAAAGTATGCCGACGAATTATCGATCCCGGCGCCGGACGGCCTGATCGAATCGGCGAAATCGATGGGCGACTGGGTGCTGATGACCGCCCTGACGCACACGGAGGCGGGCGAGCTGTTCCAAGTCGGCGGCAATCCGGGGCTGGGGCATTTGCCGGAGTATCCGTGGACGATCCGTTATCATCGCAGCAGCGAACTTCTGTCCGCCGACGCACAGCCGGCGAAGACAGCGGAAGAAACGGAGAAGATCGAATACGTTCCGCTGCGCTATCCGCACGAGAAGGCGGTCGGCGCGCCGAGCAAGGTGACAGCGACGCAGCTCAAGGGCCGCGTGACGGACGAAGAAATCTCCGAAGACACCGCCGCGCAGCCGCTGAAGCTGCCGATCCGCAAACCGCAGTTCTCCTTCGGCAAGCGCGCCCTGACCGGCGCGGAGCGCGGCACGGCGATCCACCTTGCCATGCAGTATATCCGCTACGACTGCTGCACGGATACGGACAGTGTGAAGAAGGAACTGGATCGCCTTGTGGACATGCGCTTCCTGACGCCGCAGCAGCGCGAAGCGGTGCCGGAAGAGAAGATTTTGAATTTCTTCCGTTCCGACGTCGGCATGCGCGTCCTCGCCGCCGACCGCGTCGTCCGCGAGTACAAATTCTCCGTGCTGGAGGACGGCAGCCTGATCGATCCCGCGCTTGCGGGAGAGGAGATCCTCCTGCAGGGCGTAACGGACTGCTGCCTGATCGAAAGCGGCGAACTGACGATCCTTGACTTCAAATCGGACCATGTGAAGCCGGGGCAGGAAGGGGAAAAGGCGGACTTCTACCGCGGTCAGCTTGACGCCTACGCCAGAGCGCTGTCCAAGGTCCTCGGCCTGCCGGTCAAAGAGCGGATTCTCTACTTCTTCTCGACCGATAGCGCGATCAACGCATAGAAAAAGCGTCGTCTGCTGATGCAGACGACGCTTTTTACCTTTGTTACCGCTTGACCGCTTCGACGAACTTCGCGGGGTCGGGCGCTTTGAAGTAGGCACTGCCGGCGACCAGCACGTTCGCGCCGTTTGCGCGGCAGATCATGGCGGTCTCCTCGTTCACGCCGCCGTCGACCTCGAGCTCGCAGCCCGGGTTCTGCTTGTCGATATACTTGCGGATCTTCTTGAGCTTCGGCATCATATCGTCCATAAAGCTCTGCCCGCCGAAGCCCGGCTCGACCGTCATCACGAGGATGAGATCGCAGTAGGGAAGAAAGGGGAGCACTGCCTCTGCTGGGGTCTTCGGCTTGACGGAGATCGCGGCTTTGACCCCGTTCTCGCGGATGCGTTTCAGTGCCGCGAGAGTGTTTTCCTCGGCGTCCGCCTCGACGTGGATGGTCAGGATGTCGCTGCCCGCCTTGCAGAAATCGTCCACGTAGCGGATCGGGCGGTCGATCATCAGATGCACGTCGAGCGGCAGCGCCGTGATCTTCCGGATGGCGGCGACAACAGGGATGCCGATCGTGATATTCGGCACGAAAATGCCGTCCATGACGTCGACGTGGACGTAGTCCGCGCCGGCAGGGGCAAGGGCGCGGATGTCGCGTTCCAGATTGACGAAATCCGCGGAAAGAATGGAAGGAGAAACTTTTATCATATCGTACCTCCGAAGCATAAGATATCAAGGCGGAAAGCCCACCCACGCAGGACCGCCGTATCTATTATAGGCGAGAACTCCGTCCATGTCAAATTTTTCCTCTCATAAGCCTGTCCTGCCGGCAAAAACTAAACCCGACAACAGATGAAGGAGGAGAAAACCATGGATTGTCACTGCAGCGCGAACCCTTCGATCGAATGCTCCGTCAAGGAGTGCAAGCATCATTGCGGCAGCAAGAATTACTGCTCTTTAGAGCACGTGCAGATCGGAACGCACGAGTCTGACCCAACGGTCAAGGAATGCGTCGATTGCATGTCCTTTGCCAGAAAGTAATCTGATAACAGGCTGCCAAGAAAGTTCCAAAGACAAGCAACTCGCACTCGTCGGCGTATATAGATACGGCACACCCGCAAGGGGTACGCCGTATCCGTAAGGCGGCAGAGCCGCCAACGGCTACGCAGGAGTGCGAGTTGCGCAGTAAGTCGAAATGCTAATTCTCTTTACATTATTTAAAACTGATAAGGACAGATTGCGCCCGCAAGGGGCAGGCCGCATCCGTAAGGCAGCAAAGCTGCTAACGGCTGCGCACCCACGGCTTGCTGCGCAAGCCTCGCAATGACACACGTGATATATATACTAACTCTATTTTGACGGTTTGAGGCTTTATTGACAGCCTGAATGCTCCTGCTTTTTCTCAAGCCACAGATTGAACAGCGCGCCGTAAAACAGGATGCAGATGCAGATAAACAGCCAGAGCATTCCGAAGGCGATTGCGGACAGGCTGCCGTAGAAGACGGAATAGGAATTGGAATAACGAACGTAGAAGGAAAACAGGTGCGTGAAGCTCAGCCAGCCGAGCGCGGCGGCGACTGCGCCGGGCAGACAGTCGCGGAATCGCAGCGGTCGGTTCGGGAAGACGCAGTAGATCGCGGCGAACAGCGCGCTCAGCAGGACGGCGAGGATCAGCCCGCGGAACTGCAGCAGCCGGAAGAACAGCCGCAGGATCGGCACGCTGCCGTTCCCGCACCAGTCCGCGATCTCCTGTCCGAACCCGTGGATGATCAGGGTCAGCATCAGCGCGGCGATCAGCAGGAGCGTATAGCCCATGCACAGCAGCCGCCGAAAGAAGAATCCGCGGCTTTCTCTGACCCGGTGAACGGCGTTGAGCCCGACCTGGATGCAGTAGACCCCGCCGGACGACGACCACACGGCGACGATCGCCGTCAGCGACAGCAGAGCGCCGGTGCTGTTCCGGCTCATATCGTTGAGAATGTTCGCGATGACCGGCTCCAGCACCGCCGGGACGAGCCCGTGGATCGAGGAGAGCAGATCGCTCTCGGAATAGCCGACGTACGGCAGCAGCCCGACGACGAGGATCAGCGCGGGAAAGAGGGAGAGAAAGATATAAAACGCGGCGTTCGCGGAGTAGAGCGGGATCTTGTAGCCGGAGATCTCCCGCAGACATCTTCGCAGGAACCGAAAATAACGCATAACGGACCTCCCGGAATTGACAGAAGCGGCAAAGAATGATATACTGATTAAAATATTATACATACTTAGGAAGACGATTATGCAGAAACAAATCACTATCTCGATCGCGAGCCTCTGCCGCAATCAGCCGCTCGACAGCGTCCTGCGCATGGTCCGGGCGGCGGGCTACACCGGCGTGGATTTTCCGTTCAGCACGTTCAGCAATTCACCCCTCTCGCCGCTCAATCGGCCGGACTGGCAGAACTGGGTGCGTCAGGTGAAGGAGCAGACGCAGGAGGCCGGCCTGCCCGTAACGCAGGCGCACGCCTCCTGGGAGCAGGGGATCCCCGCGGACTTCCGTTACGAGGCGCCGCACGACCTCTATTTCCGCACGATGGAAGCCTGCCGGATGCTTGGCTGCCGCCAGCTCATTTTCCACCCCCTGCGCCAGTTGGAGCGGGTGGACAGTCACGCCATGCGTCAGCGCATCCACGAATGGAATGTCCGCTGGTTCCATGACCTGCTCTCCGCTGCGACGGAGAACGACGTGATCATCAATCTGGAAAACACCTTCGATTCTCACCACGTCCAGCAGCCGGGCGACCTGCCCTATCCCTACACGACCGCGCAGGACATGGTGGATCTGATGCGCGATATCGGCTCTCTGCGCGTGCAGATCTGCCTGGATACCGGCCACGCGAACATCAGCGCGCAGGACATCCCCGCGATGATCCGCACGTTCCGCCGCGATCTCGCGACGCTGCACCTGAACGACAACTACGGCAGGATCGGCCCGATCTACGAGGACCTGCATCTGTTCCCGGGTTACGGCAGGATCGAGTGGCAGGGCGTGTTCGACGCTCTGCGTGAGATCGGCTTCGACGGCCCGATGAACATCGAGCCGATCGGGGAGCTGCGCACCGCCTCCGAGCAGGTGCGCCTGATCCAGATCAGGGCCGCCGCCGACACCCTCCGCGCTCTGCTGGGAGAATGACGAAAGAAAGATTGCCAATCGTGTCACTGCGAGCAGCGGAGCTGCGCGGGCAATCTGTCCGTTGCAGTATTGTGACTTGTATCGTAAAAACGCATAACCTTTCCCATCTGTCATTGCCCGCCTCCGCGCGGGCAATCTGTCCGTCGCAGTAATGTGACTTCTATCGTAAATACGAGTAACCTCTCCAACCTGTCATTGCCCGCCTCGGCGCGGGCAATCTGTCCGTCGCAGTATTGTGACTTCTATCGTAAATACGAGTAACCTCTCCAACCTGTCATTGCCCGCCAGCGCGCGGGCAATCTGTCCGTCGCAGTATTGTGACTTCTATCGTAAATACGAGTAACCTCTCCAAACCTGTCATTGCCCGCCTCCGCGCGGGCAATCTGGTTCGTCGCAGTATTGCGAACTGCACTATACAAACGCAGAATCTCCCCACATGTGTCATTGCCCGGCTTGTCCGGGCAATCTTTCCCCATCAATTCTGTACCGAGGCCATTATGCAATACTATGTCTATTTCCTGACAAACTGGAACAATCGCGTTCTGTATGTTGGTGTTACGAACAATCTGGAGCGCCGCCTCTACGAACATAAGCACGAACTTGTAGACGGCTTCACTAAAAGATACCATGTTCATAAACTTGTCTACTACGAGGTGACGACAGACGTCCGTGCAGCGATCGCTCGAGAAAAGCAGTTCAAACGGTGGACACGCGCAGAAAAGAATAACCTGATCTCGGCAGCAAACTCCGACTGGAATGACCTTTCCGAAGACTGGTAGGCACAGATTGCCCGGACATGCCGGGCAATGACATTATTTGCTTGAATAGATACACAGAATCGTACAAGTGAGTAAAACTGCCGGTTTTGTCATTCACGCCTGACGAAGTCAGGCAGGCAATCTGTCCGTCGCAGTATTGTGACTTCTATCATAAATACGATTAATCTCTCCAAACCTGTCATTGCCCGCCTCCGCGCGGGCAATCTGTCCGTATCAGGCATGGTAACTGTGTCCTTATACGAAGAAGGGTAGATTAATGAAAGGCACAGATTGCCCGGACATGCCGGGCAATGAAACCGAAGGGAATTGATAGTATGAAAGAATCAGCAGGGGAGAGAACCCTGCGGATTCTTTCATATTTCGCGCGGTCCTCTTCGGCATCCCTTGCTTTGCCCGCACGACGCCGGAATGCACAATTTACATAACGCAATCAATTATATCTACCGAAAGAGCAGCTTCCAAAGCGGCAATTCTGTCCAAAATCACTTTCAAATTTATAAAAATCTATTGTAATTTCTGTTCTTTTATACTATTTAAGTTTTATCTGTTGAAAACCTTTTGGTTTCGTGCTATACTTCATGAAGAGTAAAACAGGATATTGTGGAAATTATGGTAATTTTCCCTACATAACGCACAATTTCCTGTGATTGTATATGTGATGCGGACAGTTGAAAGCCTCCCTTTTTGAAAAGGAAAGGCAACCAAAGCCTCCTTTTGTTAAAAGGAGGTGCCCGGTGCGCACACTGGGCGGAGGATTTAACCTTATTAGCCCGCGGCAGGCGATTCCTTCTAAAGCCTCCTTTTTTGAAAAGGAGGTGGCGCGCAGCGCCGGAGGATTAAATCGTCCTGCGGACGGCGGAAAATGATAAATCACCCGGCTCCTTCGGAGCCACCCTCTTTTGACAAAAGAGGGCTTATGAGCGAGGGACGACCGATGTCCCGTGTACCTTGATAACGGTGAATATGCCCTGAACGGATAACGGGGCTTTTCATCTGCGGAGCGCTATATGCAGGGTAGCGCTGCGCAGAAGAATGGTTTATCCGAAAACAACCAAAAAACTAATTTTTAAGGAGAAAAACGCTTATGAAAAAACGCATCCTTAGCTTAGTTCTTTCCCTGGTAATGGTCTTCAGCCTGATGTCAGGCCTGGCGATTACCGCAAACGCGACCACCTATGAAAAAGCGACCGCAATCGCTGCAGGTGACAAAGTTCTTCTCGTATGTGAAGACGCTCTCATGGAATTGAGTGAGATCAGCACCGGCAGCACAAAGTACGGTATTGGTGCTGCCTATACAACATCACCTGCCGGCGTAATGGAGTTTACTGTTGAAACAGGCAATGCTTCGGGTTCTTTTGCATTTAAGAATGGCAACAATTATCTTCGCTGGAATTCCGGAAACTCGTTAGATATGCTTGGCTCTTCGGTTGCTGCTAATACTTCATGGTCTGTAACCTTTGATGCGAACGGTAATGCAACGATTCTCAATACTAGTGATACCGCGCGTCAGATCTGGTGGAACGTCGGCAGTCCTCGTTTTGCCTGCTATACCGGCAAGACCGCTAACAGCAGCTACTATGCTGTCCAGCTCTATAAGGCGCCTGTCGATGACTGCCAGCACGTCTTTGATTCAGTAAGTCACATTTCCGATACAGAGACTCATACGCAGCACTGCTCTGTATGCGGTAAAAACATCATCTCCGACTGCACTTTCGAGGTCACCGAGGCCGGTGGCAACGAGTTTCAGTGCACTGTCTGCGGCTACACAAAAGAAGTAACGCAGTTCAATAAGCATAGCACGCTTTCCGATGGGGATCAGGTTATCATATATAATCCGGCCTCCGATAAGGTTCTTTCTGCAACTGCTTCGGGCGCATTACTTGCTGGCGTCAGCGTTCCTCCGGATTACTACTCCGGCACGAAGCTCTGCGTTCCTGATGGCGCTGCTGTTATGACGGTCGTTTATCCCGACACCGAAAACTACCCCGACCAGTTCAAGCTGAGAATTGGCTCTGAGGGTAGCTATACTTACCTGACTTCGCCTGAAACCGGCAATGGCCTGAGCTTTGCCGCTGCTCCGCAAAGCGGCACTGACTACGGCCTCTGGACGATCGACAGCACAGGTTTGAAGAATGTAAATGCTCTTTACAATTCTACTGCGCAGTACCTCGAGTACCATTCCGGCAATGGTTTTAAGGTCTACGGTTACAATTCGAATTATCCTACTTCGTACGTGCTGGAGTTCTTTACAGATGCTGCTCTTACATGCCAGCATACCAACACCACGACAACCGGCAACGTTCCTGCGACCTGCCTGCTGCCCGGCGCCACCGGTGTAACGACCTGTGATGATTGTGGCGAGACCCTTTCAAGCAACGAACCGATCTCTGCGCTTGGTCACAACTTCGTAGAAGGCACCTGCAGCCGCTGCGGCGCGACCCAGCTCACCGCGACCCGAGTATATAATCTGACCGACTTGGAGACGGTTTACATCTATAACGCTGCAGGCAGCATTGCACTCACCTCTGTTCCTAATCCAGCCGGTAAGTTCGTTGGCGTGCCGTCTTCTGCGAGCGATGGCGTGCTTACCACCTCGTCTGATGCGATTGCTTTCACGGCCCATGCAGTATCTGGTGTCGAAGGCGGATACAAATTCGAAGGCCCGAACAGCCAGTACCTGACGTACGGCGATGGGAATGACACGTTGACGCTTGCCGCCGACTCTAACAAAGCGGTTTGGACGCTTGCAGACAATCGTCTTACTGCAACAAATACTGAGATGACCGGCGATAATCCGCTCTACCTTGAAACTTACTACGGTAATTTCACGACATACGCTACTGCAAATCCGAGCAATTATTATACGATTGCCTTCTATGATCCGAACCATACGCATAGCTACGCGACATGGGACGGCAATACGGGCACTGACGGCTATCATACGATGGTATGCTCCTGCGGTGCTACACAGCAGCAAGCCTGCACCTACTCGAACGGCGTCTGCTCCGTCTGCGGCGCTGAAGAGCCCGGTGTTGTGGACTACAGCGGCACCTACTATATTGCCGCCGGCGGCAGCTACATGACTAACGATCTTGGTGATGCATCTACTAAACGTTATCAGTCAGTAGAAGCTCCGTCACCGCTGCCGCAATCCATTACCATTGCTGCTGCCGATGAGAAGACCTTCGTCATTGAAAAGGTTTCCGATGGTGTCTACAAAATGTATGCACCTGCTCTGTCCGGGGACAATTATGTACTCATTCCTAATGCTAATGCCGGTAACTTTACCGATTCGGCCAGTGCTTCTACCTTTGATGTGACTCTCAACGAAGGTGTTTATCACATCCTGGGCGATGACAGCGGCTCGACTCCTGCACAAAGATACCTTTGCAAGAATACCTCCAACGAGTTCTTTGCTTGGTATGGTACCACCACAACCATGAATAAGGACCTCACTCTGATTCCCGTTACGATCGACCCGAACGCCCATGTCCATAACTACGACGTATGGGACGGCAATCTTGGCGTTAACGGCTATCATACCATGGTTTGCTCTTGCAATGATTCCATCCAGGTTGCCTGCGCTGACGCGGAGCCCGTCGTAACACCCGCCACCTGCCAGGCTTACAGCTCCACTGTTTATACCTGCGACGTCTGCGGCTACTCGTGGACAGTAACCGGCGATACTTACGCTGCTCATGATTACGTCAACGGTATCTGCTCCGTCTGCGGTGCTGAAGAGCCCGCGTATGATGATTATGCGCTTGTAGATAATGCTTCTGTCCTTGCTGAAGGAGATAAGATCATTATCGTGAATGCGACGCCCGATAAGGCGCTTGGTACGTTACAGAACGGCAATAACCGCGCTGCAGCGACGGTTACTCCGGTTGAAGGCATTATCAGCATTAACTCCGAATCCGGCGTTCAGGTCATTACTCTCGGCGGCGATTCCGACGGATGGACGTTTGCTGTAGGAGAGAATGAATATCTGGTTGCACCGGGTGGCGGTAACTACCTCAGAACTGCTGCGTCCGGCAATGTTACCTGGGAAATCTCAATTGCTGATGGAGTTGCAACGATCATCAATTCTGATATTGCTTCAAAGAATCATATGAGATTCAACTCCAGCAGCAACATCTTCTCCTGCTACGACGAGAATAATTCTCAGGGTGATCTTAAGATCTACAAGCTGGTCGAAGATGAACCTCCTGTTGCGCACACCGGCACCCTGGTTGAGGCTGTCGCTGCAACTTGCACCGAGGCTGGCCACGGCGCATATTACATCTGCGAAGAGTGTGACGCAAATGGTGAGCACTACGGTCTGTACTACAGCGATGCAGCTCTGACCACCGCGATCGCATATCCGACCATCGCCGCTCTGGGCCATACTGTCGTGAACGACGCTGCGGTTCCTGCGACCTGCACCGCGACCGGTCTGACCGCCGGCTCGCACTGCTCTGTCTGTAACACCGTCCTCGTCGCACAGGAAGTCGTCCCGACGATCGCCCATACCCTGGTCTACACCAGCAACGGCGACGGCACGCATGAC
>CAJOEH010000017.1 GCA_905233385.1 uncultured Oscillospiraceae bacterium
AGTCAAAACCGCCGGCTAAGCCGGCGGCTTGATTAAGCCCTAGAAGGGCATTATGCAGACGAAACCCCTAAAGGGGCACCGAAAGGTTTGCCGACCGCATTTCTCTTTCGGGCTACCCCTGAAGGGGTTTTGTTTTATGCCTTCTGGTTCACACTACCCGTAAACGGGTCCACGTATTCCTTCATGCTTATCTGATCTGCTATTTGATCTTCCTGTAATTGGTTCTTTATATACTCTTGTATTTGCTTTTTGTTCCGCCCTACCGTGTCTACGTAGTATCCACGTGCCCAGAAGTGTCGGTTTCCATATTTGTATTTGAGATTTGCGTGTCGGTCGAATATCATTAGACTGCTCTTTCCCTTTAAGTACCCCATTATTTGTGACACACTATACTTTGGCGGAATACTCACTAGCATGTGTACATGATCTGGACACAGATACGCCTCTACGATTTCGACTCCTTTTTGTTGGCACAACTGTCTTAATATCTTTCCCACATCCGTCTTTATTTCTCCGTATACTGACATTCTACGATACTTCGGCGCAAATACGATATGGTATTGACATCTCCATGATGTATGGTCTAAACTACTTATGTCTTTTTCTTTCACGAAAAGACCTCCTCATTATTCTAGTTGTGTGGTCGGCAAACCACTTCTACTATAATGGGGAGTTTCTTTCTTGTCTACTCCACTCCTCGCTAGAAGCTATTCTTTTGCCCCCGGCATAGCCGGGGGTTGTCTTTGGTCAACAAAAGCAAACGGGAGCCATGCCCGATGGGCATGGCTCCCGTTTATTGAGGCAGCGCGAAAGCGATCTAACCGCTTTTCAAATTATGTCGCTATAAACACCGCCCTAAATGGTTTGCTTTGGAATATGATTGGGGAATTGGCCTTGATAATTGGTTATTTGCTATAATATATACAGAATTTCGACATCGTGATGGGGGCGATTGCTTTCTTTTTCTACTATTTTTTTGACGAGTTATACTATATCAAAGATATCCAGCAGGCTTTTAAGAATGTCTGCCTTGATAAGATGTTGTCTGATGGGTATTTCGATATGAGCGTATATATCTACGGCCGGATTCGGAAAGAAGATATGTGCGCTCGCTTAAGTGCGCGCAAATCAATCTATGCTGTTCTTTACAAAGAGGCTTATCCAAAAAAAGACAATGCTTCTTCTGCATGGACAGGTCATTTTGGAGAACAAACAGGCACCTCTAATAATCGTATTAATACAGAGTTGACCTACGAAGATTCGGTTGCCATAGTAAACTGGGTATATCGAACGATGAAGAATGCAGAGGAAAGGACGCAATTTACACTTGAATTATTTGAACACATCAAAGAACTATATGGGATAAGGAATAGAATTAAATCTGCGCAAGGTGTTTTTTACAATTCTGCTAAAGTTGACCTTCATTTCTTTTCTTCCATTTCATCTGTAAGTCGCTTTGTTGCTTCCATCAGCGACAAAGGAGATACGTTGTTTTTCCGTGGACATGCTGATCCTAATTACACACTTCGGCCGTCTATTATGCGTTCAAAAAAGCTACAAAAGAACGAGAGCAAGCTTTATAACGATCTCCTTATTGAGTGCCCAGATGATTTTGAAAAATGTCATACTCATTTGGAAAAGCTGGTAAAGATGCAACATTATGGGCTGCCAACGCGATTGCTTGATATAACAAGAAACCTACTGGTTGCGTTATACTTTGCCTGTGAGAGCCATCAGGATTCATTTGGTGAAATCATCCTTATATCTGCAAAGCCACAGGAGATTAAATATCCCCAAAGTGATACGGTTTCAATTCTGGCAAGTTTACCGGCTTTTTCGTATGATAAACAGCAAGAATTTCGGCATTTAGCAGAAGACCCACGAATGGGTAACGACGCATTTAACAAAGGTGTAGCACGGTTGATTCACGAGGTTCGTTTGGAGAAACCTGCTTTTCAATCAGAGATTAACAAGGAAGACTTGTTAACGAGCTACATAGTTTATGCGCTGAAGAATAATAATAGAATCGTAAAGCAAGATGGAGCGTTTATTCTTTGTGGGTTGTCTGATGATATTGGGGCGTTGGAATCGTTCCGTTATAAGGACAAGAGAAAGAAAACAGTTGTACTTGTAGACAAAAAGAAAAAGATCCTTGAAGAGTTGAAAGCTTACTCAATAAACCGAGCTTCTCTTTTCCCTGAAATAGAATGCGTGGCAGAATACTTAAAGGGCTTATATTCTTGACGTCTATGCTGAATGATTTGCGTCGCAGTAAACAAAGAAATAGGAAAAATCCTCTGAAATCGTTGATTTCAGAGGATTTTTGGTCCGAGTGACTGGTCTCGCTTTTCTGCGGAAAAGCCACGGCGGTTGCGACAGTCCACCGGACTGTCGCTAAGAGCCGCCTTTCGAGCCCAGTCAGACTACTGATAACCGCCGAAGCCGCCCAAATGGGCGGTTTTGGTGGTTGGTCCGAGTGACTGGTCTCGAACCAGCGGCCTCGTGGTCCCAAACCACGCGCTCTACCAACTGAGCTACACCCGGATATAGATGTATTATACATACAGACGGCAAAAAAAGCAACAAATATTCCGGGCGGGGTTTACTATCCGCGCCGCATTTGATATAATTTCCCCCGTAGGGAGCGATGCCCTCATCGCTCCGCTGTTCTGACAAGTCTTCGCTGCAACGCATTGTCGCGGAGGCATCTGGGGATGCCTCCCTACGGTACGCAATTCCGGAGGCATCTGGGGATGCCTCCCTACGGCACGTTTATTGAGAGGAACTATTCCCGATGAGAATGAGAAAACGCAACAATTTGGAGCCGCGTATGGAGGCCTGCTCCGCGATCTGGCTGCGCGACGCGAAAAGCCTGCGCGGCAAGTGGCGCACCCTGCTGCCCGAGGCGCGGGAGCTGCGCGTGGAGGTCGGCTGCGGCAAGGGAAAATTCACCGTGGAGACCGCCGCGGCGGAGCCGGACGTCCTGCTGATCGCCGTGGAGCGCGTGCAGGAGGCGATGCTGCTCGGCATGGAGCGCGCGCTGGAGATGGGGCTGAAAAACGTCTTTTTCCTCTCGCTGGACGCGGCCGAGATCGAGGAATACTTCGCCGACGGCGAGGTCGACCTGCTCTACCTCAACTTCTGCGACCCGTGGCCGCGCAAGAAAAACGCCAAGCGCCGCCTCACCTACCGCACCTTCCTGCGCAAGTATCAGCGCATTCTGCGGCGGGACGGCGAGATCCACTTCAAGACGGACAACGCCGCGCTGTTTGAATGGTCGCTGGGCGAATTCGAGGCCTGCGGGCTGGAGATCCGCAACCTGACGCGCGACCTGCACAAGGACGGGCCGGTCGGCATCATGACCGGCTATGAGGAAAGATTCTACGAGCTCGGCACGCCGATCAACCGCTGCGAGCTGATTAACCGGGAGGTAACCATGCAGAAGATCCAGATGACGACGCCGCTGGTCGAGATGGACGGCGACGAGATGACCCGCGTGCTGTGGAAGCAGATCAAGGACGAGCTGCTCCTGCCCTTCGTCGACCTGAAGACCGAATACTACGACCTCGGCCTGCCCGAGCGCGACCGCACCGCCGATCAGGTCACGATCGACGCGGCGAAGGCGATCCAGAAATACGGCGTGGGCGTGAAGTGCGCCACCATCACGCCAAACGTCCAGCGCATGAGCGAGTACAATCTCCATGAGATGTGGAAAAGCCCGAACGGCACGATCCGCGCGATCCTGGACGGCACGGTCTTCCGCGCGCCGATTCTGGTCGAGGGCATCCACCCGGTCGTGAAGAACTGGGGCAAGCCGATCACGATCGCCCGTCACGCCTACGGCGACGTCTACAAGGCGGCCGAGCTGCGCGTGCCGGAGGGCAAGGCGGAGCTGGTCTTCACCGACAGAGACGGCAACGAGACCCGCAAGACGATCTATGACTTCGAGTGCGGCGGCGTGCTGACCGGGCAGTACAACAAGGACACCTCGATCGCCTCCTTCGCCCGCTCCTGCTTCAACTACGCCCTTGCGACGAAGCAGGACCTGTGGTTCTCGTCGAAGGACACGATCGCGAAGATCTACGACGGCGCGTTCAAGAAGATCTTCGCCGACATTTATGAAGCGGAGTACAAGGACCGCTTCGAGCAGACGGGCATCACCTACTTCTACACCCTGATCGACGACGCGGTCGCCCGCGTCATCCGCAGCGAGGGCGGCTTCATCTGGGCCTGCAAGAACTACGACGGCGACGTGATGAGCGACATGGTCTCCACCGCCTTCGGCTCGCTCGCGATGATGACCTCCGTACTGGTCTCGCCGGACGGAAAGTACGAGTACGAGGCGGCGCACGGCACGGTCACGAAGCACTATTACCGCTACCTGGAGGGCGAAAAGACCTCGACCAACCCGATGGCGACGATCTTCGCCTGGACCGGCGCGCTGAAAAAGCGCGGCGAGCTCGACGGCAACGACGAGCTGACCGCCTTTGCCGAGAAGCTCGAAAAGGTCTGCGTTTTCGTGATCGAGCGCGGCACGATGACGAAGGATCTCGCGGCGCTCTGGGAGGGCGGCGCGCCCAACGTCGTCACCACCGACGGCTTCATCGCCGCGATCCGCCGCGAACTGGAGAATCGCTGACCGGAATAGGTATGATTGTACGCTTCGGCGGGTATATTACCCGTCGAAGCGTGTTTTTTTCTGTCGCACCGCGAAAAAACGCGAAAAAAGTAAAAAAATCGCGAAAAAACTATTGCACTGTAAAAAAGACTGCGGTATACTGTGAAAGATGTGCCCTATTTTCAAGATATAAGGAAGTGCTTTATGGCTACCTCGAATAAAAGCGGAAAAACAAATGAGGAACTGATGGCTCCTCTGACTTCTCTGATCAGCAAAGGCCGCTGCGAAGGCGCGCTCGACTCGTCGGAAGTTCTCTCGGTCCTGGAGAAGCTGGACCTCTCCCCGGAGAAGATCGATCAGGTCTACGATACCTTTGAGGCGATGGGGATCCAGATCGTCTCCGCCGAGCCGGACGTCGGCGATATTCCCGACGAGATTCTGGAAGATATGGAGCTCGCCGAGGAGAACGCGGAGCCGGAAGAAGAACCGCTGGTCGACCCGGTGGAACTGGCGGCGGAATTCAATCTGGACGATCCCGTCCGCATGTACCTGAAAGAGATCGGTCAGATCCCCCTGCTCACCGTGGAGGAGGAGCAGGACCTCGCGAAGCGCGTAGTGGAGGGCGATCAGGAGGCGAAGAAGCTCCTGACCGAAGCGAACCTCCGTCTGGTCGTCTCCATCGCGAAGAAATACTCCGGCCGCGGTCTGCACATTCTGGACCTGATCCAGGAGGGCAACACCGGCCTGATCCGCGCCGTCGACAAGTTCGACTATACAAAGGGAAACAAATTCTCTACATATGCGACCTGGTGGATCCGGCAGGCGATCACCCGCGCCATCGCCGATCAAGCGCGTACCATCCGCGTGCCGGTGCATATGGTAGAGGTCATCAACAAGGCGACCCGCTGCAACCGCAAGCTCGTGCAGGAGCTCGGCCGTGAGCCGACGCTGGAGGAGATCGCCGACGAGCTGAACCTCCCGATCGAGAAGATCATCGAGGCGAACCGCACCGCCGCCGACACCCTGTCGCTGGACACGCCGGTCGGCGACGAAGAGGACACCACGATCGGCTCCTTCGTCGAGGACGACAACACGCCCGGCCCGGCGGACGCGACGAGCAACGCCCTGCTCGCGGAAGCCCTGAGCGAGATCCTCAACACCCTGACCGAGCGCGAAGCGGACGTTCTGCGGCTGCGCTTCGGCATGTACGACGGCAAGACGCACACCCTGGAGGAGGTCGGGCAGATCTTCGGCGTGACGCGCGAGCGCATCCGCCAGATCGAGAACAAGGCCATCCGCAAGCTGCGCCATCCGAGCCGCGCAAAGAAGATCCGCGATTTCTACTGCTGATATTTACGAGGGATTTCCGTTTCGGAAATCCCTCTTGTTTTTTCAATACATCCCCCGTTCTGTCATTGCCCGCTTTACGCGAGCAATCTGTCCGTTTCGATAAGGGACACATTCCGTATGATACTGTAGCGAACGGCCTGTGTGTCGTGCCGTCCGGCTCCCTCTCCGAGGGAGCTGTCAGCGAAGCTGGCTGAGGGAGTCGGAACGGCACATAGGCCGTTCCCTACGCCACCGCTGCGCTGTCCACCTCACTTAACGAGGGAGGCTTGGCGCCAACCGTTATTCGGTACAGTTCCCAAATCTGCGACGGACAGATTGCACCCGCAAGGGGTACGCCGCAGCCCGGACAAGCCGGACAATGACAAAGGAAAAGCCGCGGCCATGGGCCGCGGCTTTTCCTTTATTTGCAATTAGGATTCAGTATCGTTTCATTACAGATTTTATTGCGGATTCATGAAGCGGTACAGGAACGTCACGATCTGGCAGCGCTGGCAGGAGTTGGACGGGCCGAAGTGCGTCGCGTCGATGCCCTTCGTGATGTTCTTCTCGACGGCCCACAGCACCGCGTCGTAGTAGTACGCGCTGCTCGAAACGTCGACGAACGGGTTGGTCTTGTTGGTGTATTCCGGCTTGCCCGCCGCGCGGTACAGGAATGCCACCGCGTGCTCGCGCTTGCAGAACGCGCCCGGCGCGAAGTGCGTCGCGTCCGTGCCGGTGGTGACGCCGTTCTCATACGCCCACAGGACTGCCTTGTAGTAATAATCCGTTGTCTTCACGTCCACGAAGGGGTTCTTCGTGCTGGTGGGTTCGGGCTCGCTCGTGCAGGTCGCGTACGGGCCGAAGTGCGTGTCGTCCAGGCCGGTCGTCACGCCGTTGTTGAACGCCCACAGGACCGCGTCGTAGAAGTAGTCGTTCTTGCCCACGTCGACGAACGGGTTTTTCAGTTCGCCGGTCGCGGGAATGACTTCTGTCTTCGTCGCGCCGCAGCGCGTGCAGGTGAAGGTCTTCACGCCGTCGGTCGTCGCGGTCGGCTGCGTGGTGACCTTGCCGTCGTCCCAACTGTGACCGAGCGCGGGAATTGCTTCCTGCGCGACCTTGTAGTCGCAGCGCGTGCAATGCTGGCCTTCCGTCAGACCTGCCTCGGTGCAGGTCGCCGCCTTTGCCGGGTCGGTGACGAGGTCGTGGCCGAGGGCGTCGACCGTCTTCTTCTCACGGCTCAGTTCTACGCCGCAGGTGGCGCAGTAGACGACTTCGTCGTAGGAGCCCTTCTCGGTGCAGGTCGGCGCGACCTCGTTCTCCTTGACCGCGGCAGCGGGGGTATGGCCGGTCGCGGGGATCTCCACGTAGGTCGTGTAGTCGCAGCGCGTGCAGGTGTCGTACGCCGCCCAGCCGATGCCGGTGCAGCTCACCGCCTGCGCCTCGTGATGCACGAGGTCGTGGCCGAGGGCATTGACCGTCTTCTTTTCGCGGCTCAGTTCTGCTTTACAGACGGAGCAGTAGACGACTTCGTCATAAGAGCCCTTTTCGGTGCAGGTCGGCGCGACTTCGTTCTCCTTGACCGCGGCAGCGGCGGTATGGCCGGTCGCCGCGGGATAGGCAGCGGTCTTGGTCTGCTGCGCGAACGCCGGATTCTCAAAGACCGCAGTGTACTTCGTCTCGCCGGCTTCGGTGCAGGTCGCCGCCTTCAGAAGCTCGGCGGTCGGCTCCACGATCTCTCTTTCGATATGGATGTCTTCATTCTGACACACGCGCTCGGCGGTGACCGTCGCGTTGTCGTCGCTCCAGGTGTAGGTCGGCTCGCCCCATTCGTGGCCGAAGTAGCAGTTGTAGTCCACGAGGATGTCGACTGCGGGACGCTCCGCCAGATTGTCGGAGATCGTCAGTTCGCCGGACGCGATCTTGGCGAGCAGGGCGAGGTAGTCTTCCTGGGTAAAGCCATCGTTGAACTGCGTGGTGGGCGCAAGTCCGACGAAGCTCAAAGCGGGATTTTCGGAATTGATGCCGAGGGTATCCGTGCCGCCGGCGAAGGCGCCGTTCGCGATCTTGTTGAGCTGATCGGTGACCGTCGCGCCGAGGCCCTTTATCGCGGAGGTGAGCGTCAGGCCTTCGCCGAATTCGCCGTCCACTTCCGGTCCCTGGTCGATGTCCACACCGATGAACTTGCCGCCGGCCTTCGCGGCCGCGGAAGCCGCGCTGGCATAGATGCCGCCGCCGCACGCGAAGACGACTTCCGTTCCGTTCGCGAACCAGTTATCGACGTAGGCTTCCACAGTATCGTCCGGGAAGAACTGCTCGCAGTAGGCGAAGTCCACGCGGACGTCGTCCACGCAGTTCAGCGCCTTCGCCGCGTCGTTTGCGCCCTGCACAAAACCAAAGCCGTATTTTGTCACGCCAGGGATCGCCATGCCGCCGAGGAAGGCGAGTTTGCGGTAGCCCAGCGCGACCGCGGCGTAGCCGGCCAGATAGCCGGACTGCTCTTCCGCGTAGGTTGCGGCGAAGAGATTATCGGGAATGACGTAGTTTTCGTCGCCGGTCGCCATTTCCAGATCACTCAGGCCGGCGTCGAGCAGGATGAAGTTGACGTCCGGGCAGGCCTCGGCGAGGGTCGCCGCGGGAGCCGCGAACATAAAGCCGACCATCACGATGGTGTCAAAGCCGTCGCTGATCGCCTGCGCCGCCTGAATGAGATAGTCGTTATCGTCGCCGTCCAGCACGGGATAATTCCAGCAGGGTACGCCATGCGCCTCGCACCACGCCTCCGCAGCGTCCCAGGCGGCCTGATTGAAGCCGCCGTCGTTTACGCCGCCGGCGTCGACGATGACCGCGACGGAACCGGCAGGCGGCATCCCAGCGCCGTCAAAGAAGACCTGGTACCAGTCTCTCTGCCGGTCGCCGTCCATCAGATCGAGCTGCAGCGTATAGGAGGTCCCTTCGAGCGCCTCGCGGCCCCAGGTGCCGAAGATGCCCGTGCCCTGGACGCCAACGCGGTTGAAGCCCGCGCTCTCGTCCCAGGTGAAGGTCAGGCTCTCGGTCTCCCGCGGCACGCGGATGCGCATCCGGTTTTCCCAGATGACGTAATTCTCCGCGTCTATGCCCGCGGGGACCTGCACGTCGCCGTCGCCGCGCCATTCGACCTCGACCATCACCGGGCATTCCTCGGTGCGCTGTAAACTCTCAAGCGCCATCTGCCCTTCGTCAAAGCAGAACATAATCTCGATATTATAATCGTTTGCCGGGGTATAGGTGAGAATGCCGTCCTCATAGGTCCAGCCTTCTTTGAGGACCGTGCCGTTCTGGAAGACCGGTTCATCGACCCATTCAAAATGCTCGTCGACGTAACGGGCGATGACCGCGACGAAGCCGGTCGGCTCCTTGTCGACAAGTTCGAGAACGCCCTCAAACTCCCACTTTTCAAAGTCCGCACAGACGGAGGTGTCCATCAGAAGATGGATCGGCAGGATCTCGCCGTCGGGCGCGAAGTTCATCCGGTAATCCCAACCGTCGGGCTGGTAGTGGTCGACGTCCGCCGTCGGGATTTCGTCGCCGACGGTGGCGAAGACGCTGCCCTGGCCCCAGTCGTAGTAGGTCATTGCAAGGCCTTCCCTGCCGAGCCAGTCATAGTTCGCAAAGTTGAATTCCAGATTGTATCTGGTCTCCGGATCGCCCCAGTCATTGAGCTGATTCAGCACGAGGGTGTAGGTGTTCCCCTCGGGTTCGACCGTGCTCCAGTTGTACTCGTCCGCGTCTTCCAGACCCATCACGCGCAGTTCGCGCAGGTCGCCCTCCCAGGTGAAGATCAGGGTTTCGGCCTCGAACGGCACACGGATGCGCATTCTGCCGTCCTGGACGAACATATCCTCTTCGGGAACGTCGTCCACCAGCTGCACGGGACCGCCGTCGCGCCAGTAAAGCTCGACGAGCACCGGACATTCCTCGGTTTCGTTGAAGTGGAAGAAGTCGCGGTCGGCCTCGTTCCACCAGAGGTTCAGCCAGATGTTGAAGTCATTCGCGGGAACGTACGTCAGGACGCCGTTCTCATACGACCAGTCGTCGCGGAAGACCTCGCCGTTCTCGAAGACCGTACCTTCGAAGTAGTCTCCGTTCGCGTCGATATAACTCGCTTCGACAGCGACCAGATCGTTGCCGTCACGGTCGTGGAGCTGGAAAATTCCGTTGTCCCATTCCTCCCAGTCGATGCCCATCGCGGGCTCCAGGAGGAAATGGATCGGCTCGCCGGGCGTGAAGGCGTAGCCGTCGTTATTCGAGGCGGCGTAGCATGCTTCGATCTCGTCGGGCTCGTTCTCGCCCAGCGCGTAGAAGACGCTGCCGCTCCACTGGTCATAGCCGAGGGTGAACTTGCTGTCCTGTCCGATCCAGTTGTAGTCCGGGAACTGGAACTGGATGTTGTAGCGGTCTCTGGGATCGCCCCATTCGTTGGTCTGGTCGAGCGCCAGCGTATAGCTCTCGCCCTCGGGCGGGAAGTAAGCCCAGGAGTAGTTCGCGCCGAGGCCGTCCACGCCGATCTCTTCCAGCGGGCCTTCCCAGGTGAAGGTCAGGCTCGCGGTCTCCCAAGGCACGCGGATGCGCATTCTGCCGTCCTGCACGAGGTAATCTTCCTCGGCAACGCCGGCAGGCACGGGGATCTCGCCGGAGCCCCACCAGTTGACGTCGATCACGACGGGCTTGTCCTCCGTGCCGCCGAACTGGTCGAACTGATAATCCTGTTCTCTCCACCAGATGTGAAGTTCCGCGCTGCAGCGGTCGAGCGGCGTGAAGGTCAGGATATTGTCTTCAAAGGTGAAGCCTTCCTTGACGGCGGCGCCGTTCTCCACGATCAGGCCGTCATACCAGCTGCCGTCAGGCAGATAGCCGTCATACTGGACGTAGATGCCTTCCACTTCGTCGCGCGGCTCCAGAACGAGTTCTTCCCGCTCGTTCCAGGCGTCCCAGTCGATACCCTGCGTGGTATCAAACAGCAGGTGGACGGTCTGCGTTTCGCCGCCGGGGGCGAAGTTCAGTGCGTTCTCCCAGGAGTCGTGTACGTAGCTTGCCGGATCGGCGGTCGGCGCCTCCGCGCCGAGGGAATAGAAGATACTGGCGGGCCAGCGGTCATACCAGAGGCAGAGCAGTCCCTCGTCGCCGAAGTCGGCGCCTTCAAATTCAAAGTTGACGTGATACCAGTTTTCGCCGGGCCGGATCGTCAGCGTCCATTCGCTGATCTCGGGCCATTCGATCTCGCCCCAGCCGCCGTCCTCGCCGAGGCCGTCGGCGCTCAGGCGCTGCAGGCGGTTGCCCTCCGGCCAGGTGAACGTGACGCTCTCGGTGCTCTCGGGAAGGCGGATCTTGACGCCGTAGCCGAACGGTTCATACATATAGTTCTCTTCCGGGATCCAGTCGGAGAACCGCAGCTGCCGGTAGCCTCTGCCGCCGCCGTTGACGTCGATCATAATGGGATTGGCCTCGTCAGGTCCGAAGGTATGGTACGCAAGCTCCTCCTCCGTCCAGCAGACGCGCAGTTCCAGATAGTTGACGATCCCGACGTTCCACGTCAGCAGGTTGCCGGACAGGCTCACGTCGTCGTTCCGGACCACGCCGTTTGAGACGACCCAGTCGTCCACGCCTTCCCCGCCGACTTTCTCATAACGAGCCCAGACGGAGATGGAGCGGTTCGGCGCCTCGTCGGCGGGCATAAAGTCGTCCTTCTCCCCGTCCCAGCCGTACTTAACAGTGGGATCGAGCAGGAAGGTCAGCATCCCGGTCCACGAATCGCAGTAAATGTCGTTGTATGCGCGAAGACGGTATTCCTCGCTCGCGGTCGGCACCGCGCCGTCCGCGGCATAGAAGACCGTGCCGTAGTTCTCCCGATAGTCCGCGTGGAGGCGGATCGTCGGTACTGCCTCCGCGCCGGATACCGCGGCCGCCGGCAGCAGCGTCGCGAGCATCGCAAGCGCGAGCAGGATGGACAAAAGGCGTTTTTTCATTCTGATACTCCCTTTCGTTCGTTTTTTTGGTTCCTACAAATTCATAGTACCAAAGTCCGCGCGAAAATACAATAGGGAAGCTAAAAATTGGCTGCCTCTCGGCAGCCAATTTTTACCTTATTCGGTTTCTTCCGCAGGCTGCTTTTTGCGCCGCTGCCGCCGTTCCCGCAGAACGCGCAGCTCTTCCATGCGGCTGTTATGCTCCAGCGGATCGACGCTTTCCCAGTACGCGTCACAGCGCTGATACTGCTCGTAGAGCGTCCATTCGCTCGATGCGTAGCAGAAGAAGCCGTTCAGCGCGGCGAAGATCTTGAGCAGCAGGACGTAGATCCAGAACAGGACGAAGAGGCACAGCAGCAGCGCGATGCAGCTCAGCGCCATCTCCAGCACCGCGGGAGAGTCGCTCCGCGCGAACTCCAGCAGGGCGAACAGGATCAGCACCGCGACCACGCCCGTCAGAATGCCCGCTTCGGGATAGACAGACCAGCGCGGCAGGTCTCTGCGCAGGACGTAGACCGTCTCCGCCTTGTTGGTCAGCGCCTTCGCCTTGTCGATCTCCGTGCCGTTGAGCGGCACGGCCGCGTTCTTGTACTTTTTGACGTCCAGATAGTAGAACAGGCCGGCGATCGCGGCGGAGATGATCAGCGGGATCATGTACGTAAAGAGAATGGAAAACACGATCAGACTGCCCCAGCCGCCGCGCGGCAGCGGTTCGACCAGAGACGGCAGGACCGGGATCTTCTCGAAGAAGCGGTTCAGCAGATCGTTGTCCAGAAACCGGATAAAGTTCCCGGTCGTCAGAAGCAGGTTGAACATGAAGATGATCGTCCCCACGGGCTGCACGATCCGGCTGACCCGCTTGTTTCTGTGCAGGGTGCGTTCGAGCTTCACAAGTTCGTCCCACGTCGGCTGAACTTCTTCGGCGCGCATGGGTTCTCTCTGTTTTTTGAACATGGTCTCTCTCCTCTCTTATTCTTCCAGCAGGCAGACGGCGTGACAGGCGATCCCCTCGCCGCTGCCGGTGAAGCCGAGGCCCTCCTCGGTCGTCGCCTTGACGTTGATCCGGTCGAGGGGGATCTCCATCGCCTTCGCCAGATTTTCGCGCATCCGCGGGATGCAGTCTTTCAGCTTCGGGCGCTGCGCCAGCACCGTCACGTCCGCGTTCCCGACGCGCAGGTTTTTCTCCCGCAGGCGGCGCATGACCTCCTCCAGCAGAAGCAGGCTCGAAACGCCCTTATAGCGCGGGTCGGTGTCCGGGAACAGCACGCCGATGTCGCGCTCTCCCGCCGCGCCGAGCAGGGCGTCCATCAGCGCGTGGACGAGCACGTCCGCGTCCGAATGGCCGTCCAGGCCGCGCTCAAACGGGATCTCCACGCCGCCGAGGATCAGTTTTCTTCCCTCGGTCAGGCGGTGGACGTCGTAGCCGTGGCCGATCCTCATAGGCTCTCCCTCCGTTTCAGAACGGCGTCCGCCAGCGTCAGATCCGACGGCACCGTGATTTTCAGATTCTCCTCGCTGCCCTGCGTCAGGCGGACCTCCATGCCCGCGAATTCCGCCGCGGAGCAGTCGTCCGTCAGGGGCAGTCCGCGTTCCAGCGCCGCGCGGATCGCGGCTTTGATCTTCTCCGTTTCAAAGACCTGCGGGGTCTGCACGGCGAAGAGCGTCGCGCGGTCGGGCGTCGAGAGCACGACGCCGTCCTTCGCGACCTTGATCGTATCGTGCACCGGCACGGCCGGCGCGGCCGCGCCGAAAACCTCCGCCGCTTCGACAGCCTCGTCGACGATTTCCCGCGTGACGAGGGGCCGCGCGCCGTCGTGGATGGCGGCGAGCGGGGTCCTGACCTCGTCCAGTCCGCACAGGACGGACGCGGCGCGGCTGTCGCCGCCGGCGACGACCGTCTGCAATTTCGGCAGCGCGGCGCAGAGCTCCCGCACCTTTCGCACCAGGTCGGCGCGGGTCACGATCACGAGGCGGTCGATCGCTTCGCTCTCGGACAGCGCCTGCGCCGTCCGCAGCAGCATCGGCTCGCCGCCGACCAGCGCCATGATCTTGTCGATGCCCTGCATTCTGCTGGCAGAGCCGGCGGCCACAACGACCGCCGTACAGGCCTTTCTCATCTCAAAGCTCCATTACCGTTTTCTTGAATTCCGTGCCGCGCACCATGAAGTTCTTGAACTTGTCGAAGGCGGCGCTGGCGGGAGACAGCAGGACGATGTCGCCGTCCTGCGCCCGCGCGCTCGCGGCGCGGATTGCTTCGTAAAAATCGTCGATCTCCAGGATCTCCGGCGTGCCCTCGACGGCGCGCGCTGCCGCGGCGATCTTAAAGCCGGTCGCGCCGGTGCAGATCAGCAGCTTGACGTGCGCCGCGATCTCCGGCCCGAGCGCGTCGTAGGGAATGTGCTTGTCGTAGCCGCCCGCGATCAGGATGACCTTCTTTGGGAAGCTCCGCAGCCCCGCGATCGTGCGGCTCGGCGAGGAGGCGATGGAATCGTTGTAGTACGAAACGCCGTCTTTCACGCGCACCAGTTCGATGCGGTGCTCCACGCCGCCGAAGTGCTTCGCGACGAAGCGGATGTCCTCGTCGTCCGCCATGCCCTCCACGGCGGCGATCGCGGCCATATAATTTTCAATATTGTGCACGCCGGGGATCAGGATGTCCTCGCAGCGCAGCACTTCCGTCCCGTCGCGGCAAATCGTACCGTTTTCAACGTAAACGCCGTCCACGCGCTCGCGGCGCGAGAAGCGTTTGACCTTCCCCGCTGCCTCGGCGGCGAAGCCCTCGGTCAAGTCGTTGTCGTGGTTGACGATCAACACGTCGTCCTTCGTCTGCCGCAGGAAGATGTTCTTCTTGGCGTTGACGTACTCCGCCATATCCCTGTGCATATCCAGATGATTCGGCGCGAGATTCGTCACCACCGCGATATGGCAGCTTTGATGGAGATCCATGAGCTGGAAGGAGCTCAGCTCCAGCACAACCTTGTCCTTCGGGTTCATTTTCCCCGCTTGGTCGAGCAGCGGCGTGCCGATGTTGCCGCCGAGCCAGACCCTGTGACCCGCATGTTTCAGGATCTCGGAGATCAGGGTCGTGGTCGTGGTCTTGCCGTCCGAGCCGGTCACGCCGATGATCGGGCAGGGACAGACCTCGAAGAACGCCTCCATCTCGCTCGTGATCACCGTGCCCGCCTGCCGCAGGGCGATCAGCTCCGGCTTGTCCGGGTGCAGGCCCGGCGTGCGGAACGCGACGTCGCCCGCGATATGCTCTAAATAGTCCTCGCCCAGATGGAGTTTCGCGCCCTTGCGCTCTAATTCCAGCACCTCCGCATCCAGCTTCTCGCGCGGCGTGCGGTCGCAGCCGATCACGTCGATCCCGTACCGCAGGAGCAGCCGCACCAGCGGCCGGTTGCTGACGCCCAGGCCGAGCACGAGGACCTTCTTGCCTTTCAGACGTTCAAAATATACTTCGAGTTTCAAATTCTGCGCCTCATTTCCGTTTTCTGTCCCTATTATATCCCGAAAAGAAATATTTTGCAATCCGTTTGACAAGAGAAGAAAAATAAAGTACAATAAACCCCGCGACCGGGACGGACAGCCGCGTGACCGCGTCCAAAGGCGCTCTCATGAGGAAAGTCCGGGCTCCGCAGGGCAAGAATAACGGGTAACGCCCGCCGAAGGCGACTTCAGGAAAAGTGCAACAGAGATATACCGCCCCGGCGTTTGCCGGAGCAAGGGTGGAAAGGCGAGGTAAGAGCTCACCCGCCGCATGGGAACATTGCGGCGCTGTAAACTCTATTCGGAGCAACACCGTGGAGGAGACTATGGTCTGCCCGACCGTCTCCGGGGAGGTGGCTGGAACGCGCCGGCAACGGCGCGTCTAGATAGATGGCTGTCGATTACAGAACCCGGCTTACAGTCCCGATCGCAAGAAAAACGCAGAGTGATCTCACTCTGCGTTTTTGTCTGTCATGCAAATCCCGCGCCTGTCATTGCGAGGTTTGCGCAGCAAACCGTGGCAATCTGTCCGTCGCAGGTATGGCACGTGCATCGAAACTACGCGGGCGGCCAATGGCCGCCCCTACGGCGTAGGGAGGCGTCCCCCTGACGCCTCCACACACCAACTGCACACGAACGGAGCGATGTGGGCATCGCTCCCTACGCCGATCCGAATTGGGTAGGCGTCCCTCATTGATACGGACAGATTGCCCGAACAAGTCGGGCAATGACAGGATTCGGGTGATACCGTGCATTCCGGTAAAGTGTCCCACGCCGATACGCACAGATTGCCACGGGTGCTTGCAATGATACAGTCGAAGACTGCCCCCATAACAGAGAAAGGACGCCGAGACGTCCTTTTTCTATTCTTCGATCAATTCCTGCACGACGTAGCCGGCGAGCATGAGGCCGGCGCAGGACGGCACCCACGAGACGGACGCGGGGATGCTCCGTCTGCCGGGCGGCGGCGCTTCGAGCGCCTCCGGCGTGCGCGGCAGCTCCTCGCTGAACAGGACCGTATGGTGCGCGATCCCGCGGGCGCGCAGCTCCTTGCGCATCACGCGCGCGAGGTGGCAGCCGCTCGTCTTGGAGATATCCGTGATGCGAAACTGCGTCGGGTCTAGCTTGTTGCCCGTCCCCATCGCGCTGACGATCGGGATGCCGCGCTCCTTCGCGGTCGTGATCAGGCTCAGCTTGCAGGAGACCAGATCGATCGCGTCGACGATATAATCGTACCGCTCCGCAAAGAAGCGCTCCTTCGTCTCCTCGCTGTAGCGCGCGGGGATCGAGGTCACGCGGCAGTCCGGGTTGATATCGAGCACCCGCTGCGCCATGACGTCCGATTTGTTCTTGCCGAGGGTGGAGTGCAGGGCGCAGAGCTGGCGGTTCAGATTGGTCACGCCGACGGTGTCCTCGTCCACGAGGGTCAGCGCGCCGACGCCGGCGCGGGCAAGCCCCTCCGCCGCGTAGCTGCCGACGCCGCCGATGCCGAAAACGATCACGTGCGACCGGCGCAGGCGGTCCAGCGCGTCCGCGCCGAGGAGCATTTCTTCCCGAAGAAACGGATGTTCCATAACTTTCTCCTTGGATACATACAAATTTGGGGCACTGCTGGCAGTGCCCCAAATAGCGGTTTAGTTCGAGCTGAACGACAGGCCGACGTTGGCGGACATCGCGGCGGCTTCATCATAGCCGCAGGCCTCCGTGGCGGCGGCGACAAGGTCCTCCGACCATTCGTTGGTTAGGGTGCCCGTCACAGCGGCCGCGCTGTAGCTGTCGCCGAGGCCGGTGCAGTACAGGAAGATCGTCGAACCGTTGACCTCGGAAGCGAACCAGTCGCCCGCCTTGCGCTCTTCCATGAACCAGTCCAGAACGTCGTTCGATACGCTCGCGACGCTGGCGCGGGTCAGATTACTGATATCCTCCGCCTCGCCGCCGTACTGTTCGATCAGCGCGCGGAAGTTCTCTTCGGAAGGATCGGCTTCCAGCGAAGCCTTGATCGCCGCGACCTTGTCGGCGGCGGTCTCCTCGCCCTCGGCGAGGTCTTCGCTATCGGCGGCAACGACCAGCTCCAGACCGTTCATGGTCTGATAGTCGGACTTGTCGAGGAGCTTGATCACGTAGTAGGTCGTGCTGTCTTCGTTCGCGAAGACTTTCACGTCGCCGGCGTTCGCGGTGTCAAAGACCCACGCCGCGGCTTCTTCGGTGACGCTGCTCGTGACGGAAGCGCGGGTGTTGTCGGTCTTGACCGACGCCTTTTCGACGTCAAACTCCGCTTCCATCGCCTTCGCGTCGTCTTCCGCCTGCTTCTTCTCCGCGTCGGTCGGGTCGGCCTTGTTGCCGTCCTCGTCCGCCTCTACGAAGGAGGAAGCGGTGACGCTGTAGAGATAGTAGGTCGCGACCGTGAAGGTCTCGGGGCTCTCGTCAAAACGGGTCTTGATCTCCTCGTCGCTGTAGCGGATGCTGGACGGATAATGCGACGCGACGTGCATGACCGTCAGATAGTCGCGGTAGCCGCTGGCCGTGCAGCCGGAGCCGAAGACGCGCTTGATCAGGCTGTTGAGGGACTCGCCGTTGGTGTCCGCATAGCCCTGCATGACTTCCATCTGCTCGTCGATCTCATGCTCCAGATGCTCGTCGATCTCATAGCCCGCCGCCATTGCCTCGTTGTAGATCGCGTAAGCGGAGACGGCGCTATCCTTCGCGGCGCTGGCGATGAGCTGCGCCCAGGTGACGTCGTAGGTGTCGTCGGTCAGTTCCTTGTCCGTCAGATAGTCGGAGCTGATGCCGAACAGGCCGAGATACATCGCGCCGTTGCTGGTGACGTACTGCTCGTCCAGCGGCGTGCCCGTCTCGATGCCGAGATAGGACGCGTAGGAGCTGAGGTTGTTCGCGGTGCTGTTATAGAAATAGTTGAATTCCTTGACGGTGACCTTGTGATCGCCGACGGTCAGGACGGTGCGGTTGTTCTTCACCGCGCGATAAACCAAAACGCCACCGACCAGGAGGGCAATGACCAAACAGATGCAGATGCCAAAGATCCAGGCCTGCGACAGTTTCTTCTTTTTCTTCGGGGTCTCGGAGACCGGCAGGTTCGCCTGCTCCAAACGCTTTTTTCTTGCACTGGAAGCGCTCATGTAAATTACCTCTCATTCGTGGGATCTGTTCGGAATCGAAGATTCCGAACGTACAACATCATACATTATAACGACATTGTCCGCAAGTTGCAAGTAAAAAGTTAAAAATATGCGAAAAGTTTGCGTTTTTTCAAAAACAGCCGGCCGCTTTTGCGTTTCTTAAACGTGCCAGTCTCTGAGGATCACCCAATGCTCGGACAGGACGTCGTGATCGAACCATTCCGAAAGCGCAATTCCGTCCTCCGCAAAATAGAGCAGCTCTACGTAGCAGGGCGTCAGGTACGCGGAAAAGCCGCAGAAATCCGCATCCAGCCAGGCGCGGCTCACGCTCGGGGCAACGCTGTCAAACGGACAGTCCGGCAGGCTGCACAGATCGCGCAGTTTCTGCTCCGTCTCCGGCGCGTCGACCGTTTTCCCGTTTCCGAGTCCATCGCCGGCTGTCAGCCCGGTGTCGAGTATATACTGGACATACGGCATTTCCTCATCCGTGCATTCAGGCGCAAGCGCAAGGAATTCGACCGCGATCGCTTCCAGCTCGTCCCGATGCGCCTCCCAGAAAGCGCGGATTCGCTCTGTTGCCGCCGCGACTGCTTTCGCATCCGCTTCCGGATCGACGGATTCCAAGCCGTCGGAGCGGGTCGCTGCCGGCTCTGTCTGCCGTATCGTTTCAAACTGCGTTTCTGTTTCCGTGCTTTGTTCCGCTTCCGGCTTCGCATTTTGACATCCGCTCAGCAGGAGCGCCAGGATCAGCAGAATCGCAGCCCATCGGATATTTGATCTCATGCGCGTCACTCTCCTTTGTTTTCTTCGACGCGAAAAGCGGCGGAAGGTTCCGCCGTTCCGTGCAAAAAAGGACGCAGGGAATCCCCCGTGTCCTGTCGTATAGCCCCGCCGTGGCCGTGTAGCTCCGTTTATAACCTGCACGTTAAGGCAGGTGGGTTGTCTCTCAGCTCCTTAGCTGCTTCCAACGTCCGCCAGCGGTCAGAGCCGCAGGCGGGAGGCCTGCAATCCGGAAGCCGAAGTCCGACATCCCTTCAATATGATGTGGGTTTAAATGAAGCTATCACGCACCCGGCAGGGAACCTTCCTTTTCCGTCGGCGTCAAAGGGGCGTCAGGGCTCGTCGTCCTCTTCCTCTTCGTCGTCAAAGAGATTCTGCATCAGAAGATCGTACACGGTCTCGAGCTCCTCGTCGTCCTCGACCGCGACCAGGATCGGCTCGTCGCCGTCCATCACGGATTTCAGAATGCTGACTTCCAGCTCCTCCGCGTCGTCTTCCGCGTCGGCAGGGGTCAGCGCGAGATACTCCGCGCCCTTATAGGTCACGCTGGAGAGCACCTCGAGCTCGTACTCCACGCCGTCTTCATCGGTAATGGAAATGATATTCGCGCCGTAATCCTGATCCATGGACTCGCCTCCTGTTTCTTTCTGCTTTTATTTTACCCGCATCGAAAGAGAAAATCAAGTGGAAATCAGGCGGCAGCCGTTCAGGAGTTGAAATTTTCCAGCACACGCGCCGCGTCGGCAGGCGTTTCGCACCGGATCCCCTCCCGCAGCATGCTCCGGTCGGAAGGCGGCAGCAGCGACGTTCGGAACTCCGTGCGGTACACCGTGCCGTCGTCGGTGTTCCTGATCGCGATGCGGCCGTCCTGTTCAAAGATCAGGAAGCCCGCGAGAAGGCAGAGAAACAGCGAAATCATGCGCTGCGGGACGTTCCGTTTGGAAAACAAATTCATTTTGATCACCCGATCGGTAGTTTCCCGCAAAAATCATAAAATATCAAACAAAATTTGTGCTAATACACATTTGACAAGTGTGATATAATTATATAGATAGGTAAAATGGGTTGGTATGTCCGGCGGAAAACCGCGATCGGACGCGCGCCGACCATACGATAAAAACATCGGAAGCGAGGGGTTACTATGACGGAGCATTCCCGCAAGCCCGCAAAAAAGCCGAATATTGCCTGGCGGATCGGCCGGGTCGTTCTTGACATTCTCGGAAAGGTACTGCTGGTCGCGATGATCGCCGCGGTGACGGTCGCCGTCATCGGCGTGATCGCCGGCGCGATCTTCCTGACGAAGTTCTCCGGCTATCTCAAGGCCGACGTCATCCCGAAGGCCTACGAGTACGCGGACAACCTTGCCCTCGACGACATCTCGCTCGCGCAGACCTCGATCATCTACTATCAGGACCGCGAGACCGGCGAGTATCGCGAGCTGCAGCAGCTCTACGCGACGGAGCACCGCATCTGGCTCAGCTACGCCGACATTCCGCAGGACTTCGTGCACGCGACGATCGCCATTGAAGACAAGCGCTTCAAGGAGCACAACGGCGTGGACTGGATCCGCACCCTTTCGGCGGTGCGCAACTTCGTCGGCGGCGACTCCTCCTACGGCGCGTCCACGATCACGCAGCAGCTCATCAAGAACCTGTCGCACGACGACGACGTCACCGTTAACCGCAAGGTGCAGGAGATCTTCCGCGCCATGGCGGTGGAGGAGTACTACTCCAAGGAAGAGATCATGGAATGGTACCTCAACACGATTTACCTCGGCGAGGGCTGCTACGGCGTGCAGAGCGCGGCGGAAGTCTACTTCGGCAAGAACGCGAACGAGCTCACACCTGCCGAATGCGCCTCGATCGTCGCCATCACGAACAACCCTTCCCTCTATGATCCCTATATCAATCCCGAGGGCAACCGCAACCGTCAGCTCATCATCCTCGGCGAAATGCATTCGCAGGGCTACCTGACCGACGCGCAGTACGACGTCGCTAAGGGGCAGGAAATGCTCTTCCACAACGGCCGTTACGATGAAAAGACCTACTACTGCTCCGCATGCGGCTTCGACGGCACGCGCAGCAAGTATTCCAAGCAGGACGGCGCGTACTACTGCCCCAACTGCGGCACGCAGAACTACGCCGTCGACGACAACAACGCCTATTCCTATTTCGTCGACACGATCTACCGCGACGTCGTGAACGATCTGTGCGAGAAGTACGACCTGAGCGAGCTGGCCGCCGTGCAGAAGCTGCTCACCGGCGGCTACAGCATCTACGCCACGATCGACCCCGCCGCGCAGGAGATCATCGACCGCGTCTATGAGAACAAGGACAACGTGCCGGACACCGTCAGCACGCAGCAGCTCCAGTCCGCGATCGTCCTGATCGACAACGAGACCGGCGACATCATCGCGATGTCGGGCGGCGTCGGCGAGAAGACGAACAGCCTCTCGCTGAACCGCGCGACCCAGAGCAAGCTGCCGACCGGCTCCTCGATCAAGCCCATCTCCGTCTACGCGCCCGCCCTGGACGCGGGGATCATCACGCCGGCGACGGTCTTCGACGATTCTCCGTTCTACGAGGGCAGCAGCTGGCCGCAGAACGACTCTCGGACCTACAGCGGTCACTGCCTCGTGCAGCGCGGCGTGACGAGCTCGCTGAACACAATCTCCGTCCGCACGCTCAACGCGCTCGGTCTGGAAAACAGCTACAACTTCCTGACGCAGAAAATGGGCATCACCACGCTGGTCGACGACCTGGAGATCGGCGGACAACATTATTCCGATATTGCCTACGCGCCGCTTGCGCTGGGCGAGCTCACCTTCGGCCTGACCGTCCGCGAGATGACGCAGGCCTACGCAACCTTCCCCAACGGCGGCACCTTCCGCGAGGCGCGCACCTACACGAAGGTCGTCGATCCCGAGGGCAACGTCATTCTCGACAACCAGCAGGAGAGCCACACTGCGATCGGCGAAAAGGCGAACCACTATATCAACAATCTGCTCAAGGACGCCGTTTCCTACGGCACCGGCTCTGCCGCCTATATGTACAACATGGCGGTCGCGGGCAAGACCGGCACCTCCGGCAACAACCAGTCCCGCTGGTTCGCTGGCTACACGCCCTACTACACCGCCGTCGTCTGGTGCGGCTACGACGAGCCCGAGCAGGTCATCCTCTCGAACTCCTGGACGAATCCCGCCATCGTCATGTGGCGGCAGGTCATGAATCCGCTGCACGAAAATCTCGAATACCGCGACTTCCCGTACGCGGACATGAACTGGTATCTGCTCTGCGCCGACTGCGGCAAGCTCGCCACCGAGGCCTGCAAGAAGGACGTCCGCGACGGCAAGGACCGCACGGTTTCCGTCCGCCTCTTCGGCAGCGACGTGCCGAACGAATACTGCAAGTGTCACGTGATCGTCAAGGTCTGCAAGGAAAGCGGCAAGATCGCGAACGAATACTGCGAGAAGTACGAAGGCAACGAGATCGAAGAGGTCGGCAAGATCCTGAAGGAGTACGCCTGGGATGAGGACGTGAAGAACCACTGCGACTTCATCTACGATCCCGAGGACAAGGACGCAGTCTGCACCCTCCACACGAAAGACGGCGTACCGGAAACCAGCGAAGAAAGTTCGGAAAATACGGAGCCGACGGAGGAAACGTCCGAGCCGACGGAACCGCCGACCGACGCAACAGAGCCGGAGACCGAGCCGGAACTGTTCCTGCCTCCCGGAGACGACGACTGGTACCGCCGCAAGCGGATCGTCTGAGGTGCGGCCGATGTGGATCGCTGAAAACTGGAAAGACTATGAGGTGCTCGACACCTCCGACGGCGAAAAATTAGAGCGGTGGGGACGCTATTACCTCGTGCGTCCCGATCCGCAGGTCATCTGGGCGACGCCGAAGCGCGACCCGCACTGGCGCAGCTACGACGCCCGCTACGCCCGCTCCAGCAGCGGCGGCGGGCAGTGGTCGGAGCACCGTCTGCCGGAACGCTGGCAGATCCGCTACCGCGATCTGACCTTCAACGTCAAGCCCATGAACTTCAAGCACACCGGCGTGTTCCCGGAACAGGCCGCCAACTGGGATTTCATCGACGCGCAGATCCGGGCGGCAGGCCGCCCCGTCAGCGTGCTGAACCTGTTCGCCTATACCGGCGGCGCGACCCTCGCGGCGGCGAAAGCCGGCGCGTCCGTCTGCCACGTGGACGCGGCAAAGGGCATGGTCGCCTGGGCGCGGGAAAACGCCGCCTCCTCCGGCCTTGCCGACGCGCCGATCCGCTGGATCATCGACGACTGCGCGAAATTCGTCGAGCGCGAGATCAAGCGCGGCAGACGCTATGACGCGGTCATTATGGATCCGCCCTCCTACGGCAGAGGGCCGTCGGGCGAGATCTGGAAACTCGAAAAGGATCTCTATCCTTTCTTACAGCTGGTCGCCGGCGTTCTGTCGGACGATCCCCTGTTCTTCATCATCAATTCCTACACGACAGGCCTCGCTCCCTCGGTGCTGACCTGTCTGCTCGACAGCGTCATCGCGCCGAAGTACGGCGGCGGCACGGTCTCCGACGAGCTCGGCCTCCCCGTCTCCGGCAGCGGACTGACGCTCCCCTGCGGCGCGACCGGCCGCTGGACGAAATCTGAAAGGTAAGTATTTCATGGGCAACGCCATTTCCGTGCAGGAGCTGCGCTTTTCCTACCCGTCGCAGAGCGGCGAACCGCCGGTTCTCGTGTTTGACGGCTTGAATGTGAATATCGAGGAAGGCAGCTTCGTCGCCGTGCTCGGCCACAACGGCTGCGGCAAGTCCACCCTCGCCAAGCAGTGCAACGCGATCCTGCTTCCCGAGGGCGGCAGCGTGCAGGTCTTCGGCATGGACACGCGGGACGAGGCGCAGCTTCTGGAGATCCGCCGCACCGTCGGCATGGTCTTCCAGAATCCCGACAACCAGTTGGTCGCCAACGTCGTGGAGGAAGACGTCGCCTTCGCGCCGGAGAACCTCGGCGTTCCCTCCGAGGAGATCCGCAGGCGGGTGGACGACGCGCTCAAAACGGTCGGCATGTACGACTACCGCACCCACGCGCCGCACCTGCTCTCCGGCGGCCAGAAACAGCGCGTCGCCATCGCCGGCGTGATCGCCATGCAGCCGCGCTGCATCGTGCTTGACGAGCCGACCGCCATGCTCGATCCCATCGGGCGGGAGGACGTCATCCGCACCATCGAAAAGCTGAACCGCGAGAACGGCATCACGGTCATTCTGATCACCCATCACATGACCGAAGCCGTTCGCGCCGACCGCGTGATCGTCATGAGCGAGGGCCGGATCCTGACGGACGGCACCCCGAAAGAGGTCTTCACGCAGGTCGAACTGCTCAAATCCGCCGGGCTGGACGTTCCGGCGACGACCCAGATCATCTATGAGCTGAATCGCGCAGACTTTGACCTGCCGCTGGACGCTCTTTCCACAGAAGAATGTGCGCAGGCACTTTACGACGCATTGAAAGAAGTAAAGGCTTGACCACGGGAGGAACACTTATTTGGCTGCGATCATTGAGGTCCGCGACCTCTGCCATACCTACAGCGTCGGAACGCCGTTTGAGCACGACGCGATCAAACATATGGAGTTCACCGTCGAGAAAGGCGAATTCCTCGGCGTGATCGGACATACCGGCTCCGGAAAATCCACGCTGATCCAGCACCTGAACGGACTGCTCAAGCCGACGTCCGGCGACGTGCTGCTCGGCGGCGAGAGCATCTGGAAGGACAAGCAGACGACCCGCCGGGCGCGGTTCCGCGTCGGGCTGGTCTTCCAGTATCCCGAGTATCAGCTCTTTGAGGACACCGTCTTCAAGGACATCGCCTTCGGCCCGAAGAACATGGGGCTCAAGGAGGACGAGATCAGGCAGCGCGTCCTGCGCGCCGCGGGTTTCGCGGGCGTGGACGCGGCGGTGCTGGAGAAGTCCCCGTTCGACCTCTCGGGCGGTCAGAAGCGGCGCGTCGCCATCGCCGGCGTCATCGCCATGGAGCCGGAGATCGTCATTTTCGACGAGCCGACCGCGGGCCTCGATCCCGCAGGCCGCGTCTCCCTGCTCGAAAACATCCGCGCCTATCAGAAGGCCACCGGCGCGACCGTCCTGATGGTCAGCCATTCGATGGACGACGTGGCGGCGCTGGCCGACCGTCTGCTCGTGCTGAACGAGGGGCGGATCGAAATGCTCGGCGCGCCTTCCGAGGTCTTCGCAAGGGCGGAACGCCTGCAGGAGATCGGTCTGACCGTTCCGCAGGTCACTTCCCTGTTCCTGCGCCTGAAAGAGCTCGGTCTTCCCGTCGACCCCGCCACCTATACCTTAGAGGATGCCCTGCGGCAGCTTCTGCGCCTGAAAGGAGGCGCGGGATGCTGAAAGACGTCACCCTGGGCCAGTATTTCCCGGGAAATACGATCGTCCACCGCCTCGACCCGCGCACGAAGCTGCTGATGACGCTGCTCTATATCGTCACGCTCTTCCTGTGCAAGTGGTTCGTCTCCTACGGCCTGATGCTCGCCTTCCTGATCACGGCGATCGTCCTGTCGAAGATCCGCCCGAAGGCGCTGTTCAAGGGCCTGAAACCCCTGATCATCATTATCGTTTTCACTGCGGTCATCAATCTGTTCTATACGGACGGGCGCGTCCTCGCGCAGTTCTGGATCTTCAAGATCACCGCCGAGGGCGTCCGCAACGCCTTTTTCCTCGTCCTGCGCATCATGATGCTCGTGACGGGCACCTTCCTGCTGACCTACACCACCTCTCCGATCGCCCTGACGGACGGTCTGGAATCCCTGCTCTCCCCGCTCAAGAAGCTGCGTTTCCCCGTTCACGAGCTGGCAATGATGATGAGCATCGCGCTGCGCTTCATCCCCACGCTGATCGAGGAAACGGACAAGATCATCTCCGCGCAGAAGGCACGCGGCGCGGATTTTGAGACGGGAAACATCTTCCGCCGTGCCAAGGCCCTGATCCCGATCCTGGTCCCGCTGTTCGTCAGCGCGTTCCGCAGAGCGGACGAGCTCGCGACCGCGATGGAATGCCGCTGCTATCACGGCGGCGAGGGCCGGACGAAGCTGAAACAGCTGAAATATCACACGCGTGATATTCTGGGCCTGCTGCTCGCGCTCTGTCTGCTCGCGGGCGTCATCGTTCTGCGGTATTTTGCCCTGTAGGAGGATCCCCTGTGCGGAACATTGCTCTGTTTCTGAAATACGACGGGTCGGCCTATCACGGCTGGCAGGTGCAGAAAAACGCCCGCTCCGTCGCGCAGACGCTCGAGGAAGCGACTGCCGCGGTTGTCGGGCATAAGGTGCATCTGACCGGCTGCGGCCGCACCGACGCGGGCGTTCACGCCCGGGTCTACGTCGCGAATTTCCGCACCGATTCTTCGATCCCCTGCGACCGTCTCCCCTACGCGCTCAACACGCACCTTCCCGACGACATCGTCGTTTACGACGCAAGGCAGGTGCACGACGGCTTCAACGCCATCGGCTCCTGCGTGCGCAAGGAATACACCTATCAAATCTACAATTCGCACATCCGCGATCCGTTTTACGTGCATCGCGCCTGGTTTTACCCGAAGCATTTAGACGAGAAGATCATGCAGGCGGCCGCCGCGCAGTTCGTCGGCACGCGCGATTTCGCCGCCGTCCGCTCGGTCGGTACGGACGTGAAATCCACCGTCCGCACCGTACACCACTTCGAGGTCGAGCGGCAGGGCGAGATCATCCTGCTCCGTATCTGCGCGAACGGTTTTCTCTACAACATGGCGCGCGCCATGACCGGCACGGTCGTCTACGCCGCGGAGGGCAAGATCGCGCCGGAGGACATCGGCGCGATCCTGCAAAACGGCAACCGCACCGCGGCGGGTCCGACGGTGCCGCCCGGCGGGCTGTATCTGACGCAGCTCTGGTATGACGACGGGGAGGTGTCCTTCCATGTCGGCTGAAACCGAAACGATTACCGAAGCGAAGCCCGAAGAAACGACCGAGCCGAAGAAAAGCCGCCGCTGGCTGCTCTTCTCCGCGATCGCGCTCGCGATCGTGCTGCTGCTCGTCTGGTATCTCTGGTCGCAGACCTCCTCCCTGGACGGTCTGAAACGCTTTGTCCGCTACTCCGGCAAGCACTACGAGAGCTTTTCCGTCCGCGCGCCCGACGCCGGCGCGTGCGCGGTCGCGGGCGACCGTCTCTGCACGGCGTCGCAGGAGGGGATTTCGATCTACCAGGCGGACGGCAAACTGCTCGCGCAGGTTGATACGCCCTGGTCCGATCCCACCCTCAAAACGTCGGGCGGCAGGCTTCTCTGCTATGAGATCGGCGGCTACCGCCTCTCCGTGTACGATACGAGCGGCAAGGAAGTCTTCTCCCTGCGCACGGACGGGCGCATCTACGACGCGGAGATCGCGGAACACGGCGCCGTGAGCGTGCTGACGGAGGGCGAAGGGTGCCGCGCCGTTCTGGAGACCTATTCCAAAAGCGGCGACCTGCTGTTCCGGCACGAATCCAAGAGCCGCTACCTGAACGCCTGCGCCCTTTCCCCCGACGCGGACTTTGCCGCCGCCTGCGCCATCGGGCAGGAGGACATCCGCTTTGCGAGCGCGGCCCTGCTCTTCGAGACCGACCGCACCGACGCCCCGACCGAGCTCTCCCTCGACGCGCAGATGATCTACGACATGGCGTTTCTGGACGACGAGAGCGTCTGCGCCGTCGGCGAAAGCAGTCTCCAGTTCTTCACCGCCGACGGCAAACTCCTGCGCGAATACGCCGCGCAGACGGGCAGTCTGTCCGCCTACCGCTTCGCGGACGGCCTGATCGCCGCCGCCTACGACCTCTACGCCGGCGGCAGCGCCCTCGTCCTGCTCGACGCGCAGGGCAAGGAGCTTTCCTATCTGGAGCTGGACGACGCCGTTCTGCATCTGAGTCTCTGCGGAGACTATCTCAGCGTCCTGACGGAGCGCGAGCTCCTGATATACGACCGTTCCGCCCACCTCTGCGGCAGGACGGAAAACGCGGGCTGGAAGTCAGCCCTGGCGCGCTCGGACGGCACGGCATTCTGCCTGACCGGCCACAGCGCGGCGCTTTACATTCCCGGATAAAGGAGGAATCCCATGAAACCGACACTTTGCAGCAGATGTCAGAAGAACGTCGCTGTGATCTTTATAACGAAAGTCGAAAACGGCAAGAGCACCTCGGAAGGACTCTGCCTGAAATGCGCCAGAGAGCTCGGGATCAAGCAGGTCGACGAGATCGTTGAGCGCATGGGCATCACGGACGAGGAGCTCGACGGCCTGAACAACGAAATGATGGCGATGATGGCGCCCGGCGACGGCGACGATGACGACGAAGACGATATCGGCAGCCGCACAGCGACCTTCCCCAATATGAGCCGTCTGTTCGGCAAAGCGGACGATCTGATCCCGCAGGACGCCGACAAGAAGGAAAAGGCGAAGGAGCCCGCGCCGGAGAAGCCGAAGAAGCAGAAGCACAAGTTCCTCGACCAGTACTGCCAGAACCTGACCGCAAAGGCGCGGGAGAACGGCCTCGACAAGATCATCGGCCGCGAGGTCGAGACGGAGCGCGTGGTCCAGATCCTGAACCGCCGCCAGAAGAACAATCCCTGCCTGATCGGCGAGCCTGGCGTCGGCAAGACCGCGATCGCGGAGGGCCTGGCGCAGCGGATCGCCCGCGGCGACGTGCCCTTTAAGCTCCGTGACAAGGAGGTCTATCTGCTCGACCTGACCGCACTGGTCGCCGGAACGCAGTTCCGCGGCCAGTTCGAGAGCCGCATGAAGAGCCTGATCGCCGAGGTCAAGGACTGCGGCAACATCATCCTCGTCATCGACGAGGTGCACAACCTGGTCGGCGCGGGCGACGCCGAGGGCTCCATGAGCGCGGCGAATATCCTCAAGCCCGCCCTCTCGCGCGGCGAGATCCAGGTCATCGGCGCGACGACCTTCGCCGAGTACCGCAAGTATATCGAAAAGGACGCCGCGCTGGAGCGCCGCTTCCAGCCGGTCACGGTGGTCGAGCCGTCGCTCGACGAGGCGATCGCCATCATTCGCGGCATCGCGCACTACTACGAGGAATACCACGGCGTCAAGGTCACGCCGGAGATCGCGCGGCAGGCGGTCCTGCTCTCCGAGCGCTATATCACCGACCGGTATCTGCCCGACAAGGCGATCGACCTGCTGGACGAAGCCTGTTCCGATCTCAACCTGCACACGAAGGAGATCTCCGACCTCGCTGAGAAACGCAAGGAAAAGGCGGATTATGAGTTAGAGATCAAGATGCTTTCCGAGGACACGGAAAGCAACGACAACAAGCACTACGAGCGGCTTGCGATCCTGCGGTCGAACGTCCTGCGGCTGGATAAGGAGATCAAAGAACTGGAAGCGAAGCCCGCTCCGCAGCTCACGGTCGAGAATCTGGCCCGCATCATCGAGATGTGGACGAAGATCCCCGCGAGCAAGATCCGCGCGCAGGAATACGAGCAGCTCCGCAATCTGGACGAGCGGCTGAAGAAGTATATCGTCGGCCAGGACGAGGCGATCGACGCGGTCACGCGGGCGATCCGCCGCAACCGCGTCGGCATCGCGACGAAGAAGCACCCCGTCTCCTTCATCTTCGTCGGCTCGACCGGTGTGGGCAAAACGGAGCTCGTCAAGCGTCTCGCCGACGAGCTGTTCGACTCCGTCGACAGCCTCGTGCGGCTGGATATGTCGGAGTATATGGAGCGGCATTCCGTCTCCAAGCTGATCGGCTCGCCTCCCGGCTACGTCGGCTACGACGAGGCGGGACAGCTCACCGAGAAGATCCGCCGCAGGCCCTATTCCGTCATCCTCTTCGACGAGCTGGAAAAGGCGCACCCGGACGTGCTGAACGTCCTGCTGCAGATCCTCGACGACGGACGCATCACGGACGCGCAGGGCCGCGTCGTCAACTTTGAAAACACCGTCATCGTCATGACCTCGAACGCCGGTTCCGACCGCAGGGACGGCTCCGTCGGCTTCGGCCGCAGCGTCACCGAGCAGACGAAGGAGAAGGCCATGAAGGCGCTGCAGGAGTTCCTGCGGCCCGAGTTCATCAACCGCGTGGACGAGATCGTCTGCTTCAACCGCCTGACGGAAGAAAACTTCCGCGGCATCGCCGCCATCATGCTCGGCGAGCTGAAAGACAATCTGAGTGAGCGCGGCGTGAACCTGACGTGGGACGACAGCATCATCGATTATCTGGTGAAGAAGTCCTACTCCGTCACCTACGGCGCGCGCAACCTGCGCCGCACCATCCAGCGCGAGCTTGAAGACGGCATCGCGGAGAAGCTGATCGACAGCTTCGAGCGCCCGATCACGCAGATCAAGCTGACAGCGCACGACGAGCAGGTCGAAATTCTCGCCTTATGATCAAAGCGGCGTTTTTCGACATCGACGGGACGCTGGTCTCGCTGAAACAGAAGGTCTACCCGCCGTCTGCGAAGGACGCGCTTGCTCGCCTGCGGGCAAGCGGCGTGAAGTGCTTCGTCGCGACGGGCCGGTCGAAGTTTGAGATCGTCTCGGAGCACCTGCTCGACGGTCTGGAGTTTGACGGCCTGCTGACCAACAACGGGCAGGACGCCTACGCCGCCGACGGAACGCTCCTCTACGGCAAGCCGCTCGACCCGAACGAGGCGGCGGCGCTGCTGGACTGGGCGGAGCGGAACAACTGCGCGGCGTGGTTTGTCAGCGCGGAGCGCAGCGTGATGAATTTCCACAACGAGCGCGTCATGGACGCGATGGTCGCGATCCACACGCGGCCGCCGGAGCTCGGTGACCTGCGCGCCATGCTGGGCAAGCCGATCTATAAGATCGTTCTGTTCCTCACCCGTGAAGAGATGCCCGCCGTCATGCCCTGCGCGCCCACCAGCCGCACGGCGCAGTGGTACGTCTGCGGACACGACATCATCTCCGCCGACGGCGGCAAACGCAGCGCGATGCTGGAGATTTTGCGGCGTTACGGCATCCGGCCCTCGGAGTGCATCGCCTTCGGCGACTCGGAGAACGACGTCGACATGCTCCGCGCCGCCGGCATCGGCGTCGCGATGGGCAACGCCACGCCCGACTGTCTCGCCGCTGCGGACTACGTGACTGCCGACTGCGACGACGACGGCATATTGAAAGCATTGGAACACTTTGAATTGATATGAGTTATGAACTCATGTAAGTTTTGAACTTATAAAAGCAGGTGACTGAAATCTCAGCCACCTGCTTTTTTGACCGCAATCACTCCCGGTTTTGTCATTGCGAGGCTTGCTCTGCAAGCCGTGGCAATCTGTCCGTCGCTAATTTGCAATTTGCGTCGTATATTGAATGACGCCCACTTTTGTCATTCCCGCAGCCGAAGGCTGACGGGAATCTGTCCGTCGCACATTTGGGAACTGCATCGTATTACGGAAAAAGTCCGATCCTGCCACGCACAGATTGCCCGGACAAGCCGGGCAATGACAGTTTTTGGTGCAATTTGCATTTCAAGAAAGCGTCCCGCATCGAGAGACACAGATTGCCACGGTCGCTGCGCGACCTCGCAATGACAGACAGAAAAAGGAACGGCTTTGTGCCGTTCCTTTTCTGCTAATTTCTCAAGCTGTGGATGGGAGCCGGGATCCTGCCGCCGCGGGAGATGAATTCCTCCGCGCTCTCGGGGTGGACCGCCATGACCGGCGCGGAGCCGAGCAGGCCGCCGAATTCCGCGCGGTCGCCGACCTTCGCGCCGGGCACGGGGATGATGCGCACCGCGGTCGTCTTGTTGTTGATCATGCCGATCGCGCACTCGTCCGCGATGATTGCGGAGATCGTCGAAGCAGACGTGTCGCCGGGGACGGCGATCATATCCAGTCCGACGGAGCAGACGCAGGTCATTGCTTCCAGCTTGTCTAACTGCAGGCAGCCGCTTTCCGCCGAGGCGATCATGCCGGCGTCCTCGGAGACGGGGATGAACGCGCCGGACAGGCCGCCGACGTGCGAAGATGCCATCACGCCGCCCTTTTTGACCGCGTCGTTCAGGAGGGCGAGCGCCGCGGTCGTGCCGTGCGTGCCGCAGCGTTCCAGTCCCATCAGCTCCAGAATCTCCGCCACGCTGTCGCCGCGGGCGGGCGTGGGCGCGAGCGACAGATCGACGATGCCGAATTCCGCGCCGAGCCGCTTGCTCGCCTCTTTCGCGACGAGCTGGCCGATGCGGGTAATGCGGAACGCGGTCTTTTTGATCGTCTCCGCGACCTCGTCAAAGGGCTTGCCCTTGCAGGTTTTCAGCGCGTTCGCCACCACGCCCGGCCCGGAAACGCCGACGTTGATGACGCACTCCGCCTCGCCGACGCCGTGGAACGCGCCCGCCATGAAGGGGTTGTCCTCCACCGCGTTGGCGAACACGACGAGCTTCGCACAGCCGATGCCGCTGTCCTGCGCGGTCAACGCCGCGGTCTGCTTGACCGCCTCTCCCATCAGCTTGACGGCGGACATGTCGATGCCCGCCTTGGTCGAGCCGACGTTGACACTGCAGCAGACGCGCTCGGTCGAAGCCAGCGCGCGCGGGATGCTCGCCAAAAACGCGCGGTCGCCCTTCGTCATGCCCTTCTGCACGAGCGCGGTGTAGCCGCCGATGAAGTTCACGCCGACAGTCTTCGCCGCGCGGTCTAAGGTCAGCGCGAGCTTGATGTAGCCCTCTTCGTCGAAGCTGCCGCCGATCAGGGAGATCGGCGTGACGGAGATGCGCTTGTTGACCACAGGGATGCCGTATTCGTGCTCGATGTCCTCGCCGGTCCTGACTAAATCTTTCGCCAGCGTGGTGATCTTCGTATAGACCTTTTCGCTGCAGCGGTCGACGTCCGGGTCGATGCAGTCGAGGAGCGAAATGCCCATCGTGATCGTGCGGATGTCGAGGTGCTGCGACTCGATCATTTCGATGACCTGTAAAATGTCGTCCTTGTTGATCAGATTCATGCAATCACCGCCTCAGATCCGATGCATGGCGTTGAAGATGTCCTCGCGCTGGATGCGGATGACGACGTTCCGGCGCTCGCCCTCTTCCTTCAGGCCCGTCTGGAGCTGATCGAAGGGCAGGTCGCTATTTTCAAAGTCGATCAGCATGATCATGACGAAATAGTTCTGCATGACCGTCTGGCTGATGTCGAGGATGTTGACGTTGTGCTTCGCGAGATAGGCGCTGATAAAGGCAATGATGCCGACCGTATCAGCGGCGTTGACGGTAATGATCGCTTTCATAGGTACCTCGTTTGTTTGGATTTTGAAGTATTATACCGCAAGCCGGCGGAATTTGCAACAATTCTATGCGAAAAGCCGCAGAATCAGATGCAGGACCGCGCATAGGACGCAGCCGAACGCCGTCGGCAGGACGGCGGCGAGCAGCGTCCACTTTTTGCTCTTGGTTTCGCGCCACGCGGTCAGCAGGGTCGTCGTGCAGGGCCAGTGGAAGAGGAAAAACACGATCGTGCAGAGGGCTTCCTTCCACGTGAAGCCCGCCGCGCCGAGGATATTTGACATCACGGCGGTGCTCTCCGCGCCGATCATGCTGCCCGAGGTCAGGATCATCATCAAAATCGGCAGGACCAGCTCGTTCGCGGGACAGCCTAAGATGAACGCAAGCAAAATCGCGCCGTTCATGCCGAGGAGTCTTCCCGGCGCGTCCAGAACCGCCGCCGCGCTTTGCAGGAGCGGTACACCGCCGACCGACAAGTTGGCGAGCAGCCAGATCGCCAGCCCCGCCGGCGCGGCAACGGCGACCGCCCTGCCGAGGACGAAGAGCGTCCGGTCGCGCACCGACCGCACGAGCACCTGTCCGATCCGCGGCCGGCGGTAGGGCGGCAGCTCCAATACGAACGAGGACGGCTCACCGCGCAGCGCCGTGCGGCTGAGGAGCTTCGAAGCGAATAGCGTCATCCCGACCGACAGGAGCAGGCACAGGGTCAGCGCACCCGCGCCGAGGATCGCGGAGCCGCGCGAAACGTACAGCGAGATCAGGAAGATCAGCGCGGGGAATCTGCCGTTGCACGGCACGAAGGCGTTCGTCAGCACGGCGATCAGCCGCTCGCGGCGCGAGTCGATGATGCGGCAGCCCGTGACCCCCGCCGCGTTGCAGCCCAGACCCATGCACAGGGTCAGCGACTGCTTCCCGCATGCCCCCGCCCGACGGAAACGGTCGTCCAGCAGGAAGGCGACGCGCGGCAGGTAGCCGAAGTCTTCTAACAGGGTGAACAGCGGGAAGAAGATCGCCATCGGCGGGAGCATGACCGCGACGACCCGCGCAGCCGTGGCGTAAACACCGTCTAATAACGCGCCGGTGAGCGGCGCGGGAACGCCGATCGCGTTCGCCCCGCTGCGCAGGAGTTCGCCTAAACGGTCAAAGCACCATTGCAGGCCCATAGAGGGATAGTTCGCGCCCTCGATCGTCAGCCAGAAGACGCCGAGCAGCAGCAGGAGCATGACCCCGTAACCGCTGAAACGGTGAAGCAGAACGCGGTCAAGGCGCTCCGTCGTCGAGGGCTTCCCGCCCGTCTCCCGACGGACGCAGCGCTCCGCGATCTCCTGCGCCCGCAGAACGAACCGTGCGGCGATCGCGTCCGAGGCCTCGTCGCTTTCGCCGCGGATGCCGCAGCCGCAGCGATCGGGCCGCAGGGGCATTAATCCGTCGCACACCTCGCGCACACGCTCCATCAGCGCGTCCGTTCCTTCCTCTTGCAGAGCGCAGGAGGCGACCACCGGCACGCCG
>CAJOEH010000018.1 GCA_905233385.1 uncultured Oscillospiraceae bacterium
CGGGTGAATTCCTCCGGCACGGCGGAGAAGAGCGCGGCGGCGGATCGCAGGAGCGCCGCGTCCAGCGGCGCGTTTTCCTTCGCGCTGCGCGGCAGGATCCCCTGCGCCTTGCACCACGCCATCGCGCCGCTGTACCGCGAGCGGTAGGCGCGGTTTCCGGCCTGCAGCTGCTTTAGCCTCTCGTCCACCGCCGCTTCGCGCGGCGCGGCGAGCATGGCAAATTCGCCGCAGGTCATGGGGTTATCCGGCCGGAGCGTGTTGTCGGAGTAGGCGATCGCGCGCGTCTGCGCCAGCGCGCGGAAGGTCTCGAAATCGGGGTCGTCCGCGCCGACGTCGGCGAATGGCGAGCGTTCCAGAAGCTCCTGCACCGTGACCACGCGGTAGCCGGCGTTCGTCAGCATTTCAAGCTGCCGGCGCAGGCCGATCGTGACCGGGGTGCGCAGCGCCATATTGCAGCCGTCCTTCTGGAAAATGATCTGTCCGCAGAAGAAGTCGGGGTCTTCCTCCAGCTTCTTCTGCATCGGCAGGACCATCTCGTCGACCTCGGCCTCCAACGGGCTTTCGGATTTAGAGGGCAGCCAGCCCGCGCCGTCGAAGGACGCGGCGAGGTAGAGATAGCCCAGTTTCTCATAGGCGTCGTAGGAGGTGAACGTGCCGTCGATGCGGTCGACGTAGTGCGGCGGGCGGCTCATGCGCATGGAATAGCCGTACTGCCCGCGCAGGAGCTGATCCAGCGAGGACAGATCGTTCACCACGCTGTCCAGACTGCCGAAGATATGGCGCTTGCCGTAGACGAAGGACTTTTTGCCGAACAGGACGTGGCGGTAGCCGTGATTCGTGATCTGGTGTCCCTCGCGGATGATGCGCTCGACGAGCTGCGGACAGCGCAGCGCGCCGCCGTGCTCGTCCTGCCCGAAGGCGGGATAGTGGTCGTAGGCGACGCCGCCCCAGGCGGGCGTACCGATCGCGCCGGCGACGTCGGGGTAGTTCTCCGCCGTCGTGCCGACGACGTCGAAGGTGCCCTTGGCGTTGTATTCGTCGAGGACGTCCAGCAGGACGTCGGTCAGGGCTTTGCCGCCGTAGAGGTCGGGCGCGGCGGGCAGGTCCATCGGGCCGTCGTCAAAGGTCATGGCGCAGACGCGCTCGGCCGTTTTGACGCGCTCGATCCTGCGGCAGTAGCCGACGTAGACCTTCGGCTCCGGGAGAAGGACGGACTTTGCGAACTTTTTCACTTTCTTGCCGATTCTTACAAAGGTACTCATTGAAACCACCCTTTCACCGCGCGCAGCAAGCAAAGGCCCGCGTAGACGCACCATTTCAGATAGGATCGCGGCCCGGCGTTCGCCGTCCGCAGACGGGTCAGCCGGCTCTGCGCCAGCGCCGTATGGCAGCACTTTCCGCAGTGATGCGACAGGGGAGAAGCCAACGCGGCGCGCAGCGCGTCCGCGGTCAGGCGCTCCGCTTCCACTTCGACGTAAGCGCCGCCGATCTCGCGCTTCGTGTGCGCGTCGCTGCCCGCCGTCGTCAGTACGGGACGGGAGAACCGCTCCGCCGCGGCGCGGGCGAGGTCGTTCGCGTTCCTGCGCTTTTTCGTCGCGCGGCTGTTGCAGATCTCGACGCCGTCCAGCAGAAATTCGTTCTCCGCGATCCGCGCGGAGATCTCCTCCACGCTGCGCTGGGTCAATTCATACGGATGGGCGAGGACGGCGATCCCGCCGGCGGCGCGGATCGCGGCGGAGGCGTCGGCCAGCCGGACGCGACCGGTCTCCTCGCCGGGGACGGCGACCCGCTCGCGCAGGAAGAGCCCCAGCAGATGCCCGGCCTCCGTGGAGTATTCCACGCCGGGAAGGAGCAGAACGCCGCCGCGCAGCGGCCGGTCGAAGACCTCCTGCGGCGCGCAGCGGTTGTGATCGCAGACGGCGATCGCGTCGATATGTTTCTCTTTCGCTTTTCGGACGGCCTGCGCGAGCGTGACGCGGCTGTCCGGCGAGGCCTCGGTATGCAGATGCAGATCCAGCCGGTAGGTCATACGCCGCCTCCTTTCCCGCGGACGGTCAGATAGAGATAGCGCCAGAACGGCTTCTGATCCGTGAAGCGGAACAGCGCCTCCTTGGCGCGGAACACGTCCGCAAATCCGCTCCCGACGTCCTTCCAGCGGCCTTTCTTCAGGCAGGACAGGCAGGCAAGCGTGTCGTTCAGGACGAAACGCATCCGTTTGCCGCGCCGGAAGTCCTTGTCGGGCGCAGAGAAGACCTCTCCCGCTGCGGCGCGGACATAATCCTCCGCGAAGCGGCTGCCGCAGACCTCGGTCAGCGGGAAGCTGCCCCAGATGCGCGGGTTGATCTCCAGCACGCGGTCGCCCTTGAATTCGACCATTGCGATGCCGGTGAAGTCGAGCGCGCGAAGCAGGCGGACGGCGCGCTCCGCGAGCGTTTCGTCGAACCAGCTGATACAGCAGGCGGACGGGCCGCCGGTGATCGGGTATTCGCGGATGCGCCGGTGCCCCATCAGGCAGACGGGAGCGTGGGCCTTGTCCATCACCACGCAGATCCCGCAGCCGTCGCCGGAAACGCGCTCCTGCACCACGGGGCAGGGGTCGTAGGCGGACATTTTTTTGTACGCTTCGGCAAATTCCGCGTCGTTTTCCGCGGAAGCGTAGCGCTGTTCGGCGTGCAGGCCGAGCTTTTCGCCGCAGCGCGGTTTGAGGAAGACCGGGTAGCGCGGCGGCAGTCTGCCGTCCGCGCAGTCGAACTCCTCCGGCACGGGCACGCCGATCTTTCGCGCGGTCTGCGCGACCGTGCGCTTGTCGTTGGCGGCGTCGAGCACGTCCGGCGGGGAAACGAGAAAGTCGCAGACTTCGTCGAATCTCGCCGCATTGCGCGACAGCGCGGCGAGGGTGTCCGCGCCGATCGGGAAGAGCACGGGCCGCTCGTATTCCCTGCACAGGGCGAGCAGGCGGTCCGCGTAGGCTTCGTCCTTCACCGAGCCCTCCAGCGTCACACAGCGGCTGACATAGCGCGTGGAAAACGCGGCGGGTTTCTTCGGCGATTCGCGCGCCGTCTGGACGGCGACGACCTCGAAACCGGCCTTCCGTAACGGACGAATGACCGCTAACGCCGTGCGGTATCGAACGTCAGTTACGATTACTACAGGCATAGCGGTCACTCCTTTAGTTAAATATGGGATATGTTTGCGTTACTGCGCTTCGGCGGAGATCAGATAGTAATATACCGGCTGGCCGCCGTTGACGACGGAGACCTCGGCGTGCGGGCAGCGCTCGGTGAAGATCGCTGCGGCGGCGTTCGCCTGTTTTTCGGTGATGTCCGCGCCGTAGTAGATCGTGATGAACTCGCTGTCCTCGTCCTTGAGCTTGTCCGCCAGGGCGCACAGCAGCTTGTTCACGTCGGGATCGTTGCCGAAGAGGCTGCTGCCGTAGAGGGCGAGGTACTCGCCCGCGTGGATGTCGTGGCCGTCGAAGTCGGAGTCACGCGCGGCGTAGGTGATCTGCATCGTGGTGACGTTCTGCATCGCCATCTTCATCGTGGAGACGATGTCCTGCTCTTCCGCGTTGGGATCGAACATCAGCAGGGCGGAAATGCCCTGCGGCACGGTCTTGGAGGGGATGACGACGACCTTCTTTTCGGTCAGACGCACGGTCTGCTCAGCCGCCATGATGATGTTCTTGTTGTTCGGGAAGACGAAGACGATCTCGGACGGGGTGGCGTTGATCGCCTCCAAAATGTCCTGCGTGGAGGGGTTCATGGTCTGACCGCCCTCGATGATGTTGTCCGCGCCGAGCTCGCGGAACACGTCCGCGAGACCCGCGCCCGCGCATACGGCGACGACGCCGTACTTCTTCTCCGGCGCGGCGACGCCCTTCGGGGCTTCTTCCTCTTCTTCGTCCTCTTCCAGATCGTCCGTGCTGCGCGCCTTTCTGCCTGCGGCGAGATCGTCGTGCTGCATCTGCATGTTCTCGATCTTCGCGAGCTCTAATGTGCCGAACTTCTGCGCGCGGGTCAGGGCGGCCCATGGGATGTTCGTATGGACGTGCACCTTGAACGCTTCGTCGTCCTCGCCGATCACGATGCTGTCGCCGATCGTGTCCAGATAGCGGCGCAGCGGGGTGAGGTCGATATCCTCCTTTGCCTTGCGGACAATGAAGACCGTGTCGTAGGCGAAGGTGATATCCTCGGTGTCAAAGTCGGTGAAATCGGCCTGCTCCTTGGCGGAAGCGGCGGCGGGCGCGGCTTCGATCTTTTCGCCGCGGCAGACCGCCAGCATGGCCTCGAGCATATAGACCCAGCCCTTGCCGCCGGCGTCGACGACGCTGGCCTTCTCGAGCACGGGATTCTGATGAATGGTCTGCGCCAGCGCCTCTTCTGCGGAGGCGAAGGCGGCCGCGAGGACGGCTTCAAAGGAGCCGTCCTGCTCTGCGGAGGCGAACGCGTCCTCCGCGGAGACGCGCGCAACGGTCAGGATCGTGCCCTCCGTGGGCTTCATGACCGCCTTGTAGGCGGCTTCCACGCCGCCCTGCAGCGCGATCGCCAGCTGCACGCCGTCGCATTCCTCCATGCCCTTGAGGCTCTTGGAGATGCCGCGCAGCAGCAGCGACAGGATGACGCCCGAGTTGCCTCTCGCGCCGCGCAGCATCGCCGAAGCGGCGACGTCCGCGACCTTCGTCAGCGGCGCGTCCTTGAGCTTGCGCAGCTCCGTGGAGGCGGTGTTGAGCGTCATGCTCATATTGGTGCCCGTGTCGCCGTCGGGGACGGGGAACACGTTGAGCTCGTTGATCTGCTGTTTATGTTTCTCTACAACGGCGGCGGCGCCGATCAGCATCTCCAGCAGCGCCTGGCCGTCGATTTTGGTTCTCAATCCGGACACCCGCCTTTCAATCGACCATCATGGAGTCGATGATGACGTTGACGTCGCGCACCTCGGTATCGGTCTGCTGGGAGACCATATAGCGCACCTCGGAGACAATGGAGTTGCCCAGAGCGGGAATGTTGACGCCCTGATCGATCATGATATGCAGGTCGATGGAGATCGTATCGTCGTCGTTCACGGTCACGAGCACGCCCTTCGCCATGGATTCGCGGCGAAGCAGATGCACGAGGCCGTCCGCGACGGAGCGGATCGCCATGCCCTTGACGCCGAAGCAGTTGGTCGCGGCGTTGCCCGCGATCTTGGTGTAGACGGAATTGCTGACAGCAATGCTGCCCAGTTCGTTTTCACGGCGGATCATAAGAGTACCTCCTTAAATCATGCTGGCTTCCCAGCAGTCGGGCGCTTGCAGGCCCAGCAGGGTCGCGACCGTCGGCGCGACGTTCGCGAGGCCGAAATGACCTTCCTTTAACGTGTATCTCGTGTCCTTGTCGTAGACGATGAAGGGGACGGGATTGAGACTGTGGGCGGTGCGGATCGAGGTCTTGCCCTTCTTGGTCTCCGTCATCTGGTCGGCGTTGCCGTGGTCGGCGGTGACCAGGACGGTGTATCCGAGGCGGTCGGCCGCTTCCAGAATGCGGCGCACGCTCTCGTCCACGCATTCCATCGCGGTGACGACGGCCTCCATCACGCCGGTGTGGCCGACCATGTCGCCGTTCGGGAAGTTGCAGCGCAGGAAGTCGTATTTCTTAGACTCCATCGCCGCGATCATGTGATCGGTGATCTCCTTGGACTTCATCGCGGGCGCGAGCTCGAAGGGGATGACGTCCGAGGGGATCTCCTCGTAGGTCTCCAGACTTTCGTCGACCTTGCCGGAGCGGTTGCCGTTCCAGAAGTAGGTCACGTGGCCGTATTTCTGCGTCTCGGACAGGGCGTATTCGCGGATGCCGTGGGCGCAGAGGAGCTCGGTCAGCGTGTTCTTGATGACGGGCGGCTGCACGAGATAGTGCGAGGGAATGTGCAGGTCGCCGTCGTATTCGAGCATACCCGCGAAATGCACGCCGGTGTAGTCGCCGCGGTCGAACTTGTCGAAGTCCTTGCGGTCGAAGGCGAGGGAGATCTCCTGCGCGCGGTCGCCGCGGAAGTTATAGAGCACGACGCTGTCGCCGTTCGCGATCTTCGCAACGGGCTCGCCGTTCTCCGCAATCACGAAGCCGGGCAGATCCTGGTCGATGCAGCCGAGCTCCGCGCGGTAGGTCTCGATCGCCGCTTTCGCGGAGGGGAACCGGCGGCCGACGCCCTGCACGTGGATCTTCCAGCCGGCCTCGACCATCGCCCAGTTGGCCTCGTAGCGGTCCATCGTGATCTGCATTCTGCCGCCGCCGGAGGCGATGCGGTAGTCGCAGCCGTCCGTACGGAGCTCCGCGAGCACGTCCTCTAACTGCTGCACGTATTCCAGCGCCGAGGTGGCGGGCACGTCGCGGCCGTCCAGCAGGATGTGGCAGTAGACCTTCTTCACGCCCTCTTTCTTCGCCTGGCGGAGCAGGGCGATCAGGTGGCTGATGTTGGAATGCACGTTGCCGTCCGAGAGCAGACCGAGGAAGTGGAACGCCCTGCCGCCGTCCACGCAGTTGGAGACGAGCTCCTTCCACGTTTCAGATGCGAACAGCGCGCCGTTCTCGATCGACTCGCCGACGAGCTTCGCGCCCTGGGAATAGACCTGTCCGCAGCCGAGCGCGTTGTGGCCGACTTCGGAGTTGCCCATGTCGTCATCGCTGGGCAGACCGACCGCCGTGCCGTGCGCCTTCAGCCAGGTGTAGGGGCAGGTATCGAAAAGACGGTCAAGCGTGGGAGTCTTCGCGACCGCAACGGCGTCGCCGCTGCCGCCGTCGCCCTTGCCGACGCCGTCCATGATCACAAGTACAACGGGTTTCTTCACGTCCGATATACCTCCATTTTAATTTCTGTGCTATATTTTACTACATTTTACAGAATAGTACAATATCTAATTTATAAAAAAAGCCCTGCAGGAGGACCTGCAGGGCAAAATTGCGGTTATTTCAGCACTTTGATGTTGGCGCCGGAGGTCTCCCGCTTCGTCCTGGCGAGCAGACCGATAACGCTCAGCGCGGCGAACAGCAGACCGAGGAGGAAATCCTTGAGGACCGCCGCGCGGACCTCGGAGTATTCTTTGATCAGCGAGACGAACGTCTTGAATGGTAAGCCCGGGATCTCCTTGAGGCAGGAGACGTACTCGCCGAGCAGGGTGCCGATGATCACGCAGAGCAGGATCACGACGATCAGAATGGCCAGCTTTCCCTTGCCCTCTTTGCCCTTGAAGAGCGCGTAGCCCTTGTTGGCAAAGAAGCCGATCAGGAAGCCGACGATGCCGGCGATGAACCCGACGTACATCACGCCCGCCCAGATCAGCGAGCCGAGCAGTCCGCCGAGCAGCGCCCCGATAAAGCCTGTCAGATAGCTGCCGGTCAGATTTTCTCTGACGGTTTCCTCGTTGCTGCGGATGATCTGCGTCTTGGAGTTCAGGCAGCTTTCGTGCATGTAGTACGGCAGACCGTCGATGACGACCCACGTTCCGCTGCCGGCGGTCATGCCGCCGCAGTGCGTGCAGACGTCCGCCGCCGCGCCGTACTGCGGAAGCTGCGGCAGCAGCCAGTCCAGGAATTCTCCGATCAGCGTCATCGTTCCGGCCTTGTCGGTGAAAACGAGGATCAACTGATTGTCGCGGTACTCTCTGGCCTGGATGCGGAAATGGGTCACGACGTCGCCGCTGCCCAGCAGGGCCTCAAACGCCGCTTTCCGCTCGTCGTCGGTGAAGCGGGAGACCAGGAACAGCCGTTTGATATTCTGCCCGTCGTCCAGCGCGATCCTGTAACCGTACAGCGCGCCGTAGGCGAAGCCGCCGTTCACGGCCAGTCCGTGCGATTTCGCGTATTTCTTCAGTGCGGGTCCGACCAATCGAAACACCTCCGATAGTTTTTTATTCTTTGCTCATTGTATCATTGCCGGACGGAAAAGTCAAACGCGCAATAAAGCAAAAGCCTGACGGAAAACCGTCAGGCGGAATAATTCCAAATTTTGCTTGAGCTTGATGCTCCTCGGCTTACATCGCGTTCTTCTTCAGGGTCATGCTGCTCTTCTTGCGGGCGGCATTGTTCTTGTGAAGGATCCCCTTGGTCACGGCCTTGTCGACGGCGACGACTGCTGCGGTATACGCGGTAGCGGCCTCGGCCTTGTCACCGGAAGCGACAGCGGCGTCGAACTTCTTGATGGAGGTCTTGAGCGCGGACTTTTCCATCTTGTTCTTCTCGTTGGCGATGCGGGACAGAGAAACTCTCTTCTTCGCGGATTTGATGTTGGGCATGAATTGCACCTCCTCGTACGGTGATATCTATGAAATCCGTTCTTTTTTTCACGCAGTTATTGATTATAGCGGGGAAAGTCAATAAAATCAATAGTTTTTTTGCAAAAAGGCGAAAAAATTTTTCCCGCCGCGCGGCAAAGCGAAAACGCCCGAAAACGGTCAAATTGGAATCATCGTCAATCTGCGAAAAACGGGTGGGGAAGTTGCACAATCGCGCTTTTTCTGCGAAAAAGCATTATGTAAACTGGACATTCAGACCATGCAGTCAGATTTGCACAGGCGGGGTTGTGCAGAAACCTGTGCAGAATGTGCAGAACTCTTGCAATTCAAAGGCATTTTTGCCATCCGACCGCATACGGACCGGTTGAATGCGGTGAATATTTGCGCCGTTATCGGACATGCACAGGTTGCGATAATTGCGTTATTTTTGGCATAAGAAATCATTATGTAAACCGCCGTCTGACGTTATGCGTCGAAAAAGTTGGGATTTTCCGTCTTCCGATCGAGGTTTTGCGGCAATCTAAAGAGACATTCCTTTCACGTTCCGCGAAGCGTCCGTCGAAGTGACGAATTTTTACAAATTCCGCGATCCGCCGCAAAAAACGGCGGGAATGAAAACCGATTCTTGGGAAATACTGTGAGTGATACAACACTCGGAGGACGGTTATGCAGGGAAAGGTAGAGATCTGCGGCGTCAACACGGCGCGGCTGAAAACGCTGAAAAACGAGGAGATGGTGCGGCTGCTCCGCCTGTCGCAGCAGGGGGACGAAAACGCCAGGCAGCAGCTCATCGAGGGAAATCTGCGGCTGGTGCTGTCGGTCATCCAGAAATTTCTGGGCAGGGGCGAGAACCCGGACGACCTGTTCCAGGTCGGCTGCGTGGGCCTGCTCAAGGCGATCGCAAATTTCAACACGGAGCTGGACGTGCGCTTCAGCACCTACGGCGTGCCGATGATCGAGGGCGAGGTCAAGCGCTATCTGCGCGACTACAGCCCTCTGCGCGTGTCGCGCAGCGTGCGCGACACGGCGTACCGCATTTTGCAGTGCAAGGAAGCGATGCTCGCCGAGGGCACCCGCGAGCCGACGCTCGAGGAGATCGCGAACCGGCTGGAGCTCAGCACGGAGACGGTCTCGAACGCGATGGACGCGATCGCCGCGCCGGTCTCGCTCTACGAGCCGGTCTATTCCGACGGCGGCGATCCGCTGACGGTGATGGATCAGGTGCGCGACACCAAAAACACCGACGAGAAGTGGCTCGAGCGCATCGCCCTGCGCGAGGCGATCTCCGGCCTCAACCCGCGCGAGAAGCGCATTTTAGCCCTGCGCTTCTTCGACGGCAAGACGCAGATGGAGGTCGCGGGTCTGGTCGGCATCTCGCAGGCACAGGTCTCGCGCCTGGAAAAGAACGCCATCACCACGCTTCGCAAAGCCATCTGCGTATCATAACCGGAGAATGAAGACGCCCTGTCAGGGCGAATGAAGACGCTTCGCTAATGAAGAAATGAGGCGTCTTCGCTTCATTCGGCAGCGCAGCTGCCGTCTTCATTCACGAGATTCACGAGCGCAGCGAGTTCTTCATTCGTCGGCAAAGCCGACATCTTCATTATGATAAGATAAAAAGCAGACTGAATTTGCATTCAGCCTGCTTTTCATTTCGTACGCGGTTCCTCGCTGCACGAACGCTCGATGAACACTTCCTAATGACTGCCCGCGGAAAGAAATGGCTTGACTTGCCGCCGCATAATCTTTATAATGTTAAATGGGGATATACGGAACATATCTCTCGCTTAGTCATACGAAACGGAGTATAACATATGAAAGTGGTATTAGCCGCGCTGCAGCTGATCGGCGGTCTTGCGTTCTTCCTCTACGGCATGCACGTCATGTCCGGCGGACTGGGCAAGATGGCGGGCGGCTCGCTGGAGCGGTCCTTGAGAAAAGCGACGTCCAATCCGCTGCTCGGCATGGGCCTCGGCGCGGGCATTACCGTCGCGATCCAGTCGTCGTCGGCGATGACGGTCATGCTGGTCGGCCTCGTCAACTCGGGTTTGATGCTGTTCCCGCAGACGATCAACGTCCTCATGGGCTCCAACATCGGCACGACCGTGACGAGCTGGATCCTGACGCTGACGGGCGTCGAGGGCAGCGGCATGATGGAGCTGCTGAAGCCGAAGAACTTCTCGCCGGTCATCGCGATCATCGGCGCGATCCTCATTATGATGTCCAAGAAGACCAAACGGCAGGACCTCGGCAAGATCATGGTCGGCTTCGCCGTCCTGATGTACGGCATGACCGCGATGAGCGATGCGATGAGCGGCCTGCAGGACAATCCCGCGTTCCGTTCGATGCTCGTCGCGTTCGACAATCCGCTGATCGCGCTGCTGTTCTCCACGCTCTTTACCGGTATTATCCAATCCTCCGCCGCGACCATCGGTATCGTCCAGGCGCTGACGGTGACCGGACTGATCACCTACGGCAACGCGATCCCGCTCGTGCTAGGCGCGAACATCGGCACCTGCGCGACGGCTCTGCTGTCCTCCGTGGGCGTTACCAAGGAGGCCAAGAAAGTCTCCGTGGTGCATATCCTCATCAAGCTGATCGGCACGGCGATTTTCATGGCGGGCTACTTCGCCGCCAAAGCCGCGTTCGGCCTGCACTTCCTCACGGATAATCCCGGCAGACCCGGTATCGCGCTGATCCACACCGTCTTCAACGTGACCAGCACCATCCTGCTGTTCCCGTTCCAGAAGCAGCTCGTGAAGATCACGAACGCGCTGATCAAGCCGTCGAAGAAGATGGGCGAAGGCGCCTTCCTTGACGAACGTCTGATCAACACGCCGTCCATCGCCGTCAACGAGGCGATGGTGCAGACGAAGCGCATGGCGGTGTTAGCGCATAAGACGTTGGAGCAGTCGCTTGCGCTGTTCCACAACTACGACGAAAAAGCTGCGGATCAGATTGTCGTGTACGAGGACGAACTGGACAACTACGAGGATAAGCTCGGCTCCTTCCTGGTCAAGCTGTCGAGCCGCGCCGTGTCCGACGTCGACTCCCGCCGGGTGTCGCTCATGCTGCACACGATCGGCGACTTCGAGCGTCTGGGCGACCACGCGGTCAATCTGCTCAAGGGCGCGCGGGAGATCAAAGACAAGGAGATCACCTTCTCCGAGGACGCGCAGACGGAGATCCGCAACCTGACGGACGCGGTCAACGAGATCCTGGCGATGACGATCCGCGCCTTCCGCGAGTCCGACAGCTCGCTGGCGATCCACGTCGAGCCGCTGGAGCAGGTCATCGACGTCCTGATCGCGCAGGCAAAGAGCGGACATATCGAACGCCTGCAGCTCGGCAAATGCACGATCCAGACGGGCTTCGTCCTGTCCGATCTGCTGACGAACTACGAGCGTATCTCCGACCACTGCTCGAACATCGCCGTTGCGCTGATCGAGACGGGCGTCGGCAGTTTCGATACGCACGCCTATCTGAACGACATCAAGACCGGCGGCAGCCGCACCTTCGTCGAGGACTACAAGCGCTACGCCGAGAAATACGGCATCGGTTAAGAAACGACACCGTTGTATCAGTCTTACAGACAGCCGCGCTGCGGGGAAACGCAGCGCGGCTGCTTGGTTATGGTATAGTTTGACCGTCCGGACGACGAAAGGCTTCCCCTTGCGGGCAGCGAAGCGTCCGCGCGGGAGTGAATGACAGTCCTGTGGGGACGTTTGCGACCGCCGCCTGTGGCGGAGGCAAGGGAGCAAAAAGGAGTGGCAGCCGCAGACAGAGCCGCTGTTGCAACAGGACTGTCAGAGCCGCGCGGTGACCGAGCCGCAGCGAGACAGCTGTCAGCCGAAAGGCTGACTGATGAGGTGTCTTATATACGATAGACTTGCTGCGCGAGGATAGAAGCGCCGCCGAAGGCGGCGACCACCTCATCCGGCGGCTTCGCCGCCACCTTCCCCTCGAGGGGAAGGCTCAAGGCGCGGACGCTTTGCTCCCCTCAAGGGGAAGGCTTTGACGGGCGCCTTTTCTATGTTTTTTGATAATATTTGCAAATTGGAATAGATATTTGCTGCCGACTGTGCTATAATGTATTTGGTGAACATTGGGATTTCACCGAACGATTTCAATTAGCCGCGCATGCGGCTGTATATTCAGGAGGAAACACTATGGAAACCTACGGCATCGAAAAGATGGGCATCCTTGCCCCGAAAGCGGTCTACCGCAACCTCGGCCCCGCCCAGCTCACCGAAGCGGCCCTCCGCCGCGGCGAAGGCAAGCTGAGCAATACCGGCGCGCTGGTCGTCACGACCGGCAAGTACACCGGCCGTTCGCCTAACGATAAATTCATCGTCGACACCCCCGCCGTCCATGACGACATCGCGTGGGGCAAGGTCAACCGCCCGATCTCCAAGGAGCGCTTCGAGGCGATCAAGGGCAAGATGGCGGCTTACATGCAGGGCCGCGAAGTCTTCGTCTTCGACGGCTACGCCGGCGCGGACAAGAAGCACACCAAGAAGTTCCGCATCATCAACGAGCTGGCCTCCCAGAACCTGTTCATCCACCAGCTGCTGATCCGCCCGACCGCGGAGGAGCTGGCAAGCTACGGCGAGCCCGACTACACCGTCTTCTGCGCGCCCGGCTTCAAGTGCGACCCGAAGGTCGAGGGCATCAACAGCGAAGCGGCGATCATCATCGACTACGAGGCGCATGAAATCATCATCTGCGGCTCGGCCTACGCCGGCGAGATCAAGAAGAGCGTCTTCTCCACGATGAACTTCGTGCTGACCAAGGAGAACATCCTGCCGATGCACTGCTCGGCGAACATGGACCCCGAGACCCATGAGACGGCCGTCTTTTTCGGCCTTTCCGGCACCGGCAAGACCACCCTCTCCGCCGACCCGAACCGCAAGCTCATCGGCGACGACGAGCACGGCTGGGCGGACGACGGCATCTTCAACCTCGAGGGCGGCTGCTACGCGAAGTGCATCAACCTCAAGGAAGAGAACGAGCCTGAGATCTACCATGCGATCCGCTTCGGCTCCCTGGTCGAGAACGTCATCATGGACGAGGACACCCGCGAATTCGACTTCGATGACGGCAGACTGACCGAGAACACCCGCGTCGGCTACCCCGTCAACTATATCTCCAACGCGGCGATCCCCGGCGTCGGCGGCATCCCGAAGGTCGTCATCTTCCTGACGGCGGACGCGTTCGGCGTCCTGCCTCCGATCTCCCGCCTGGATGAGAACGCGGCGATGTACCACTTCGTCACCGGCTTCACCTCGAAGCTGGCCGGCACCGAGCGCGGCGTCACCGAGCCGCAGCCGACCTTCTCCACCCTGTTCGGCGAGCCGTTCATGCCGATGGATCCGTCCGTCTACGCAGAGATGCTCGGCAAGCGCATCCGCGAGAGCGGCGCGAAGGTCTACCTGGTCAACACCGGCTGGGCAGGCGGCTCCGCGGCCTCCGGCGCGAAGCGCATGAAGCTGGCCTACACCCGCGCGATGGTCACCGCCGCCCTGAACGGCAGCTTTGACGGCGTGGAGTTCAAGCACCACGACGTGTTCAACGTCGATTACCCGACCTCCTGCCCGAACGTGCCCGACGAGATGCTCGACGCGCGCGGCCTCTGGGCGGATAAGGCCGCCTACGACGCGCAGGCGAACAAGCTCGCGACCATGTTCTCCGACAACTTCGCGAAGAAGTACCCGAACATGCCCGCGCACATCGCCGCCGCCGGCCCGAAGGCGAAGTAATTCTGATTCCCAAACAGCAGCCATCCCGCGGGATGGCTGCTGTTTTAGTGAATAGTGAAGAATGAATAGTGAATAGTGAATAATTGTGGTGTTTTCCAATTCTGCGAATTGGCAGATGATATGAAGAATCTTCCAGGATTGTCATTGCGAGACCGATGAAATCGGTCGTGGCAATCTGTCCGTCGAAGGCTTGGGAATTGTACCGAATGATGCGGGCGGCCAATGGCCGCCCACCGTAGGGAGGCGTCCCCTGACGCCTCCGTATTGAGTTGCGGCGCGTTCGGTAATCGCGGAGGCATGTGGGCATGCCTCCCTACGGACTTTCGGATTACGGAAAAGACTTCCGCATCGCGGGAGGGCGGTTTCTTCGCCGGAGGCTGCGAAAAAAGCAAAGTTTGCTGTTGCAAAACCGGCGCGGCATGTGTCATATAGAGTAGAGCGATAAGACGGCTCAATCCATACAAACGGAGTGATTGACAATGAAGAAACTCATAGTTTTCCTGCTTTTGACCGCGTTTGTGTTCAGCCTTGTGCCGGCGGTATCCGCCGCGGAGGAGCCCATGACCGGCGTCTGCGGCGACAACATGACCTACACGCTGGATCTGAACACCAAAACGCTGACCATCACCGGCACCGGAGAGATGGACGACTTCGGACAGAGCGGCGAGTTTATGATCCACCCTGCCGGCGCAAGCGAATGGCACCTCTATCACGATCGGATCGAAACGATCCGCATCGGCGAAGGCGTCACCACCGTCGGCAATCAGGCCTTCTATAACTTCTCCGCGCTGACCCGTGTTGAACTGCCGGAAACCCTGACGGAGATCGGGTCCTCGGCCTTTGCCGGCTGCGTCAAGCTTCCGGAAATCCGACTTCCTTCCAATCTGCAGGATTTGGCCGAACACGCCTTCTACAAGTGCGAGTGCCTCACGGCCCTGACGATCCCCGCAGCGCTGACCTCTTTCAACCCGAAGGCCGTGGCGCTCTGCGAAGGCCTTGCCGCCTTCGACGTGACGGAGGGAAATCCTGCCTTTGCCGTCCGGGACGGCATTCTGTTCAGCAAAGACGGCAGCATTCTGGTATGCTATCCGCAGGGCAAGGAAGGCGACAGCTACGTCGTGCCGGATGAAATCAAGGAGATCGGCGACGCCGCGTTCCAAGCCGCAAAGATCAAGACGATTTCCCTGCCGGACGGGCTGACCAAGTTGGGCGACGGCGCGTTCGCCCGCAGCGGTCTGACGGAGTTCATCCTTCCGACGACCGTTTCCGCCGTGCCGGAAGACCTGCTCGGCAGCTGTGCCGCGCTCGGGAAGGTCACGCTGCATGAGGGCGTAACGGCGATCGGCGACGGAGCGTTCTTCGAATGCGCCGCTCTGGAGAAGATCGACCTGCCCGCAGGTTTGCAGCGCATCGGCAACTACGCATTCTGTTTCTGCACCGCGCTGCGGGAGGCGACGCTCCCGGAGGGCCTGACGGAATTGGGCTACAACGCCTTTCCCCACACCGCCATTTCCTCGGTCACCATTCCCGCGAAAATCACCGTGTTGGACAACGGGCTGTTCGCCTACTGCGAGAATCTGTCGGAGGTCAAGCTGCACGACGGGATCACCTCGCTCGGCAGCGACCTCTTCGAGGGCTGTACGGCGCTGGAGAGCATTGCTCTCCCGGAGAGCGTGACGGAGATCAAGTCGTCCTGCTTCGCCGGAACGGGGCTCAGGGAATTCGCGTTCCCGAAGGGCGTGACGCAGGCGGAAATGGATCTGTTTGAAAACTGCGCCGCCCTGAAAACCGTAGACTGCCCCGGCGTCGAGCAAGTCGGATCGTACGCCTTCCGCAACTGCACGGCTCTGGAGACGGTCACGTTCGGCAGCTCTCTGAATCGGATCGGAAGCGGCGCCTTTGACGGCTGTGAAGCGCTTCATGATTTGTATTACGGCGACGATACGGCACATTGGAATGCCGTTTCCGTCAGCACGTACAACTATAACGATCCGCTCTATCGGGTGGTGATCCATACGACGGACGGCACGCTCCAAATCCCGGACGACAGGTCTCCGTTCGCCGACGTCGCGGCGGACGCCTGGTATATCGACGCGGTCAGATACGTATATGATGAAAAGTTGATGGTCGGCGTCGGTGAGCGCCGTTTCGCGCCGGAGGACGCCGTGACCAGAGCGATGGTCGTCACGCCGCTGTGGCGCAGAGAGGGCAGCGAGGTCGTTGATGAGAACTATGGGCAGCCCTTCTCGGATATCGGCGGCGCGTGGTACACCGAGCCGGTCACGTGGGCGATCAGCAAAGAGATCGTCAAGGGCTATCCGCTCCCGTTCACGGGCATGCCGACCGGCGTGTTCTACTACTTCGCGCCGGAGCAGAACGTGACGCGCGAAGAGCTCGCCGCTTTCCTCTATCGCTACGCGGCGGAGATCGGGATGGACACGTCCGCCCGCGCCGAATTGAGCGGCTTCGCCGATCAGTCCAAGGTTTCCGACTGGGCGAAAGAGGCGATCGAATGGTGCGTCGCCGTCAAGATCATCAACGGTATGACGGAAAACGGAGCACAGGTTTTGCAGCCGCAGGGCACGGCGACCCGCGCGCAGTTCGCGGCGATGCTGATGCGGCTTATGGAAAATATCGCATAAATGCAAAGACGCGCAACACGCCGCAGGGTCAACGACCCTGCGGCGTGTTGTATTTAGTATTATGGTTCGTACTCGATGATAAACCCGTGGCTGTTCGGGTCGGCGGGATGTCTTTCTTTTTCCGCATGAAGCTATGTCCTTCCAGAGATTCTTTCTTCCTTCATTATCGCCAAAATGCCGCCGTTTTTCCACAAGTTTATTTTTCCGAAAAGTGTTTCAAAACCCGCGGAATTTTTGTCATTATAAGGATAAAAACAACGCAGCAGCGGGGTGTTCCGCTGCTGCGAATTCCGGTCACGCAGTCCTCGCCTGTCATTGCCCGCTTTATGCGGGCAATCTGCCCGTCGAAGGCTTGGGAATTGTACCGAATGATGCGGGCGGCCAATGGCCGCCCGCCGTAGGGAGGCGTCCCCTGACGACTCCGTTTTTTGTTTTCTTTGATGAATCGACGGCTCTGCCGTCATGAATTGCCGCTTCGCGGCATAATTTGAAGCCTGCGGCTTCATGATCCGGCGGACGCCGGATCAGTACACCACGACGGTCGTGCCGAGGGGGAGGGTCTCCATGAAGGCACTGGCGTCGAACGGCATGCGGATGCAGCCGTGAGAAGCCGGATAGCCGAGCGTGCCGTCGAAGATCGAGCCGTCGTAATTGTAGAGAATCGAGTGGAAGCCGATGTCGCCGTTGAACAGCGTGACGTTGGTGACGTAGTAGCTGTCGAAATTCCAATGGTCGCCGGACAGGTAGATCTCGTAGATGCCCTCCGGGGTGGGGCTGTTGTTGGAGCCGCTGGAGCAGGGGAAGGTCCTGTAGACTTTCCAGTTCTCCTTTTCGCCGGTGAAGACGATGACCTTCTGCGTGTAGCGGCTGACCCAGACTAAGTAGTTCGTCTTGCTGGAATAGCCCTTCAGGTCGACGAAGCCCTCCTTCGTGGCGTCGGAGTAGTCCAGATTGCCGTTCGTCGCGCCGGGAGGATCGTCCGGGATGTAGCAGTCCCAGCGCGGCACCCAGCCGCGGGTGCCGTCCGTGCACTGCACGAAGAACCAGGTGCCGGCGGGGTGGAAGATGTTATAGACGATCGTACCCTTGGGCAGATCGCGGATATAACCGCCGCCGCCCTGATAGGAGTAGAGGGCGGTGTCCTTTTCCACCGTGCAGGGGACCATCTGCGTCTTGACGGTCTGCAGCGCGCTGTCGTGCTCCTTGACGTAGCTCTGATACCAGCTGTCGTCAAGCACGTCGTAGGAGAGGGTGACGTCGAAGTTGCCGGCGTTGATCGTGATGAGCGCAGCCGAGCCGGTGCCGTCGATCGTGACGTATCTGCCGTTGATATCGATGGATTCCGCCTTGCCGCCGTTGAGCGTCAGATGGGTCTTCGCGGAGCAGGTGACCTTGCCCGGGTTGCCGCTGATGGTGAGGTGACCGGCGCGCAGATCGGTCGCGCCGTAGTCGCCGATCGCGTTCTGCTCGCCGTCCACGCTGACGAGGGTGTCGGCGCTGCCCTTGAAGGTGCAGCCCGCGCCCCAGAGATAGACCTCCGAGGCCTTGCCGTTGACGCTGCCGCTCAGGGGCGCGCAGACCAGACGGTTTGTTTTCAGGCCGCTGAAATCGGCGTTGGTATCCTTGCCGGTGCGGACCATGACGGTGCCGGTGACGTTCCAGTCGAAGGCGACGATCTTGGGATCGGCAGCCTGGCCGATGATCAGCGTGCCGTCGAGCCGCAAAGAGCCGGGGAGCTTCGCGCTGCCGCGATAGAGCACCCAGCCGGAGGCGGGAATGTCGTCGGGCGTGTCGGCGATGCAGTCGAAGAGATTGTACAGAAGCTGCGCGACTTCGGCGCGGGTGATGGAGCTCTGCGGATGGAAGGAGCCGTCGGAGTAGCCGTTGGCGAGCCCCTGCTTCTTCATCGCACTGAGCGCGTCGCGGGCCCAGGAGGAGACTCTGTCGCCGTCGGTAAAGCTTTTGTATGCCGTGCGGTCGAGGTCCGTGATGCCGAAGGCGCGGGACAGGACGACGATCGCCTGCTCGCGGGTGATCGGACTGTTGGGCTGCATCGAGGTCGCGGAGACGCCGCCGAAAATGCCGGCGTTGGCCGCGACGGACAGCTCCCGGCAGTACCACGCGTTCGGATCGACGTCGGTGTACGCGCTCAGGTCGCAGGTCTCCGTCGCGCCGAGCAGACGGACCAGAACGGCCGCCATCTCCGCGCGGGTGATGTTCGCCTTCGGATTGAGGTTGTGGTTTTCGTCGCCCGCGAGGACGCCGTTCTCCACGGCGAACATCAGCGCCGGACGGCTCCAGTCGTCGGGGTACTCATACTGGAACTCCGTCGGCTCGGTCGGCGCTTCGGTCGCCTCCGTCTCGGGAGGCACGATGGGCAGTTCGTTATCCGCGGAAACCGCGAAGCTCAGCAGCACGCACAGCGCGAGCAGCGCGGAGAATATGATCAGGAATCTTTTTTTCATAACGGGTCCTCTCAGTCGTCAAAGAATGCTTCGCAGAGGCGGCACAGCGCCTCCTGATCCTGCGCGCCCATCGTCTCGCGGGCGGAGTGCATGGCAAGGATCGGAACGCCGACATCCGCGGCGGGCATCGCCAGCAGCGCCGACGCCATGGAACCGACGGTGCTGCCGCCGGGCAGGTCTGCGCGGTTCATATAGGTTTGCAGGGGGATGTCGTTCCGCTCGCACAGGGCGCGGATCACCGCGCAGGTCTCCGCTTCGGAGGAATAGCGCGGGCTGCGCTTGAGCGCGACGCCGCCGTTCATCACGGGAGCGTGGGCGGGATCGGCATATTCCATGTGGTTCGGATGGGCGGCGTGCGCCACGTCGCACGAGAGCAGGAAGCCCTTCGCGCAGGCGTCGAAAAACGCGGCGCGGTCCATGCCGAGCGACAGCGCGATCTTCTCCAGCACGACGGGCAGAGTCGCGCTGTCCGCGCCGTGCCGCGTGTTGCTGCCGATCTCCTCGCTGTCGTAGAGTACGGCGACGTTGACGCCCTTGCCGCTGGCTTCGCAAAGCCCGTACAGGCAGGCGTGGACGCTCGTCAAATTGTCCAGCCGCGGCGAGGACAGGAAGTCGCCCTCGAAGCCGACCCGCTGCGGCGTTTCGTCGCAGTAGACGTACAGCTCGAAGGAGAGCACGTCCTGCCTGGCGACGCCCAGCTTCTTCGCGAGTCTGCCGAGCAGCGCGCCGTCCTTGCTCCAGCCTTCCTTCACGGTGCGGCAGAGCGGGAGCATATCGACGTTGGGCTTGGTCGCGACGCCCTTGTTGACCTCGCGGTTCATGTGGATGGCGACGTTCGGGATGACGAGCAGATCGCGGTCGACGTTCACGAGGCGGACGGTCAGGCCCTCCGGCGTCTTTGCCTTGGCGGTGAGGCGCAGCATGACCTCTCCCTCCTTGGCGTAGGGGGCCAGGGTGGGATTGTTGAGCTCCAGCATCAAGGGCCGGAGGCGGGCTTGACGCGCATGCACGGCCAGTCCGTGTGCGCCGCGGCGATTCGGAAATAGTCCGCCTGCTGACCGACCGCGAAGGCGATCAGCGCGGTGCCGTGCGGGATATAGTATTTCCCGCCGCGTTCGAGCGGGAATTTTTCCTCAAGCCGCAGCGCAGTAAAGCCCTGCTCGCGCAGGAATCCTTCCGCTGCGGCGACGGTATGATAAGGGGAGACGCCGCGCTCCAACCAGCGGCAAAGCTCCGTGGTAAAATCGGACATAAGACATTCTCCTGCTCCGAAACATGATTGCAAATAGTATAGCATATATTCTTTCCGGACGCAACGCGAAAAACCGATTTTTCGCAAATTCCGACAGTTTTTTCCGCGCCTGCGGTTTTTGCAAAAAATGCTGTGGAAAATTGCCGAAAGATATGTTATAATAGCGCAGGTAAACTAACACCGAAAGGAGAAAAATCTATGGGACTTATCAAAGCAGGACTCGGCGCATTGGGCGGCGTACTGGCTGACCAGTGGAAGGAATTTTTCTATTGCGAGGCACTGGACAAGGACGTGCTTGTGGTCAAGGGCCAGAAGCGCATCGGCAACCGTTCCTCCAACACGAAGGGCAGCGACAATATCATCTCCAACGGCTCCGGCATCGCGGTCGCCGACGGACAGTGCATGATCATTGTCGAGCAGGGCAAGATCGTTGAGGTCTGCGCGGAGCCCGGCGAATTTACATACGACACCTCCACCGAGCCGAGCATCTTCACCGGTAAGCTGAGCACCAGCATCAAGGAGACGTTCAAGCTCATCGGCAGACGTTTCACCTACGGCGGCGACACCGGCAAGGATCAGCGTGTTTACTACTTCAACACCAAGGAGATCCTGGACAACAAGTACGGCACCGCCACCCCGATCCCGTTCCGCGTCGTCGTGGACGAGCAGCTGAACTACAAGCTCTCCGTCGACCTGCGCTGCAACGGCGTCTATTCCTACCATATCTGCGACCCGCTGCTGTTCTATACGAACGTCTGCGGCAACGTCACCGCGGAGTACCGCCGCGACCAAATCGACGGCCAGCTCAAGGGCGAGCTCCTGAGCGCGCTCCAGCCCGCGCTGGCGAAGATCTCCGCGAAGAAGATCATGTACTACGAGATCCCGGCGCACACCGACGAGATCTCTCAGGCGCTGAACGAGGTTCTGTCCGAGCAGTGGCGTGAACGCCGCGGCATCGAGGTCGTCTCCTTCACCGTCAACTCCGTCTCCGTCCCCGACGATCAGCGCAAGAAGATCACCGAGTGGGAAGAAAACGCGATGACCACCAACGTCAACACGGCCGCCGCCCGTATGGTCGGCGCGTCGAGCGACGCGATGCGTCAGGCGGCGTCCAATCCCAACGGCGCGATGATGGGCTTCATGGGCATGGGCATGGCGCAGGGCATGGGCGGCGGCGCCGCTGCGAACCTGTACGCCATGGCCGGTCAGCAGCAGGCTGCCGCGCCCGCCGCGCCGGCTGCTCCCGCAGCGGGCGGCTGGATCTGCGCCTGCGGCGCGGTCAATACCGGCAAGTTCTGCGCCGAGTGCGGCTCTCCGAAGCCGGTCGACGGCTGGACCTGCAAGTGCGGCGCGGTCAACAAGGGCAAGTTCTGCTCGGAATGCGGCTCTCCGAAGCCCGCCGGCGCTCCGCTGTACAAGTGCGACAAGTGCGGCTGGGAGCCCGAGGACCCGCAGCATCCGCCGAAGTTCTGCCCGGAATGCGGCGACCCCTTTGACGACAAGGACATTAAGTAAGTAATTCAGATGGTCTGGCATCCTTCGCAGATGCCAGACCATAGTCTAATGGAGTAATCTCATGGCAAAGATTCTGGAATACAAATGTCCCTGCTGCGACGGCAAGATCGAATTTGACAGCGGTCTGCAGCAGATGAAATGCCCCTTCTGCGAGACGACCTTCGACGTCAGCACCCTGCAGGATTACGACGACATCCTCAACCAGCAGACGCCGCAGGAAGAGATGCAGTGGGACACGGACGCGGGCTCCGAATGGGGGCAGGACGAGGCGGCCTCGATGGGCGTTTTCGCCTGCACCTCCTGCGGCGGCGAGCTTGTGACGAACGCCACGACGGCGGCGACGAGCTGTCCGTTCTGCGGCAATCCCGTCGTGCTGACCGGCAGACTCTCCGGCGACCTGAAACCGGACTACGTCATCCCGTTCAAGCTGGACAAGGAAGCGGCGAAGGCGGCGCTCAAGGCGCATATCAGCTCCAAGAAGCTGGTGCCGAAGCTCTTCCGCAGCGACAACCATCTCGACGAGATCAAGGGCGTCTACGTCCCCTTCTGGCTCTTTGACGCCGACGCGGACGCGAACATCGAATACCGCGCGACCCGCACCCGCGTCTGGTCTGACTCCAAGTACAACTATACCGAGACGAGCCATTTCGCGCTTCTGCGCGCAGGCACGATCGGCTTCGACCGCGTTCCCGTGGACGGCTCGAGCAAGATGGCGGACGAGCTGATGGAGTCCATCGAGCCGTTCGACTTCTCGCAGGCGGTGGATTTTCAGACGGCGTATCTGTCCGGCTATCTCGCGGACCGCTACGACGTCACCGCGGAGGATAGTGTAGAGCGCGCCAACGAGCGCGTGAAGCGCAGCACGGAGGAGGCGTTCGCGCGGACCGCGACCGGCTATGCGACCGTGACGACGAAGAGCAGCAATATCGCCCTGTCCAACGGCAAGGCGAAGTACGCCCTGTACCCGGTCTGGCTGCTCCAGACGAGCTGGGAAGGGCAGAGCTACCTCTTCGCGATGAACGGCCAGACGGGCAAGATGGTCGGCGACCTGCCGATGGACAAGGGCGCGTACTGGCGCTGGTGGGCGCTGTGGACGGCGATCCTCGGCGCGGCGGCCTTCGGCGTGCTCTTCCTGCTGCGCGCGATGGAACTCATATAGGAGGGGAGCGGTATGAAAAAACGACTGATTGCTCTCCTGTTCGTCCTTGCGCTTTGCCTGTGCGCCGCGCTGCCCGTCCACGCTTCGGACAGCGGCTTCGTGTTTGACCTCGAAGGCGTCGTCAGCGACCCCGCCGCGCTAGACAGCGAGGCGCGGGCGATCTATGACGAGACCGGCGTCGCCCTGTACTTTATCTACACGGAAGACCTGAACGGTCTGGAATCGGAAGACTTCGCGGCGCAGTTCGCGCGGGCGCACGGTTTCTATGAGGACCGCGTGATCCTGATGGAGGGTCCGACCTCCTACTATGTCTGCGCCGAAGGCGCGGCGCAGGACCGCGTGACGCAGGACGACCTCGCCGCGATGCGCGACGCCTACGTGGAAGACGATACTTACACGGGCGGCATCCGCGCATATTTCCGCGCCGCGCAGACCGCGATCGGACCGGGCGGCCGCACGATCGCCCTGATCACCGAAGCGTCCGACGATTCCGGCAGCACGGAGACCGCCGCGCATCCGCCCCGTCTGATCGACGACGGCGGCCTGCTCACGGCGGACCAGGCGGCGGCGATCACCCGGCGGCTCGACGAGGTCAGCGAAAAGCATCAGATGGATCTCGTCATCGTCACGCAGACGACGCTGAACGGCAAGGACGATATCGCGTTCTCCGAGGACTACTATGACTACAACGGCTACGGCTACGGCAGCGAGCACGACGGCCTTCTGCTGCTCTACTGCCCAAACGAGAACATGCGCAACATCATCACCACCGGCGAGGCGAAATACCTGTTTTACGGCGACCGCTTCTCCGAGCTGACCGGCGAGATCATTCCGTATCTGGACGAGGGCGACGCCAACGGCGCGTTCCTGACCTTTGCGGACGCCTGCGACAAGATCATCACGTCCGCGCGGGAGGAATATTCGGACGGCTACTACGGCTATTATGACGAGGACTATGAAACGGAAAGCCGGCCCGCCTTCTCGTGGTGGCTGGTGGTCTTCGGACTGCTGCTCGGCGCCGTGATGTCCTTCCTGATCCCGATGAGCTCGATGAAGAGCAAGCTGAAATCTGTCCGCGCCAAGGCGGCGGCTTCGGACTACGTCCGTCCCGGCAGCATGACGCTGACGCAGAACCGCGACGTGTTCCTCTTCGCCAACGTCACGAAAACCCCGATCCCGCGGGATAATTCCAGCCGCAGCGGCGGCGGAGGCGGTAGCTTCCATACCGGCTCCTCTGGAACTGACGTTTCGTTTTTCCGCGATCCCCGAAAACGCCGCGCAGCTTCGCGCGTTTCCCGAGGCGGCGCTGACTTCGCCGTTTCAGACCGCGGCGCTGACCGCGCTCGCGCTTTGCCGCTATGAGACGGACCCCGCGGCGACGGTCGACCTGCTGAATTTCCTCAAGGGGCCGCAGCCCCTGTCGCCCTTCCAGATCCAGTTCCTGCGCGACCGTCTGGCGGGCAAGGGCTACGTTGCGCGCTCCTATTTCGCCGGGACTTCGCCCGCGAACAACTATACGCCGACCCTGCCGTACACCGTGACGGTGTTCGACGGCCCGTATTCCTATCAGCAGGAAGGCTACGCCAAGCTGATGCTCCGCTCCTCCGGCGCGGATTCTCCGCGCGAGGTGATGCTGCGCCGCAAGGGCGAGCAGTGGTTCCTCTGGGAGAACTACCTCCTGCCCGACATCCGCGTGCCTGCCGCGCTCGACCCGTGGGCATGAGCACGGCGAGACGGATCGCCGCGCTGCTGCTCGTGATCGCCCTTTCGGCGGGACTGGCGGCTTGCGTGCAGTCGCCCTCCGGCACCTATTACGCCGTCCGTCTGGTCAAGGACGGCGTCGAGGCGAGCGCGGAGGAGCTCGCGCAGAGCGGCGCGGTTATCAGCGTTACCTTCGATTCGGACGGCACCGGGACGCTCCGCTTCAACGCGGCGAACGAGCCGTTCACGTGGATCGGCACCACGATGACCCCGCAGCGCGGCGGCAGCTCGATCGAGTTCCGCTTCGACGGCGAGACCCTCGTCCTCGAGCGTGACGACACGCTGATTGAATTTCAATGATCCGCCGATCTTCTGACGAAACAACGACCGCCGCTTCGATAGAAGCGGCGGTCATCCATTATTTCTCCTGCGAAAGCCTTTTCATCCGTTCTCCGGCGGCGCGGTGGCTGTCGGATTCCTCGTAGAACTCCCGCATCATGGCGCAGGGGAAGTCTTTGCACTGCCCACAGCAGTCGATATCCCGCGTCTGACAGCAGGCGACCGGCGGGCAGGGGTCGCCGTCCGGCCATTCGCTCCGGCGGCAGCCGGGGCATTTCTCCTCCGCATAGTCCGCGCACGCGGCGCAGTCCACGCCGCAGTAGGCGATCAGCGATGCTTCCATTTTGTGTTCCTCCTGCCTTATCTTTTTCTATGATAGCACAGGAAAACCGATCTGTCCACAGCGACCTGCTATAGACAGACGCGGGCGGGTGTGGTATGATAGGAGCAGAGAAACGCGGGCGGCGGAGGCGAGGAAGATGAAAACGGAAGAATACGGGAAGGAGAACGGCAGGATCATCGTGATGCTGCACGGCGCGAACTTCGTGCACTGCTTCGGACGGCAGTATCCCCTCGCGGAGAAGTATCATTTGATCGTTCCCCATATCATGGGCTTCGGCGACGAGGCGGACCGGGTCTTCGACGCGGAGACCTGCGTGAAAGAGCTCGCCGCATATATTGAAGGGCTCGGCAGGAAAGTCCTGCTGGTCGGCTTCTCCCTCGGCGCGCAGCTCGCTTTCAAACTGATCTCCGAGCACCCCGCGCTGTTTGACGCCGCGATCCTCGTGAGCCCGTGGCTGAACAAGACGGAGCAGGTCCTGCCGGAAGTGCTGGCGCAGAATCAGAAGCAGCTCGCTTCCCTGAAGAAAAAATGGCTGTGCAATCTGATCGGGCTGATGAACGGCCTGCCGTCCGCGCAGCGGAAAGAATTCGTCGCGCAGATGCAGAAGGTACGCCCGGAGACGATCCGCGCCTGCGTGGATAACGGCATTACGTTCGACAGCGTTCCGGCGTTTCGGGACGTGCCCTTCCCCGTGATCGCGCTGGCCGGCGCGAAGGAGCAGCCGGACGTCATCGCGAGCGTCGAGCGGCTGCGGGAGCTCAACCCGAACTGCCGCTGCGAGATCTGGGAGAAGGCGGCGCACAATATCCCGCCGGTGTTCGCCAAACGCTTCAACGCGCTGATCACGGAGACGGCGCAGTAAGGAGGAACGGCCATGCTGACGACGGAGGAATACCGCGCGATCGTCTCGGAGCTCATGGACGAGCTGCCTGAGGCGTTCTATCAGAAGCTCACCGGCGGCGTGATCGTGTCGGAGGCGCTGGTGATCCCGGATTACGCGAAGAAGCACGACGACCTTTGCACGTTAGGGCAGTATCAGGTCTATTCCGGCGTGCGGCAGATCGTGATGTTCAAGGGCTCGTTCGACCGCGTCTACCCGCAGGCGACCGCCGCGGAGGCAAAGGACATCCTGCGCGGCATCCTGCGCCACGAGTTCCGCCACCACGTCGAAGCCCTGGGCGGGATCCACGACGCGACCTCCCTCGAAGCGGAGGACTGGCGGCAGAAACGGGCGTATCTCGCCCGCCATACAGAAGAAAAAGAATCATCCCGATAACAGAAAAGAGGTGTTAGATATGAGCAAACTCGGAAAGTTCATCGGCGGCGCCGCCCTCGGCGCGCTGGCGGCGAGCCTGATCCCGTACCGCTTCCAAAGGGACAAGGAGACCGGCGCATTCGAGCTGGGAGCCCTGCTGTGGGGGCTGAAAAAGACCCCGGGCGAGGAGCAGGACACCTATACGGTAGAGCTTCTGCCCTTCCTCAAGAGCGAAGAGCCCGACGAGGCGGAGGATGAGGACGTGTTCGACTTCCCCTCTGCGGAGAAGGTCGCGGACAAGGTCGCCGAGGCGGTGGAAGAAGCAGCTGAGACAGCCGAAGAGGCGGTCGAAGAAGCTGCGGAAGAACTCGGCTGATCGCTGACCCGAAAAAGATACCGGAAAGCGCAAAGCGCTTTCCGGTATCTTTTTCGGATTGCTTTTTTCGACGGAAACGGTATAATAGAAGCAGAAAACACTACGGAGGAGCGCGGCATGGACTATCAGGTAAATACCGTCGTCATCGGCGGAGGGCCCGCCGGGGCGGCGTGCGCCATCATCCTGCAAAAAGCGGAGAGTTCCAACCTCATTTTAGAGCAGCGGTCTTTCCCGCGCAGCAAGACCTGCGGCGGGCTGATGACGGAGAAGACGTATCGCCTGCTGTCGTCGCTGCTGGACGAAGCGGCGATCCCCGCCGTCTTCTGCGACGAGAGCCAAACCGTCGAACTGCACGGCAGGGACGGCCGCCTGACCCGTTCGCAGGTGGAGCGGCCCCTGCGCTCCGTGCGCCGCATCACGTTCGACAACGCCCTGATCGAGCGCTACCACGCCCTCGGCGGGACGGTGCTGGAACACCAGCGCAGGTACAAGATCGACGCAGACAAAAAGCGAATCGTTCTGGAAAATGGTGACGTGATCGCGTACGAGCACCTCGTCGCGGCGGACGGCGCCCTCAGCAGGACCAGAGCCGCGCTGGGCTGCAAGCCGCCGCAGCTCGGCTTCTGTCTGGAAGTCTACGTGCCGAAGCGGGAGCTGCCCGAGATCGACGCGGTGCAGATCCATTTCGGCGTCGTGCCGCGCGGCTATCTGTGGGTCTTCCCCTCGGGCGAAGACCTGTGCGTCGGCCTCGGCGGCGTCTATCAGAAGGGCACGGACTACCGCGCGATCCTGCGGCGCTTCCTGAGCGCCCGCGGGCTGGACCCTGCCGCGTATCAGGTCCGCGGCGCGTTCGTGCCGATCGGCAAGCCCGTTTCGCAGAAAAACGCGCCCGAAAGCGCCATGCTGATCGGCGACGCGGGCGGCTTCGTCGATCCGATGTACGGCGAGGGCCTGTATTTCGCGCTTTTCTCCGGGCTCGCCGCCGCGGAGACGATCCTGGGCGGCGGCGGAAAGACGGCGTTTTTAGAGAACGCCGCGCCGATGGACAAGATGATCCGCGAGGGCGTGCGGGTGCAGAAGTACTTCTTCCTCGACCCGGTGCTCCGGCTGTTCGAGCGCAAGATCAAAAACAAAAACGGCTTCGTCCGCAAATACTGCGACGATCAGCTTTCCACCTACCGCTATTCCTACGGCGAGCTGATCTCCCTGTACCGCGACTACGAGCGGAAGAAGAACGGAGGCAAACCGTGAACAGACAAATGATCACGCTCACCGACGGGCGCAACACGATGGAGATCCCCTTTCGGGAGGGCGAGATGTCGCTGGCGGCGATCAAGCGCGCGGTGAAGATCTTTTCGCCCTGTCAGGGCAACGGCACCTGCGGGCGGTGCATCATCGAGGTCCTCCAGCCGGACGGGAGCTGCAAGCGCGAACTGGCCTGCCGGTATCCCGCGAGAGAAATGACCGTCCGCCTGCCCGCCCTGCGCCCGGTCGCGCCGCCGCAGGGGCCCTGACGACGCCTCACCGTGTCATTGCGAGCCTGCAATCTGTCCGTTGCAGGTATGGCATGCGTTCCGTATCACGGTAAAGCGTCCCTCGTCGATACGCACAGATTACCCGAACAAGTCGGGCAATGACAGCCTATAGAAGCTTGTCTCGTATGAAAAATTTGCCCCGCGCTTGCCATGCGGCAAGCGCGGGGCGTTGGTTCTTTGCGGTTACTTTTCTTTCTTGGGAGCGGTTTCGACGACGACCGGCTGCGAAGCCAGCTTGCCGCCCAGCGCGCCGACCAGCAGGGTCTTGATGTCCAGCCCCATGCCGGAGGCAAAGCCCTCGGTGATCTGCGTGGTGGAGCCGACGATGTCGGAGATCAGCTTCGCGGAGTTGCCCTCGCCGTACATGGTGATCTTGTCCACCTTGGACAGCGGCTCGGCCACGTTCTTGGCGATCTCCGGCAGGGCGTTCATGACCATTTCGATCACAGCGGCCTCGCCGTACTTGCGCATGGCCTCCGCCTTCTTGTCGATGCCTTCGGCCTCGGCGACCGCCTTGGCGCGGATCGCGGACGCTTCCGCTTCGCCGACGGCGCGGATGCCCTCGGCCTCCTGTTCCTTCGCGAAGCGCACCGCCTCCGCGGCAATCTTCTGCGCCTGCGCGTTCTGCTCGCGCTCGTAACGCTGCGCCTCCGCTTCCTTCTGGCGGCGGAAGAGGTCCGCCTCCGCCGCTTGCTTCTGGCGGTAAAGCTCGGCGTCCGCCTTGGCGCGGATCTCCGCGTCAAGATACTGCTTGGTGACTTCGACGTTCTGCTTATTCAGCTCCGCGTCGCGCTCGGCGCGGGCGATGGCGGCGTTGACCGTCGCGGTCTGAATGGACTTCTGCTGTTCCTGCTTCTGGATCTCGTAGGCGGCGTCCGCCTCGGCCATCTTGGTGTCCGCGGCGACTTTCAGCTCCGCCTGGCGGATCGCCAGCTCGTTCTGGCGCTGCGCGATCACGGTGTCCGCTTCCACGCGGGCGTCGTTGGCGGCCTTGTCTGCCTGCGCCTTGGCGATCGCGACGTCGCGGTCGGCCTGCGCCTTGGCGATGGCGGCGTTCTTCTTGATCAGAGAGGTGTTGTCCGCGCCGAGATCGCGGATCAGGCCGTTTTCGTCGGTCACGTTCTGGATGTTGCACGAGAGGATCTCAATGCCAAGCTTGTCCATGTCCTTCGCCGCCTTCATCATCACCTGATCGGAGAAGGAGTCGCGGTCGGTGTTGATGTCCTTCAGGGAAAGCGTGCCGATGATCTCGCGCATGTTGCCCTGCAGCGAATCCTGCAGTTCCGCGGCGATCTTGTCGGGGCGCATGTTCAGGAAGTTCTTGGCGGCGAGCTTGATGCCCTCGGGCGTTGCCGAGATGCGCACCTTCGCGACGGCGTCCACATTTACATTGATAAAATCGTTGGTCGGGACGGACTGCTCCGTTTTGATGTCTACGGTCATTTGCCCGAGGTAGAGCTTGTCGAGTCTCTCAAAGAAGGGAACCTTGATGCCGGCTCTGCCGATCAGGATGCGGCCGTTCTTTTTGATGCCGGAGATGATGTAGGCCTGATCGGGCGGGGACTTGACGTAGCCGGTGAGAATGATGATCAGCAGGGCAAGCGCGCCGATGACGATGGGAAGATAGGGGATAAAGTCTTTCATAATGTACCTCCTTACTTGTCTGTGAACCTCTTTCCTTACTGATCCGTGCGGGGCGGATTGAGCCGCCTGCCTTCGCCTCCTTGTCCGCACAGGGCGATACAGCCTTGAGAAAAACAAAAAACCCATGCCGAACCGATTTGGTTCGTCATGAGTCTCGTACTTACAGGCGCGCCGACCGCAAAGCGGCGTGATGACGGCGGCGCCTCCCCGAAAGGGGAACTACTCCCTCAAGAGCAGTATCAATTTGTGTCATTATTATACCACACCCCCGGCCCCTGTCAAGAGATTTCGCAAAAATTTTTTTGCCGGGGAAAAGCGACGATTCCCTGCGGAAAACCGTTGCAATTCTACGAAGCATTTGCTATGATTGTACTGCAATTTTACGGTGCCGCGCCGCGGCATAAGGAGATAAACAGACGAATGACCAAAAGAAACGGATTGTCGAAAGACCTGAAGGCCCTGCTGTTCCTGATCGCGTTCATCGCGCTGTTCTGCGTCTTCGCGATCCCGATGGGGCTCGGCAACGCGCTCAACACGCTGATGAACACCGCTTACGAGCTGCTGATCGGGACGGTCTTCAAGATCATGGCGATCGCCGTGATCGCCGGCGCGCTCTCGAATCTGCTGACTGATTTCGGCGTGGTGGGCCTGCTGAACAAGCTCCTTTCCCCGCTGATGAAACCGCTGTTCGGTATGCCGGGCGCGTCCGCGCTGGGCATCGTTTCGACCTACCTCTCGGACAATCCGGCGATCCTGACGCTCGTGGATAACAAGCAGTTCCGCCGCTATTTCAAGGCCTATCAGGTGCCGGCGCTGACAAATCTCGGCACGGCGTTCGGCATGGGCCTGATCGTGACGAGCTTCACCCTCAGCCTCGGCAGCAAGCTCGGCGGCCGGGTCTGGCTGGCAGCGGTGTGCGGCAATCTCGGCGCGGTCGTCGGCGCGATCATTTCGACGCGGATGATGCTCCTGTTCATGCGCCGCCACTTCGACCGCGAGGCGCCCGCCCTGCCGGACGAGGAGATCGAGGCGGACGAGCAGAAGAAGGCGGAGAAGCCGAAGGGCTTCCTGCACGTCCTGACCGCGCTGCTTGAGGGCGGCGAAAACGGCGTGAAAATGGGCCTCGGCATCATCCCGGGCGTGCTGATCATCTGCACCCTGGTGCTGATGCTGACGAACGGCCCTGCCGCGAGCGGAACGTACACCGGCGCGGCGTTCGAGGGGATCGGCCTGCTGCCGTGGCTCGCGGGGAAGCTCAGCGCGGTGCTCAAGCCGCTGTTCGGCTTCAGCAGCGGCGAAGCGCTGGCGGTTCCGGCGACGGCGCTCGGCTCGGCCGGCGCGGCGCTCGGCATCATCGACCGCTACGCGGAGGCCGGCCTGATCAGCGTGGGCGACCTGTCAGTCTTCACCGCGATCTGCATGTGCTGGAGCGGTTACCTCAGCACCCACGTTTCGATGATGGACGTGCTGGGCTGCCGCCGGCATACCGGCAAGGCCATCATCAGCCACACCGTCGGCGGTCTGTTCGCCGGCATCGCGGCGCACTGGCTGTTCGAGCTGATGCAGCTTCTGCTGTGACGCGCCGCCTGCGGATTCTTTGGCCGAATCCCCGTTGACAAGACGGGAAAACGGTGGTATTTTAGTAGAAGAAACCGAATAAACGCACAGAAAGGAAGAATACTATGGTTTTATGTCCGAATTGCAGTGCGCAGCTGCAGGATGGCACGGCTGTCTGCCCGTACTGCGGCGCACAGATCCCGTCTGCTTTCCAGCAGAATCCTCAGCCTGACTATCAGCAGCCCAATTACCAGCAGCCGAACTATCAGCAGCCCAACTATCAGGGCGGCTACCAGCAGCCCAACTACCAGGGCGGCTACCAGCAGCCCGGCTATCAGCAGCCCAACTATCAGGGCGGCTATCAGCAGCCCGGCTACCAGCCCACCCGCGGCCCCATGGGCGGCTATCGCGCCAACATCAAGAAGCGCGATATCGCGATCACGATCATCCTCAGCATCGTGACCTGCGGAATCTACGGCCTGATCTGGTTCTTCTACCTTGTCAACGATCTCAACGTCGCCGCGCAGACCCCCACGGATAAGACGCCGGGCATGGTCCTGCTGCTCAGCATCGTGACCTGCGGCATCTACGGCATTATCTGGGTCTATCAGGCCGGCGAAAAGGTCGACAAGATCCGCCAGATGAACGGCGAGGCTCCCTCGAATTCCGGACTGATCTATCTTCTGCTCTCGATCTTCGGCCTGGGCATCGTCGCCTACTGCATGATCCAGATGGAGCTGAATAAAGTCGCTGCCCTCGAGTGATGCGCCGGCGGCTGAAAAAAACCTGTCTTCTCGGCGCAGCCGTCCTTGCGGTCGGCTGCGCCTATGCCTTCTTCTGGATGAAAACGGGGCTCAGCATCCCGTGCCCGATCCACCTGGCGACGGGCCTCAACTGCCCGGGCTGCGGCGTTTCGCGCATGGCGCTGAGCCTGCTGCGGCTGGACTTCGCGGCGGCGTTTCGCTATAACGCGGTGCTGTTCTGCCTGCTGCCCGTGCTGCTGGGGCTCGGCGCGCTGCACGCGGTCCGCTACGTCCGCCTCGGCACGAAGCGCGCAGGAAAGATCGGCGAGGCGATCGAATGGACGCTGGTCGTCGCTCTGCTGATCTGGGGCGTCGTCCGGAATATCATCGGCATGTAAACGAACCGCCCTTTCTACGCTTTGGAGAAAGGACGGCTTTTCAAAATGAAAAGGAGGATGAAGCAATGAAATACCGTACAATGGGCAAGCAACATGCGAAGACGGTTCAGGACAACCTCGGACACGCGACGGCGGCTTTCACTTTGAAGGTCTACGCGCACGTGAAGGACGGAATGAAGCGGCAAAGCGCAGCCAGAATGGACCAGTTTATCCACAATCTTGACAGCGCAGAAGAAAGTATTTAAGGCAAAATTAAGGCAATAAAATTTCCTGCCGAAAAACGCCGAACTTTTTGGCATCAAAAACGGCCGGAAAAAGGTGGACGATATAGGACTCTTCCGCGGGCTAAAAAATGTGCCACCGGCACATTTTTTGCGCTCTGCGGAACGCCGCCCTGTTCGAGTCCTGCCTCCACGAAAAAAATCAGCCGTGCCACACGGTGTGACTGATGATCGAAAGCGTTTGAGTGAAGTATCTCGCTGGCGCGAGATGTGAAGTATTTGCCTTTCGGCAAATGTGAAGTTTTGCGGCGAAGCCGCAAAGTGAAGTGAAATAAATCCACACACGCCCGCAGGCATTTCACATGGCGAAGCCATATTTCACGCGCGAAGCGCATTTCACAAATCCACGCATGTGGATTTATTTCGTTGCAAAAAGGCACTTGCTTTCGCAAGTGCCTTTTGCCTGGTGGACGATATAGGACTCGAACCTATGACCTTCCGCACGTCAAGCGGATGCTCTAGCCAGCTGAGCTAATCGTCCGTAGCAAGGGTCATTATATCGAATGATATTTCGTTTGTCAAGTAGAATTTTTGCTTTTTTTGGACGTTTAGACAAGGATTGCTCCCTCAGTCAGCTTCGCTGACGGCGCCCTCGTCGGAGAGAGCCGTCAGCGAAGCGGCGTGCCCGGTGGTCTGCCGGAGGTTTACTGCATCATGTTCGTGACAGACTGCTCCACGCTGTCGACCGCCTTCTGCATGGTGCTGCGGACGGGGGACTGCGGCGGGAGCATGAGGGCGATCGCGCCGCCGGCGACCATACCGGCGCCGAGCGTCAGAAGAAACGTCTTGACCTGCAAGCCTTTGCGCCTCCTTTCCGGATTCTTTTTCAGTTTTATTCTGCCCGTTCGGGAGAAAAATATCGGATTTCGGCAAATCGTTCTTTGCTGCGATCGGAAGTTGTGATATAATAGAAAAAAGAGTTCGAACGGAGGCGTTTTTTATGGCGATCGACACATTACAGGAACAGATCCGAAAAATGAAGAATCCGGTCATGGTCGGCCTCGACCCCTATCTTCCGATCCTGCCGCAGCACATCCTGCGCGACGCGTTCGAGGAGCACGGCCAGACCCTGCGCGGCGCGGCGGAGGCGTATTACCGCTTCTGCACGGAGCTCCTGGACCGGCTGTGCGGCATCGTGCCGGCGGTCAAGATCCAGAGCGCGTGCTTTGAGGCGCTCGGCGCGGACGGCATCACACAGATGCAGAAGATCTCGCGCTACGCGAAGGAGAAGGGCTACTACGTCCTGATCGACTCCATGCGCGGCGACGTCGGCAACGTCGCGGAGATCTACGCGCAGGCGATGTTCGGCTCGATCTCGGTCGGCGAGACGGCGCATAAGCTCTACGACTGCGACGGTCTGACCGTCAACGCCTACCTCGGCAGCGACGGCGTCAAGCCCTTCCTGCCGTACTGCAAGCACGACGGCAAAAACGTGTTTATCCTGCTCAAGACCTCGAATAAATCCTCGCGGGAGGTGCAGGACCTGCTGTCGGGCGACCGCGTGATCTACACCGCGATGGCGGATCTTGCGATGCGCTGGAGCGTCGACCTGTTCGGCAAGTACGGCTATTCCGAGATCGGCGCGGTCGTCGGCGCGACCTATCCGCAGACGATGCGCCTGCTGCGCGAGAAGTACGACCGCTTGTTCTTCCTCGTGCCCGGCTACGGCGCGCAGGGCGGCACGGCGAAGAACGTGCAGTTCGCGTTCGACCGCTTCGGACACGGCGCGATCATCGCCGCCTCGCGGAGCATCATCTGCGCGTGGCAGAAAGCGGACAGCGACGGCACGGACTATCTTGACTATGCCGAGGCGGCCGCGCTCAAGATGAAGTCCGACATCGGCAAAAACGTGGTGATCCTGTGACGACCCTCTATCTCATCCGCCACGCGGAGGCGGAGGGCAACGTCTTTCGCCGCCTGCAGGGGCATTATAACGCCATGATCACGCCCAACGGCAGGAAGCAGATCGCCGCGCTGGCGAAGCGCTTCGAGGACGTTCGGATTGACGCGGTCTACGCGAGCGACCTGAGCCGCACCTGCTGCACGGCAGGCGCGATCTACCTCCCGAAACGCCTGCCGCTGCACAAAGACCCGCGCTTCCGCGAGCTGTACTGCGGCGACTGGGAGAATCTTCCCTTCGGCTGGCTGGAGCACGTCGATCCGACGCGCTACCGCGCCTTTACGGGCAGCCCGCGCGACTGGCACGTGGAGAACAGCGAGCGCTTCGGCGACTACACGGGGCGGTTTTTGGAGGCGATGGGCGAAGTCGCGGAGCGGCACGACGGAAAAACCGTCGCGATCTTCTCGCACGGCATGGTCATGCGCGGGGTCATGCAATGCCTGTTCTTCCCGGACAGGGACAACCTCGGCCACAGCGAGAACACCGCCGTGACGAAGCTGATTTACGAAAACGGCCAATATACCCTCGAATACTTCAACGACGATTCGCATATACCCTATGAGATCTCCACCCTCGGCAGACAGATGTGGTGGCGCGGCGGCGACCATCGGGATTTCAATATGTGGTACCGCGATCCGACGCCCGACGACGCGGCGCTCCTGCGCGAGCTGGGCGTAGCAGGGGAGACGGAGCGCATTTCCATGATCGTGGATCATCCGACCGGCGCGGTCGCGCTGAAGCTCCTGCCGGACGACAAGGCGCTTTTGCAGGGGCTCGCCCTCCTGCCGGAGCACCGCGGCAAGGGCCTGTCCGAACAGCTGCTCGGCGAGGCGATCAGCATCGCGCGGGCGGCGGGCAAACGCCTTCTGACCGCAGAGCGAATGCCGGAAGCGCCTGCCGCGGCGCACCTGCTCGGCTGCTACGGCGTGACCGGCTGCGGGATGGAGCTCGTCTCCGCGGCGGACCTCAAAGAATTCGACCGGCGGGCGGAATGATCTCGTCCGAATCCGATAGCATAGCCTCCCCCGAACGTGCATACGATGTAGCACGAGACTTTGGGGGAGGCTATTGCTATGAGGAATCTCTACGCCGACATCGCCGAGCGGACGGGCGGAGACATCTATATCGGGGTCGTCGGACCCGTGCGCACGGGCAAATCGACCTTCATCAAGCGGCTGATGGAGGAGCTGGTCATCCCGCACATCGATGACCTGTACCAGCGCGAACGCGCGAAGGATGAACTGCCGCAGAGCGGCTCGGGCAAGACCATTATGACCGCCGAGCCGAAGTTCGTGCCGGAGGAAGCCGTGGATATCACGCCCGACGGCACGGCGACCCTGTCCGTGCGGCTGATCGACTCGGTCGGCTACATGGTCGACGGCGCGATCGGCGCGACGGAGAACGGCGCGCCGCGCATGGTGACGACGCCGTGGTTCGACGAGGAAATTCCGATGACCGAGGCGGCGGAGCTCGGCACGAAGAAGGTCATGGAGGAGCACTGCACCGTCGGGATCGTCGTTACGACGGACGGCACGGTGACGGACATTCCCCGCGCGGACTACATCGCCGCGGAGGAACGCGCCATCCGCGACATGCAGGCGACGGGGAAGCCCTTCCTCGTGCTGATCAACTCCGCGCAGCCGAACGGCGCGGAGGCGACCGCCCTGCGGGACTATATCGCGCAGACCTACAACGTCAGCGCGATGACGGCGGACTGCCAGGCCATGCGCGAGACGGAGCTGAACGCCCTGCTGCGCGAGCTGCTCTACGCCTTCCCGATGCGGGAAATGCAGGTGTTCCTGCCTGCGTGGGTGCAGGCGCTGGAGCTGGATCATCCGCTCAAGGCGGCGCTCTATCAGGCGCTCCGCACGAACGCCGAGGCGATCTCCCGCCTTGCCGAGGCGGAGCCGGCAATCGCCCGCGTCGCGCAGCTCGAGGACGTCTGCGGCTACCGCATTTTGTCCATCGACCTCGGCAGCGGGACCGTCGCGTGCGAGCTGGACATGGAGGAGGGACTGTTCTATCAGATCCTCGGCCAGCGCACGGGCTTCGAGATCGAAAACGACGGACAGCTCCTGTCGCTGTTGACCGCGCTCGCGGAGATGAAGAAGCAGTACGACAAGATCTCCGCCGCGCTGGAAGAGGTTCGCGCCACCGGCTACGGCATCGTCATGCCGACCGCCGAGGAACTGCGCATGGAAGTGCCGGAGATCGTCCGAAAGGGCAATTCCTACGGCGTCAAGCTGAAGGCGAGCGCGCCGTCCATCCACCTGCTCCGCGCCGACATCCAGACCGAGATCAGCCCGATGGTCGGCGACGAGCAGCAGTCGGAGGAGCTGGTCAAGTACCTGCTGGGCGAGTACGAGGGCAACACGGAGAAACTCTGGGACAGCAACATCTTCGGCAAGTCCGTTTTCGATCTGGTCAACGAGGGGCTGACGACGAAACTGCGCCGGATGCCGGACGACGCGCGCTACAAGATCAAGGACGCGCTGACGAAGATCATCAACGAGGGCGCGAACGGCCTGATCTGCCTGCTGTTCTGATTATTTCAGGGACTGCCTTTCTGAGGCAGTCCCTTGTTCCTGTCATTGCCCGGCTTGTCCGGGCAATCTGTGCGTATCGATGGAGGACACTTTTTCAAAATACGAAACCACGTAGGGAGGCATGCCTACATGCCTCCGCGATTACCGAAGCGCGTCCGAACCCTGCATAGGGAGGCGTCAGGGAACGCCTCCCTACGGCGTTTTTCGATTGTACGATACAGCTCCTAAACCTGCGACGGACGGATTGCCACGACTGTCTGCGGCAGTCTCGCAATGACAGGAACGAGAGGCTGAAGCGATGACCTTGCGTTCGTTTTTTGTCGAAACGGCGGATTTGCCGTTGCATTGGATGTGAGAATTCGGTATAATAGAATCAGAAAATGATCGAGGTGCGTATGGATAAACTGACGATGGCGGTCCCCTGCCTGTTCGGGCTGGAGGGGCTGGTGGGCGACGAGCTGCGCCGCATGGATATGGAGAACGTCCGCGTGGAGGATCGCCGCGTGTTTTTTGACGGCGATTTTGAGGCAATGGCGCGGGCGAACGTCCGTCTGCGCATGGGCGAGCGCGTGATGATCCTGCTCGCCCGCTTCCCGGCGAAGAGCTTTGAAGAGCTCTACCAGGGCGTGAAGGCGATCGAACTGGAACGCTTCATCCCGCGAGACGGCGCGTTCCCCGTCAAGGGCTACAGCTTAGACTCTCAGCTCCACAGCGTGCCCGACTGCCAGTCTATCGCGAAGAAAGCGGCGGTCGACCGCCTCGGCGCGGTCTACGGCGTGAGCTGGCTGCCTGAGACCGGCGCGACCTATCAGCTCCGCTTCTCTATCATGAAAGATCTCTGCGAGGTCTTCCTGGACACCTCCGGCGTCAGCCTGCACAAGCGCGGCTACCGCGCCGTCGGCAACGAGGCTCCCCTGCACGAGACGATGGCGGCGGCGATGGTCAACCTCGCGCGCTACCGCGGCAGGGACTTCTTCTGGGACCCGTTCTGCGGCTCCGGCACGATCGTCATCGAGGCCGCGCTCGCCGCGCTCAACCGCGCCCCGGGGCTGAACCGCGCGTTCGGCGCGCAGAGCTGGCTCTGTGTGTCGGAAGACGTCTGGGAGAAGGTCAGGACCGAGGCGAAGGACCTCGAGTACCGCGGCGACTACCGCATCCTCGGCACGGACATCGACCCCGCGAGCCTGTCCATCGCGATCGCCAACGCGAAGAAGGCGGGCGTGTCGAAATACATCGACTTCCGCGAGGCGGACGCGACGAAGCAGAGCCTGCCGTGCGACAGCGGCGTGATCGTCTGCAACCCGCCCTACGGCGAGCGGATGTTAGAGCAGCGGTCGGCGCAGCAATTGATCCGCGCCTTCGGCAGGCACCTGAAATTCGCGGACGGCTGGAAGAAATACATCATCTCGTCCGATCCGGAATTCGAGCACTTCTTCGGCAAACAGGCGGCCAAAAAGAGAAAACTGTACAACGGCAGATTGCAGTGCAACGTCTATATGTACTACTGACAGAAGGGAGGCAAACGATGAAACACCTGTTTATCATCAACCCGGCGGCCGGCAAATACGACAAGACCGGCGAATTCACCCAGAAGATCCGCGAGACCTGCGAAAAGAACTGCCTCGCGAGCGAGATCTTAGTCTCCCGCGCACCGGGCGACTGCACCAAGATCGCGCAGGCGGCCGCGGCGACGGGCGATCCCGTCCATATCTACGCCTGCGGCGGCGACGGCACGCTCAACGAGGTCGTCAACGGCGTGGTTGGCTGTCCGAACGCCGCGATCACGCATTTCCCCGGCGGCACCGGCAACGATTTCATCAAGATCTTCTCCGACCCCGACGCGTTCAGGAGCCTTGACCGCCTGCTCGACTGCGAGGAGGCGACCTTCGACCTCATCCGCTGTCAGGAGGATCACTATTCGCTCAATATCTGCTCGGTCGGCCTGGACGCGCGGATCGGCACCTCGGTCGGCAAGTATAAGCGTCTGCCGCTGGTGAGCGGCTCCGGCGCGTACGCCCTCTCCGCCGGCGTCAACATCGTCAAGGGCATCTCGCGTCACTATGAGATCGACATCGACGGCGAGGTCTTCAACGACCGCCAGACGATGATCTGCGTCGCCAACGGCCGCTGGTACGGCGGCGGCTTCAACCCGACCCCGAAGGCGGAGCCGGACGACGGGGTGCTGGATATCCTGCTGGTCAAGGGCGTTTCCCGCTTCGCCGTGGCGAAGATCATCGGCAAGTACAAGGCGGGCAAGTACGAGGAGATGCCGGACATCATCCGTCACTTCCACGGGAAAAAGGTCGTCGTCCGCTGCGACGAGGAGAGCGAGATCAACGTCGACGGCGAGCTGCTGCTGGGCAAGGACATCACCTTCGAGATCGTTCCGCAGGCCGTGCGCTTCTTCTATCCGAAGGGGCTGACATATCACGCATAATACGACTGACGGCAGGCGGCTTGCAAGCCGCCTGCCGTCAGTCGTTAGGGAACAGGGAATAGGGAACAGGGAAGAAGTGAGGTATTTGCCAATTCGGGGAATTGGCAAATGGCAAATAAATGCGGGCGGCCGGCGGCCGCCCGCTTGGTTTTGATTATTTGCCCTCGGCGATATCGAAGGCGAGCTGGACGGTGTCGTCGTTCAGCACGACCAGACGGACGCGGTTGGCGGTGTGGCCGTCGTTCCAGCTGTAAGAATCGCCGGAGCCGGACGGCTCGCCGAACGCGGCGGTCATCGCGTCGCGGATCTGCTCCAAGACGGAGGTCGGGTCGTTTTCATATTTGCAGGTGCAGGAGATGTGGTTCCCCGTCTCGGTGAAGGAGTACTGCACCTGTCCGAAGGTCAGGTCGCCCAGCGCGACGTCGTTGTAGGCGTAGTAAGTCGTTTCGCCGACTTCAAAGCAGAAATCGGGATCACGGCCTTCCGCGGCGATCACGTCGTCGAGGGTGAAATCCGCGGTTTCAAGCCCCTTGTAGTTGATGTGCTCGTGATCGTGCGCCTCGGACGCTTCGGTCGGCATATCCGAAGCGGGCGCCTCGGTCGCGTCGGACGCTTCGGTCTCGACGTCGGACGGCGTGGCGACGGAAACTTCGGGCTCAATATCGTCGTAGATGCAGGCGGTCAGCAGGCCGGCCAGCAGCGCGCAGCAGAGCAGCAAAGCAAACAGTTTTTTCATGAGAAGAACCTCCTAAGTTTTGGTATCAGCAACTGCGCGCACAGGCCGGTCAACGCGCCGGTCAGAATGCCGCACAGTATCAGGACGGGGAAATAGGCGAGCAGGGCGGGCGTCTGCGTCACGAATACCGCGACCGCCATCTGCCCGATGTTATGGGTGATGCCGCCGATCACGCCCGCGACCCAGAGCTGTTCCTTCTTCAGGATCCGCAGGATCAGCGCCATGCAGGCGAAGCTGAGCAGGCCGCCCGCGAGGGAATAAAACAGGGACATCATCTGCCCGGTGACGAGGTTGCCGAGGAAGATCCGCACGAGCAGGATCGCCAGGGCCTCCTTCCACCCGAACACAGAAAGGGCGAACAGGGTGACGATATTGGAAAGCCCGAGCTTCATGCCCGGCACGGGAACAGGCAGGGGAAACTGCGCCTCCACGACAAAGATCGTCAGCGCGATCGCGGTCAGAAGCGCAAGCAGCGCAAGCTTGCGAACGTAAGTACGCTTCATTTTCTGAAAAGATGGCGCTTATTGCGCTCCAGGACGAAGTACAGCGCGGTGCCGAGCACGAAAACCACAGCGGCCTCGCCGACGGCAACGTATAGCATGTTGAGATGCAGAGCGTTAAAGCCGTAGTACGTCAGTTCCCAGCCGACGATGACGGCGTTGAAGACGACGGGCATCAGCATGGAGAGCCAGGGGTAACGCCGGATCTTCACGTTCCGCAGGAAATACATCGCCAGGGCGGCGAGCAAGGTCGCGGCGGTGCCAATGAGAAAATCCAGCGGCAGGGCCTGCGCATAGGTCAGATTATACAGCAGACAGCCGATGCTGAGGCCGGGGATCGCGGCGGTGGTAAACAGGGCGAGCACGCACAGCGCCTCGGCGACACGGAACTGGATGACCATGGACGTGGTGCCGGGCAGCAGAGCGTTCTGCAGCAGGTTGATCACGATATACAGCGCAGCAATCGCGGCCGCCTGCGCGATAAACAGGGAGGGTCTTTTCATTGCGGTTCTCCTTGCAGAATAAAACGGGGAACGATCTATAGTTTACACGATGAAGCGGCGTTCGTCAAGTCACCGGAGAAGCTGCTTCAGGCCGTAAAGCGCGAGGATGTGCAAAGGGTAGAACAGGTAAAAGCCGAGCTGCACCGCCTTCGCGCCGCCGCGGGAGGCGGGAAGCCTGCCCTTCTTTCCGTTGTAGAAGAATATCGGCACGAGCGCCAACAGACTGAACAGCTGCGTCAGCTCCCAGGCGGACGGCGGCTGGATCGCGTAAGGCCGTCCCAGCAGACGGTACAGGCAGAAGAAGCCGAACGAGACGATATACTGATGATAGATCGAGACGAGCATCCCGAGGCCCTGCAGGAGGATGTTCCCGTCGAAGAGGTAGAAGGTCATCGCCAGCAGGACGCCCTTCGCGCCGTAATCCGAGCGGAGCAGGCCGAAGTAATAGACCAGATAGACCGTCAGCGCCGGCAGGAAGCTGAGATATTTCGTGAAGCGGTTCCGCCGCATTCTGTCCGTCATCCACACGGTCAGCAGGGCGAGCAGGAGGGTGACGAAGACGTTGAGCGTGCCGAGCATGGTGCCCGGGTGGGTCATCAGCGCGAACGGCACCTGCGAGATCACGGCGAACAGCGCCAGACGGAGCGCGTAGCGCAGGCGGTCGGAGGTGTGCCGGAACCCGTTGACGATCAGAAAGACGTACAGCGGGAACGCGAGCCGCCCGATCCAGCGAAGCGGTTCGAGGAAGGACCACCTGCCCGCGAAGCAAAAGCCGATATGATCCAGCAGCATACAGACGCACGCGAGGATACGAAGCGCAAGCGCAGACATGTGCGCACCTCCTTTTTGCGTATTATAGCAGAATACGGCGTGGATTGCAATCATATACTCTGGCAGGATCAGATTGCGAGGTGGAGCGTATGAACAGCCGTTTTACCGGACTGAAATGCAAGGAGGTCGTCAACATCTGCGACGGATGCCGCCTGGGGTACGTTTGCGACGTGGAGGTGGACTGCAAATGCGGGCAGATCCTGTCCATCATCGTTCCCTGCCAGGGCAGGTGCTTCGGCCTGCTCGGACGGCATGAGGAATACGTCATTCCGTGGCGCGATATCCGAAGGATCGGCGACGATATCATCCTGGTCGACGGCGATCTGGACAGATGCCGCCTTCCGCGGGCAAAAAGGGACCTGTTTTGACGAAAAAACCTTGAATTTTTGTAAAATAATGCTTGCAATACGAAGACCTGTTGGGTATAATAATACGGCACGCGAATCGCGTGACACACCAAACCACACATTTCGGGATTCTCCGTCCCAGTGCCGCAACGCGGTGGACGGGGGAGATGAGCGGAATGGCGGTCAAACGAAAAGGAGAAAAACTAATGGCAGTCGTATCCATGAAAGCCCTGCTCGAGGCAGGCGTCCACTTCGGTCACCAGACCAGAAGATGGAACCCCAAAATGGCTCCCTACATCTACACGGAGCGCAACGGTATCTACATCATTGACCTGCAGAAAACCGTGAAGAAGATCGAAGAGGCTTACAGCTTCATCCGCGAGCTCGCCGCCAACGGCGAGAACGTCCTGTTCGTCGGCACCAAGAAGCAGGCGCAGGACGCCATCAAGGAAGAGGCCGAGCGCGTCGATCAGTACTTCGTCAATGCCCGCTGGCTCGGCGGCATGATGACCAACTTCAAGACCATGCGTACCCGTATCGACCGTCTGGCGCAGCTGCGCAAGATGCAGGAGGACGGCACCTTCGCGATGCTTCCCAAGAAGGAAGTCATCAAGCTCGAAGGCGAGATCGAGAAGCTCGAGAAGTATCTCGGCGGCGTGAAGTCCATGAAGAAGCTCCCCGGCGCTCTGTTCATCGTCGACCCGCGCAAGGAACGCAACGCGATCGCCGAAGCGCGCAAGCTGAACATCCCCATCGTCGCGATCGTTGACACCAACTGCGATCCGGACGAGATCGACTACGTCATCCCCGGCAACGACGACGCGATCCGCGCGATCCGCCTGATCGTCGCCACCATGGCGAACGCCGTGCAGGAAGGCCGTCAGGGCGAGTCCCTCGCGGAGGCCCCTGTCGAGGCGGCGGAAGCCACCGCTGAGGAAGCTTCGGTCGAGGAGTAATCCACCCGAACATAAATGCCCGCCGGAACGACGGGCATTTTCCAAAGATAAAATTTTAGGAGGAAATACTACTATGGCATTTACTGCTGCTGATGTAAAGACCCTGCGCGAAATGACCAACGTCGGCATGATGGACTGCAAGAAGGCCCTCGTGGAGACCGACGGCGATATGGACAAGGCGGTCGAGTGGCTCCGTGAGAAGGGCCTCGCTAAGGCTGCCAAGAAGGCCGGCCGCATCGCGGCCGAAGGCATGGCTTACGCCGCCGTCGTCGACGGCATCGGCGTGATGGTCGAAGTCAACTGCGAGACCGACTTCTGCGCGAAGAGCGCGCCGTTCGTCGCCCTCGTCAAGGACGTCGCCGAGATGGTCGCGAAGAACGACCCGAAGGACGTCGACGCCCTGATGAACTGCAAGTACCCCGGCAGAGACCTGACTTTGGCCGAGATCATGCCCGAGAAGGTCATGGCGATCGGCGAGAACCTGCAGATCCGCCGCTTCGTCCGCTTCCCCGAGAACACCAGCGTCGCCTACGTGCACGGCGGCGGCGTGCGTTCCGTCCTGGTCAACCTGATCGTCGAGGGCGGCATCGACGCCACCCAGATCGGCAAGGATATCGCGATGCAGATCGCGGCTCTGTCCCCGCGTTTCTGGGACAAGAGCGACGTGACCGAGGAAGTCCTTGAAGAAGAGAAGAAGATCCTCGTCGCCCAGATGGACAACGACGAGAAGATGGCGAACAAGCCCCTCCAGGTCAAGGAGAAGATCGCCGCCGGCAAGCTCAACAAGTTCTACGAAGAGAACTGCCTGCTCCAGCAGGCGTTCGTCAAGGACGGCTCCGTCTCCGTCGAGCAGTATATGAACGCTGCCGCGAAGGCGCTCGGCGGTTCCGTGAAGTTCGTCGATGCAGTCCGCTATGAGAAGGGCGAAGGCATCGAGAAGAAGCAGGAAGACTTCGCCGCGGAAGTCGCGAAGCAGATGAACATGGGCAAGTAATTTTGCTGATTAAAACGGCAAGTGAGCGAACGCTCACTTGCCGTTTTTTGCTTTCTTTCATTGCGCAACAGAAAACCATCAGGTTTGTCATTGCGAGGTCGCGGAGCGACCGTGGCAATCTGTCCCTCACAGATTTAGGAAACTGCATTATCCATAATGTTTTTCCATTAGCACGTAAGGAACGGCCTGTGTGCCGTTCCGGAAATCGGAAACTATTTTGCTTCTTCCGGCTCCACGAGCTCCCATTGGAACATTTCCCTGAAATCCTCGAAGCATTCGGGGCAGATCCACGTGTACTTGTCGTCTGCGGTCACGTAGCCTTCGTGCAGATCGCCCTCGTATTCGCTGAACGTCGCCCAGCAAAAGGCGCAGTGGTCGTGATCCCACGTCTCAGACCAGCGAAAATTTTAATCTCCAGTCGTTCGGTTCAATCATTTTTGTGCGTCTCCTTCGTTGCCAAAGCTCAGCGGGCTGAAGATCAATAGACCGTAACGTCTTCTATGTTACCAAGAATATCCTGCAAATACTCGCCGCCGATTTTTGCGGAAGCAATCAATTGCTCTATGGAATCAAAGGCAACGCTTGTTTGATAGAACTGACAGAGGTGGATTGTTTGCTTGTCGCCCTCGAAAGAATATGTAATGGAGTATTCTGTGCCGCGGTAGGAGAATTCAATCTCCCGCCCGGTTTGTATGGAATACTTCAACGTATCAAGCGTCATAATTATCTCCTTTATGGGCATCTCGAGTTTAGCCAATCCCCATTTTCCCGGTCGTAGGGAGGCGTCCCCTGACGCCTCCGCTGCCGTGCCCATCGGACGCCCGTGGCAAGGCAACGCAGGCCGCTCCTTATTTGCTTTTTTGGTTTTCTTCCGGCTCCACGAGCTCCCATTGGAACATTTCCTTGAAATCCTCGAAGCATTCGGGGCAGATCCACGTGTACTTATCGTCAGCGGTCACGTAGCCTTCGTGCAGATCGCCCTCGTATTCGCTGAACGTCGCCCAGCAAAAGGCGCAGTGGTCGTGATCCCACGTCTCAGACCAGCGAAAATTTCTTGTCCTTGCAGACGCCAGTCGTTTTTTTCAATCATTTCAAAATAGCTCCTTCTTGATTAAACGCTTTTGGTTCATAGCTTCCATCAGGAAAAATTCGATATGAAGGGGTTTCTCCTCTGATTCCATAATCCCAATGAGGTCCTACAGACGGCGGATGATTGAGATCCGGTCTCAACCACTCTCTAGTTTCTGGATTAAACCAATTGCCGGCGTTTGATCCGATTTCACCTCTTCCGCGCCATTCATATCCATCTCCCGGGCATTTTGTCGGATCCCAGCCCGGGAAATCCGGGAACCCTCGCTGACCGCCTCCACCGTTTCCCGCAGAGCCGCCGCCTTTCATTACGAAGCCCTGAAAGTATTTTACAGTGGGGTTGCCGTAACTTTTTTCCTGCGTAAGGTTGTTCGTCTTTGCATAGTCGATCACGATCAGCTTGCCATCCATTTCGTCAAAAGGATCGCCATAGCAAATGACTGCTTCCGGCTTAATTCGGCGCAGCAGCTCCTTGTAGCCGGCAAGAAAGAGCTGCTTTTCCGTTCGCATGCCGACGGTGGATACGGCAACGACGCTGCCTTCGTCAATTCCGTCGAAGCTGAACCAGAACGTGTCAGGCTCTCCCCACACCAGCGAGGGAATGACGCGCAGCCCTTTGGACTGGAAATAGGCGCCGCACCATCGGCTTTTGAACACCTGATGAATCTGCACGGCGACGGGCATTTCCGTATACATGCTGAATTGCGGCGACAGAACCGCGCGGTATTCCTTCAGCTTTTCAATACGCGGCTCCGGGTCCTTCCAGAGGACTTCGAATTTGTAATCGTCCAAAAAGAAATGGACGACTTTTTCCGTCTCTTCCTCGCTCAGCCTATCATAACCGATTAGTTCCAAATTATCAAGGGAGAGCTTCGTTTTTCTGATGATGGGCATTTCAAACGTGCCGTCGCAACACTTTTCAAACAAATACCTCCAATTGAATTGTGACGCTGTTTGTATTGTACACATTCCGTGTAGAGGATTCTGTCGAAAAGTGCCGGCTCCGCATTTTTTTCAAAAATGCTTCCTTCTCAAGAAAAAACCGGAAGGGCAGTCCTTCCGGTTTGCGTCTATTGCAATATGAGAAAGATCGCCAGGGTCATGACGGTCGAGACGGCGTCTTCCGTGCCCTCGGATAAGAGAAGCAGCATAATGAGCAAAAGCAGCAGATCGCCGCTGTCCATGCCGGGCAGAAGCTTCTCCAGAAACGGGATCGGCAGAGGCGGCCTCGGCGGCGGGGGCGGCGCGGGGATCGGCGGCGGCATCGGAGGAGGCGGAGGAATCGGCGGCTCCGGCGCGGGCATCGTCGGCGGAACGGGCGGCGCGGGCTTCCGATCGGGTATATCCTGCCGACGGTACTGCCCGTTGCCGGTCGGCATGTAGCGGTGATACACGGTCAGCCGCCTCCTTTCCCCGGAAGTTTTCCGTAATTGCGCAGGGCGAAGCCCGCCATATGGGAAACCTTCGCGATCTGCAGGGCGCGGTCGATTTTGCTGCGCCGTTCCGGCCGCAGATAGGGCTTGATCGCCAGCAGGAGCGCCTCCTGCTTTCCGTCGGACTGCCGCGCCTGCTGCATCATCCCGAAGATCGCCTTCGCCATGCCGTCGTCCGGCGGCGGCGGGGCGGGCGGCGCGGCGGACGCTTCTTCCGGCGGCTGGAGGCCGAAAGACTGCGCGAGGGACAGAATCTGCGCCATGCTGTCCGGGTCGTTCAGAATCTTTTGCAGCTGTTCCTCCAGACCGTCCATCGCAGCGCCTACCTCCCGCCGAACTTTCTGCGCAGGTCGTCCGCCTCCCGCGACTGCATGACGGTGCGCAAAAGCGCCTGCGCCGTCGCGGTATCGCCGTTTTGATAGGCTTCAGCGGCGCGGCGGGCGTTCTCGCCGCCGTCTCGCTGCATCAGGGCGATCAGCCGCTGCCCCTCCGGAGAAGCGGCGAGGTCTTTCAGCTGCTGCGCGGAAATTTGAGAATTCTTCTCCACGGAGATTGCCTCCCTTTTCGGAATCTGCTATAATATATATATGTTTCCGAACGCGAAAGGGTGACACGATGAAAATTCTCGTTCTTTCCGACTCCCATCGGGAGGAAGCCAACCTGCTGCGCGCGGCAGAACTGGAAAAGCCGGACGCGGTCATCCATCTGGGCGACCATGCCTCGGACGCGGAGGTCCTGCTGCGGGCGTATCCGCGCCTGCCGGTGTGCAGGGTGCGCGGCAACTGCGACCGCTTTGAGACCGACGTGCAGGACGAAGCCGTGATCGAATGGGAGGGCGTGAAGATCCTCGTGACGCACGGGCACCGCTACCACGTCAAGTCGGGCTTGCTGACCCTGTGCTACGCCGCCATTCAGGCGGGCGCGCAGATCGCTCTGTTCGGACATACGCATATGCCGTACTGCGAGGAATCGGACGGCCTTTGGCTGCTCAATCCCGGCGCGTGCGGCAGACTCTTCCCGAGCTACGGGATCATAGAAATCAAAAACGGCGCCGTACAGTGCCGCGTGATGGAGGAAGCGTTATGATTTTAGCTGTGGATATCGGCAACACCAACGTGGTGCTCGGCTGTATCGAGGACGGAAAGATCCTCTTTGAAGCCCGCATGGCGACCGACCGCCTGAAAACCTCGGATCAGTACTGCGTGGAGCTGAAGAATATGCTCTCGCTCTACGACGTCTCTCCGAAGGACGTCAGCGGCAGCATCGTCGCCTCGGTCGTGCCGCCGGTGCTCAATTCCGTCAAGACCGCGATCCGCAAGCTGACCGGCGGCAGCTGCCTCGTGGTCGGCCCGGGGATCAAAACGGGCATGAATATCCGCATGGACAACCCGCTCGAGGTCGGCAGCGATCTGATCGTCGCCTCCGTCGCCGCGATCGCGGAATACGGCGCGCCCCTGCTCTTAGTGGACATGGGCACGGCGACGACCGTGACCGCCGTGGACGCGGACGGCGCCTTCATCGGCGGCTGCATCTGCCCCGGCGTGAAGATCTCGATGGAGGCGCTGACCGAGCGAACGGCGCAGCTTCCCGGCATCAGCCTGGACGAGCCGGAGCGCGCCATCGGCAAGAACACGCGCGACAGCATGCGCAGCGGCATCATGTTCGGCGCGGCGGCCATGCTGGACGGCCTGCTCGACCGCATGGAGGCGGAGATGGGCGGCGAGGTCAAGGCGATCGCCACCGGCGGCCTGTCCAAATTCGTGATCCCGCTGTGCCGCCGCAAGCTGATCTACGACCGCAGCCTGATGCTCAAGGGACTGTGGCTCATCTACCAACGGAACGTCAAATAGCGGCCAGCAGCGCCGCCAGCATGACGAAGAAGCCCGCGCCGATGCCGAGGGTCACGACGCTCTCGACGGCGGCGGTGACGGCCTGATAACGGTTCTCCTTTCGGTCGGATTCCGCCTGCGCGGCGGCTGCGGGAAGATAGGGGACCAGATCGATCATATTGCGCATTTTGTATCGCTCCTTTGTTGCTTGATACCCGGAGTATACTGCTATTACAGACCAATAAATCGGACTGGAGGAAGAAAAAATGAAAGAATTTGAATTTGAGTCCAAAGGCGCGGGCATGATCCACGCCTACCGCTGGGAGCCGGAAGGGGAGCCGGTCGCCATCGTGCAGCTCGTGCACGGCATCGCCGAGTACATGCCCCGCTATGACGATTTCGCGCAGTTCCTTGCGTCTAAGGGCGCACTGGTCGTCGCGGAGGATCATATGGGACACGGCAAGTCGCACGGCAGCGGCGCGGACCTCTACTTCGCCGGCGGCTGGGAGGCCGCGGTGGAGGACACCTACACCCTCCAGCGCATGACGCGCGAAGAATATCCCGACCTGCCGTTCTTCCTGTTCGGCCACAGCATGGGCTCCTTCATGGCGCGGACGATGCTCTACCGCTATCCCGACGCGGGCTTGCGCGGCGCGATCATCTGCGGCACGGCGTGGCAGCCGGGCGCGGTGCTGTCGGCGGGCAGAGCCGTGTGCGCGATGGAGTGCAAACGGCTCGGCGAAAAGAACGTCAGCAAGCTGGTCACCAACCTGATGTTCGGCGCGTACAATAAGAAATTCGGCAAAACGCCGCGCACGCCGAACGACTGGATCTGCAGCAACCAGGAGGTCGTCGACCGCTACACCGCCGATCCCCTGTGCGGCGGCGCGCCGACCCTCGGCCTGTCGCGCGACATGCTCGCGGGCATCGCGATGAACCAGAAAAAGAAGAACCTCGACGCGATGCCGAAGGACCTGCCCGTCCTGCTGATCGCCGGCAAGAGCGACCCCGTCGGCGCGATGGGCAAGGGCGTGGAAAAGACGTACAAGAAGTTCAAGGACGCCGGAATGCGCGACGTGACCCTGAAGCTCTACGACGGCCGGCATGAGATCCACAACGAGGACAATCACGCCGAGGTCTATGCCGACGTTTGGAATTTTATCGAGAAACGGCTCTAAATTGTTACTTTTTTGTAATTATTTTTGCAGATTTGATATGTAACGAGACGCCAAAGACTTGACGGATGCGGATTCGTTTGCTACAATGTGATTGACATAATTCCGACAGGAGTGAAATCATGAAACGGATCCTCCTCAGTCTTCTGCTGATCGTGTGCCTTTCGGCAGGGCTGATGATACCGGCCGCCGCCGCGCCGACCATGTCGACGAGCGAAGCGGGCAAGGCCTTTATCCGCGACGTGTCCGGCGGCGATCAGTACCTCGCCGGCGCGGAGAGCGCGGTCAACAACTTCATGGCACGTTACGGCGTGACCCTCACGCAGCAGCAGTTCGACGCGCTGGTGGATTTCGTCGTCAGCTACGACACCTCCATCCTGAGCTGCGGCTACAAGGTGGAGACGGTGATCGGCAGCGGGAACTACACCGATCTGCAGATCGCGAACGCCTTCTGCTCGTGGGTCAAGGACGGCGACAATTTCTCGCAGGCAAGGCTCAACCGCCGTCTGCGCGAGATCAAGCTCTTCCTCTACAACAGCTACGACGGGAACACCGACAAGGTGACCTTCCGCTACGTGGTCTACAAGGGCAACGGCGGCAAGATCTCCGACAACACCGTTCTGTGCTATCCCCTGAACGGTACATATTCCAACCTTCCCACGGCGAGCCGCAGCGGCTATTATTACGCCGGTTGGTACACCGACCCGGACGGCGGCACGCATTTGTGCAACGGCGACGCCGTCACGCAGAATCATACGGTCTACGCGCACTGGTCCACGACCGCGGTGAGCAACCCGAACGAGAAAAACGCGAGCGATCCGACCCCGGCCAACCCCGGCTCGAACGACTGGCCGCCCCTGCCGCCGCTGAAGATCAGCGAGGCGGGCATCCAGTTCATTAAGAATCAGGAAGGCTTCGTAGCGGTGCCGATCTGGGACTACGGCCAGTACAGCGTCGGCTACGGCTCGCGCTACGACCCGAACAACAGCCCGATCAAGATCTCCACGCCCATCACGGAAGCGGAAGCGGACTATTTGCTGCGCTACATGCTCAAGGACTTTGAGGACATGGTGGACCGCGAGCTCGCCAAGGGTACGGTGCAGCACACGCAGGCGCAGTACGACGCGCTGATCAGCTTCGCCTACAACCTCGGCCAGCAGTGGATCAGCAGCAAGTACGAGACCTACCGCTACATCCTCTATGGCGGCTATACGGAGATGGAACTCGTCAACAGCTTCGGCAGCTGGTGCAGCGCGGGCGGCTCGGTGCTGAGCGGGCTTTGCAGGCGCCGCATGGATGAGGCGAATCTCTATCTCAACGGCGACTACACCCGCTGGAGCGAGGCCTACAGCTGCCTGATCTTCAACGCCAACGGCGGCACGCCGGACGACAAGGTGCAGTACTATCATCCGAACACGACGGTCGGGCCGCTGCCCGGCGCGACGCGTTCCGGCTATCATCTGACCGACTGGTACACGAGCGCGAGCGGCGGTACGCCGTTCACGGCGGCGTCGAAGTCGCCGGCCTCCGGCACGATGACGATCTACGCCCACTGGGCGGCGGGCGATCCGCCTCCCACGGAACCCACCGAACCGCCGACGGAGCCCACGGAGCCGACCCAGCCTTCCACGCAGCCGACGACGGCGCCGACTGAACCGACGGAGCCCACGGAAGCGCCGACCGAACCGACGGAAGCGCCGACGGAACCCACCGAAGTGCCGACGGATCCCACGGAGCCGCCGACGGATCCCACGGAGCCGCCGACAGAGCCGACCGAGCCGACGACGGATCCCACAGAACCGACCGCGCCGACTCTGACCGTCGAGCCGACGGAACGGTTTACGGACGTGACCCCGGATCAATGGTACTATGAGCCCGTCATGGAGGCGGTCGAGGCCGGCTTGTTCGGCGGCGTCAGCGAGACGGAATTCGCGCCGGACGCGCCAATGACCCGCGCCATGCTCGTCACCGTCCTGTACCGTATGGACGGCGAGCCGGCGGTGACCGATGAAGCGCCGTTTACGGACGTTGCCCGCGGCGAATGGTATGCGGCGGCGGTCGACTGGGCGTACGCGAACGGCATCGTCAACGGCATGAGCGAGACCCGCTTCGGCGTGAACGAAAACGTGACGAGGCAGCAGCTCACCGCCATGCTTTTCCGCTACGCGGATTATAAGAAATTCGATACGACGGGCAGGGCGGAGCTGGACGCCTTCGCGGACGCAGACGAGGTCGCCGACTATGCGCGCGATCCGATGCGCTGGGCGGTCAAGCTGGTCATTGTCGGCGGCGATAACGGACGGCTCCTGCCGGACGGCAACGCCACCCGCGCGCAATGCGCGAAGATGATGACGGTGTTCCGCATCATATACGGTATAGAATAAAAACAAAACGCCTTGGCGAAAATTCCGTCAAGGCGTTTTCGTCAGTCCGCTTTATAGGACTGTAGAAATGATAGAATCAGTACAGAAAGTGACGAAAGGAAGGATCACGATGTACTGCAATATCATTTCTGTCAGAGGACACTACGAAGTTTTTGCCGCGGACGGGCGGTTCCTGTTTTCCGCGGACACCAGGGCGGAGGCCATGGAGGAGCTTGCAGATTGGAAGGAAAGACGTATCGCCTGACGCTGTGCTATGACGGCACGCGCTACCGCGGCTGGCAGCGGCTGCCGAACGGCGCGCTGACGGTGCAGGGGAAAGTGGAAGAAGCCCTGTCCGACGTGTTCGGTATGCCGATCGAGGTCAGCGGCAGCGGCAGAACGGACGCTGGCGTCCACGCAAAAGGGCAGGTCGCGTCGTTTCACGCACCGGAAAAGCCGATCGGGGAGATCCTGCCGAAGCTGCGGCACATCCTGCCGGAGGATATCGGCGTGATCGATCTGACCTACGCGCCGGACCGCTTCCACGCGCGGCTGTCCGCCGCGGAAAAGACCTATCAGTACCGCGTCTGGAACAGCGCGGCGCCGGACGTATTCGAGCGCCGCTTCCGCATGCAGATCCTGCAGCCGCTGGACCTCGCGAAGATGCGGGAAGCGGCGGCGCTTCTGGTCGGCACGCACGATTTTCTCGGCTTCTGCGCGAACAAGCATTTCAAAAAATCCTCCGTCCGCACGCTGTCCGCGCTGACGATCGAGCGAGACGGAGACGAGCTTCGCTTCACCCTGACCGCCGACGGCTTCCTCTACCACATGGCGCGGATCCTCGTCGGGACCCTGCTGGAGATCGGCAGCGGCAGGCGGGAGCCGGATTCGATCGCGGAAATCTTCGCGCGGAAAGACCGCGCCCTCGCCGGCGAGACCGCGCCCGCGAAGGGACTCTGCCTCATGGAGGTGCGCTACGAATGAACATTCAGATCTTCGGCCGAAGCAAGTGCTTCGATACGAAAAAGGCGGAACGGTATTTCAAGGAACGCCGCATCCGGGTGCAGAACATCGACCTGGACCGCTACGGCATGTCGAACGGGGAGTTCGAGAGCGTTCTGCGGGCGGTCGGCGGCGTGGACAAGCTGATCAACTGGGAGAAAAAATCGCCGGAGATCGACCTGATGCGCTACATGGACGACCCGAGGGCGAAGGAAGACAAGCTCTTCGAGCGCCCGGAGCTGATAAAAACGCCCGTCGTGCGCAACGGCAGACAGGCGACGGTGGGCTATTGCCCGGAGGTTTGGAAGCAATGGGAGCAGGCGTGAGCCGGATCGTGATCCCCGCGCGGGTGCAGACGATCCTGCGGCGGCTGAACGCGGCGGGCTTTGCGGCCTACGCTGTCGGCGGCTGCGTGCGCGACAGCCTCCGCGGCGAACTGCCCGCGGATTGGGATATCTGCACGGACGCGGAGCCGGAACAGACCGCCGACTGCTTCTCCGACTGCCGCACGGTGCTGACCGGCGCGCGCTACGGCACGGTCACGGTGCTCCTCGACGGCGCGCCCTATGAGATCACGACCTTCCGCGCCGAGCACGGCTACAGCGACAGCCGCCACCCGGACGGCGTGACGTTCCTGCGGTCTTTGCGGGACGATCTGGCGCGGCGTGATTTCACGGTCAACGCGATGGCCGCCGACGCAGACGGCAGCGTGATCGACTGCTTCGGCGGGTCGGAGGATCTGCGGCAGGGGATCATCCGCTGTGTCGGCGATCCCGAACGGCGGTTTACGGAGGATGCCCTGCGCATGCTCCGCGCTTTGCGTTTCGCCTCGCGCTTCGGCTTTATGGTCGCGCCGGAGACGGAAACGGCGATCCACGCCCTCTGCGGCAGGCTGCGGGCGGTCGCGCCGGAGCGCCTGCGCAAGGAACTGAGCGGTCTGCTCTGCGGGGACGCGGTGCAGGGCGTTTTGGAGCGGTTTTCCGACGTGATAACCGTTCTCATTCCGGAGCTTGCACCGTGCATCGGCTTCCGGCAGTGGAATTATCATCACAAATATGACGTCTGGGAGCACACCCTGCGCGCGGTCGGAGCGATCGCGCCGACGGAGGAGCTGCGGCTTGCCATGCTCCTGCACGATATCGGAAAGCCCGCGGCCTTCACGATGGACAAACAACTCATCGGGCACTTTTACGGCCACGCCGTGATCGGCGCGGCGATGACCGAGACCATCCTGCGCCGCCTGCGCTATGACCGCCGGACGGCGGAACTGGTGACGCTGCTCGTGCGCGAGCACGGCTTTTATCTGCTGGAAGACACGCAGAAGCGGATGCGCAGGCTCGTGTCGCAGTTCGGCGCGGAGACCGTGCGCCTGCTCCTGCAGGTGCGCCGCGCCGATGGGATCGCCACCGGGACCGCGGAAGGCGCGGAGGAGAAGACCGCAGTGGCGGAGCGGCTGTTGGAAAGCGTTTCTTCGCAGTGCGTCTCTCTGCCGCAGATGGCGCTGAACGGGCAAGACCTCCTGCGCCTCGGCGTTCCGGAAGGACCGCGCATCGGCGCGATCCTCCGCGCCCTGCTGGACGCGGTCTTGGACGGACGGCTGGAAAACGAGCGCGAAACGCTTCGTTCCGCGGCGCGTGAAATGATTGACAAATCGGACGAATCCATATAAAATGAGAAGTGGAATGACTCTGAGGAGTGAGAACATGAAGAACTTCGTCATCAAGGGCAATGCCTGCTGGAACGAGAACATCGAGCAGATCCATTGTGAGCCGAACGCCTATCTTGTCTGCGAGGACGGCGTCTGCGCCGGCGTGTTTCACGAACTGCCGGAGCGCTACGCCGATCTGCCGCTGACCGATTTCGGCGATAAGCTGATCCTTCCTGGCATGACCGATCTGCACGTCCATGCGCCGCAGTTTGCCTTCCGTGGGCTGGGCATGGACATGGAGCTGATGGACTGGCTCAAGACCTACGCCTTCCCCGAGGAAGCGAAATACAAAGACCTCGTCTACGCAGACCGCGCCTATGCGCAGTTTGCCGATCAACTGCGGCGCAGCGCGACGACCCGCGCCGCCGTCTTTGCCACCCTCCACGTTCCGGCGACGGAGCTTCTGATGGAGAAGATGGAAGCAAGCGGCCTGATCTCCTACGTCGGCAAGGTCAATATGGACCGCAACGGCCCGGACTATCTGTGCGAAAAGAGCGCGCAGGAATCACTGGAGGCGACGGAGCGCTGGATCTGCGACACGAAGTCGAAATTCGAGCGCACGCATCCGATCCTGACGCCGCGCTTCATTCCGTCGTGTACGGACGAGCTGATGCACGGCATCCGCCGGCTGGTTGAAAAGTACGATCTGCCGGTGCAGAGCCACCTGTCGGAGAATTTCTCGGAGATCGAGTTCGTGCAGAGCCTGTGCCGCGATTCCAAGTTCTACGGCGACGCCTACGACCGCTACGGCCTGTTCGGCGGCGACCACCGCTGCATTATGGCGCACTGCGTCCACAGCGGCGAAGCGGAGATCGAGCTGATGCGGAAAAACGGCGTGTTCGCCGCGCACTCTCCGCTGTCCAACGCCAATTTGTCTTCCGGTGCCGCGCCGGTCGGCAAGCTGTTCCGTGAATTCGTGAACGTCGGACTGGCGTCGGATATCGCGGCGGGAGAATCGGAGAATTTGTTCCGCTCCATCTCGGCGGCGATCCGCGCGTCTAAGCTCCGCTGGCGCATGCTGGACCAGGAGATCTATCCGCTGACCGTCAGTCAGGCGTTCTATATCGCGACGGTCGGCGGCGGCAAGTTCTTCGGCAAGGTCGGCAGCTTCGATCCGGGCTACGAGTTCGACGCCATCGTCGTCGACGACGCGACGATCCCGCACCCGCAGGAGCTGGATCTGCAGCAGCGGCTGGAGCGCACGCTCTACCTCGCGGACGACCGCCATCTGTGCGCGAAATACGTCGCGGGCACCCGCTTGTTCTAAAGAAAACAACACCCCCGAGGGCGTCGCCCTCGGGGGTGTTGTTTTCCAATTCTCCGAATTGGAAAACACCTCAATTCTTCATTATTCACTATTCATTCTTCACTAAAAAGGCTGCGCCTCGGTTATCCGGAGGCGCTGTCCTTTTGTTATTCTTATCAGTCAAACGGGTTGGGGTCCTTGTCGAGGATCTCCTGCGCGGCTTTCGCGCCTTCCGGGTCGAGGAAGCGGAACATCATCGTCGCGATCTGGGCGCGCGTCGCGTATTCCTGCGGCGCCAGACGTCCGTCTATGCCCGTGATGATGCCTTCGCCGATCGCCCACTTCATCGCGTCCAGCGCGTACTCGCTCACCCTGCGCGCGTCCACGTAGCCCGCCAGGTTGCCCTTCGCTTCCGGCTCGCCCGCGTAGCGGTACAGGATCGCCGCGAGCTGCTCGCGCGTGATGTAGCGGTACGGCGCGAATTCTTCCTCGGAGACGCCCTTGACAATCTCCTGATCCGCCGCCCACGCGACCGCGCTCGTGTACCATACGCCGCTCTCGACGTCCTCAAACGGGATCTTCAGGCCCTTCGCGTTCGGTTCGCCCGCCGCGCGGTATACGATCGTGACCAGCATCGCGCGCGTCACCTTGCCGTTCGGCTCGAAGTGATCCGCGACCGTCTGGCCGGGTCTGCCGACGCCGTTCATCAGGCCGTGCTGCAGGCAGTAGTCGATACCGAAGCGGTACCAGCCTTCCTTGTCCAGATCCACGAAGCTCGCGTACAGCGGAGCGTCCGGGTTGACCGGCTCGTCGCCGCCCTGGTTGTAGTTCGGGTCGGCTGCGCCGCAGTTCGAGCAGACGCCGTTCACATAGTTGTGGCTCGCCAGCTCGGTGAAGTCCGTGCGGTAGCTGTCGCCGCACTTGCTGCACTTATGCAGGATGTAGCCCGGCTCCGTGCAGGTCGCCGCGACCTTCGTTTCCACGTAGGTGTGCTGGCAGCCGCCCGTCGGGGTGAAGGGCTCGGTCGGTTCGGTCGGAGCGGTCGGATCGGTCGGATTCGTCGGGGTCGTCGGGGTGACGGAGCCGCCGCCGTTCTTCACGAAGAACTGCCAGCCGAAGTCCTTGGCCTTCGCCGTGGGATCGCTGGAGGAGTAGCCGGAGACGTTGGTCTTATCCTTGCTGGAATTGTAGTAGCACTCGATATAGGCAGGACCGTAGCTGTTGGAGAAGGTGGCGTGCTGGATGTAGGCCAGGCCGTCCGTCCAGGTGACCTTCCACTTGCCGTCCGCGCCTTCATAATTCGCGTCGTTCGTCAGCTCGAAGTAGTTTCCGGAGACCCAGCAGACGATCTTGTCCGCGCCGTTTGTGAAGCTGAACGTGCCGTCGCCGTTGTCCACAACCGTCCATACCAGCGCGGAAGACGGCTCGTAGATCTTGTTGCCGGTCGGCTGAACGGCTTCGGGAACGAGATACCAGTTGTTGTCGTTCTCGTCCTTGATCGCCATACCGTGGCCAGGGCTGTAGATAACGACCTCGTCGCCGCCCTTGATGGACGAGGAGAGGACGAAGCTGCCGTCCGGCGCCTCAGTCGGCTCGGTGGGAGCAGTGGTCGGCTCCGTCGGCGCCGTCGTCGGCTCCGTCGGCGTCACAGAGCCGCCGCCCAGACGGAAGATCATGTACTCGTACGCGCCGCCGCCGTTGCCGATGCCGTAGGTGGTGAAGTTGCCGCCGTAGAATTCGAGATACTGGTTGTAGTTGCCGTTATAGGCGGCGTTGACGCAGTGGACGTGGACGACGCCGTTGCTCGGCGTATTGACCGCCTCGAACTCCCACTGGGCGTAATCGGTCTCCGTGCCGCTCATGGTCAGGCTGTTGCCGGTCTGTCCGTAGGTCATGAACTTGCCGTCCGCGTCGAGGAAGCGGAACTTGCCGTCGCTGCCCTTCTTGACGCGGAAGATCGCGGTCGCGTCGTTCGTGCCGATCTGCTTGCCGCCGCTGTTGACGTCGGCGGAAGGCGCGAGCTTCGTGCCTTCGATGTTCGCGGTGACGAGCTGGCTGCCTGCGATGTGGAAGATCAGGATCTGATCGCCGTCGGAGAGGGTTGACGGATCGTCGACGAGCGTGCCGATATAGGCGCCCGTCGCGGTACCGCCGCCGCCGATCTCGCCGGTGTAGATGAGCGACCAGCTCGAAGGCGCGGGGCTGACGCCGCCCTTGCTCGCAGTCTCCGCGGTGATGAATTCGGCGATCAGGTCGGGCACGGAGCCGACGCTGTCGTCCACCTGCGACCAGATGGCGTCCTCGGTGGAGTAGGCGGCGAACGGGCCGTTGCCGAGGTGGTAGTTGTTGATCGCCATGATGTAGGTCTTGTTCAGATCGAAGGCTCTGCCGTCGGCGAACTTGCTGATGACGACGCGGCTGCCGACTTCCTTGGACATGTCGTAGACAAAGTCCAGACCGTAGAAGATCGGGTTCGTGAAGTCGTCGCCCTTCGTGCCGTAGGTCGGCGTTCCGCTCATGGTGTTGACGCTCAGCCGCTCGGAAGCGACGAACTCCATGATGTCCTTGATCTGCTGACCGGTCAGCGGGACCAGATAGAGGGTGTTGTCGTATTTATAGAGCTTGTAGATATCCTTCATGGACATCTCGCCCGCGGCGACCTTGTAGTTGCCGCTGATGACCATGGAGGTCGCGGAGAAATCGACCGTTATGTGATCCAGGCCGGTCTTCGCTTTCAGCGCGGCGATCTCGTCCGCCGTGCGGTACTTCTGCGCGAGATAGTAGGTGCCGCGGTCGATCTGCGCGCGGTTGATGAGATCCATCGCGTCGCTCTGCGCGAGATAGTAGTTGGAGACGGTGTTCCACGTGCCGACGAGCTTGCCGACGCTGCGGTTGACGTAGACCTCCGCCGCCTCGGCGTAGGGACGGATCTTCTCTTTCAGCGCGGCGTCCGCGGAGGCACTGCTCAGGGCGATGTCCTTGTGCTCCTTGACATATACGCCGCTGTCGGTGATGCCGAAGGTGGTGCAGGTCAGGTTGCCGCCGCCGCCGTTGACCACGAGGACGTCCTTGCCGGCCTTGTCCTTGTAGGTGTTGCCGGAGTAACTCGAGGAGTGGTCGTGACCGGCGATCACGAGGTCGATGTCCGTGTTGTTGGCGATCATGGACAGGACCTGGTTCTCGGAGTTCGAGCCGAAGACGATGTCGTCCGGCGCGACGGCAGCGCCGAGACCGGAATGGTAGGAGATGATGATCGCGTCGGCGCCCTTCGCCTTGACTTCTTTGATGTACTTATCGGCCTCCCAGGCGATCGAGCCGTGGGCGTTGTCCGGGTGGCTGAAGACGATGCCGGGGTAGTTGTCGGACACGTCCCAGCGCGGGCAGTCGGTGTTCTCAAAGCCGATGATCGCGACCTTGACCGTCTTGCCGCCGGCGGTGATCTCCTTGATCAGATAGGGCGTGAAGACGTTGGTGCCCGCGGCGTGGACGCCGTCGGTGCCGTCATAGTACAGGTTGGCGCAGAGCGTGGAAACGCCCTTCGAGGTCAGATAGGAGCGGGTCTGCTCCATGACGTCCCAGCTGTAGTTGAACTCGTGGTTGCCGATGACGGAGATGTCATATTTGATCTCCGCCAGACACAGCGCCATCGGGTTGGGATCGGTCGTCTCGCCGGCCTTGAGCTGGGTCAGGTGGTAGCCGGAGATCGGCGTGCCCTGATAGAGATCGCCGTTGTCGATCAGGATGACGTTGGATTTGGAATTGCGGACGGAAGCGACCGCGGAGGAAACGTTCAGCATGGAGTTGCTGACGCTGCCGCCGGTCAGGAGGTTGACGTCCCAGCAGCGGCCGTGCATGTCGGTGGTGGAGAGGATGGTGAACTCTCCGAGGTCCGCTGCAGACGCGGCGGCCGGGATCATGCACAGAAGCAGCGCGAGCATACAGAGAAGGGCAAGGCCCCGCTTCAGAAGATGGTTCATAAAAAAGTGCCTCCTTCAGCTATCATAATTCTACAATTATATTTTAACGTATTTGCCCGCACCATGCAAGGAAGGAAGCGTACGATTTCCGAAATTAGGCAAAGTAGACAATTTCCCGCCCGCGCGGCAGGCAAAACGCCCCTTGAAACAGGAATAATTTGTCGCTTTGCACAAAAACGCTTTGGAGGGATACCAACTCTCTGTCATTTATGATATAATAATTTGGATTTCTTGAAAGTGAGGCGAAAAGCATGACGACTGATCAACTGACCGCCCTTCTGACGGCAGACCCTGCCGCGGTGATCGAGAGCGACCGGCGGTTTTACTATAAGCAGATCATGCAGGCGGTGGACATCATCTCCGCCAACGCGAGCAAGCGTCCGGTCATCCTGCTGTCCGGCCCCTCCGGCTCGGGCAAGACGACGACGGCTCTGCTGATCGAGCGCGAGCTCGACCGGCGCGGAATGGAGACGCACACCCTGTCGATGGACGAATACTTCTCTCCGCTGACGACGGAGGAAAAGGAGCTCCTGCGGCAGAACAAGCTGGATCTGGAGAAGCCGACCCGCGTGGATATTCCGTTCTTTCAGCAGCAGCTCGGGCAGATCCTGAACGGCGAGGAGATCCTTCTGCCGCGCTATGACTTCCACGAAAGCAAGCGCTACTTCGACGGCAGAACGCTCCGCCGCCATCCCGGCGAGCTGGTCATCATGGAGGGCATCCACGCCCTCAACCCCGACGTCACGGGCTATGCGAATCAGACGACGAGAGTCTACGTCAGCGTCCGCACCCGCATCACCACGAAGGACGGCACGACCCTGCACCCGTCGAAGATCCGCCTGGCGCGCCGTCTGCTCCGCGACCGCACCGGCAGAGGCCGCGCCCTGACGGAGACCATCGGGATGCGCGAGCGGGTCGACATCGGCGAGCGGAAGTACATCATGCCCTTCAAGCAGAACGCGCATTGCAGCATCGACTCGTTCTTCTCGAGCGAGATGAGCGTCTACCGCGACTATCTGCTGAACGATCTGGAGGAGCTGCTGCCGGACTACCCCGATCTTGCCGACCTCGTGCAGGTGCTGCGCGAGATCCCGTCGGTACCGGAGGAGCTGATCCCGCGCGATTCGCTCCTGCGCGAGTTCATCGGCGGCAGCGAACTGAACTATTGACAGAGAGGGACAAAAGATGAAAAAATACATCGTCGCATTGGACCAGGGCACGACTTCCAGCCGCGCCATCATCTTTGACCGTTCGCAGAACATCATCGACAGCGCGCAGCGGGAGTTCGCCCAGATCTATCCGCGCGCGGGCTGGGTGGAGCACGATCCGATGGAGATCTACTCCGCGCAGTACGGCGTGATGATGGAGGCGATCACGCACAGCGGCATCGACCTCGAGGAGATCGCCGCGATCGGCATCACGAATCAGCGCGAGACGACGATCGTCTGGGAGAAGGCGACCGGCAGACCGATCTACAACGCGATCGTCTGGCAGTGCCGCCGCACGGCGGAGATCTGCGACAGCCTGCGCGCGCAGGGGCTGGAGCCCTATATCCGCGAGACGACCGGCCTGGTGCCGGACGCGTACTTCTCCGCGACGAAGATCAAATGGATCCTGGACCACGTGGAGGGCGCGAAAGAACGCGCCAAGCGCGGCGAGCTGCTGTTCGGCACGGTCGATACCTGGCTTCTGTGGAAGCTGACCGGCGGCAAGGTGCACGCGACGGACTATACGAACGCCTCGCGGACGATGCTCTTCGACATCCACAAGCTGCGCTGGGACGAGAAGATCGCCGCCGCGCTGGACATCCCGCTGTGCATGCTGCCGGAGGTGCGCGACAGCAGCGGCGTCTTCGGCGTCTGCAACGTGCAGGGCTGCGAGATCCCGATCGCGGGCATCGCGGGCGACCAGCAGGCCGCCCTGTTCGGCCAGTGCTGCTTCGACCGCGGCGACGCGAAGAACACCTACGGCACGGGCTGCTTCCTGCTGATGAACACCGGCGAGGAGGCCTGCGCGAGCCGCCACGGCCTCGTCACGACGATCGCCGCCGGCCTGAACGGAAAGATCACCTACGCCCTCGAGGGCAGCGTCTTCGTCGGCGGCGCGGTCATCCAGTGGCTGCGCGACGAGATGCGCTTCCTGCGCGAGGCGTGCGACGCGGAGTACTTCTCGAAGAAGGTCTCCTCGACCGAGGGCGTCTACTTCGTGCCCGCCTTCGCGGGACTCGGCGCGCCGCACTGGGACATGTACGCGCGCGGCGCGATCGTCGGCATCACCCGCGGCACGCGGCCGGAGCACATCATCCGCGCCGCGCAGGAGTCCATCGCCTATCAGAGCATGGAACTGGTGGAGGCGATGGAGAAGGACATCGGCGAAGAGCTGCACGAACTGAAGGTGGACGGCGGCGCGAGCCGCGACGCCTTCCTGATGCAGTTCCAGGCGGACGTGCTGAACAAGACGGTCCTGCGGCCCGTGGTAAGGGAGACGACCGCCCTCGGCGCGGCGTATCTCGCGGGGCTCGCGACCGGCGTGTGGAGCAGTCAGGAGGAGATCCGCAGCCTGTGGAAATGCGACGTGCAGTTCAACCCGAAGATGAGCGAGGCGAAACGGCAGGCCGGCAAGCGCGGCTGGGCGAAGGCGGTCGGCCGCAGTCTTGACTGGGAGGAACACGGCTGATCCCTTGAAAATACAGCCTTTTCAGGCAGTCAACCGGCGGTTGGATCCCGTTTTTTCGGAATTTAACCGCCGGATGCTTGCTTTTTTCGCCGTTGTGTGACATAGTAAAGTTACCACCAAGGAGGGGGATACATATGAATTACGGAACTTTAGGCGACCGCATCAAATTTCACCGCAAGCGCCTCGGCATGACGCAGGAACAGCTTGCCGTACGCATGGGCGTGAGCGCGCAGGCGGTCAGTAAATGGGAAAACAATCTGAGCTGTCCGGACATCTCGGTCCTGCCGGACCTCGCCCAGGTCTTCGGCATCTCCGTGGACGAGCTGCTCGGCAAGGGCGGCGCGGCCCGCGAGGCGGAGATCGTCGACGCGGAGGAGGAAAAGGAAGAAAGCGGCTATACCTGGAGCTGGAAATACGAGAGCAAAAAGGGCGGCATCCTGTTCGCGATCTATATTCTGATCGTCGGCGTGCTGCTCCTGCTGCGGACCATCGTCCCGGCGATGGATATCTCCGTCTGGACGATCCTGTGGACGACCGCGCTGATCTTTATCGGCGTGTCCGGCCTGATCGGTCGTTTCTCGCTGTTCTGCCTCGTCATGGCGCTCGGCGGCCTATACTTCCTGCTGTCGGAATACGGCGTCCTGCCGTTCAATCTGAAATGGAGCTACCTGATCCCTGCGGTCCTGATCGTCTGGGGCGTGAGCCTGCTGATCGACGTCTTCTGCGGCAATAAGCCGTGGCGGGCGAAAAAGAACGCGCTGAACAAGATCAAGTCGGAAAAGAAGCACCGCTGCGAATACAGCTGCGAGGACGGCGTGCTAAACTGCACGCTCAGCTTCGGCGAGGACCGCGTGCCGGTCATGACGCCGATGCTCAAAGAGGGCAGCATCGAGAGCAGCTTCGGCGATTTCACCGTGGACTTCTCCGGCTGCGAGGCGGTCGCGTCCTACTGCGAGCTGAAAGCGGAAAACAGCTTCGGCAGCCTGCGGCTGCTGGTGCCGGAGCGGTTCGCCGTCGAGGTCCAGTCGGAGGCCTCCTTCGCCTCCGCTCCGTCGATCAAGGGTTCGCCTTGCGCGCAGCCGCAGGGCACGATCCACCTCAAGTCTGAGGTCAGCTTCGGCTCGATGGAGATCCGCTACGTCTGATACGGAACATAAAAAACGTGACTCTGCGTTTGCAGATGCATCTGTCAAGGAAAAGTAGACAGTAAAAAAGTATAATTACGGGAAGCCCAGTTCGGTCTTGTACTGAACTGGGCTTTTGTAGCCCAAGGCAGCATG
>CAJOEH010000019.1 GCA_905233385.1 uncultured Oscillospiraceae bacterium
TAATGAATACTTCTACGCTTCTCACAAGTTCTATTCCTTCGAGGACTTCCGGAAACAACTCGCTGTCTGGAACCGTCAATACAACAACTTCCCTATGCGTCCACTTAACTGGAGGTCACCCAATGCCGTCCTTTTTTCTTTCCCAAATCTGTAACACATCATTGACAAACCTACATATTTTCCGCTTTTGTGAGATTTTTTCTTGCCCGTTTTAGCACTCTCGCATGTAGAGTGCTAAAAATTCACAGTCCGTTCATAAAATGAGGCATATTTGTTCACATTATGGATGGATAATGCTTATAGAAACAAAGAGCGAGAGGGAATCCAATCCCGGATCCCGGATCGCGCCGAAAAGAATGGAGGAATTCTTATGTTGACACTTACCCCGTACCGCAGACACAACGAGCCTGCAATCTTCAACCCGTTCCGTGAGCTGGAGGACTTTGAACGCAGCCTGTTCGCACCGGACAGCCTCGCCTCCTTCCGCACCGATATCGAAGACGCCGGAGACAAACTGATCCTCTCCGCCGATCTGCCCGGCTTCAAGAAGGAAGACATCAAGATCGACGTGGACGACGACCGTCTGGTCATCAACGCCGAGCGTCATTCCAACTACGAGAAGAAGGACGGCAGCTACCTGCGCTGCGAGCGCTCCTACGGCAGCTACAGCCGCGCGTTCTCTCTGAACGGCATCAACGCGAACGACATCCACGCTTCCTACGAGGATGGCGTTCTGAAGCTCGAACTTCCGAAGCAGCAGCCGACGAAGTCGGAGACGCGCAGGCTGGAAATCAAGTAAGCAGACAAAAAAGACGCGAGGCTTTTCAGCCTCGCTTCTTTTTTGCGCAATTACGCATTTTTGCGGATATACAGGATGCCGAGGCAGCCTTCGCCGCAATGGCAGCAGATCGTGCAGCCGGCGTCGGTATCGCAGATTTCCTCAAAGTCCATGCAGTCGCGGATCGTCTGATGCGCCGTCTGATCCACTTCCTCCGTGACCGGCGAATGTGTGACGAAGATCCGCTCCGGCACGATGCTGTCCGGATCCGCGAGCCGGTCGCGAACGTAGGCTTCCACGCACTTGACCATGCTGCCGCGGTACTTCTTGCCGACGATCATTTTGTTGTCCACGACCTCGATGCAGGGCTTGAGCTTGAGCAGGTTCGCGCCGAGCGCGGCGACGAACGAGCAGCGGCCGCCCTTGACCATATAGTCCAGCCGCTCGAGCAGGAAGCTCGCGTCCACGCGGGTAGCGATCTCATCCAGCGCAGCCTTCATCTCGTCGAGATCGGTCGCCGTCTTCGCCAGCTTGCACGCCTCCAGAACGACGTGGCCGTGGCCGGAGGAGAGGTTTCTCGAGTCGATGACGCGGACGTTTTCCATATCCTCAGCGGCGAGGCAGGCGTTGTGATAGCAGCTGGAGAAGCCGGAGCCGAGGGAGATATGCACGACCGCGTCATAATCCTTCAGCAGATTCTCAAACATATCCTGATAAATGCCGACCGAGGCGGCGGAAGTGCTGCACAGGCTGCCGCCGGCGGCAACGTGGGCAAAAATATCATCCTGTGTGATCGTTACGCCGTCCAGGAAGCTCTCGTCGCCCTTATTGATGAACAACGGCAAAATATAAATATCGTTATCCCGGATCTGCTCCGGGGAAAGATCGCAGGTGCTGTCCGCTGAAATCTTGATTCTCATGAGTCTGTCACCCCATCTTGTAGTGTATGCATGTATTATACCAAGAAGTTGTGTTTTTGTCAAAGGATTGTTGCATTTTTTGTCGCTATATGATAAATTCGACCTGAGGTGGAGCATAATGACGCTGATCGAGTACTATTTGAAAGATATGCAGGGCATCGCCGACGGAAGCAGGCTCCCGCCCGAAGGGATCGCGCTCACGCAGGAAGACCCGCTGCGGCGGGCCGCGGAATTGCAGGAACAGATCGCGGCGATGGGCGTGCCTGAATTCGTCCGCCGCTGCGCCGAACAGGACGGCGAGGAGATCCCCGAGGAGGTCTACGCGGCGTACAAGCCGGAAGACCTGCTGGCCGCCTTGCAGACGCTGACCGCGCAGGAAGAATCCCCTGCCGATATGCCCGACCCCGCCGCGCCGCCGCGGATCGACGAGCCGGACGGACCGCGCAGCGCGTACGAGGTCCTGCTCGACTGCTGCTGTCTGGACGAAAACCTGCTCTATTATCTGATCGACGTGCTCCAGCGCGGCGCGGAAGACGAGTTTCAGAAGCTCGCCCTCGTCACGGCGCGCAAAGCCTTCACGCAGGCGGATTTTCTCTACTGGCTCGCGACCATGGAGGATCGCGCGCCGCAGGAGGAGCAGATCTGCGTAACGCTGATGGACGCCTGCTTCGACCGGCTCGCCGCCGAGGGGGAAAAAGAGCTGATCGCCGCGCTGATCAGCGGCGACCAAAGGACGTTCGAGCTCTTCCGCTGCGACGCGCCGGAGCTCCTGCACCTGCCGGACGCCACGTTCGAGTGGTATGAGAAGAACTATTTGCAGGGGTATTACCCGATCCGCTACATGCTGAAATTCAACGGCGTACAGCTGCCGAAGGAGGAAACCCGATGACACGCGGAGAACTCGCCGCCGAAAAATTCACGAGCGGCTATAACTGCGCCCAGGCGGTCCTGCTCGCCTTCTGCGACGTGACCGGTCTGGACGAAACGACCGCCGCGCGGCTCACGTCGGGCTTCGGCGGCGGCATCGGCAGACTGCGCGAGGTCTGCGGCGCGGCGAACGGCGCGTTCATGGTCATCAGTTTGGTCTATGGCGACGGCGGGATCGCGCCGCGTGAGCAAAAGGGCGCGCTGTATTCCCGCATTCAGGACTTCGCCGCACGATTTAAGGCGCAGAACGGCTCCTATCTCTGCCGCGAGCTGCTCGCCGGCGTCACGGCAGATCAGAAGCCGCTCCCCGATCAGCGGACGGCCGAATACTACAAAAAGCGGCCCTGCACTGACATCGTCCGCGACGCGGCGGATATGCTGGACGCGTATCTCAAAGAGAATCCGATATAATCATTGACCCGCCTGCGGCGCTGCCGCAGGCGGGTCTGTTTTTTATTCTTCTTCCGCGATGCGGATGTGCACGTCGTCGAGCTGTTTCTGATCAACGGTCGTAGGCGCGTCCATCATCACGTCCTGCGCCTTCTGATTCATCGGGAAGGTGATGACCTCGCGGATGGACTCCTCGCCGGTCAGGAGCATGATCAGGCGGTCGACGCCGGGCGCAGCGCCCGCATGGGGCGGCGCGCCGTAGCAGAACGCGTTGTACATCGCGGGGAACTTCGCCTTGACGTTTTCCTCGCCCAGACGGACGAGCTCGAACGCTTTGACCATGATCTCCGGGTCGTGATTTCGCACCGCGCCGGAGGCGGATTCATAGCCGTTGATGACGAGGTCGTACTGGAACGCGGTGATGGTCAGCGGGTCGATCTCGCCCTTCGCAGCCTTCTCCAGCACTTCCAGGCCGCCGTTCGGCATCGAGAACGGGTTGTGGCAGAATTCGAGCTCGCCGCTCTCCTCGCCGATCTCGTACATCGGGAAGTCGACGATCCAGCAGAACTGGTACTGCTCCTTGTCCATATGATTTGGGCAGAGGTTGCCGAGCTTGACGCGCAGCACGCCCGCGGTCTTCTGGGCGACGGCCTTCTTGCCCGCCGTCAGGCCGACGAAGCAGTTGGACTGCAGGCCGAGCTTCGCGACGATCTCGTCCTTGCGCTCCTGCAGGAACTTCGCGATGCCGCCGACGAGCTCGCCGTTTTCGTCCACGCGGAACCAGTAGGGCTTCTGTCCCGCCTGGACCTCCACGTCGGTAACGAGCTTGTCGATCTGCTTTCTCGTCGCGCTGAAGTCGCTGACGACGATCGCCTTGACGGTGTTGCCCGCGAAGGGCTCAAAGCCGACGTCGGCAAGCAGGTCGGTCGCATCGGTAATCTCCAGGTCGATGCGCAGGTCGGGCTTGTCGGTGCCGTAGATCTCCATCGCGTCGTTGAACTTGATGCGGCGGAAGGGCGCCGGGGTCACGCGCTTGTAGATGCCGAACTCGCGGAAGACGGGCTCGAGCACGGTCTCCAGCACGCCCAGCACGTCGTCCTGGCCGGCGAACGCCATCTCCATATCGAGCTGGTAGAACTCGCCGGGGGTGCGGTCGCCGCGGGCGTCCTCATCGCGGAAGCAGGGCGCAATCTGAAAGTAGCGGTCGAAGCCGGAGGTCATCAGCAGCTGCTTGAACTGCTGCGGCGCCTGCGGCAGGGCGTAGAACTTGCCGGGGTGCTTTCTCGCGGGAACGAGGTAGTCTCTCGCGCCCTCTGGCGAGGAAGCCGTCAGGATCGGCGTGGTGATCTCGAGGAAGCCCAGCTCCGTCATCGCCTTGCGCAGCGCGGCAACCACGTTGCAGCGCAGGATGATATTCTTCTTGACCGCGGGATTGCGCAGGTCGAGATAGCGGTACTTGAGGCGGGTATTCTCGTCGGCTTCGCGGCTGCGGTTGATCTCAAAGGGCAGCTCGTTGTAGCGGCAGCGGCCGAGCACGGTCAGTTCGGTCGGCACGACCTCGATCTCGCCGGTCGCGAGCTTCGGATTCTTGCTCGCACGTTCGCGCACCGCGCCGGTGACGGAGATGGTGGATTCCTTGTTGACGGCCTTGACCGCCTTCATCATCTCCTCGCTCTCGATGACGAGCTGCGTGGTGCCGTAGAAATCGCGCAGAACGACGAACGCCAGGCTTGCGCCGACCTCGCGGACGTTCTCCATCCAGCCGACCAGCGTGACGGTCTTGCCCGCGTCGGACAGGCGAAGCTCGCCGCAGTTATGGGTTCTTGACTGTTTCATATTCATTCCTCCCGGAGATTATTTCTCTAAGATCACGCTGCCGTTTTGCAGCGCGGAGATACCGAATTTGATCAGCTCCGCCGCCTGATCGGCGGGCAGGCTGACCTGATCGCCCGTGCGCAGATTCTTGACCGAACAGACGTCCCGCGCGATCTCGTCCTCGCCGAGGAAGACGACGAACGGGATGCCGAGCTTGTCCGCGTAGGACATCTTCGCCTTGAACTTCTTCTGCTCCGTGTAGAGCTGCGTGCGGATACCCGCGGCGCGGAGTCGGGTCGCGAGCCGCACCGCCGCGGAGAAGTCCTCCGTCATCGGCAGGAGCAGGCAGTCGGCCGGCGCGGTCGGCAGCTCTGGATTGAGCAGTTCCTGCTCGCCGAGCACGTAGAACAGGCGCGTCAGGCCAATCGAAATACCGACGCCGGGCAGCTGCCGGTCGGTGTAGTATTCCGCTAAATTATCATAGCGGCCGCCGGAGCAGACCGAGCCGATCTCCGGATGGTCGAGGAGGGTCGTCTCGTAGACCGTGCCGGTGTAGTAGTCCAGGCCGCGCGCGATCGTCAGATCGACGGCGAAGTTCTCCTCCGGCACGCCGAACGCGCCGAGGTGCTTCGTCACGGCGGCGAGCTCCTCCAGACCGAGGTCGAAGGTCTCGTTCCGGCCGCGCCAGTCTTCCAACTTCGCGAGCACGTCCGCGTTGCTGCCGGTGATCGACATGAAGCGCAGGATCTCGTCCGCCTGCGCGTCCGTCAGGCCGACGTCCTCCAACAGGATCGCGCGCACCTTGTCCACGCCGATCTTATCCAGCTTGTCCACCGTGCGCATGATGTCGCCGGACTTGGAGGACAATCCAAGCATGGCGTAGAAGCCGTTGAGCAGCTTGCGGTTGTTGACGCGGATGACGAAGCGGGTCAGGCCGAAGCGGCGGAAGATCGAATAGATGATCGATGGGATCTCCGCCTCGTTCAGAATATCCAGTTTGCCGTCGCCGATGACGTCGATATCCGCCTGATAGAATTCGCGGAAGCGGCCGCGCTGCGCCCGCTCGCCGCGGTAGACCTTGCCGATCTGATAGCGGCGGAACGGGAAGGTCAGTTCGCCCGCGTGCAGGGCGACGTATTTCGCCAGCGGGACGGTCAGATCAAAGCGGAGCGCCAGATCGTTGTCGCCCTTCTGGAAGCGGTAGATCTGCTTTTCCGTCTCGCCGCCGCCCTTGGCAAGCAGGATCTCCGCCGCCTCGATCGCGGGCGTGTCCAGCGGCGTGAAGCCGTACAGAGCGTAAGTTTCGCGCAGGATCTCGACCATCCGCTCGAACTGCGCCTGCGCCGCAGGCAGCAGCTCCATGAAGCCGGACAGGGTGCGCGGTTTCAGTTTCTCCATGGTGTTCCCTCTCAGAATATCAGTTCTTCTAACGTATAGTATCCCGGCGCTTTCTTCGCCAGCGCTTCGGCGGCGCGGACCGCGCCCGCCGCGAACACGCGGCGGCTCTGCGCCGTATGCGTCAGCGCGAGCGTTTCGTCCTCGCCGAAGAAATAGACGGTGTGCTCCCCCGCGACGGTACCGCCGCGCAGGGAGAAGACGCCGATCTCGTTCTCTTTCCGCTTGCCGCAGAGGCCTTCCCTGCCGTGGACGACGAGCGCCTCGGCGTTCGGGTCGATCGCCTCTAAGAGTTGCTTCGCCGTGCCGCTCGGCGCGTCGACCTTCTGATTGTGATGCGCCTCGACGATCTCCTTGTCCCAGTCATGCAGGACGGGCGCATAGTCGCGCAGGAGCTTCTTCAGCACGGCGATGCCGGTGGAGTAATTCGCCGTCCAGATCACGGGGACGCGCTTGGAGACTTCCCGCAGAGCGTCGAAGTCCGGCTCCGTCAGGCCGGTCGTGCCGGTGACGAGGGGCGTTTCGGTGCGGCGGATATAGGAAAGCAGCGCGTCTTGCGCGCCGACGCCGGAGAAGTCGATGCAGACGTCCGCCTTCGGCGCAGTCTCGTAATTTTCGGGGCAGTCGATGTCGGCGTGGCCGACGATCTCCCAGCCCTTCGCGGCGGCGATGTCCGCCACCATGCGGCCCATCTTGCCGTAGCCGCTCAGGAACACCTTCATTTATGCGTCCTCCTGCACGGGCAGGCCGGCGGCGCGCATGATCTTAATGAGCTTCGCGCGGTTTTCCGGCGCCATCGGATACAGCGGCATCCGGTACGCGCCCGCCTTGAGTCCCATGAGATTCATGGCTTCCTTGACGGGGATGGGGTTGACCTCCATGAACAGAGCGTTGATAAGGTCGAGGTACTTGAGCTGGGCGGCGACCGCCTGCTCATGCCTGCCCTCGAGCCAGTCGATCACCATGTCGTGCGTCTCGCGCGGCATGATGTTCGCCCATACGGAGATGACGCCGGACGCGCCGATGGAAAGAAGCGGGATCGTGATGTCGTCGTTGCCGCTGTACATTACGAAGTCGTCGCTGAGGCAGCGTGCGATCTTCATCGCGTAGCTCATGTCGCCGCTCGCCTCTTTGATGCCCATGACGTTCGGATGGACGGACAGGCGGCGCACGACCTCCGGCGAAATCTTGCAGCCGGTGCGGCCGGGGACGTTGTAAAGGATGATCGGCGCGGTGTCGGCGTCCGCCGACAGCATGAAGTGACGGTACATGCCCTCCTCGTTCGTCTTGACATAGTACGGGCTGATACACAGCAGGGCCGCAGCGCCCATTTTCGTATAGATCTCGCTCTTGTGCTTCTGCATTTCGCTGGAGTTCGAGCCGGAGCCCGCGATCACGGGGATCCGCCCCGCGACCTGATCGACGACGGTCTCAAAGGTCTTGATATCCTCTTCCAGCGAGGTCGACGCAGTCTCGCCCGTCGTGCCGAGCGCAAGGATCGCGTCTGTTTTGTTCTGCACGTGCCACTCCACGATCTCGCGCAGCCTGCCGTGATCGACAGAGCCGTCGGCGTTGAACGGGGTGACGAGCGCAACGATAGAACCGGTGATCTTCTTCATCAATGATTCCTCCTGATCTCCATTCTTTTCTAACGTACATCATACCATTTTATGCTGCAAAATGCAAGCAAAAACAAAGTCGGGAAAAATCCAAAAAACTGTTGACAAATCGGGATTTAGCAAGTAAAATAGTCAAGCCTGCGATCGCAGGCGATCCTTGCTGCCGGCGCGACCGGCGGCCAAAAGTCCAAAAGGAGGTGCACACAACAATGGCTAAGATTTCCGGCAAGTATGAGATCGTCTATATCGTCGACCCCGCTCTGGGTGAAGAAGGTATCGCCGCTCTCGTGGAAAAGTTCAAGGCGATGGTTGAGGCAGAAGGTACTCTTACCGGTATCGAGGAGTGGGGCAAGCGCCGGCTGGCGTATCCCATCAACGATCTGCCCGAAGGCTACTATGTCCTCATGAACTGTGAATGCAAGCCCGAGCTCCCCGCGGAGCTGGACCGCGTGTTCAAGATCACTGACGGCATTCTGCGTTCCATCATCGTCGCAGTCGAAGAGTAAGGAGGCCCGTTTATGCTGAACCACATCGTTCTCATGGGTCGTCTTACCCGTGACCCCGAGCTCCGTCGGACCGGTTCCGGCGTGGCAGTGGCCACCTTCACGATCGCCGTTGACCGCGATTTCGCGAACAGCTCGACCGGCGAGCGTGAAACGGATTTCATCGACGTCGTCGCATGGCGCAATACCGCTGAGTTCGTCAGCAAGTACTTCGCCAAGGGCCGCATGGCGGTGGTTTCCGGTCGTCTCCAGATTCGTCCCTGGACCGACAAAGAAGGCAACAAGCGCCGCAGCGCGGAAGTCATCGCCGACAACGTCTATTTCGGCGACTCCAAGCGCGAAGGCGGAGAAGCAGGCTACAGCGCACCCGCTGCGCCCGCAGGTTATTCCGCTCCGGCCGCTCCGGCTCCCGCATCCGATTTCTCCATGATCGAGGATGACGACAGCCAGCTGCCCTTCTGATCAACTTTTCCACTTGAGTATTTGAAGAAGGAGGATTTCATTCATGGCATTGAACGAGAAGGCTCGTCCGCGTAAGCGCAAGAAGGTATGCAACTTCTGCGTCGACAAGGTCACCAACATCGATTTCAAGGATGCTGCCAAGCTCCGCCGCTATACGTCCGAGCGCGGCAAGATCCTGCCCCGCCGTACCACCGGCACCTGCGCTGAGCATCAGCGTCAGCTCACCGTCGCGATCAAGCGCGCCCGCATGATCGCCCTGCTGCCCTACGTGGCGGACTGATTACGGTCGAGAAAAATCAACAGTCAAAAACCGCGGTGTGGAGTTTCCACACCGCGGTTTTACTATGCCGCAAATCCCTCCGATCGTGTCATTGCGAGGAAGCGTCAGCTTCCGTGGCAATCTGTCCGTCGCAGGTTCGGGAACTGTATCGTATTATGCAGAAAGCTATCAAATCTGTCATTCCCGCAGCTGCAGGCTGCAGGGAATCTGTCCGTCGCAGGTATGGCACGTGTTTCGTATCACGGAAAAGTGTCCCGCATCGTGAGGCACAGATTGCCCGGACAAGCCGGGCAATGACAGAATGATACGCACTTCATAAAGCAAAAAGCGTCCCGCGTCGGCAGGCACGGATTGCCGCGGCTTGAAACCGCCGCGGTGGGGCATTTCCACCGCGGCGGTTTATGTTGTCATACAACTATATTCTGTTATTTCTTCTGATTCTCCAGCCATTTGGCGAGGGCGTCGGCCATGGCGTTGTTCTTGGGTTCTTCCTTTTTCTGCTGCTCCATATAGCGCGCGACGTCGCGTTTGCCCGCGCCGGCTTTTTCGTGCCGCTCCTTGAACGCGGACAGCTTCTCACGGTAGCCGCACACGCAGGCGAACATCTGATTGTCCCCTTCCCCGCGCAGCTCCATCTTCTTAAAGCAGTTCGGGCAGCGGGCGTTCGTCACCTGCGTCACGCTCTTGCGGTAGCCGCATTCGCGGTCGGGGCAGACCAGCATTTCGCCGCGCTTGCCCTTGACGAGCAGGAGGAACTTCCCGCAGTCGGGGCACGCCTTGCGCGTCTGGTTGTCGTGGGTGTACTTCGCGTCGCTCGCCTTGACCGCGGCGACGAGGTCGGTCGCGTAGGCGCGCATTTCCTCGACGAATTTCGTGTCGCGCTCCAGGCCCTTTGCGATCCTTGCGAGCCGGTCCTCCCACTGCGCCGTCAGCGCGGCGCTGCGCAGGTCGGCCGGCGCGAGCTCCACAAGCTGCATCCCCTTCGAGGTCGGCACGAGCTCCTTGCCGCGCCGCTCGATATAGAACGCGGAGAACAGCTTCTCGATGATGTCCGCACGGGTGGCTGGCGTGCCGAGGCCGCTCGTCTCCTCTAAAATCTTGCGCAGATTCTTGTCCTCGACCTGCGCCTGCGGGTGTTCCATCGCGGTCAGCAGGGTCGCCTCGGTGTAGCGCGGAGGCGGCGGGGTCTTGCCGCTCGTCACCTGCACGGAGGAAATCTTCAGCCGCTGTCCCTGCTGCACCGGCGGCAGGCTCTGCGTCTCCTCCTCGTCCTCGTCCATGTTGAACGAGCGGTCGTAGACCGCCTTCCAACCCGCCTGCTGGACGATCTTGCCCTTCGTCGTGAAGACATTGCCGTTCACGTTCAAAGTCAGATCGACTTCTTCATATTCGCACGGCGGCAGCAGCACCGCGAGGAAGCGGCGCACGACCAGATCGTAGATATTGCGCTCCGGTCCGGACAGCCGCCACAGGTCGGGCGACTCCTCGGTCGGGATGATCGCGTGGTGGTCGGTGACCTTCGCGTTGTTGACGATGTACTTCGTCTGCAAAGGCCTGCTGCGCATGATCTGCTGGGCGAAGGGTTTGTATGCGTCCACCATGACCGCTTTCAGCCGTTCCGGCAGGGTCGCGACCACGTCGTCGGAGATATAGCGCGAATCCGTGCGCGGATAGGTCAGCAGTTTGTGCTGTTCGTACAGCGACTGCATGATGTTCAGCGTTTCCTTCGCGCTGTAGGCGTACTTCTTGTTCGCGTCGCGCTGCAGCTCCGTCAGGTCGTAGGCGGCGGGCGGCGGGGTCATGCGGCGCATCTTGCGCACCTGCGTGATGACGGCTTCGCCGGTCTGGCAGGAGGCCGCGATTTTCTCCGCGAGCGCCTTGTCGAAGGTGCGGGAGTTGTTGTTCTTGTCGCGCCACGTCGCGGAGAAGCCGCCCGCTTTCAGGCGCACGCCCCAGTAGTCCTTCGGGACGAAATTGCGGATTTCGCGCTCTCTCTGCACGATCAGCGCGAGGGTCGGCGTCTGCACGCGGCCCGCGGAGAGCTGAGCGTTGTGGCGGCAGGTCAGGGCGCGCGTGACGTTCAGACCGACGAGCCAGTCGGCCTCGCTGCGCGCCTGCGCGGAGCGGAAGAGATTGTCGTATTCCGCGGCCGGGCGCAGGTTGGCGAAGCCCTCCTTGATCGCGCGGTCCGTCTGCGACGAGATCCACAGCCTGCGCGTCGGCTTCTTCCAGCCCGCCTTGACCATGATCCACCGCGCGACGAGCTCGCCCTCGCGGCCTGCGTCTGTCGCGATGATGAGGTCGGAGACGTCGCCGCGCTTCATCAGGCTCTGCACCACGCGGAACTGCTTGCCCGTCTGGCCGATCACGACCAGCTTCATATTCTGCGGGAGCATGGGCAGGTCTTCCATGTCCCATTTTTCCCACTTTTTCTCATAGACGTCGGGATCCGCCAGCGTGACGAGATGGCCGAGCGCCCACGTCACGATATAGCGATCCCCTTCCAGATAGCCCTCGCCGCCCTTCCGGCAGCCGAGGACCCGCGCGAGTTCGCGCCCAACGGAGGGCTTCTCCGCCAATACCAGCGACTTGCCCATCAGTCGATCACCCGGATGGTCGTGATGACCGGCTGCTCGTCCGCCGGGATCGTGCCGTTGTTGTCGATCGGCTGCGCCGCCTCGCAGATCGCATCGACGATGTCCATGCCGTCCGTCACGTAGCCGAAGCAGGCGTACTGGCCGTCCAGATGCGGCGAAGTCTGCTGCACGATAAAGAACTGGGAGCTCGCGCTGTCCATATCGAAGGAAGTGCGTCCCATGGAGATCGCGCCGCGGGTGTGCTTCAGCGGATTTTCGACGCCGTTGGCGGAAAATTCGCCCTTGATCGTCTGACCCGATCCGCCCGAGCCGTTGCCGTTCGGGTCGCCGCCCTGCATCATGAAGCCCTCCATGATGCGGTGGAAGGTCAGGCCGTCATAGAAGCCCTCGCTCGCCAACTTCAGGAAGTTCGCGGTCGTGATCGGCGCGGCAGTCGCGTTCAGCTCCACCGTGATCGTGCCGTAGTCTTCGATCACGATCTCGCAGTGATGGAGCTCCGTCTCCTGCGCGGCAGTGGTTTCCGGCACGTCCGCAGGCACCTGTCCGCCGCCGAGGATCAGGACCAGCACCAGCGCCACGGCGATCACGCAGACGGCCGCAACCCCGCCGATGATCCACGGCAGATAGTTTTTCTTATTCTGCGCTTTCTGCTTCGCGGCGCGGATCTTGTCGCGGTCACAGAAGCTGCAATACGAATTGTTTCCGAGCGGTCGCCCGCACTTTTTGCATTTTCTCATTCCGATCGTCCTCCAATTGTAAAAATGTCTGCATACAGAATAGCGCATCCGCAAAAAAAAAGCAAGTATGCGGTTGACCTGCCGGCGAATTGTGCTAAAATAGACTCAATCATTCCTGCTGAAAAGAGGATCCATATGCTGGATTTCCGCAAAATACTTCTCGAGGACCGGGAAGTCGTCCACAAAAATCTGTACGCCGCCGTCGGGCACGGCTGCGAGTGTTCGTTCGCCAATCTCTTCCTCTGGGCGGAGCAGTCGATCGCTTTTCTCGGTGAGACGCCGCTGTTTCTCTGCCGCTACGGGGATTGGACCGCCTATCTCTTCCCGCAGTGCGAAAACTTGCAGGAGGCGGTCGACGCCCTTCGCGCCGACGCCCATGCGCGCGGCATCCGCTTCCGCATCTTCGGCGTGACGCCGTCGGAAGCCGAGACGCTGACCGCGCTCTATCCGCATCGCTTTACCGCCCGCTCCGTGCGCGACAGCTATGACTACGTCTATGACATCGAGCGGCTCTGCGGTCTGCGCGGACGGAAATTGCAGGCGAAGCGCAACCACTGCAATCATTTTGAGCAGACCTATCCGGACTACCGCGTCCTGCCGCTGACGAAGGACCTTCTGCCGCGCTGTATCGCGTTCACGCAGGCCTGGTACGAGGAACACCGCGACGCGCATCCCTACAGCGACATGAGCGGGGAAAAGGCCGCCATTCAGAAGGCGTTCCGCTGTTTCGACGCGCTCCGCATGGAGGGCATCGCGCTGGAGACGCAGGACGGGATCGTCGCCTTTTCGATGGGCAACCGCATCCGCGAGGACACCTTCGACGTGAATTTCGAGAAGGCGCTCGCAGAGATCAACGGCGCATATCCGATGGTCAACCGCGAGTTCGCTCGCCTGATCCACAGCCGCTACCCCGAGGTCCGATATCTTAACCGCGAGGACGACATGGGGATCGAGGGTCTGCGCCGCGCGAAGGAGAGCTACTATCCCGATCTCCTGTTGGAGAAGATCGTTCTGGAGGAGCGAAAATGATCTCGTTTGAAAGAATCGAACGCCCCGCGTCGCTGACGGCGCTGTGGCGCAGCTGCTTCCCCGACAGCGAGGAGGCCGTCGAGACCTTCTGGCGCAAGACGGAAGGGCATATCGCGGCCTTCGCCGCGCTGGACGGAAAAACGCCCGTCTCCATGCTCTGCGCCCTGCCTGCGACGCTCGTGGACGACTGCGGCGAGACGCTGCGCGCCGCCTATCTCTACGCCGTCTGCACCGCGCCCGCCTACCGCAGGCGCGGCCTTTGCGCCGCCCTGCTCGCCTATGCGGAGAAAGCGCTGCGCGGCTGCGACATTCTGATGCTCGTGCCGGAAGGCGAAGCGCTGTTCCGCTACTATGAAAAGCAGGGCTATCGCACCGCGTTCTATCACAAGAGCTTCGAGCTTGCGCCGCAGCAGACCGCCGTCAAGATTGCGCGGATCGGCGCGGACGCCTACCGCAACCTCCGCGAACTGCAGCTCTACGGCTCGTTCGTCTCCTATGACGCTCCCCTGCTTGCGCTGCAGCAATATGCGAGCGAGGAGAGCGGCGCGGGACTCTACCGCCTGGAGACCGAAGACGCGGTCTGCTGCGCGGCGGCGGAAAAGCGCGGAGACGCCCTGCTGTTCAAGGAACTGCTCCCCGACTGCCCCGAAGCCGCGGCGGCGCTGACGCAGCAGCTCGGCTGCGCGAAAGCCGTCGTGCGGACCGTCGGCGACGGCGTTCCGTTCGGCATGGCCAAGGCGCTGCACGGCGCGGCGCTTCCCGAAATCTCCTATCTCGGGTTTGCGTTCGACTGATATTTCCCGGTTCTTGCGAAATAATAGTGGAAATCCGCCCCGAAACGCGTTATAATAATTGTGTATAGGCTGATGAAACGGGAAAGGATGGAAACGCGATGAGCTTTGATGCACTTCTCGGCAACGATGCGCTGAAGCAGCGTCTGTCCGTCTCGCTGTCCCGCGGGCAGCTCTCTCACTGCTATCTGCTGTCCGGTCCCGCCGGCTCCGGCAAGCGCACGCTGGCGAAGCTTCTTGCCGCCGCCATGCAGTGCACCGCCGCCCGCCGTCCCTGCTTGCAGTGCGCGCAGTGCCGCAAGGTCCTGGGCGAGACGCACCCCGACGTCGTCACCGTGGACGATCCCGAAAAGAAGACCATCCCCGTCAAGCTGGTGCGCGACGCCTGCGCCGACCTCTATATCCGCCCCAACGAGGGCGCGAAAAAGATCTATCTCTTCCCGCGGGCGCAGGATCTGAACGCGCAGGGACAGAACGCCCTGCTCAAATGCATCGAGGAGCCGCCCGCCTACGGCGTTTTTCTCCTGCTGACGGAGCACGCCGAGCAGCTGCTTCCGACGATCCGCAGCCGCTGTGTGGAGCTGCGGCTGTCGCCGCTGGACGACGGCGCCCTGCGCCGCGCGCTCGCCGCGCGCTTCCCCGAAGCGTCGCAGGACGCGCTTCTGAGCGCGATCCTCCGCTCCGGCGGGTATCTCGGTCAGGCGATCGACCTGCTGCGGGAAGGCAGAGATCTGCTGCCGCAGACAAAGGCCTTTGCCGAGGCGTTCAGCGCGGCCGATCCCGGCGCGCTGCTGCGCGTCCTCGTGCCGATGGAACGCCTGAAGCGCGAACAGCTTCGGCCGATCCTCGTGCAGTGGACGGAGGTCTTATCCTCTGCCGCCGCCGTTCGCTCCGGCCTGCCGGCGATCGCGCCGGAGAGCCGAACCATCGCAAACAACCGCACGGACGCGCAGCTCCTTCGGGCTGCGGAGACCCTGCGGTACGCCATTCCCCTGACGGACGCCAACGTGGGTGCCGCGCATATCTGCGGAATGCTCTGCGTAAAACTGTCCGAATAAGCCGAGGAGAGTCGAACTCAAGTCGGTTTTCACGGGCGGCAATCCGCCAATACTTCACAAACCGCCTTGAAAATCCGTCAAGGATTCCCTGCGGCGCTTTTCTCGTCTTGACGAATCGACGCTCCGGGAAAACTGCTTCGCATCTCTGCGCGAGCAATTTTTGTGGGATTTTCGGTGCGGCGGACACAGCCTTGCTGTCGCAAGGCAAGGACAACAAGCCGAAAAGGACCGAAAAGAGCCGCGCAGAGACGGCTTAAGTTCAACTCTCCTCGGCTTAAGGAGTCATTATGGAATCGATACCTGAAAGAAAAACCTTCACCGTCTGCGACGTTCAATTCCGCAACAACACCAAGGTCTATTTCTTTGACCCCGGCAAGCTCGAGGTCCGCACGGGAGACGAAGTCATCCTCGACACCTCGCGCGGCCCGGAGATCGGACAGTGCGTGCGCGGGAACCGCACCGTAACGGAGCGGGAGATCGTCGCGCCGCTGCGCGCCGTGATCCGCATCGCGAACGAGCAGGACAAGAAGACCGACGCGGAAAACCGCGCCCGCGAAAAGCGCGCCTTTGAGATCTGCCAGCAGAAGATCGACGAATTGAAGCTGGACATGCAGCTCGTTTCGACGGAATACGCCTTCGACGGCAGCAAGATCCTGTTCTTCTTCACCGCGGACGGCCGCGTGGACTTCCGCGAGCTGGTCAAGAGCCTGGCCTCCGTTCTGCGCACCCGCATCGAGCTGCGCCAGATCGGCGTGCGCGACAAGGCGAAAATGGTCGGCGGTCTCGGTATCTGCGGCAGGCCCTTCTGCTGCGGAGAGTTTCTCGAGGACTTCCAGCCCGTCTCGATCAAGATGGCGAAGACGCAGAATCTCAGCCTGAATCCGACGAAGATTTCCGGCACCTGCGGCCGCCTGATGTGCTGCCTGAACTACGAGCAGGAGGCCTATGAAGACCTGCTGCGCACCTGCCCGAAGGCGGAGTCCTTCGTCGACACGCCCGACGGCCGCGGCACGGTCACGGACGTCAACCTGCTCCTGCAATCCGTTCGCGTCCGACTGGAGAAACAGCCGGACACGATCGTCTGCCACAAGAACTGCGATATCTGCGTCCTGCGCAGCGGCAAGGCGAAGAAGACCGACGAGCCGATCCCGGACGACCTCGCGCCGATCTCCGGCAAGCGCAAGAAGCTCGAATCGCCGGCCTTTACCACCTATCTGGAGCCGGTCGTGATCCGGAAAACGGCGGAGACCATCGCGCCGCAGGTCACGGAAACGCCGGCAGAGCCCGCGCCCGCCGCCGAAGGCGAGCAAAAATCCGGCAAGCGCCGCCGTCGCCGCGGCGGCAGAGGCAAGTCCGCACAGGCGGCCGCCGCGCCGCAAGCCGCGCCCGCTGCGGAACCCGCGAAAGAGACGGACGGCGCGGCGAAGGTCAAGCCGACCCAGCGTCACCGCTATCGCCGCCGCCGCAAGCACGGCAACAAAGGAGAATAAATGAATCCGGCAAAGGTCCTCCCTTTGCCGGATTTTTATAAAAGTACCCCCATCGGCTCGAAGCCGATGGGGGTACTGCCGCATTTTTATCGGTCGATCGGGGTAGTATCACCCTCGACGAACTGCACGAAGCGGGTGACGATCGTTGCGAACTGGGCGCGCGTTGCGGTGCCGTTCGGGACGATCCTGCCGTCCATGCCGGTCATGATGCCCGTGCAGACGAACCAGGTGATCTCGTACTTCGCCCACTTTGCGACGGTGGAGCCGTCGAGGAAGGCGTTGAGGTTGCCGGTGGTGTCGATCTCCATGCCCAGATACTCGGTCGCGTATCTCGCGATCATCAGCGCCATTTCCTGACGGGTGATGTATGCGTTCGGATGGAAGGTGCCGTCCTCGTAGCCGTTGACGATGCCGACGGCGGACGCCCACGCGACAGCGTCATAGTACCAGGTGCCGCTCTCGACGTCGTCGAAGCTCAGCGCGCCGTCCGCCTTCTTCTCGCCGGCCATGCGGTACAGGACGGTGGCGACCATCGCGCGGGTCAGGTTCGCGTTCGGGGAGAAGGTGGAATTGGACGTACCGTTCAGCAGGCCGCGGTCGACCGCGAACAGGACGTAATCATAGAACCAGTCGTCTTCATCCACGTCCTTGAAGAGCAGATCGCTGTGGATCACACCGTTGTCGAGGATCTCGATCTCGCGGCGGTCGCGGACACGCAGACGGGCGAAGATCGCGCTGGTCGCGCTCGTTTCGTCAACGTCGCGGGAGCCGATGCCGACGCCCTTGACCATCATGCCGACCTTGAGCTTATCCAGGCCCTTGTAGTTCTTCATGATGTAGCCGTTGATGAACAGGCAGGCCTCGCCGGCAGCGTCGCGGACGTAGATCTTATCGATGACGCCCTCGGTCTTGTGGATGCCGGTGACGATGCCGCGGACCATCAGCAGGTTGCCGATCTCAGCATCCGACATTGCGGTCTTGCAGTCGACTTCCTTCGGCGCGAGGTTGTTGATGGTGTCGGAAATGACCTCGCAGTATCCGCCGTAGTCGGTGCTCAGGTTCAGTTCGACTTCGCCGCAGTAGTAGGTGACGCCGCCGTGCGCGCGGACGTTCATGCCGACTGCGAAGTTACCCGCGACGGGGAAGGCGTTGATGCCGTTGCCGCGCTTATCCTGGATGTAGATGCAGTCGAAGAACGCAGTATCCTGATCGTACGCGGAAGCGTTCGAGGTGACATAGCCTTCGATGGTGTACTCGTCGCCGGTCTCGGTGGCGGGCTTGGTGATCGCCTTGACGGTGCTGATCGGAGTGACGCGGATCGGCTCGCCGTCGTCGGTCAGCTCGCGGAGGATGTTGCGGACGATGAACTTGTTGGTGTAGTCCACGTCGTCCTTGATATCGTAGTTGGAGAAGAAGGTACAGCCGCAGGTGATCAGCCAGCCGCCGCCGGGCAGGTCTTCGTAGGTCATGATGTTGACCTTGCCCATCTCGGCCGTGACCACGTCGTTCTCATAATCGGGCACGTAGGCGGAGCCGTCGAAGTTCGCCTCGTAGCTTGCGCCCCAGGTGGTCGTATAACCGCGCACCAGGGTGGTGACCTTGCTCTCCGCGCCGGCGTTGATCAGGATCGGCGCGCCGTTATAGAGCTGGAAGCCCTTGGAGTTCGTCGTGGACGGGATCGTGCCGAAGGCGTTGGAGGAGGTGTAGGCCGCCTTGACGAAGCGGTGATCCATATTCAGGTTCTCCGTGCCGGAGAAGTAGATACGGTAGGCCTCGTTCGCCTTCATCGCGTTATCGACGATGATGCCGTCGGCAACGCGGACGTTCGATCCGATCGCATTCAGGAGGCTGTTGGACAGGTTCGCGCAGTTCAGATCGCCCTTCGGGCTCTTACGGTCGGACTTGGAGCAGACGATGATGTTGCCGCCGTGCTCCGCGTAGTACTTGAGCGCAGCCAGCTCGTCAGCGGTGTAGGCGCTCGGGCTGAGGTTGCCGCTGTCGAACGGCACGGTCAGGATGACCATTCTGTACTGCTTCAGCGTGTTGTAGGTGAACTCGCCCTTCTGGATGAATTCCGCCATGACGCCGTTGTCCGCACAGTACTTGATGAAGTTGCCCATGTTGTCGGAATAGCCGCCGGAAACGTAGAAGTTGCCGTGGCCGTAGTCGATACCGACCTTGACCAGCTCTTCCGCCTTATAGACTTTCTGCTTCATCGAAGCGCGGCACTTGAATTCCTTGTCGTTGTACTCGCCGTAGAAGACGACCTTGATCTCCTGTTCGCCGGAGATCGTACGCTCGTACTTGAACTCAAAGGTCTTGGAGCCGCCGGCCGGGATGATGGACTCGTCCTTGTCGACGTTAATGGTCTTGATGATGGTCTCGTTGCCCTTGTTGTCGATCAGGTAGAACACGACCTTCTCGAGCTCGTATTCGTAATCGGCAGCGTTGTCAACGGTGGCGGTGATGGTCTCTTCCTCGCCGACGACGCTCAGAGCGGCGTCGGTGCGGATGTCCGCGGTGATCGGGGTGGCGATGCCGACCCAGACGGGAGCGGTGCAGGCGATGTCGCCGTCAGCCTCGGTGACCTTGATGTAGTAGTAAGCCTGGGTGTTCTTGAACTCTTCGTTGATCTCGAAGGTGGAGCCGGTCGCGGTGTAGCTCTTGATCGTGATGCCGTTCTCGCCGATGATCTCGACCTTGCTCAGCTTCTCGCCGTCGGGATCGGAAACGCTGGCGACGATGGTGATCTTGTCGAGCTCCGTGTCACCGGTGTCGATGATGGAACCCATGATCTCGCCGTTCAGGTAGTAGTAGATGTTGAGGTTCTGGTCCTCGGTCGCATAGACGCGGCGCTCCGCCATGGCGCGGTACAGACCCGCCTCAGTGAAGTCGTCGGTCAGGATAACGTCGCGGCAGGTGTTGGCGTCGCCCCACTTGCCCTTGTGGTTATCCTGGTTGTTGGTCGGCGCGACGTGCCAGCCCTTAGCAAGGCACTTGTCGTACTCGCCGTAGCTCGGCCAGTAGGAGCTGCCGCCGACCTTGCCTTCGCCGTTGCCGACCTCAATCAGGCAGAGGATCTGGTCACGGACCGGCGTGAAGCCTGCGAACTCGTCGAACGTACCGAAGGTCGTGCCCGGATGGTTGAACTGGGAGACGACCGGCGCGTCGTCGATGTACTTGGTGCGAACGCCTTCCTCGACCGGGTTGCCGTTGATGTCCAGGCCTCTGTTGGCGTAGACCATCAGATCGTTGTAGCGGTGCATGCCGGCGTAGTTGGTTTTGTTGTTCAGCTCGCCGTTGTTACGGGAGACCACGCCGTAGGTGTTGAAGGAGTTGGTGTGGCCGGGGCCGCCGGACCACGTCATCTCGTAGCCGTAGGCGCAGACGAAGTCTTCGCGCATCTTGTCGTACTGCAGCGCGGTCGCTCTCGCCTCTTCCCACTTGGTCAGGCTGTTGCCCATCGTCAGCTTGGAGAGGTTGTAGTAGCTGTCGGTGGTCGCGGTAGAGGTGGTGTCGAAGTAGTTGGAGTGGTCGGTGACGATCATGTAGTCGACGTCGTCCGCGACCATCGCGTGTTCATACGCGTCCTCCAGCGTACCTGCGCCGTCGGAGTACTCCGCGGTATGGGAGTGGATCTGACCGAAGTACAGGCTCAAGCCCGCTTCGCCGACGAAGAAGGACCAGGTCATTTCCGCCTTCTTGCTGTCGGAACGGACGATCTTGATCTCCACGGTATGACGGCCTTCCGCCATCGCAGCCGCGGGCGTGTAGCTGATCTTGGCCGTCGTTACGGACGGATTGACCGCCTGCCCGTCGATCGTCATCGTGATCTTCGGGTTCTCGCCGCAGTTCGCGATGACCGCGGAGATCACCGGACGCTTATCCTTGCCGGTCGCCGCGTTGGCGGACGGCGTGACGGAAATAATCATCGGCTCGTCCTTGACGTTCACGATCACGGTCGCGGAATAGGTCATGCCGTACTCGTTCTTCGCCTCGCCGCTGAGCGTCAGCTTTTTGGCGCCCTCAAATTCCTTCTTCGGGATCGAGTAGCTGTACTTGTAGCCGTCCTGCGAAGTCGGAGAGATCTGCTTTGCCGCGCCGCTGTCGACCGCGTAGGTCATCGTCATGCCGGTGACCTTGGTCAGCTCGTTCAGCGTGACCTCGAAGTCGTAGTCGACGCCGAGGTTCGCTTCCTTGGCGTTGATGTTCATCTTCGGGTTGAGGACGTAGCCGAGGTTCTTGTCGTCCTCGACCTTGAAGAAGCGCATCGCAAACAGGGCGGTGCTGCCATTGTAGGTCCAGCCGCTGAAGCTGTTGCTGAAGTACTCGATGCAGACGTAGTTGCTGCCGTACTTCGCGGTCTTGTTGTACATGATATAACCGCCGGTCACTTCTTCCAGCTTCCACCAGCTGTAGTCGTTATCCAGCACGTCGAAGTACAGCGTCTCGTCGTTGTTGGTCTTGCCGTTGACGACCTCGTTCTCGGAGGTACGCAGATACAGGCCCTTGTTCTCAAATGCGTAGTAGGAGCCGTTGACGTGCACGGTGAAGATCAGAGAGCCGTTGCCGATGTCGAGCTCGTTGCCGTCCAGCCAGGACTCGATGCCGGTGATGCTCGGCGCGGTCTTGTCGTCGGACTGCGGGCCGAAGGTCATGCTGGAGTTGTGGTTGTAGATAACGACCTTGTCGCCGTCCTCGGGCAGCTCGCCCGCGACGGGACGCTCGCCCATGAAGCCGTCGCCGTCCACGTCAGCCAGCTTTTCGTCGACCTCGTAGAACTTCATCGTAAAGATCGCGGCGTTGGTCGAGCCGTCGAAGCCGTAGGGGCTGAAGGCGGAGTTGTAGACCTCGATGGTCGCCGGACCGGAGCTGTGGCTCTTGGTCGCGCTCTGGATGTAGTAGCCGTTGTTCGCCTTGTTGATCTTCCACTTGGCGTCGGAGGACTTGCCGTCCTTGAATTCAAAAGCATTCGTCGCGGTGCAGGTCAGATATCTGCCGCCGCAGGTAAGATAATAGGTGCCGTCGCCGTTGTCGGCGAGATGGAACACGCCGGTGCCGGGGAACAGCTTCAGGTTGTTGTTCTCCTCGTTCGTCAGCGCGCTGACGCCGCCGGACTTGCCGCCGGTCGCCTCAGCGCCCATCGCGACGCCGTTTTCCGCATTGTAGATGATGAATGCGGTCTCCTCCGTCGGGATGCCTTCGACAGGGTAGCCTTCATAGCTTTCCTCCGTCGACGCATACGCCAGCGTCGGCAGCATCGCGAGAACCATTACCACTGCGAGCAGAGCGGAAATGAATCTCTTAAAATGCTTCCTCATATTGTTTCCTCCTTATCAAATGCTGGGTATTTCCCCGCGTTTTTTCACGTTCCCGTAAAAAGGCGCAGAGATACCTATAGTGATAATCCAATGATAGCACATTTGCCGCGGAATTACCATATAAAATTCGATTGCATTTTTCAGTTCTTTGTTTTTTGTGGAGTTACACAATTCCGAACTTATTTTTTGTATATTTTGCTGCTGCCCGCGCAGGCGCAGGCCGTTCTTGACAGACCGTACCGTTCTCCTTATAATAAGAGCAGACATTTCCCGCCGAACGGAGGATTCGATATGCGTGAACTGAAATACAAAAAGCCGCTGTGGTACGGCGTGCTCGCCGCGGGAGGCCTGATCGCGGTCGCCGCGGCCGCGCTGCTGGCGCGGCGTCTCGTAAACGGCAGTTTTGCCGTCATTCCGCTCGCGGTGCTGGCCGCCGCCGTCTGCGGCGGCGGGTATCTGATCTATCTCGGCGTGCGCGCGCTGCGGCAGACGCGCGGCCTGCCGCAGCAGGAAAAAGAACTGACCGGCGCGAAGGCAAAGCGCGAGCAGGCGACGCGCGCGATCGCGGAGGCGAAGCAGGGCGTCGACCGGCAGTTCGCACGCTCGCTTTCCGCAGTCATCCTGATCCTCTGCGCCTTCCTCTTCCTCTGGGCTTACGGCAAGGCGCAGCAGACGGAATCCATCGCGCAGTCCACGGTCATCTCCGGCGTCCAATATGAAAGAGGCACCGTGATCTCCATCGACGACAGCCAGTATCAGGGCCAGCAGGCCGTGGAAGACGTTCCGGTCGGCAAGCAGGTCGTCACGGTGGAGATCAAAAGCGGCGAGTTCAAGGGCCGCCGCTATCAGCTGACGAACAATCTGAGCTATCTCTACGGCACGGTGCTTAAAGAAGGCGACAGTGTGACCGTTTCCTTCTCTCTGACGGACGGCGAAGTGGACAGCATCGTCCTGCAGGACTATGATCGCACACTTCCCATTGTGATCGTCCTCATCGCCTTCCTCGTCATCACGATGCTGGTCGGCGGCAAGGTCGGCGCGAAATCCCTGCTCGGTCTCGGCCTGACCATCCTATGCGTGTTCTCCGTCATGATCCCGCTGCTGCTCGGCGGCGCGCCGACCATCCTGACGATCGTGGAGACCTGCGCGTTCGTTACCGTCGTGGAATTCGTCATCCTCGGCGGCGTCAACAAGAAGACGATATGCGCCATCCTCGGCACGATGTCCGGCGTCGCCTTCGCCGCCCTCTTCGGGCAGATCGCCTGCGCGCTGACGCGGGTGAACGGCTTCCAGATGTACGTCGCAAATCCCGAGGTCGAGGCGCTGCTCCAGCTCAAGCAGGGACAGGATCCGTTCTACTCCCTGCAGATCGGCGATCTGCTGGTCGGCGGCATCCTGCTCACCGCCCTCGGCGCGGTGAACGACGTCGCCATGAGCATCAGCTCCGCCATGAACGAGCTGATGACGGTCAACCCGAATCTGACCCGCAGGGAGCTGTTCAAGTCCGGCATGACCATCGGCCGCGACATGGTCGGCACGATGACCAACACGCTGATCCTCGCGCTGGTCGGCGGCAGTCTGACGCTGATGATCTACCTTGCTTCGCTGGAGCCGTCCTTCACGCAGTTCATGAGCACGGCGTTCCTCTCCGTCGAGATGGTGCAGATGCTCGCAAGCTCCATGGGCGTCATCCTCGCGGTACCGCTGTCCGTTCTGATCGGTATGCTCCTGTTCGGCAGGCGGCAGAAAGCAAAGTAACCCTTTTTCACGATAGACAAAAAAAGCGAGTGTTCACAAAACACTCGCTTCAGCGTGTCGACAATATCTTGTCGGCACGCTGAGCGGGTTTTCAAACGGTCGAAAATGTTTGAAACCCCGGTTTTATTGAACGTGAAAGACACCCCTCCTGGGTTTCTTTCACACTTTCTTCCTTCCCGTTATCGAAAATTTTACGGTTGTATATAGTTTGAAGCGAGTGCAATGCACTCGCTTCAGCGTGTCGACAATATCTTGTCGGCACGCTGAGCGGGTTTTCAAACGGTCGAAAATGTTTGAAAACCCGGTTTTATTGAACGTGAAAGACACCCCTCCCGGGTTTCTTTCACACTTTCTTCCTTCCCGTTATCGAAAATTTACGGTTGTATTATAAATTGAAGCGAGTGCAATGCACTCGCTTCAATTTTTGCTTTTTTTGCTTTTGCTTTTCATTTTTGCATCATTACAGGCGGATGCGGCCGCCGATGAGTTTTCCCGTCAGCGCAAGGCGCTCGGCGTCGCCGCCTCGGGACTCGAGCGCGCCGCGCGCGCCGAGCACAAGTAGGATCGCAAGGTAAGTATCCCACCCCAACGGAGCAGCGCCGCGTTCCATCTCGGAGATCTTCTGGCGGCTCTTGCCGACCGCGTCTCCGAGCTCTGCCTGAGACATATGCAGCTTTTTGCGGTATGCCGGCAGATCGCGCACCAAGGATTCGATCAATTCTTTCTGCTGTTCTGTCTGTACAAACTGTGGCATCACTTTCCCCTCGCTTCCAATGCGCCCGAGTTGACTTTCGTACGTCTTTGATAACAGTTTTATGAATTAAAATGCATCTTCATTCACTATTATGCAGGAATAGTATACCACTTCAATTTTCGTTTGTAAACAGAAAAATGGAAAATTTTTCTAATTTTTTGTATTTTTATTGGAAATACCTTACATAAAATACACCAGACAGTACACGAAGAAGCCGATCGCGGCCGCAAGCGCCAGCGAACCGAGGATCGTCAGCAGGATGACCAGCCATTTTGGGGCCTCCGGCTCCTCCTCTTCCGTCTCGTAGACCGTGACCGGATAGTATTCGCGGATCACCTGCGCGGGCTGGTACACGTCCGGGATCCGGATGTCCTCCGGCGTCAGGTTTTCCGTCTTCGGCAGCGGCGTCACGACGGTTTCTTCGACCTCGGGCAGCGGTTCGCCGCAGAGGTCGCAGACGGGATTCTCCGCAGGATTCGGCATCCCGCAGGGGCAGACTCTCCAGCCTGCCTGCTCTGCGGTCAGCAGCTCCTGCTCCGGCAGCTTCCGCCAGGACGTTCCGTCACCGAAGGAGACGCGCTCCACTGTGATACGCAGAGACGCGACCGCGTCGCGCTGCAGCACCAGCATCCGGTCTTCCCCGAACAGGCTGTGCGGCGCGGCGTGGCACTGCGCGAGGATGATATCCTGCTGCGTATAGAGCGCCGTGCCGTTCGGATCGAGACCCTCGATCTGCAAAATGACCGTCGTGATCTCGCGATCCGTCCGGTTGACCATGCGGACCTGCGCGAATACCGCGCCGGTCTCCGCCTCGGTGCTGCGGCGGCTGCAATAGACCAGCACCGGACATTCCGGCTGCAACAGCGTATGAAGCTGTATCTCCTCCGCAAGGAAGCGGTTGGCGGAAACTACCATGAAATAACTCTCCTATCAGCCGAAACCGTGTGTAAAGATCGCCTCGTAGACGGCGCCGTCGACCAGTTCGGCCTCTTCGATGCCTACCGTCAGTCCTTCGCCGTTGCAGGTGAAGTACCACCAGCCCTCGTCGACGTTCCAGTCTGCGGTTTCCCCGTCCACGGTGTCGTAGAAGCCGGCGCTCTCGTCGGATTCCTTCACGAGGTTTTCGTCGATCAGGACTTCGGCAAGCGTCGTCTTCGTGGTTTCGAGTTCGAATTCCTTCAGCGCGCCGTCGTCATGCGTGACGCGGAAGGTGATGTGCGTGGTGTCTTCGGCAGGTGTGCAGGCGCACAGCACGCCGAGGATCAGGGTCAGGGCAAGCAACAATGAAATAATCCGTTTCATGTTTTTCTCCTTTATTGATTTTTAAAATGTATGCCCAAAACACAGAGAACGGCCGTGGGAAGCGCACAGCCGTTACTGTGTATTAGAACCTTTTGTAGGTCTTCTGACTCGCACATAGGACTCGCGTCTGCGTCTGCGCTCTGCCTTCCCGGTCGCCCAGTGACTGACTTTCGTCAACGAGCGGCAGACTCTGTGCTTACAGCGGCGGTTACCGTGGGGATTCGCACCCCGTTCCCTTGTTCATCTCCGCGCCGCCGGGGAAGCCGGATCCGGCTTCCCCCGGCCGCGGCAGCGGAGCCACAAAAAGTCTCTGTATGATCGCGGATCGTTCAGCTCAGCCAGCCGTAAAGGATCTGAGCGATCTCCGCGCGGGTCGCGGTGCCGAGCGGATCCAGGATATCGGTCGGATCATCCTTGTTGGTGCTCGAGGGCTTGGTCTCGATCTTGCCCTTGCCGTGGATGATGCCTTCGCCGACAGCCCAGCGCATCGGATCTCTCGCGAACGCGGAAACCTTGTCCGCGTCCACGAAGTTCATCAGGGTGCCCTTCGGCGTGACGTCGTCGCCGTTCCAGCGCGCGTAGCGGTACAGCATCGCTGCCGCCTGCTCGCGGGTGATCGGGTCGTTCGGGCTGAAGGTCGTGCTGCTCGTGCCGTTGACGACGCCGTTCTCATACGCCCAGCCGACCGCTTCTGCGTACCAGTCGGTCTTCTTGACGTCCTTGAACGGATGGGTGTACGTGCCTTCGCGCAGCTCCAGACGGTACAGGATCGTCACCATCATGCCGCGGGTCAGCTTGCCGTTCGGGGCAAACTCGAAGTCGCCCACGCCGTTCATGTAGCCGTACTCCAGAACGAAGTCCAGCGCCTCATGGTACCAGGCCTTGACGTCGACGTCATGGAACTTCTTGGCAAGGCAGGTCTCCATCTGGAGGACCGTGGTATACCAGGTCTCGCCGCGGTAGTCGTAGGTGTACAGCGCGTACAGGGTCGTCACGGCCTTCTCCGGCGTGAAGGAATCGGTGTAGCAGATCGGCTTTTCCTTCTCGTCCTTAACGCGTTCTTCGGTCCAGCCGATGAACTTGTAGTCGTGCGCGTCCGCTCTGATTTCGCCTTCCGGCGCCTTCAGCGGCGTCGGCTCGTCGATCCAGGTGGAAACGCGCTTCGCGTAGCAGCCCGCCGGCACGGAGAAGCGGATCTCCGCTTCTTCCTTGGCGCGGAACTGGATCGTCAGGCAGCAGTCCGCCGTGACGTTCGAGATGTAGAAGAGGTTGCCGTTCTGCATGACCACGGCTGCGTCAGCCGGCTCAAGGATGAATCCGGCGGCATAGTAGCCGTTGTCCGGCGTCGCGATCACGACGTCCTCCATGCGGGCGACCGTGCCGTGCGCTTCATTGTCGGACTTGACCGTGACCTTGTATTCGATTGCCGGTTCGGTCGGCTCGGTGGGCGCGGTGGTCGGCTGCGTCGGAGCGATGGTCGGCTCGGTCGGTGCCGTCGTCGGCTCAGTCGGGGCTGTCGTGGGCTCGGTGGGAGCCGTGGTCGGCTCGGTCGGCGCGG
>CAJOEH010000020.1:0-24902 GCA_905233385.1 uncultured Oscillospiraceae bacterium
CAAGGGGCACGCCACATCCGTAAGGCAGCATAGCTGCCAACGGCTGTGCAGGGGGCACGCCACATCCGTAAGGCAGCATAGCTGCCAACGGCTGTGCAGCCACGCAGCCTGACGGCGGCTCGCAATGACAAAGATCGGGAGATTCAGCTTTCTTCAACGATCGCGCAGGCGCGATCGAACGGGTCGAACGGCGCGTCGGGGAGGTCGATCCAATGGATCGCCGGGTTGCGGCGGAACCAGGTGCGCTGGCGCTTGGCATAGCGGCGGCTCGCCTGCTGGATCGCGGCGACCGCGTCTTCGACCGTCCCTTCGCCGCGCAGAGCGGCGGTCAGCTCCTTGTAGCCGATCGCCTGCATGGCGGTCGCGTTCGCGGGCACGCCGCTGTCCAACAGCCTGCGCACCTCGTCCACGAGCCCCTGCTCGATCATCTTCACCACGCGGAGATCGATCCGGCGGTAGAGCGTGCCTCGGTTTCCGTAATCCAGACCGATCCAACAGGGGTCGTACTTCGCGGGCTGTGCTTTCGTCTCTAAATCGTGCGCGGTCATGGTCTTGCCCGTCTCCAAATAGATCTCCAGCGCGCGGATCACGCGCTTGCGGTTGGAGGGGTGGATGCGCGCCGCCGCTTCGGGGTCGACCTGCCGCAGCTGCTCCATCAGGACCTCGATCCCCTGCGCCTCGGCGAGCTTCGTCAGCTCCTCGCGCCGCCCCGTCTCGGGGTAGGGCGCGAACTGCCGCCCGGCGATCAGGGAATCGACGTACAGCCCGGTGCCGCCGACGACGATCACGCGCTTTCCGCGCCGCAGAATATCCTGCACGCACCTGTCCGCGTCCTCCACGTAGCGGCTGACGGAATAGGGCTCGCGCGGATCGAGACAGTCGATCATATGGTGCGGCACGCCGCGCGTTTCGTCCGCGGTCGGCTTCGCCGTGCCGATATCCATGCCGCGGTAGAGCTGCATGGAGTCGCAGGAGACGATCTCCGCGCCGAATTTCTGCGCCAATTTGACGGAAAGCGCGGTCTTGCCGGTCGCGGTCGGACCGACGATGCAGATCACGTCCTTCATCTTACGCCCTCTTGAACTGCCGCTCCAACTGCGAAGCGGTCAGGACGGCGCAGATCGGCCTGCCGTGCGGGCAGTACTTGAGATCGTCGCGGGAGAGCACCTCTTTGACCAGCGCGGCGCGCTCGGCCTCGTCGGTGTGGCGGCCGCCCTTGATCGCCGCCTTGCAGGCGACGGTGTGCAGGACGGCGTCGCGCATGGCGGTCGGGTCGGTCCGTTTGCCGGCCTTGAGGTCGGCGGCGAGCTCGTTCAGCGTGGCCTCGGTCTCCTCGATCGCGAGGTCGGCGGGGATCTGGCGGACGGCGAGCACGCCGTCGCCGTAGTCGCTGACCTCAAAGCCCGCCTCGCGGAGCAGATCGGCGTTCTCTAAAAGAACGGCGGCCTCCTCACGCTCGGGTTTACATAATATCGGCGTCAGCAGGAGCTGCGGCACGACCGGCTCCATAGAGGCGCGGAGCTTTTCAAACAGGATGCGCTCGTGCGCGGCGTGCTTGTCAATGAGCAGGACGTTCTTCCCCTCCTCGACGATGATATAGGTGTTCAGCACCTCGCCGACGATGCGGTGGGCCTCCGTTTCGACCGGAAGCTCCGCCTGCGTTTCGGGCGCGGGCTGCGGTATTTCTTTCTTTTGCGGCGCGGCGGGACGGTTCTTCCGCTCTAACGCGGCCTTTAATTCCGGCGTCATCTGCGGGCGCGGCGCCTCGCGCATGACCTGCGCGAACGCCTTATAGTCCTCCGCGCTTATGGTGCGGAAGAACGTGTCCTTCGCGGGAGAGGCGACCTTCGCGGCCGGCTTTTCCGGCGCGGCGGGCTGTGGCTGCGGAACGTCCCGCTGCTGCGGGAGCTTCATCTGCACGCGGCCGGAGGCCTTCTCCAGCGCGCCCTCCACGCCGTAGCGGATGCAGTCGAACAGGTCGCGCTCGTTGAGGAATTTGACCTCGACCTTCGCGGGGTGGACGTTGACGTCGACCAGATGCTCCGGCAGCCGCAGGTGCAGGACGCAGGAGGGGAACCTACCGACCATGAGCTGATTGCGGTAGGCTTCTTCGAGCGCGGCGGTCATCGTCTTCGAGCGCACGTGGCGGCCGTTGACGAAAAAGAGCTGATTGGCGCGGTTGCCGCGCGTCGCGGAGGGTTTGGAGACGTAGCCGGTCAGGGTGTAGTTCTCCCATCGGCTGCTGACCTCGACCATCTCCTGCGCGTTCTGCCTGCCGAGCACGGCGTAGACCGCGGAAAACAGCTTGCCGTCGCCGGGGGTCTGCAGGACGTCCTCGCCGTCGCGCAAAATGCGGATCGAGACCTCGGGGTGGGCGATCGCCAGCCGCGAGACCGCGGAAACGAGCGCGGCGGCCTCGACGGTGTCGCGCTTCATGAACTTCATGCGCGCGGGGGTGTTGTAGAACAGGTCGCGGACGATGATCGTCGTGCCGTCGGGGCAGCCGACGCTGTCGCGCTCGGTCACGACGCCCGCGTCCAGGTGCAGGCCGGTGCCGAACGCGCTGTCCGCGGTCTTTGTCATCAGGTCGATATGCGAGACGGCGGAGATGGCGGCGAGCGCCTCGCCGCGGAAGCCGAGGGTGTGGATGGCCTCCAGGTCCTCCGCCGTGCGCAGTTTGCTCGTCGCGTGGCGCAGGAAGGCGGTCTCCGCGTCTTCGGCGGACATGCCGCAGCCGTCGTCCGTGACGCGCAGGAAGGTCATGCCGCCGTTCTGCAGCTCGACGGTGATATGCTTCGCGCCTGCGTCGATCGCGTTCTCGACCAGCTCCTTTGCGGCGCTGGCGGGCCGCTCGACGACCTCGCCCGCGGCGATCAGGTCGGCAACGTGCGGCGAAAGCTGTTGAATTTTCGGCATGGGGATCACCTCAAATAGAGTAATTTCAAACCAACGGTGTCATTGCGAGGAGCGAAGCGACGTGGCAATCCGTCCCTCTCGATGCGGGACACTTTTTTTGTTATACGGAACAAACTTCCGAAATAACCTGTCATTGCCCGACTTGTTCGGGCAATCTGTGCCTCTCGATGTGGGACACTTTTCCGTGACACGGAACACGTGCCATACCTGCGACGGACAGATTCCCTGCAGCCTTCGGCTACGGGAATGACAGAATGGATAGATTCCTCGAGGAACGATGCTGCTTCGGTCATTGCGACGGACAGATTGCACCCGCAATACCCGCAATACCCGCAAGGGGTAACGCCACATCCGTAAGGCAGCAGAGCTGCCAACGGCTGTGCAGGGGGCACGCCACATCCGTAAGGCAGCATAGCTGCCAACGGCTGTGCAGGGGGCACGCGACGGCTGCGCAGCCACGCCGCCTGCGGCGGCTCGCAATGACATACGGAGGGGTTGCATCAAACCATCTTCTTTAACTCAAACAGCGCGTTCATCGCCTCGATGGGGGTCATGGTCTCGACGGCGAGGCTTTCCAGCTTCTTCCGCAGCGCGTCGTTTTCCATCGACGTGATGGAGATCTGGTCGTCGGCGGCGACGGTGACGGTGCGCACGGGCGCGCCGCTCTCGAGCGCTTTCAACAGCTCCCTTGCGCGGGAGATGACCCTGTCGGGCAGACCCGCCAGTTTCGCGACCTCGACGCCGTAGCTGTCGTCCGCCGCGCCGGGCACGATCTTGCGCAGGAAGACGATGTCGCTCCCGCGCTTCTTGACCGCAATGTTGTAGTTGCGCACGCCGCCGATCTCGCGCTCAATGTCGGTCAGTTCGTGGTAGTGCGTGGCGAAGAGGGTCTTCGCGCCGAGGCGTTTCCTGTCCGCGGCGTACTCTAAGACCGCGCGGGCGATCGCCATGCCGTCGAAGGTGGACGTGCCGCGGCCGATCTCGTCCAGGATCAAAAGACTGCGCGCCGTCGCGTGCTTCAGGATGTCCGCGACCTCGGTCATTTCGACCATGAAGGTCGACTTGCCCATGGAGAGGTCGTCCGACGCGCCGATGCGCGTGAAAATGCGGTCGACCACGCCGATCCGCGCGGACTTCGCCGGGACGAAGCAGCCGATCTGCGCCATCAGGACGATGAGCGCGACCTGCCGCATGTAGGTGGATTTGCCCGCCATATTGGGGCCGGTGATGATGGCGGTGCGGTTGTTTTCGCAGTCGAGGACGGCGTCGTTCGGAACGAACAGGCTGTCCTTCAAAACCCGCTCCACGACCGGATGGCGGCCGTCGCGGATCACGATCTCGCCGGAGAGATCGACCTCCGGCTTGCAGTAGTGGTTCTTCACCGCGAGCTCCGCGAAGCCCGCGATCACGTCCAGACAGGCGACCGCGCGGGCGGTGCGCTGGATGCGCTCGGCCTGCGAGGCCAGATAGTCGCGCACAGTCGAAAACAGCTCGTATTCGAGCGCGGTGATGCGGTCCTTCGCCGTCAGGATGGTGGATTCAAGCTCTTTGAGCTCCGGCGTGACGTAGCGTTCGCCGGTCGTCAGGGTCTGGCGGCGGATGTAGCGCTCCGGAACCAGCCCGACCTGCCCCTTGGCGACCTCGATGTAGTAGCCGAAGACGCGCGTGTAGCCCACGCGCAGGTTCTTGATGCCGGTCTTTTCCTTCTCCTCGGCCTCGATCTGCGCGAGCGTGCCCTTGCCGCCGGAGACGATGTCGCGCAAGCGGTCCAGCTCGTCGGAGTAACCCTCGCGGATGATCCCGCCCTCGCGGACGGTGAAGGGCGGCTCGTCGACGATCGCGGCGGAGATCAGGTCGTTGATCTCCTCCAGAGCGTCGATCTCCTCCTGCAAAACGCCGAACAGCGGCGCTTTCAGGTCTTGGAACGCGGCTTTCAGCGCGGGCAGGGGCTCGCAGCCGTTCCGTAGGGAGATCAGGTCGCGGCCGTTCGCCGCGCCGGTGACGATCCGCGCCGTGACGCGCTCTAAGTCGGACACCGGCCGCAGCAGCTCGCGGAGATCGTCGCGCTCCACGGTCAGTCCGACCAGTTCTTCCACGGCGTTCAGCCGCTGCGCGATCTTCTTCGGGGTCAGAAGCGGCTTTTCCAGCCACGAGCGGAGCATACGGCTGCCCATGGCGGTGCGGGTCTGATCCAGCACCCAGAGGAGACTGCCGCGCCTGTCGCCGTGCAGGGTCTCGGTCAGCTCCAGATTGCGCCGCGCCGTGAGGTCGAGCTCCAAAAACCGCCCCTCGGCGTAAAATTCCAGCTCCCGCACGTGGGTCAGGCTGACCTTCTGCAGCTCGCGCAGGGTGGAAAGCAGCGCGCCCGCGCTGCGCCAGACCTCGCCGTGCTCCTGCATGCCGAGGGCGGCGAGGGATTTGTCGAATTGCTTCGTCACGGTCTCCTCCGTGACCTGCGGATCGAACAGCTCCGCCGCGCCGAGGTCGGCGCAGCAGCCGAGCCGCTCCTTGAGCGCCTCGGTCAGCGTCTCGTTCTTCGCCGCCTCGCCGCCGCGCAGGACCTCCGCCGGCAGGAAACGGCCGAGCTCGGAGATCACGCGGTCGATCGCCTGCGGGCCGTCGGCGTAGGTGGCGTAGAACGCGCCGGTCGACACGTCGCAGAAGGACAGACCGTAGCGGCCGTCCTCGCCGAACACGCAGGCGAAATAGTTGTTTTTGCTCTCGTCGAGCATGGAGCTCTCCACGACCGTGCCGGGCGTGACGATGCGGGTCAGGTCGCGCTTGACCAGCCCCTTCGCGAGCGCGGGGTCTTCCATCTGCTCGCAGATGGCGACCTTGTAGCCGCGCTGCACGAGCCGCGCGATATAGCTCTCCGCGCTGTGGTAGGGCACGCCGCACATCGGCGTCTGCTCGGACTTTTCCTTGCCGCGGTCGCGGGTCGTCAGGGTCAGATCGAGCTCCTTCGACGCCAGGCGCGCGTCCTCGTCGAACATCTCGTAGAAGTCGCCGAGACGGAAGAACAGCACGCAGTCCGGGTGCTGCTGTTTGATCTCCAGATATTGCCGCATCATGGGGGTGAGTTCAGCCATGATTGATGTTTCCTCCGAAATCTACAGGATTGTCATTGCGAGCAGCCGTCAGGCGGCGTGGCTGCGCAGCCGTCGGCGGCTTTGCCGCCTTACGGATGCGGCGTGCCCCCTGCGGGTATTGCGGGTGCAATCTGTCCGTCTCTGGTTTGCGATTTGCAGCGTTTCTCGCTCTGCGCGTAGGGAGGCGTCCCCTGACGCCTCCGCGCGTAGGGAGGCGTCCCCTGACGCCTCCGCGCAGTGATTTCATGTGCATCCGGTTGTCCGCGGAGGCATGTGGGCATGCCTCCCTACGGGTCCCGTATCACGGGGAAGTGCCCCGCATTGATACGCACAGATTGCCCGGACAAGCCGGGCAATGACAGAACGAAAGAATCCGCGGATCATGAGAAAGTGTCCCGCATCGATACGCACAGATTGCCCGGACAAGCCGGGCAATGACAGAACGAAAGAATCCGCGGATCATGAGAAAGTGTCCCGTATCGGTACGCACAGATTGCCACGACTTGCTTCGCAAGACTCGCAATGACAGGACTTCGGTTCGTACAAAATCGGGCATTGCGCTTTGCGCATCGCACTTTAAAATTTGGAAATTTTTTCCAGTCTTCGACAGTCTTCCGCTGTATCTGACAAGAGAAACCGCTACAATATAGGTATCCCAAATAACAAGAAACGAGGTACCTATGATGGCAAACACAGAAAACCTGCAGGATCTGATCCTCAACGAGGTGCGCAGGGAGCACACGCCGGTCACGATGTTCCTGATGAACGGCTTCCAGCTCAAGGGCATCATCACAGGCTTTGACAGCTTCGTCGTCGTCCTGAGCTCCGAGGGCAAACAGCAGATGATCTACAAGCACGCGATCTCCACGCTCGTGCCGCTGCAGCCCGTCCGCTTCCCGCTCGCGTAACCCCGAAGGGCAGTCCTGCAACGTGGGAGAAACATGAAAAAGCAGGGCGAATTCTACTTAAAGCTAACCTCCATACTGCTTGCGGCGCTGCTGGCGGTCTTCGTCCTCTGCTCGATCTTTCTGCGGTCGAGCGGGGACTACACGACGCTGGCGCCCGTCTACTGCGAAGTCGGCGACGGCGTGACCGTTTCCGGCTTTGTGGTGCGTTCAGAGGAGCTTTTGGTCAGCAGCCGGTCCTTCCCCGTCGCCGCGCTGTCCGAGGGACAGCGGGTCTCGGGCGGCCAGACGGTCGCCTACGGCTGCGCGACGGAGGAGATCGCCCGCATGCAGCGGGAGCTTTTGGCCGTGCAGGCGCAGCGCGATCAGCTCCGCTTCGCCGCGGAGGGAACGACGGACTACGACGCCTCGGACGCTTCGATCGCCGCGGGCATCATCCGCCTGTCCTCGCAGACGTCCGCCCAGTCCTTCCCGCGAATGCGGGCGGCGGCGGCCGCGCTGGAGCCCTATATTCTGCAGCGCAGCCTGACCTCGGCCGACGCGGCGCGGACACAGGCGCGGCTTACCAATTTAGACGAGCAGGCAGCCGACCTGCTGGCGCAGATCGAGGACGGCATCGTGCCGATCGCGGTCTCGCAGGCGGGCTATTACTCCCTCGTGACGGACGGTTTCGAGGGCGTGCTCACGCCGGACCTGCTGCAAACCCTGTCGCTTGCCGACCTGCGCGGGATCGAGAGCCGCCGCGCCGCCGTGCCGGAGCGCACGATCGGGCGGCTGGTCTTCGGCCAGGCCTGGTATCTGGTCTGCGAGCTGCCCGCCGACGCGGCGGAGCGGTGCGCCGAGGGCGACGCGCTGGTCCTGCGCCTGGAAGGCGAGGGTCTTCCCTCTCTGCCCGTGACGATCGAGCGGCTGGACAAGGGCGAGGACGGCGCGATCTTAGTCGTCTCCTGCGCCGAGCGGATGCAGGCGATGACCGCCCTCCGCGAGGTCACGGCGGAGCTGAGCTTCCGCACCTACGAAGGGCTGCGCCTGCCGCTGGAGGCCGTGCGCACGGAGGACGGCGAAACGGGCGTTTACGTCCTCGTCGGCGCGAAGGCGCGGTGGAAGCCGGCGGAGATCCTGTTCTCCTACGGCGACTTCTGCCTGATCCGGCAGGAGGAGGGCGGCCTGCGGGCCGACGACAGCGTGATTCTGACGGACAAAGAGATCCAAGACGGGAGTGTGATCGCGGAATGATCGCGGAAAACGTGGCGAAGATCCGCGCGCGGATGGACGCGGCGGCAAGGAAAGCGGGGCGCGACCCGCGTGAGATCGTGCTGTGCGCGGCGACGAAGATGAACGACGCCGGCCGCGTGCGCGAGGCGATCGCGGCGGGGATCGCCTGCTGCGGGGAGAACCGCGTGCAGGAGCTGACCGCCAAGCTGGCTGACCGCGCCTACGACGGCGCGAGCGTGCATTTCATCGGCCGTTTGCAGACCAACAAGGTCAAGCAGGTCGTCGGCAAGGTCGACCTGATCCAGTCCGTCGATCGGCCCGCCCTGCTGGACGCGATCGAGAAGGAGGCGGCGAAGCAAGGCGTCCTGCAGGACGTCCTGCTCGAAGTCAACGTCGGCGCGGAGGAGAGCAAATCCGGCTACGCGCCGGAGGAGGTCGACGCCGTCTGCGCGGCGATGGAGCGCTTTCCGCACTGCCGTGTGCGCGGACTGATGGCGATCCCGCCCGTTTCGCAAAAAAGCGGGGATAATTGCAGATTTTTTACGGAAATCCGGCGAATAGCTGTTGACATAACAGCAAAAAACTATCATAATATTAGCATGGAAATTTTGTCGATGGGCATGACGGACGACTTTGAGGACGCCATCGCCTGCGGCAGTACGATGATCCGCGTCGGCACAGCGATCTTCGGCGCGAGAGACTATCATAAACAACCTACTTACGGAGGAAACAACCATGGGACTGATGGATGAAATCAGAAAACTGACCCGCCCCTATTCCAGCAAGGAAGACGATTACGATGATTACGACGAGGAGCTCCCCGACGAAGAAGAGCCGGACCCCGATCCCGCGCCCTATCGCCCCGCTCCCGCATACGGCCGCAACGCCGCGCCCGTCGCGCCGGCAGCCTCCGCTCCCGCGCCCGGCCGCGTGGTGAATATCAGCACCGGCACCCAGCTGCAGGTCGTTCTGGTCAAGCCCGAGCGCTTCGACCAGGTCTCCGAGATCGCCGACTCCCTGCGCGACAAGAAAGCGATCGTCCTGAACCTCGAGACGACCAACAAGGACGTTGCCCGCCGTCTGGTGGACTTCCTGTCCGGCTGCGCCTACGCGCTGGACGGCAAGATCAAGAAGATCGCCGTCTCCACCTACCTCGTCACCCCGTACAACGTCGGCGTCGTCGGCGAGCTGGCGGAAGAGCTGGAGAACAACGCAAGCACGTATTTCTGATTTCGCATTTCCTACATAAATACACGAGGGAGGTTTCGTTATGCTGACACCGCAGCAGATCCAGGAGATCAGTTTTGAGAAGGCCATCTTCGGCGGTTACGACATGGCGTCGGTCGATGAAATACTCGAACCGCTGACGGAGGACTATCTGACGCTTTACAAAGAAAACTCCGTTCTGAAAAGCAAAATGCGCATCCTCGTTGAAAAGCTGGAGGAATACCGCCGCCAGGAGGCGACGATGCAGAGCGCCATCCTCGCCGCGCAGAAGACCTGCGAGCAGATGACGGTCGAAGCGGAGAAAAAATGCGCGAAAATGCTCCGCGACGCGGAGGCGGAAGCCGCCGCCAAGGCGCAGAACGCCGATCAGCTGGTCGGCACCGAGCAGGAACGGCTGGAAGCGGCGAAGCAGGCGACCGCCCAGTTCATCGACGGCATGGAGCGCCGCCTGAACCGGCAGCTCGAGCTGCTGGCAGAGCTGCGCAAGCAGGAGCTTCCCGAGCAGACCCCGCCTCCGGAAGAGCCCGCGCTTCCGTTCGACTATGACAAGGACCCCATCGCCCCCACCCCGGAGGAGAAGGCGGACGCGCTGATCGAAGAGATCGGCATGCATATTGAGGAATCCATGGAGTCTCCCGAGCCTCTGCCGCCGGAAGACCTCGCGCCGGCCGAAGAAGCGCCGCATCCGCTCGAAGACACGCTGCCCCTGCACGGCGAGCTGTCGCCCGAGAAGCTGCGCGCCTTCGAGGAACTGAAATTCGGCAGAAACTAAGAAATATACGCACCCTGCGCTGATGGGGACAAACAGCACACCCTCCGCATACAGAAAGCTGCCGGTCGATGCAAGACAGCTGCGCGATGTGTGAATATCACCCCGGAGCATCCGCCCGAACGAAGCAGTAAGGCAGGACGGCTCACGCCCGTTACCGCGTGTTCGAGCGCCCCCGTTTCGCGCGGGGGAACAGGAGTGGTACCGCAGAGGACTGATATAACACCTCTGTCTCTTGACTGAGACAGAGGTGCTTTTTCGTTATTTCACGAAAAATCTTTCAGGTCTGTCATTGCGAGACCGGTGCGCACACCGGTCGTGGCAATCCGTCCGTAACAGGTTTGGGAACTGTATCGTTTTTCGCTCTGGCGTAGGGAGGCGTCCCTTGACGCCTCCGTGCAGCGATTCTTGCCCATTCCGTCATTTGCGGAGGCATGTGGGCATGCCTCCCTACGGAGTCTCGTATGTCGGAGAAGCGGCCCGCGTCGTGACGCACAGATTGCCACGCCGATTTCATCGGCTCGCAATGACACGGTTGAACACTATCAATCAAAACGTAAACTCATTTCTTGGAGGGAATTTATGGAATACAAAGACACCATCATCACGCCGCAGACCGATTTCCCGATGCGCGCCGGTCTGCCCGCCCGCGAGCCGGGTATGCTGGAGCACTGGAACCAGATCGACGTCTACCGTCTCCTGCTGGAGAAGAACAAGGGCAAGAAGCCCTTCGTCCTGCACGACGGTCCTCCGTTCTCCAACGGCGACATCCACATGGGCCACGCGCTGAACAAGACGCTGAAAGACTTCATCGTCCGTTCCTACGCGATGCGCGGCTACTACACCCCCTACACCCCCGGCTGGGACAACCACGGTATGCCGATCGAGTCCGCGATCATCAAGAAGAACAAGCTCAACCACAAGGCCATGCCCGTGACGGAGTTCCGCTCCGCCTGCGAGGCCTTCGCCGAGGACTTCATCCAGCGGCAGATGGCGGGCTTCCGCCGTCTGGGCGTGCTGGGCGACTGGGAGCACCCCTATCGCACGATGGATAAGCATTTCGAGGCCGAGGAGGTCAAGGTCTTCGGCGAGATGTACCGCAAGGGCTACATCTACAAGGGCCTGAAGCCCGTCTACTGGTGCCCGAAGGACGAGACCGCCCTCGCAGAAGCCGAGATCGAGTATCAGGACGACCCCTGCACCACGGTCTACGTCAAGTTCCCGATGAAGGACGACCTCGGCAAACTGCCGCACCTCGATCACAGCAAACTCTCCTTCGTCATCTGGACGACGACGATCTGGACCCTGCCCGGCAACATGGGCATCTGCCTGCACCCGAGAGATTCCTACGCGATCGTCCGCGCGGAAAGCGGCGAGATGTATATCGTCGCGGAAGCGCTGGCGGAGAAGGTCATGAAGGTCGGCGGCGTGGAAAACTATGAGATCGTCGAGACTCATCCGGGCAGCTTCTTCGAGAACATGCTCGCGCAGCACCCCTTCCTCGACAAGACCTCGCGCCTGCTGAACGCCGAGTACGTCACGATGGACTCCGGCACCGGCTGCGTCCACACCGCCCCGGGCTTCGGCGCGGACGACTATCAGACCTGCCGCCGCTACGGCATGGATCTGGTCGTGCCCGTCGACGACCGCGGCCGCCACACCGACTACGCCGGCAAATACGCCGGCCTGAAAACCGAGGAATCCAACCCCGTCATCCTGGCGGACATGAAGGAGAGCGGCGCGCTCTTCGCCTCGGAAGACATCGTCCACAGCTATCCGCACTGCTGGCGCTGCAAGGCGCCGATCATCTTCCGCGCCACGCCGCAGTGGTTCTGCTCGGTCGAGTCGTTCAAGGACGAGGCCGTCGCCGCCTGCGACGCCGTCCGGTGGCTGCCCGCCTGGGGCAAGGAGCGCATGGTCGCCATGATCCGCGACCGCGCAGACTGGTGCATCTCCCGCCAGCGCCGCTGGGGTCTGCCGATCCCCGTCTTCTACTGCAGGGACTGCGGCAAGCCCGTCTGCACGCCCGAGAGCATCGCGCATATCTCGAAGCTCTTTGACGAGCACGGCTCGAACTACTGGTTCGCCCACGAAGCGGCGGAGCTCACTCCCGACGGCCTGACCTGCCCGCACTGCGGCGGCGCGGCCTTCGAGAAGGAGACCGACACGCTGGACGGCTGGTTCGACTCCGGTTCGACCCATTTCGCCTCCCTGCGCCGCGAGCACCCCGACCTCTGGCCCGCGACGATGTACCTCGAGGGCGCGGATCAGTACCGCGGCTGGTTCCAGTCCAGCCTGCTGACGAGCGTCGGCGCGCTCGGACAGGGCGCTCCCTTCGGCGTCTGCCTGACCCACGGCTGGACGGTCGACGGCGAGGGCAAGGCCATGCACAAATCCCTCGGCAACGGCGTCGATCCCGCCGAGCTCATCCGCGATTTCGGCGCGGACATCGTCCGCCTCTGGGCGGCCTCCGCCGACTATCGCGCGGACGTGCGCTGCTCGAAGGAGATCTTCAAGCAGCTCTCGCAGACCTACCTGAAATTCCGCAACACCGCGCGCTACTGCCTCGGCAACCTCGCGGAGTTCGACGCGAACGACCTCGTCGCGCCCGAGGACATGCTGCCGCTCGACCGCTGGGCGATCACAAAGCTCAACGGCCTGATCCGCACCTCGTTCGAGGCGTACGAGAATTACGAATTCCACGTGCTCACCCACGCGGTCAACGACTTCTGCGTGGTCGAGCTGTCCAACTTCTACCTCGACATCCTGAAAGACCGCCTCTACTGCGAGGCGAAGAACGGCCTCAAGCGCCGCAGCGCGCAGACCGCCCTCTTCCTGATCGTGGACGCGCTCGCGAAGATGTACGCGCCGATCCTGCCCTTCACCTGCGACGAGATCTGGCAGGCGATGCCGCACCGTGACGGCGACGACGTCCGCAACATCGTCCTCAACGAGCTGGCGAAGCCCTACGACGCTTACGCCCTTTCGGACGGGGAAATGGCGAAATGGGAGCAGCTCGTCGCCCTCCGCGACGACGTGAACAGCGTCCTCGAGGTCGCCCGCGCCGACAAGCGGATCGGCAAGGCATTGGAGGCGCACGTCGCCCTCTACGCAACGGACGACGAGGGCAGAGCCGTCCTCGACACTCTGAAAGACTTCAACCTGACCGAGCTCTTCATCGTCTCCGACGTCAAGCTGACCGACGCGCCCTCCGCCGACGTCCTTGCGACCGGTCGGAGCACCCGCTTCCCCGGGATCTGCATCGAAGCCTCGGAGGCGGAGGGCACGAAGTGCCCGCGCTGCTGGATGCACTCGACGAAGGCGAACGCCGACGGCCTGTGTCCGCGCTGCGCCGCCGTCGTCGCGGAAATGGATTTGAGTGAATGATAGCGATTTTGATCGTTTTCGGCGTGATCGCGCTGCTCGTCGGCGCGTACTGCCTCGCGCACTTCATCAACCGGCGGCGCAACCGCGCCGCGAAGGTCGACGGCCTGCTCCTGAACCAGAAGGAAGAAAACGCGAAGCAGTTCCGCTACGGGTTCTTCCGTTCGAGCCACAACGGCTGCGGCTGGATCGCGACCTACAACGCCTGCCGCATTTTAGGCAAGGACGTCCCGCCCGCGGAGATTATCAGCGATTTTGAGCGATACGGAGCGATTTTGTTCGGTGCGTTCGGCACGCTCCCGTCCGCGGTGACGCACTTCTTCCGCAAGCGCGGCTTTGAGGCGGTCTCCACGGGCAAGCGCGAGCGTTTTGACGCGTTGGCGAAGGCCGCGGACGTCTGCGTCCTGTGGTACTGGCACAAAAAGGGAGCGCATTTCATCTCCCTCAGCGCGGGCGAGGACGGCTATCTCGGCTACAACGTCTTCACCGACGTCAAAAAGCCGTACCTGCTCGGCCCGTCCGTCGACGGATTCCTGAAAGCCCGCAATTACCGCGCCGCGCGCCTGATCGCGGTCAAGAAGCGTTGATTCCCCGTAGGGAGGCGTCCCTTGACGCCTCCGTTTACGACGTTTTCCGTTCTTCGCGGAGGCATGTGGGCCTCGCTACGATTTATTCGAGTATACCCAAGAGGTGCAGCCATGACGATAAAGGAACTGCATGAAAAAACCGTCGAGCTCTGCGGACGGCTGATCCGCACGCCGAGCTATTCCGGCGACGAGCAGGCGGTCGCGAAGCTGATCGCGGACGAAATGCGCGCCCTCGGCTATGACGAGGTGCGCATCGACAGCTGCGGCAGCGTAATCGGCTGCCTGCGCGGCAGCCGCCCCGGGCCAAAGGTCCTGCTGGACGGCCACATCGACACCGTCCCCGTGCAGGATCTGGAGCGCTGGAGCTTCGAGCCGTTCTGCGGAACGGTCGAGGGCGACAAACTGCGCGGCAGAGGCGCGTCCGACATGAAGGGCGCAGTCGCGGCGATGATCACCGGCGCGGCGTACTTCGCGGCGCAGACGGACCGCGACTTCGCGGGTGAGATCTACGTCGCCGGCGTGGTCTTCGAGGAACTCTTCGAGGGCGTCGCCGCCCGCCGGATCAGCGAGACGGTGCGGCCGGACTTCGTCATCATCGGCGAAGCCTCCGACCTGAATCTGAAAATCGGCCAGCGCGGCCGTGCGGAGATCGTTTTGGAGACGATCGGCAGACCGGCCCACTCGTCCAACCCCGAGAAGGGCGTGAACGCCGTTAAAAAGATGATGAAGCTCCTCGCCGCGCTGGAAGATTACAAGCCGCGCCACCGCGAGGGGCTCGGCGTCGCCATTCAGGAGCTGACGGACATCATCTCCTATCCCTATCCCGGCGCGTCGGTCGTCCCGCAGCGGTGCGTCGCGACCTTAGACCGCCGCCTGCTGGTCGGCGACACGCCCGAGACCGTCCTCGCGCCGATCCGGGAGGTCATCGACCGCCTCGCCGCGGAAGACCCGCAGTTTTCCGCGAAGGCCTGTATCCGCGAGGAGAGCAAGGTCTGCTACACCGGCGAGACGATCGCGGCGCAGCGGTTCTTCCCCGCGTGGCTCTACTCGGAGGAGGACGATTTCGTGGTCCGCTGCTTCGAGGCTCTGCAGGAGCTCGGCGGCGACCCGATCCTGACGCACTATTCGTTCTGCACGAACGGCAGTCACTACGCGGGCGAGGCGCACATCCCGACCGTCGGCTACGGCCCAATGCCTGAGTCGCTGGCGCACACGATCGACGAGTACGTCTCCGTCTCTCAGTTGCAGAAAGCCGCCGAGGGCTACGCCGCCCTGATCGCCGCCCTGCTGCGCACGGAGGAATCATAAAAGATAAGCAAGCCAAGCCGGAAGAGCCCTTCTTCCGGCTTGGCTTTTTCTCTCCGTCCCGCTGCTGCCGCACTTCCGTATCTGTCATTGCGAAGCCCCGCAGGGGCTGTGGCTGCGCAGCCGTTGGCGGCTTTGCCGCCTTACGGATGCGGCCTACCCCCTGCACAGCCGTTGGCAGCTATGCTGCCTTACGGATGTGGCGTGCCCCCTGCACAGCCGTTGGCAGCTATGCTGCCTTACGGATGTGGCGGCGTGCCCCCTGCACAGCCGTTGGCAGCTATGCTGCCTTACGGATGTGGCGTGCCCCTTGCGGGTATTGCGGGTATTGCGGGTATTGCGGGTGCAATCTGTCCGTCGCAGGTATGGCATTTGCATCAAAAAAACGCTGGCGGCCAATGGCGGCCCCTACGTTCGTAGGGAGGCGTCCCCTGACGCCTCCGCAACCGGCTGCGCCCAACGGAGCGATGTGGGCATCGCTCCCTACGGCTTTCTATCGTTGGTTCTTCGTAGGGGCGCGCATTGTGCGCCCGCCAAACGGATCCTCCTGCCGTGATACGAGGAAATGTCCCTCATCGATAGGCACAGATTGCCACGGCTTGCTTCGCAAGCCTCGCAATGACACACAAAGGGGGCTCTTGAGCATTGCGCATTGAGCATTGCGCATTGCGCATTATGCCGCCGCCGCGAGCATGTTCTCGATAAAGATCCCGTAGCCCTCGGTCGGGTCGTCGATCAGGACGTGGGTGACCGCGCCGATCAGTTTGCCGTCCTGCAGGATCGGACTGCCGCTCATGCCCTGCACGATGCCGCCCGTCAGCGCAAGCAGGGTCGGATCGGTCACCTTGAGGAGCAGATTGCGGCCGCCTTCGTCGTTCGGGTAGACCGCGCGGATCTCCACCGCGAATTCCTCGACCTGCCGGCCGCGCACGTTGCAGCGGACGGTCGCCGCGCCGGGGTGGATCTCGCAGTTTTTCGCCGTCTCGACCGCCGCGCCGTCCGCCGCTTCAAGCGTGCCGAAGATGCCCTGCGGCGTGTTTTTCCGAATCGTTCCGCACTGCCCTCTGCCGCAGAGCGCGCCCTGCAGCGCGCCGGGCGCGCCCGCTTCGCCCTTGTTGACCGCCGCGACCTCGGAGGGCAGGACGCTGCCGCCGCGCAGGGGCAAGAGCGTTCCTCCGCTGTCGTTCACGCCGTGGCCGAGCGCGCCGAACGCGCCGCTCTCCGGGTCGTAATAGGTGACCGTGCCGATGCCGCTGATGCTGTCGCGCACGTAAAGACCGAGCCGCCAGCCCTCCGCCGTCTCCAAGGGCGCGAGCGTGACCGTTTTTTCCTTGCCCTCGCGCAGGATGCCGAGGGTGAGCGGCGCGCCGCCCGAGCGTTCCACCGCCGCGCCGAGCTGCGCCGCGTCGGCGACCGGTTTTCCGTTGATCTTCGTAATGACGTCGCCCTGCCGCAGGCCCGCCCGCTTCGGCGCGGCCCCGGAGAACTCCACGACGGCGACGCCGTCGGTCTGCAGGGTCAGGCCGATCGTATTGCCGCCGGGGATGAGCCGCTGCGCCGAAACCGAAACGCAGAGCAGCAGCAGGAGCAGGCCCGCCGCCGCCGTTCGATAAAGATGTTTCATCTTCCGCCTCCCGTTCCCGTTTCATGCGATTTCCCAACGCTCGGTCGCCGCCGTAGGGAGGCGTCCCCTGACGCCTCCGTGAATAATGAATAATGAATAGCGAATAGATAATAATTATGGTATTTTCCAATTCTCTGAATTGGCAAATATATCTATATCTTTGTCGCGGAGCGACATCATGATTATCCGGTGATTCATTTTTCATTCTTCATTTCCGGAGCGTCCCGCGGAGCGATGTTGGCATCGCTCCCTACGGTACGGAAACGGCCGCTGTTTCATTGAGAAACCGTATCAAACGCAATTTTTGCGCAAAAATAGTATTGCTCGAAATTCGGCGAAACGCGTTCCCAAATCCTTGCGCATTTGCCTTGTCAAAAAATGAAACCGACTGCGCCCGCTCATTTCGCGGTCGCAGTCGGTGCTGTTTTTTCTTAAATTTCCAAAAATTCGTTCACGGGCAGCCACGCCGTCAGCGACGTGCGGAGCATGTCCAGAAGCGCGGGCGAAAAGAGCAGGTCGTCCGGCGGGCAGTCCGCGATCGCCATGAAGTTTTTCATGGAAAAATACGGCAGAAGCCGATCGTCCGGACAGGGCTTCGGCTTTGCGTAGCGGTCGCCGTCGAGGGCGATGCCGCTGACTTTTTCCGCCTTCTTCACCATTTTCAGGAAGCGGTCGGGCTGTTCCGCCATGCGGTTTCGGAGCTCCTGCATCTGCGCGGCGCGGGTATAGTAGAGCAGAAAACCGTAGCGGTAGCCCTCCGGCCGCACCTCGAAGCAGAGGCACGGATGCTCGAGCATCCCGCCCTTGCTTTTTCGCTGGAAGCAGAACCAGAGGCTGTCCTTGTAGAACGTGTCCGGGTGCATCCTCATGTCGCGGTAGATGCGCGACAGGTGCAGCTCCAGTCCCGGCACGTGCGCGAAGCTCGGGACTAACGCCTTCGCCAGCGCCTTCATCGGCTCGTAGAGCGTCTGCTGATACTGCGCTTTGTGCTCCATGAACCACTCGCGGTTGTTGTTGAACCGAATGCCCCAGAGGAAATCGAAGGTCTCGGGGGTAAAGCCCATAAATTCCATGCCGCCTCCTATTTCATCAGCCCTGCCAGCGCGGCGGCGCAGCCGTCAGTGCCGAGCTTGCCGCTGTCGAGCACGAGGTCGTAGCCGCCGAGGTCGTCCCAGCGGCGGGCGGTGTTGGCGTAGTAATAATTTGCCCGTTTTTTGTCGAAATATTTGCGCGTGCTCTCGACGTTCTTCTCGTCGACGCCGTATCCGTTCAGGATGCGGGCCATTTTATAGGCCTTGTCGGCACGGATGAAGACGTTCGCGACGCCTTTCACGCCGCGCAGCGCCTCCGAGGCGCAATGGCCGATGAAGATCGCGGGGCTCTGCGCCGCGAGGTCGCGGATGACCGCCTGCTCGACAAGGTAGATCTGCCCTTCGCCGGCGACGGCGTCGGCGTTGCCCGAGGCGGAATTGCTCATCATAAAGACGGAAAACAGGAAACTGTTCGTCGCCGTTTCCTCGTATTTTGCGAGCTTTTCCTCGGAGATGCCGAGGCGCTCGCTGGTCATTTCCAGGATCTCATGCCCGTAGCAGGGGATCTCCAGTGCCTTCGACAGCGCCGCGGCGATCTCCGTGCCGCCGCTGCCGTATTCTCTCTCTATGGTCAGATAACGGTATCTCATCGTTTTCGCCTCCTGCCTGTTTCTCTTCGTTCTTTCTCGAAAATCAAATATGTCGGCTGTGTTTCTCCGCGCCCTTTTCTTGTCATTGCCCCGCATGGGGCAATCTGTCCGTCGCAGGTTTGCACTTTGCACCGTTTTGAGAGAAAGTGTCCCATATCGGTACGCACAGATTGCCCGACGAGCGGGCAATGACACGTCAAGGGAAGCTTCTCTCCGCATTGAGCATTGCGCATTGCGCATTGAGCATCACGCATTGTCAAACTGGCTGTTGTAGAGCTCGGCGTAGAAGCCGCCCTGCTCCAAAAGCGACTGATGCGTGCCGCTTTCCACGATGTCGCCGTCGCGCATGACCAGGATCAGGTCCGCGTCGCGGATCGTGGAGAGGCGGTGGGCGATGATGAAGGACGTGCGGTCTTTCATCAGCGCGTCCATCGCGCGCTGGATCTTCAGCTCGGTGCGGGTGTCGACGGAGCTGGTCGCCTCGTCGAGGATCAGCATCGGCCGGTCGGCGATCATCGCGCGGGCGATGGTGAGCTGCTGTTTCTGCCCTGCGGAGAGGTTGACCTGATCGTTCAGGACGGTGTCGTAGCCCTTCGGCAGGGTGCGGATGAAGTGGTCGAGGCCGACCGCCTTGCAGGCGCGGCGCATTTTCGTCTCGGAGACGTCCTTCTCGCAGTAGACGAGGTTCTCGCGCACCGTGCCCTCAAAGAGCCAGGTGTCCTGGAGGACCATGCAGAACTGGTCGTGCACCTCCTGCCGCGTCATCTCGGTCGTCGGCACGCCGTCGATCAGGATGCGCCCGCTCTGCAGCTCGTGGAAGCGCATGAGCAGGTTGACCATCGTGGTCTTGCCCGCGCCGGTCGGCCCGACGATGGCGACCTTCTGGCCGGGCATCGCCTCGGCGGAGAAGTCGTGGATGACGGTCTTGTCGGAGTCCTCATAGCCGAAGCGCACGTGGTCGAAGACGACGTGGCCGCGGACCTGCGGCAGAGCCGCGGACTTGCCGCTCTCGTCGGAGAGCTCCTCGGCGTCGAGGAATTCAAAGACGCGCTCGCCCGCGGCAGCAGCCGACTGCATGGACTGCATCGACTGCGCGATCTGGGAAAGCGGCCGCGTGAAGTAGCGGATGTAGATCATAAAGGCGACGATCGTGCCGAAGTCCGCCTTGTTGTTGAAGACGAGCATCGCGCCGACGACGCAGACGGCGACGTAGCCGAAGTTGCCGATGAAGCCCATGAGCGGCGGCATCATGCCGGAAAGGCACTGGGCGCGGAAGGTGCTGTCACGCAGCTTCTCGTTCATATCAAGGAAGGTCGCGCGGGCGGCCTTCTCGCCGTTGTAGGCCTTGACGACCGTGTGGCCGGAATAGATCTCCTCGACGTGGCCGTTGATCTCGCCGAGGTGCTTCTGCTGCCGTACGAAGAACTTCTGGCTGCGGCCCATGATGAGGGACATCAGCCCGAAGCCGATCATCGTCGCGACGACGGCGGTCGCGGTCATGACGGGATTGTTCAGGAGCATCATCACGAGCGAGCCGATCATCAGGGTCGCCGAGGTGACGAGCTCGCTGACGCTCATATTGAGCGATTCCGCGATCGTGTCGACGTCGTTCGTCACGCGCGAGAGGATGTCGCCCGTCGCGGTGCGGTTGTAGAACCACATCGGCAGGCGGTTGATCTTTTTGGAAATATCGCCGCGCATGCGGTTGGCGACGCGCTCCGTGACGGTCGCCATGATCGCGCCCTGCGCCACGGAGAGGATCATGCTCGCGATATAGAAGCCGATCAGCAGGACGCCGATCTTCGCGATCGCCGCCATGTCGATGCCGGTCGCCATGCCGGCGGTGATCAGGTTCGTGATCTCTTTCAGCTTCGCCGGGCCGAGCAGGGTCAGGACCGTGCCGGCGAATGCGAAGACGAGCGCCAGCAGGATCACGGCCAGATGCCGGCGGACGTAGCGGACCAGCCGCTTCCACGTGCCGAAGAAGTTGTTGGGGCGTTCGGGTCTGTCCGGCGCTTTTCTCTGTCGTTTCGCCATTACTCCAACTCCTCCTTTGAAAGCTGCGAGTAGGCGATCTGCCGGTAGACCTCGCAGGATGCCATCAGCTCTTTGTGCGTGCCGATACCGGCGACGCGGCCTTCGTCGAGGACCACGATCTGATCCGCGTCGCGGATCGTGCCGATGCGCTGCGCGACGATGATGCGGGTCGCGTCGGCGCACTCGCGGTCGAGGGTCTCGCGCAGAGCGCGGTCGGTCTTGTAGTCCAGCGCGGAGAAGGAGTCGTCAAAAATCAGGATCTCGGGCCTGCGGCAGACCGCGCGGGCGATCGAAAGCCGCTGCTTCTGTCCGCCGGAGAGGTTCGTGCCGCCCTGCGCGACGTAGCCGTCGAGCCCGTCCGTCAGCGCGTCGACGAAATCCGACGCCTGCGCGGTGGTGATCGCCGCGTGAATTTCCTCCTCGGAGGGAGGCTCCCCGCCGTTCTCGCCGTAGGCGACGTTGCTGCGGATCGTGCCGCCGAACAGGACCGCCTTCTGCGAGACGTAGCCGAGCTTGTTGTGCAGCGCCTCCTGCGTGTAGTCGCGCACGTCCACGCCGTCCACCAGCACTTCGCCGTCGGTCACGTCGTAGAAGCGCGGGATCAGGTTGGCCGCCGTGCTCTTGCCGCTGCCGGTCGCGCCGATGAAGGCGAGGGTCTGCCCCTGCCGCACCGTGAAGTTCAGGTCGTGCAGCACGGCCTCCTCCGCGTCGGGATAGCGGAAGGTGACGTGGCGGAATTCGACCTCGCCGCGCTTTTCCTGTTCGCCGTCCGTGCGCGCGCCGTCACGGAGCGCCGGCTCCGTTTCCAGCACCTCGCGGATACGTTTCGCGGAGACCTGCGCCCTGGGCAGGATGATAAAGAGGACGACCAGCATGATGAAGGACATGACGACCTGCATCGCGTAGGCGGAGAAGACGATCATGTCGGAGAAAATGGCGATCTTTTCCGCGGGAGCTCCCGCGCGGTTGATCAGGATCGCGCCGATCCAGTAGATCGCCAGCGACAGGCCGGACAGGACGAACTGCAAATTCGGCATCATGCACGCGAGCGTGCGCACCGCGCTCAGGCTCGTCTTCGTCAGGGTGTCGTTCGCCTGTTTGAACTTGTCCTCCTGATACTGCTCCGCGTTGTACGCGTGCACGACGCGGATGCCCGACAGGTTTTCGCGGGTGACGCGGTTGAGGTCGTCGGTCAGGAGCTGCAGCCGCTTGAATTTCGGCAGGACGATAAACATCGTGATCGCCACCAGCGTCAGCAGGATGCCGATCGCGGCGGCGGTGGAGACCGTCCACTGCCAGTTCTTGTTCGCGATCTTGATGATCGCCCAGGTCGCCGTCAGCGGCGCTTTCAGCACGACCTGCACGCCCATCGCGACCGCCTTCGTCACCTGCGTGACGTCGTTGGTCGAGCGGGTGATCAGGCTCGCGGTGGAAAAGCGGCCGATCTCCTCCATGGAGAACGCCTGCACGCGGTCAAACAGACCCAGGCGCAGCCGCGCGCCGAAGGCCGCCGCGATCCGCGCGATGCAGACCGACACGACGACCGCGGCCAGCAGACTGCCGACCGCGCAGAGGATCATCTTGCCGCCGGCGGACACGATGGTGCTCATCGGACTGTCGGGCGACTGCACCAGCGCGGTGATCTCCGACATATAGTCCGGCAGCGCGAGATCCAGCCAGATCTGCAGCAGGATGAAGCCGAAGCTCACGCCCATCAGGCCCCAGTCCCGCCGGGTCAGATAACGGAATAATTTGAGCATAGACTGCTCCTTTCGGGGAATTCCTAATATGGTTCTTCCGTATAAAACATGCGCGAAGCGCATATTTCACGCGCCGCAGAAAAACAGAAGCACGCAATAACAAGTCTGTCATTGCGAGGGAGCCGCAGGGCGACCGTGGCAATCCGTGCCTCTCAATGCGGGACACTTTGTCATAAATACGAAACAGTTCCCAAATCTGCAACGGACAGATTGCCACGCCGATTTCATCGGCTCGCAATGACACAACTGGAAGGATCAGCAATAATCAGCGCTTCTTTGCCAGCGGCGTGGAACGCGCCTGGATCTCCTGCAAAGCGAGGATGATCTGATTCGACACCAGCCAGCCGCGCTCGGTCAGCCGCCAGCGGTCGCGGATATGCTCGGCGTAGCCGTGGGCGGCGAGGTCGTCCATGCGCTCCTCGATGGGATCGAAGGGCATGAGGTAGTTCCGCTCGTATTCCTCGCGGTTGATCCCCTCGTAGGTGCGCAGACGGAGCATGAGATACTCGCCGGCGCGCTCTCTTTGAGGGATCGCTTCACATTCGCTCAAAATCGCTCCTTTTTTCGCAATCCCGATGATATAGCCCTTGAGATCGCGGACGATCGTGAAGCGTTTGCCCGCGAAATCCGACGCGGCGGTCGGGCCGAAGCCCAGATATTCGCTGCCGTTCCAGTACTTCATATTGTGGCGGGAGCGGAAGCCCTTCTTGCACCAGTTGGAGATCTCGTAGTGCTGATAGCCGTACTCGCGCAGGATCTCGCACACCGCGAGGTACATATCCGCCTGCGTGTCGTCGTCGGGCAGGTTCGCCGCGTCGCGGTAGTTCCACAGCGGCGTGCCCTCCTCGACCTTGAGCGCGTAGCAGGACAGGTGATCCGGCCGGAGCATCAGGACGTTCTGCAGGGTCTCCTTCCACGCCGTGACGGTCTGGTTGGGCAGGCCGTACATCAGGTCGAGGTTGATATTGCCGAAGCCCGCCTTGCGCGCCATCTGCATCGCCTGCTTCGCCTGATAATAGGTGTGCGGGCGGCCGAGCATCTTCAGCATCGCCTCGTCGTCGGACTGGACGCCGATGGAAATGCGGTTGAAGCCCGCGCGGACGAGTCGCTTGAGCCCCTGCAGGGTCACGCTGTCGGGGTTGGCCTCCAGCGTGATCTCCGCTTCGACGCTCAGGCGGAAGTTGCGATGGATCTCGTCGACGATCTTCTCCAGATTCTCCGGTCCGAAAAAGCTGGGCGTGCCGCCGCCGAAATAGACGGTATCGACGATATAGCCCGGCGCGAGCTTGCCCGCTTCCTTGATATGGTCCGCCAGCGCCTGGAGATAGTGATCCACCATGTGCGGATCCTTGCCGCCGCCGACCGAGTAGAAATCGCAGTATTCGCACTTGCTCTTGCAGAACGGGATGTGGACGTAGATGCCGAGGCGCTTGTCCTCCGCGTTCTTTTTCGTCAGGAAAAATGCCATGGTCAGCCTCCGATATGTTCGGTGATAAAGGCGCGGAACTCGTCCGCGGTGCCGACGGTGAAGCCGGTCTTTTCAACAAAATACCACTGCTGGGCGTTGTGACGCAGCAGGAACAGGTTCTCGGTCTCCTTCATTTCGCGGATCGCGGAGTAGCCCTCCGTGGTCAGCTCGCCGGTCTCCTGCAGGGTCTGCGCCATCGCCTTGTCGTAAAACTCGGTGCACAGGTGCAGCTCCGAGACGCCGTAGTTTTGGTAGAGCTTTGCTTCCCAGCGCTGCATCGCCTTCTTCGGCATGGCGAGGCGGGTGTAGATCATGTAGCCGATCATCGGGAGGATCAGGATCGCCAGGACGAGGTTCCTCCTGCCGCCGACGGTAAAATACAGCCAGAGCAGAAAGCCGAACGCCGCCGCGGCAAAGACGATGATGAAATAGGAGAGCATCTGCGCAAACTTCGGGCTGACCGCCTTCGACGCTTCGAGCTGCCGCTCCGCGTTCAGTACGGTATTCGCCGCGAACCGCGGCGCCTCCAGCTCCGGCGCTTCCTCTTCTTCCTCTTCCTCCGTCAGGTCGTCCTCTGTCAGGTCTTCTTCCGGTAACGCTCCGTTCAGGATTTCTTCGTCCATCTTATTCTCCTTTTGTTCTTCTGTTCTCCCGTTGCTGTCATTGCGAGCAGCGAAGCTGCGTGGCTGCGCAGCCGTCGGCGGCTATGCCGCCTTACGGATGCGGCGTACCCCTTGCGGGTGCAATCTGTGCGTATCGACGCGGGACACTTTCTCGTGATACGGAACACGTGCCATGCCTGCGACGGACAGATTGCCACGACCGACTCCGTCGGTCTCGCAATGACAGACCTGAGAGATTTTGCGAATTGGTCTGCCTCGGTTAACACAAAAAACGTTCTGCTTTGTCATCGCGAAGCCCCGCAGGGGCTGTGG
>CAJOEH010000020.1:24986-66750 GCA_905233385.1 uncultured Oscillospiraceae bacterium
AAAACGTTCTGCTTTGTCATCGCGAAGCCCCGCAGGGGCTGTGGCGATCCGTGCGTATCGATACGGGACACTCTGCCATTATTTGATACAATTACCATACCTGCGACGGACAGATTGCCACGCAGCTTCGCTGCTCGCAATGACAGAACTGAGAGATTTCTATGGATCTGCCGGTTCGGAGAATCGGCAGATACAGAAATTATTCATTCTTCATTCTTCATTCTTCATTCTTCATTTCGTCGGCGCCCTCGGCGACGGCGTTCTCCGCGTCCTCCGCGCCTTCGATCTCGTCCTCGACGTCCTCGGCTTCTTCCTCCTCGGACGCGCCCTCGGTGCTCTGGATCGCGATGACCCGCGCGCCGTCCTCGATGCGCATGATCGTCACGCCGCGGGTGTCGCGGCCGTAGATGCCGATGTTCCGCACGGGCGTGCGGATGATGACGCCGCCGGACTCGATCAGCAGGACGTCGTCCTCCTCGCTGACGACCACCGCGCCGGCGACCAGGCCGGTCTTGTCGGTCAGGTGGTAGTTGCGCTTGCCCTTGCCGCCGCGGCTCTGCACGACGTCGCCGCGCAGGTACTGCTCGATGGCGGTGCGCTTGCCGAAGCCGTTCTCGGTGACGGTCAGCAGGCACTTGCCGGGCTCGGCGACCGCCGCGCCGATGACGATGTCGTCGCCGCTCAGACGGATGCCGCGCACGCCCGCCGCCATGCGGCCCATGCAGCGCACGTCGTTCTCGTTGAAGCAGATCGCGAGGCCGCAGCGCGTGGCGATCAGGATGTTATCCTCGCCGGTCGTCTTCATCACGGCGATCAGCTCGTCGTCCTCGTCGAGCGTCAGGACGCGGATGCCCGCCTTGCGCGCGGTGTAGAGCTCGCTCATCTCCATGCGCTTGGTCGTGCCGCGGCGCGTCACCATGACGACGTACTCATCCTCGGAGAACTCCCGCGTCAGGAGCATGGCGGTGACCTTCTCGTCGCCCTCGAGCGGCAGGACGTTCGCGATGTGCGTGCCCTTGGACGTTCTGCCGGATTCGGGGATCTGGTAGCCCTTGCGGCGGTGGACTCTGCCCTTGTTCGTGAAGAAGAGCAGGTAGTCGTGCGTCGAGGCGATGAACAGGTTCTTGATGTAGTCCTCGTCCTTGAGGCTCTGGCCGGTCACGCCTCTGCCGCCGCGCCGCTGCGAGCGGTAGGTGTCGACGGGCAGGCGCTTGATGTAGCCGCTCTCGGAGAGAGTGTAGCAGCTCTCGCGCTCCTCGATCAGATCCTCGTCCTCGATCTCGTCGACCACGTCCACGATCTCGGTGCGGCGCTCGTCGCCGTACTTATCGCGGATGGCGGTCAGCTCGTCCTTTAAGATGGCCTTGACGAGGTTGATGTCGCCCAGCACGCGCTCGTAGTAGGCGATCTTCTTCTCGATCTCGTCATATTCCGCGAGCAGCTTCTCGTGCTCGAGGCCCTGCAGGGCCTTCAAGCGCATGTCGAGGATGGTCTGCGCCTGGATCTCGCTCAGGCCGAAGCGCTCCATCAAGCGCTCCTTCGCGTCGTCGTAGGCGCTGCGGATGATCTTGATGACCTCGTCGATGTTGTCCTGCGCGATGATCAGACCCTCTAAGATGTGGGCGCGTTCCTTCGCCTTGCGCAGGTCGTACTTCGTGCGGTTGATGACGACCTCTTCCTGGAAGCTGAGGTACTCGTCGAGCACGTGGCGCAGGGAAAGGATCTTCGGCTGGGACTGGTTGTCCACCAGCGCGAGCATATTGACGGAAAAGCTCGACTGCAGGGCGGTCTGCGCGAACAGACGGTTCAGGACGACCTGCGCGTTCGCGTCCTGCTTGAGCTCGATGACGATGCGCATGCCGTTGCGGTCGGACTCGTCGCGCAGATCGGAAATGCCCTCGAGGCGCTTCTCTTTGACCTGCTCGGCGATGTTTTCCACTAAAGTCTTCTTGTTGACCTGATAGGGCAGCTCCGTCACGATGATGCGGACGCGGTCGTGCCCGTATTCTTCAAACTCGGTCCTGCCGCGCACGACGACGCGGCCCTTGCCGGTCTCGTAGGCGCTGCGGATGCCGCTGCGGCCCATGATGATGCCGCGGGTCGGGAAGTCCGGCCCCTTGATGTGCTGCATGAGGTCCGCGAGGGTCGCCTCGGGATCGTCTAAAATGCAGAGGCAGGCGTTGATGACCTCGGTGAGGTTGTGCGGCGGGATGTTCGTCGCCATGCCGACGGCGATGCCCGACGAGCCGTTCACCAGCAGGTTCGGGAAGCGCGACGGCAGGACGAGGGGCTCCTTGCGGCTCTCGTCGAAGTTCGGAACCCATTCGACCGTCTCCTTGTCGATGTCGCGGAGCATCTCGTTCGCGAGCCTGCTCATGCGCGCCTCGGTGTAACGGTAGGCGGCAGGGGGATCGCCGTCGATCGAGCCGAAGTTGCCGTGGCCGTCGACGAGCAGATAGCGCATGGAGAAGTCCTGCGCCATGCGCACCATCGCGTCGTAGACGGAGGCGTCGCCGTGCGGATGGTAGCGGCCCAGCACGTCGCCGACGCAGGTGGCGGATTTCTTGAACGGCTTGTCGCTCGTCAGATTGTCCTCGTACATCGCGTACAGGATGCGGCGGTGGACGGGTTTCAGACCGTCGCGCACGTCCGGCAGCGCGCGGGCGACAATGACGGACATGGCGTATTCGATGAAGGAGGTCTCCATCTCCTTGACGAGGTCGTTCGTCACGATCGTCTGGTCGGGATAGCGGATGTCCTCCGGCTTGTAATCACGGTTTTTAGCCATACATTGTCACCTCCTCAGAAGTCCAGATTGACGGCGTACTTGGCGTTGCGCTCGATGAAGTCCTTGCGCGGCTCGACCTCCTCGCCCATCAGGACGGTGAAGGTCTGGTCGGCGCGGATCGCATCGTTCAGGGTGATGCGCCGCAGGCTGCGGCGGGCTGGATCCATCGTCGTCTCCCAGAGCTCGTGCGGGTCCATCTCGCCGAGGCCCTTGAAGCGGTTGATGACGACCTTCGTGTTGGGGTTGTCCTCGCGCAGCTCGGCGGAGATCGCGTCGCGCTCCTCGTCGGAATAGGCGACGCGGGAGGTCTTGCCCTTCGTCAGCTTGTACAGCGGCGGAACGGCGGCGTAGACGTAGCCCTGCTCGATCAGCGGCCGCATGTAGCGGAAGAAGAAGGTCAGCATCAGGGTGCGGATATGGCTGCCGTCCACGTCGGCATCGGCCATGATGATGATCTTGTGATAGCGGAGTTTTTCGAGGTTGAACTCGTCGCCGATGCCGCAGCCGAGCGACTGGATGATCGGCGAGAGTTTGTCGTTGTTGTAGACCTTGTCGACCCGCGCTTTTTCGACGTTCAGGCACTTGCCCCACATGGCAAGGATCGCCTGGAAGCGGGAGTCTCTGCCGCCCTTTGCGGAGCCGGCAGCGGAGTCGCCCTCGACGATGTAGAGCTCGGTCAGGGCGGGGTCGCGCTCGTTGCAGTCGGAGAGCTTGCCGGGCAGGCGGCCGCCCTCCAGGCCGGTCTTGCGGCGGATGTTCTCACGCGCGCGGCGCGCGGCCTCGCGGGCGCGGTTGGCCATCATTGCCTTGTCGAGGATCGTCCGCGCGACGGCGGGATTCTCCTCTAAGAATTCCGCGAGCTGCGCGGAGACGATGTTGTCCACCAGCGTGCGGATGTAGGCGTTGCCGAGCTTCTGCTTGGTCTGGCCCTCGAACTGCGCCTCGGGGAGCTTGACGGAGATGATCGCGGTCAAACCCTCGCGGCAGTCCTCGCCGGAGACCTTGTCCTCGCCCTTGATGATGCCGTACTTCGTGCCGTAGGCGTTCAAAACGCGCGTCAGGGCCGTCTTGAAGCCCGTCTCGTGCATGCCGCCTTCCGGCGTGTGGATGTCGTTGGCGAACGAGACGAGAATATCGTTGAAGCCGTCGTTATACTGCATGGCGATCTCAGCGATCGAGTCGTCCTTGCTGCCGACCATGTAGATCGGCTCGTCATGCAGGGCGGTCTTGTTCTTGTTGATCCAGGTGACGAACTCGCGGATGCCGCCCTCGTAGCACATGGAGTCGCTCTCGCCGTCCTCTTTCCGTCTGTCTGCGATCGTGATGTGCAGGCCGCCGTTCAGGAAGGCCTGCTCGCGCATGCGCGTGTGGAGGATATCGTAGTCGTATTCCAGCGTGTCGAACATCTCGGGATCGGGCTTGAAGGTGACGACGGTGCCGTGCTTGTCGGTGTCGCCGATGATCCGCATTTCCTGCGTGATGCTGCCGCGCGAAAACTTCATCTGATAGATCTTGCCGTCCTTGTGGACCTCGACGGTCAGCCACTCGGACAGGGCGTTGACGACCGACGCGCCGACGCCGTGCAGACCGCCGGAGACCTTGTAGCCGCCGCCGCCGAACTTGCCGCCGGCGTGCAGGACGGTATAGACGACCTCGAGGGCCGGCCGGCCGGTCTGCGGCTGGATGTCCACGGGGATGCCGCGGCCGTCGTCCGTGACGGTGATGGTGTCGCCGGGGTTGATCGTCACGGTGATGTGCGTGCAGTAGCCCGCGAGCGCCTCGTCGATCGCGTTGTCGACGATCTCATAGACCAGATGGTGCAGGCCGGACGAGGACGTCGAGCCGATGTACATGCCCGGACGTTTCCGGACGGCCTCGAGCCCCTCCAGGACCTGGATCTGCGACGCGTCGTATTCCTGTTCCACGGGTGTTAATTCGATCAATTCTTCGGACATGGTGTGTCCTCCTTCTTGGGATTTGCTGTTTTGGTATTTGCTGAATATTTGCGAAAACTCATAGGTTTGTCATTGCGAGCCGCCGCAGGCGGCGTGGGTGCGCAGCCGTTGGCGGCTATGCCGCCTTACGGATGCGGCCTACCCCTTGCGGGTGCAATCTGTCCCTACCAGTTTTCAGAAAGGTCGTTCCAATCGGGGTTTGTTTCCGAAATCAGTCTGTTCTTGGCTTCCCTCGACCAGCTTTTTATCTGCTTTTCGCGTTCGATCGCCGCCCGTACATCTGTTGTAGTTTCAAAGTATACCAACTTATGCACGTGGTAACGTTTTGTAAATCCGTCAACAAGCTCGTGTTTATGTTCGTATAACCGTCGTTCCAAATTGTTCGTTACACCGACATAAAGCACACGGTGATTCCAATTTGTCAGAAGATAAACATAGTACAGCATAATTGCCTCGGTACAAACCTGTTACGGACAGATTGCCACGACCAGTGTGCGCACTGGTCTCGCAATGACAGAACTGATAGATTTCTCAATATACTATCTGCTGCGCTTTTCGAGCGCGGTGGAGTTGAACTGCGTCAGGAAAACGCGGTTGAGGCCGAATTCTTCGGTCAGGACGAAGCTTTTGGGCAGGTCGTCGGTGATCGCTACCACCTCGCCCTGCCGTTCCGCCTCGCGCAAAAACAGGCGGGTATGCTTCGACCACGAGGCGTTGTCGAGATCGAAGATCCCGATCACCGACCGGTCGCGCACGGCAAAATCCGCGCCGATGGAAATATACATTATCGGATCGTTCCTTTTTCGATGGTGAGCACCTGGCCGAGCTTCGTCAGCCGGTCGGTCTCGCAGCAGGAGATGAAGACCTGCCCGCTTTTGAGCTGGTTGAGGACGAAGTCCTGCCGTCCGGCGTCCAGCTCGGACAGCACGTCGTCCAACAGCAGGATCGGCTCCTCGCCGGTGTCGCGGCGTAAAAGCTCGCGCTCTGCGAGCTTGACGGAGATCGTCGCCGTCCGCGTCTGCCCCTGCGAGCCGTAGAGACTGATCGGCAGGCCGTTCAGCGCGGCCTCGAAGTCGTCCTTGTGCGGGCCGGACAGGCACTGTCCGCTCTCCAGTTCCGCCCGCTCGTGCGATTGCTGGTGCTCCGTCAGGAGCTGCCGCAGGACGGCGGGCTCGGCGAAGGGATCGTCGATATTCGACACGGTTTTATAGGTCAGCGTCAGTTCCTCCGCGCCGCCGGAAAACTCCCGGTGGAAGTCCGCGGCGCATTCGCTCAGCGCCTTGAGGCAGCGGGCGCGGTAGGAGATGACCAGCGCGCCGACCTGCGCCATGCGGAGATTGTACTCCGGCAGCACGTCCAGAAGCCGTGGATTCTCCCGCCAGTCCTTGAGCACGGCGTTTTTCTGCTCCAACAGCCGCTGATACTCGCTCAGCGCCGCGTCGTAATTCGGGCGGAGCTGGCAGATCAGCTGGTCGAGCAGACGGCGGCGCGGTTGGGCGCCGCCTTTCAGAACGGAGAGATCGTCCGGCCGGAAGAGCACGCTCGTCAGCACGCCGGCGATCCCGGCGGCGGTCTTCTGCTTCACGCCGTTGAGCCAGAGCTGACGCGGCCGGCGGTCGGCGAAGATCAGGGCGCGCAGGGTCTGCTCGCGCTCCTGCGAATGCACCGTCGCGGAAATTTCCGCGAAATCCTGCCCGAAGAGGATCAGTTCCTGCTCCTTCTTCGCGCGGAACGCCTTCGCCGTGGACAGATAGCTGACGGCCTCCAACAGGTTCGTCTTGCCGTTGGCGTTGTCGCCGATCAGCAGATTGACGCCCGGAACGAACTGCGCCTCGACCTCCGCGTAGTTGCGGAAGCCGCGCAGATACAGACGGTCAAGACGCATTTTTTACGATGTAGGTCACGCCGTCGAAGCCGACCCTGTCGCCGTCGCGGAGCTTCTTGCCGCGCATCAGGCAGACTTCGCCGTTGACGGTCACTTCGCCGTTCTGGATGAAGTTCTTCGCCATGCCGCCGGACTGCACCGCGTTCGCGAGCTTCAGAAAGCTCTCTAACTTGACAAATTCAGTTGTGATCGTGACCGGGACGTCCTCCGCGGCCACCCGCCGTACTCTGACTTTCATTGTTATTTACCTATATAGTAATTGATTATGTGTTTTTCTTTGCAGTCGTAACAGAGGCGATGAGTTTTCTTCGGATCGTGCCGCATTTTTCAGATACAGCTTTATACTGTTCTTCCGAAAGAGAATGAACGCGGTATAACACTTCGAGCCAATATTCCGTTTCGTAGCATTCTTTCAAAGATATTTCCATTTTGCTGATAAAATCTGCACGACTGTGCGCATAGGTTGCTTCATGCGCATTTGCTCCGATGGAAGAACAGGAACGAAGCAACTGATTCGTATAAATCGCTTTTGCGTGAATTTTATCGCATAGCTCCGTTAATTCGACTGTCAAAGAAAGCGCAAGTTCTTTGATACTATTTTCGCTCATTTTGGTTTCCTTTCGGCGATATATTGCCTGCGGCAATGCGATATATTTGCTTCGCAAATGCGATATGTGACCGCTTCGCGATCACGCGATATGATATAAATCCCCTGGTTCACGCGCCGAAGGCGCATATCGCGTCGAAGACATATCGCGCCCGTCAGGGCATTTCGCAAATCCCCGCAAGGGGATTTATATCGCTGCATTGATGCTTTGCATCAATGCAATCTCACCGGAAGCACCATATACGCGAAATCGAACTTGTCGTCGACCGGGGTGAAGATAATCGGGTTCAGGCCGGTGCTCAGCTCCAGCGTGACCTCCTCGCTCGGGATGGCGCGGAGCGCGTCGAGCAGGAAGCGGCAGTTGAAGCCGATCTCCAGATCGCCGCCCTGGCCCGCGATCGCGCAGGTGTCGTGCGCGGAACCGATCGTATTGACGGTGCGGAAGTCCGCGATATTGTCGCCGAACGTGCAGCGCACCGGGCTCTTGACCTTCTCCGAGACAATCAGGCTGACGCGCTCGATGGAGCTCATCAGCTCCGCGACGTTCGCGGTCAGAAACTTCGTTCTGCCGAACGACATGACGTTCCGCCAGTCGATGAAGTCGCCCTCCAGAATGCGGCAGACCAGCGTCGCGCTGCCGATCTCAAAGAGAATGTGCTTCGCGCCGAGGGTGAAGATCGCGGGCTCGTCCGTCTCGGACAGGATCTTCTCGACTTCGCGCAGGCCGCTCGCAGGCACGATGAATTTTTCCGTTCTGCCGAGCGGTTCTTCGCTGTGCCAGGTGCGGCGCGCCAAACGGATTCCGTCGACCGCGACCATGGTGACGCCGCTGTCCTCGACCTCGATCAGACAGCCGGTGAGGACCGGACGCGCCTGATTCTCCGAGGCGGAGAAGATCGTGCCGCCGATCAGCTCGCGCAGCGCCTGCTGCGGGATGGCGATGCCCTGCTCGGCGTTGACCTCGGGCAGCTCGGGATAGTCCTCCGCGTCCATCGCGGTGATCTTGAAAGACGAAACGCCGCCGCGGATCGAGACCTGCAGCTTGTCGTCGACTTCGACGGTCACTTCCTCGTCGGGCAGCTTGCGGATGATGTCGAAGAACAGGCGCGCCGGCATAACGCAGACGCCCGCTTCCTTCACGTCCGCTTCGACCTTGACGGTGATGCCGGTCTCCAGATTGAAACCGGTGAGCTGTACGCCGACGCCGGCGCGGAGCAGAATGCCTTCCAGGCAGGGGATCGTGCTCTTCGGAGAGACCGTTCTTCCCGCGACGGAGATCGCGGAGACCAGCAGAGCTTTTTCACAGGTGAACTTCATGTTTAAAACCTCATTTCTCTTTCTAAGATAGATAGGTAGGAAATACTTGTCTGTATCAGCAGTAGGCGAAAGTTATGTGCAAAAGCGGAAAATCGCCTACGGACGCAAGGGTTTGCAATGCACAGCCGTCTGTGGATATTCAATAGAGTTATTGACAGGCTGACGGGATACAAAACGGAAAAACGGTTATGAACAGGAAACTATTGCACAATGAACACAGCTTGTGTAAAACAAAATAACTGAATGCATTGCGCCCCAATGCGCCGGCAGGCGCAATGCATTGTCGGGCAAAGCCCGACTCATAAGCGTGAGTTGATATTCGCGGTAATCTCCCGCACGTTATCCTGCAGTCCGCTGGAGGTATTGCCGAGGTCTTCTTCGACCCGACGGATCCCGTAGAGGACGGTGGTATGATTTTTCCCGAATTCCTTCGCGATATCCGGCAGGGAGAGGTTCGTCATCTTGCGAATCAGATACATGGCGACCTGCCGCGCCTCGGCGGTGTTTCGCGTCTTCTGCGTGCTGCGCAGGATGTTCTCCTCGATGGAGTAGAAGCGGCAGACCTCGCCGATGATGAGGTCGGGCGTCGGGACGGCCTGCGCTTTGCCCTTGTACATGTCCTTGATCGCGCGGGAGACGCTGGAGATGTCCATCGGCATCCCGGTCAGGTCGTGGTAGGCCTTGATCTTCTTGACCGTGCCCTCGATCTGGCGGACGTTGTTCGTGATGTTTTCGGCGATATAGTCGCACACCTCGTCCGGCAGGGTCATGCCGAGCGACAAGGCTTTGTTCTTCGTGATCGCCCAGCGCGTCTCGTAGTCCGGCGCCTGGATGTCCACGATCAGTCCCCATTCGAAGCGCGTGCGCAGACGGTCTTCCAGCTTGAGCATGTCCGACGGAACGCGGTCGGAGGTCAGGACGATCTGCCGGTGGTTTTCATGCAGGGTGTTGAAGGTGTGGAAGAATTCCTCCTGCGTACCCTCCTTGCCGGAGATGAACTGGATGTCGTCCATCAGGAAGAGGTCGGCGTTGCGGTATTTGTCGCGGAATTCGAAGTTCTTGCCGGTACGGACGGCCTCGATGAATTCGTTCGTGAACTGATCGCCTTTGATGTAGACGATGTTGTAGTCCGGGTGCTTCGTCTGGATGCGGTTGGCGATGGCGTAGAGCAGGTGGGTCTTGCCCAGGCCGCTCTGGCCGTAGATGAAGAGCGGATTGTAGGCGGTGGTGCGTTCCTCCGCGACCGCCTCCGCCGCGGAATAGGCGTGACGGTTGGACGAGCCGACGACGAAAGTCTCGAAGGTATACTGCGAGTTGAACTGGACGAAGGCGCGCTTACGCTTGCTCTGCTTGTACTGCGGCAGGTCTTCGTCGCACAGGACCTCCAGCTCGATCTCCGTCTGGAACTGCTCGCGCATTGCCTCCTCGATCAGGTCGTGATAGCGGCTGAGAATGACGTCCTTCCGAAAGGGGGAAGGGGTATAGATCACGAGCTTTTCCTCGTTGAGCTCCAGCACGTCGGCGTCGTCGAAATAGGCGGTGACGGCAGCGGCGGGAGAGTGCTGCTCCATGTAGGATAAGACGCGTGACCAGACATAGGCGTTGGAATACATAGCCGACTCCTTTCCATTCTAATAATACCCATAAATTTTACCATACCCTGTGCAAAAATGCAATAGATACAATTAAAATATATACTAAAATATAAAATATATTAACAATAGAAGTTATAGGTCTGTCCAAATTTGTCATTCAGAGGTCGCGGAGCGACCGTGGGAATCTGTACATAAGCTGAGGAGAGTCGAACTCAAGCCGGTTTTCACGGGCGGCGATCCGCCGACGGCTGCGCAGCCACGGCGCGTTGCGCCTCGCAACGACAGGATCTGCGGTGCGTTCTGATTAAGATTTAGAATTGAGCATTGCGCATTGAAATATCGGATAAGGATTGCAAGCAGGGGGAAAATATGGTATAGTGCAAAAAGAGAAAAAACAGCGAAAGAGGAACACTCCATGCTTGAGATCAAAAATCTGTCCTACCGCGTGGACGGCGAAAACGGCGCGGCGGTCGAGATCCTGCGCGACGTCTCCCTGACCGTGGAGGACAAAAAATTCATCGTGATCACCGGCCCGAACGGCGGCGGCAAGACCAGCCTCGCCCGCGCGATCATGGGCATCTATCCCCCGACCGGCGGCGAGATCTTCTGGAACGGCGAGGATATCACCCGCCTGTCCGTCACGGAACGCGCGCAGCGCGGTATCTCTTACGGTTTCCAGCAGCCGCCGCGCTTCAAAGGGATGAAGGTGCGCGATCTCTTAAACGTCGCAGCAGGCGAAAAAATGAGCCATGACACCGCGTGCAACTATTTGACGAAGGTGGGCCTGTGCGCCCGCGACTATATCGACCGCGACGTGGACACGAGCCTGTCCGGCGGCGAGGTCAAGCGCATCGAGATCGCGACCGTCCTGGCGCGGAAAAGCGGCCTGATGATCTTCGACGAGCCGGAGGCCGGCATCGACCTGTGGTCCTTCGCCCGTCTGACCGACACCTTCCGCGAGATCCACGACAAAAAAGAAGCGACCATCCTGATCATTTCCCATCAGGAGCGCATCCTCCGCCTCGCCGACGAGATCGTCCTGATCGCGAACGGCGCGGTCGCCGCGCGCGGCAGCGTGGAGGAGATCTATCCGAAAATCATCGCAGAGACCGTCATCGCCTGCGACCGGCTGGAGGGGGATCGGAAATGCTGAACGACATTCAGAAGAACATCCTCGCCATCGTCGCCGACATGAAGGGCACCGGCGAAGGCGCGGTCAATATCCGCTCCGACGGGCAGAAGGCGTTCCGCCGCAATACGGAGCATATCGTCATCGAGTCGAAGACCGACAAGGACGGCATCGACATCCGCATCGCCCCTGGCACGAAGAACGAGTCCGTGCACATCCCGGTCGTCCTGACGAAGGGCGGCTTTAAGGACATGGTCTATAACGACTTCTTCGTCGGCGAGGACGCGGACGTGACGATCGTCGCCGGCTGCGGCATCCACAACTGTTCAAGCTGCGACAGCCAGCACGACGGCATCCACACCTTCTACGTCGGCAAAAACGCGCGTGTCAAGTATATCGAGAAGCACTACGGCGAGGGCGAAGGCGGCGGCAAGCGCATCCTGAACCCGCAGACCGTCCTGTACCTCGAGGAGGGCGCGTCGGTCACGCTGGAGACCAGCCAGATCCGCGGCGTGGACGACACGAAGCGCTACACGAAGGTCGAATGCCGCGGCGCGGGCAGCGAGGTCGTCATCCGCGAAAATCTGCTGACACACGCCGATCAGAAGGCCGTGAGCGAAATGGACGTGTTTTTGAGCGGTTTTGACACAAAAGCGCAGGTCATTTCCCGCTCCGTCGCGCAGGATACCTCGTCGCAGATCTTCTACCCGCGCGTGTCCGGCGACAACAAGTGTTTCGGCCACGTCCAGTGCGACGCGATCCTGATGGGCGGCGCAAAGGTGCGCGCGATCCCGGAGATCTCGTGCAACCACGTCGACGCGTCGCTGATCCACGAGGCGGCGATCGGCAGGATCGCGGGCGAGCAGATCCTGAAGCTCATGACCCTCGGCCTGACCGCCGAAGAAGCGGAGCAGAAGATCCTGGAAGGATTTCTTCGGTAATCCTTCCGGGGAAGAAAGAAAACTGATAATTGATAATTGAGGTATTTGCAAATTCGGAGAATTGGCAAATAGATAGAAAATCTATCAGTTTTGTCATTGCGAGGGTGCGATAGCACCCGTGGCAATCCGTCCGTGGCAGGTATGGCACATACATCGAATTATGAGAAAGTGTACCACATCGAGACGGACAGATTGCCACGCCCGACTTCGTCGGTCTCGCAATGACAGGATTGCTATTGCGTTCTTCTGTTTTTTATCGGCCAATTCTCCGAATTGGCCGAACCGTTCATTTTCCATTTTCTATTCAATAACGCCTTTACGGGAGAATTGCCATGTTTTCAATCACCCTGATCACCGTCGGAAAACTGAAAGAAAAGTTCTACGCCGCGGCGGCGGACGAATACGCCAAGCGGCTCGGCGCGTACTGCAAGTTCAACCTGATCGAGCTGCCGGAGACGCGCCTGCCGGACGACCCGAACGCGGCGGAGATCGCCGCGGGACTGGCGAAGGAGGCGGAGCTGATCGCCGCGAACGTCCCGCGCGGCGCGTGGTTCTGCGTCCTCACGCCGGAGGGCAGAGAGCTGTCCTCGGAGGCGCTCGCGGACAAGCTTCGCGCGATCAAAAACGAGGGCAGGAGCGCGGCGTGCTTCCTGATCGGCTCGTCCTTCGGCATCGACCCGAATATCAAACGGAAGGCCGATTTTCGCCTCTCCTTCGGCCCGATGACCTTCCCCCACCATCTGATGCGGGTCATGGCGCTCGAACAGCTCTACCGCGCGGAAACCATTCAGGCGGGCACGAAGTATCATAAATAAGAAAGAAGCCGTCTCGATGAGACGGCTTCTTTTCGTGAAAATACGGTAGGGGCGGCCATCGCCGCCCGCGTATTACGATGCAGTTCCCAGCCCTGCGACGGACGGATTGCCACGGTCGTTTTGCGACCTCGCAATGACACGACCGGGAGAAGATGCGGAGAATACAGAAAAATCCCCGGCTGGAGAATGATTTCTCCGACCGGGGGTTGTCATTGTACGGAAACTTTGTCGTCCTGCCTAAATGGCGATCGGCTCCATGCTCTTGAGCTGGAGCTGCAGTTTGTCCGCGATCAGCGCGATGAACTCCGAATTCGTCGGCTTGCCCTTCGTGTTGGAGACGGTGTAGCCGAAGAAGCGCTGCAGCGTCTCCAGATCGCCGCGGTCCCACGCGACCTCGATCGCGTGACGGATGGCGCGCTCGACGCGCGACGGCGTGGTCGCGAAGGTCTTCGCCACCTGCGGATAGAGCACCTTCGTGATGGCGTTGATGACCTCCATATCCTTGACCGCGATGATGATCGCCTCGCGCAGATACTGATAGCCCTTGATGTGCGCCGGGACGCCGATCTCGTGGATCATCGACGTGACCATCGCTTCGACGTTGGCCTCGCGGGTGCGCTGCCAGGGGCTGCGCGGGGTCAGGCTGTCGCGCATTTCGTTGAGCCGCTCATAGACGGCGCGCGGGGTGCAGGGCTTGAGCAGGACGTACTGCACGCCGAGCGAAACGAGCAGGTTGGACACAAATTCCGTCATAAAATCTGCCAATACCAGCAGCATCGGCTTCTTTTCCAGGGCGTTCGCCGCTTTTAAGACCGCGACGCCGTCCGCCCGGGGAAGCATCATATCTACTACGAGGAATTCGGGGCGGATCTCCCGCAGGAGATCGATCGCTTCGATTCCGTCGTTCGCCATACCGACGACCTCGTACCGGTCGGACTGCTCGAGAATGCCGGCGAGCTGCTTGGAATAATCCTCGCTGCTGTTGGCGAGCAGGACGCGATACATTTTTTCCATGTTCTACATTCCTCCTCCGTAAACTCCGTACCTGGAAAACGGTAGTTCTAATTTAGCATACCGTTCGCGGTTTTGCAAGGAAATTTAAGTAAATATAGCCAAATTCTTTTCGACAAAAACCGACAATATTCAGCAATATTACCAAATTCGACCGGAGTTTCCGGCGTTCTCTCTTTTTCGCAGAGTAACTGCCGCAAAACGAAGACGGGGTCGCCGTTTTGCGGCAGGATCGCGAGGGATCAGGATCACTTCTGCGCCAGCAGGTCGCGGATCTCGGTGAGGAGTTTCTCTTCGTTGGAGGGCTCGGGCGGCTCCTCTTCCTTCGGCTCCTCTTCTTCCTCCTTTGCCTTCTTCGCCTCGGCAGCCTTGCGCAGCTTGTTGACGCCCTTGACGAGCAGGAAGACGACCAGCATCAGAATCACGAAGCTGATGATCGCGGAGATGAAGTTACCGAAGGTCAGATAGTTCTTGATGACTTCGCCGGTCTCGGGATCGGTCTTGTCGAAGATCGTCGGCAGGGCGACCTTCCACTCGTCGAAGCTCACGCCGCCGGTGAAGATGGAGATGATCGGCATGATGATGTTGTTCGTGAAGGAAGTGACCAGATCCTTGAACACACCGCCGATGATAATGCCGATCGCCATGTCGAACATGTTGCCGGAGATCGCGAACTCCTTGAACTCCTTGATAAAGCCCTTCTTCTCTTTATCTTTCTTTGCCATTTCTGTTTCCTCCTTTCTTCAGTAGTTATGTGAAATTAATTGCGAACGGATTAAGTTCAGCTCTCCTCGGCTTACTTCTTCTCGATGACTTCAAGGCCGCCGAGATACTTGCGCAGGACTTCGGGCACGACGACGGAGCCGTCGGCGCGCTGGTTCTGCTCGACCATCGCCGGGAAAATGCGGGAGGTCGCGAGGCCGGAGCCGTTGAGCGTGTGGACGAACTCGGTCTTGCCGGTCGCCTCGCGGCGGAAGCGGATGTTGCCGCGCCGCGCCTGGTAGTCGCGGGCGTTGGAGACGGACGAGACTTCCTTGTAGCCGTTCATGGACGGGATCAGGATCTCGATGTCATAGGTCCGCGCCATGGACGCCGAGCAGTCGCCCGCCGCCAGCTTCACGGTGCGGAAGTGGAAGCCCAGCCCCTTGACGAGGTCCTCGGCCTTGCGGACGAGCTCGTCGAACGCCTCGTCGGACTTCTCCGGCAGGCAGTACTGGAACATTTCGACCTTGTTGAACTGATGGCCGCGCACCATGCCGCGCTCGTCGGCGCGGTGGGAGCCCGCCTCGCGGCGGAAGCACGGCGTGTAGGCGAAGAGCTTGTGCGGCAGGTCGGCCTCGTTCAGAATTTCGTCGCGGTGCAGGGACGCGAGCGCGGTCTCCGCCGTCGGGAGCATGAAGTGCATCCGGTCGTCGGTCGGATTCTCGATCTTATAGACCTCGTCGGCGAACTTCGGGAACTGGCCCGCCGTCTCGCCGCACTTATACTCCAGCATATGCGGCAGGATGACCATCTCGTAGCCGTCGGCCAGGTGGCAGTCCATGAAGTAGTTGAGCAGCGCCCACTCCAGGCGCGCGCCGAGACCGCGGTACATCCAGAAGCCGGAGCCCGCGAGCTTCGTGCCGCGCTCGTAGTCGATCAGCCCGAGATCGGTGCACAGGTCGACGTGGTGCTTCGGCACGAAGTCGAACTTGTGCGGCTCGCCGTAGTAGCGCAGCGGCTCGTTGTTCTCCTTGCCGCCGGGGACGAGGTCGGGATCGGGCAGGTTGGGCAGGGACAGCATCAGCGTGCGGTACTCCGCCTCCACCTCGCTGAGCTTCGCGTCGTTCGCGGCGATCTTGGCCTTCAGCTCGCTCATGCGCTGGAAGATCGGGGCGACGTCCTCGCCGTTCTTCTTGCGCATCGGGATCTCCTTGGAGACCTTGTTCTGCTCGGCCTTGCTCGTCTCGGTCTCGAGGATCAGCGCGCGGCGCTGCGCGTCGAGCTCCAAAATGCGGTCGACCTGCGCGTCGCAGTCGACTTCCTTCGCGCGAAGACCGGCCTTGACCCCTTCGGGATCGTCTTTGATTCGTTTGATATCCAGCATAAAAATCACCTCATATCAGGAATTGTTTCCGTTTTGCGCGGGCTCGCCGGCGATCGCGGGCGGAGCAAGCTCCTCCTGCGGCACGGTTTGCCGCATCATCAGGGAGATCGCCACCAGCAAGAGGGCGGCGCCCAGTAAAATCGCGATATAGCCCAGCGCGGCGCGTCTGCGCTTCGGCGCCTGCCGGGTCTCTGTTTCTGTCTCAGGCATGTTTGTCCTCCGAAATGGAAAGCAGTATATCATAGAGCCGCTGCAGGTCGTCCGCGCCGTAGAATTCCAGCTCGAAGCGGCCCTTGCGCTTGCCGCTGACGATCCGCACCTTGCGGCCGAGCCGCCGGGTGAGCGCCTTTTCGCACTCGCCGACGTAGTCGACGGTCAGCGCGGGCCGTTCCTTCGCAGGCTGTTCGCCCGCCGCCATGCGCTTGCACATCGTCTCCGCCTGCCGCACGGACAGCCGCAGGGCGATGATCTTCTGCGCCGCGGCCTTTTGCAGCCGCGCCGACGGCAGCGACAGCACCGCGCGGGCGTGCCCCGCCGAGAGCGTGCCGTCTTCGACCATCGCGCGGACCTCGTCGGGCAGCGCGAGCAGGCGCAGGGCGTTCGCCACCGCGGGACGGGATTTGCCGACCCGCGACGCCGCCTGCTCCTGCGTCAGACCGTAGTCCTCCATGAGGGCGCGATAGCCCTCGGCCTCCTCCATGGGATTCAGGTCCTGCCGCTGTAAATTCTCGACCAGCGCGAGCTCCATGACGGTCCGGTCGTCCGCGTCGAGTACGACGACGGGGATCTCCTGCAGGCCCGCGAGCCTTGCGGCGCGCCAGCGGCGTTCGCCCGCGATGATCTGATAGTAGCCGTTATCCAGCGCGCGGACGGCGAGCGGCTGCACGATGCCGTGCTCCGCGATCGAGTCCGCGAGCGCCTGCAGTTCGACCTCGTCGAACGCGCGGCGCGGCTGATTGGGGTTCGGCTCGACCTTTTGCAGGGGCAGCGTCGTGACCGCCTGCTGCTGCGGCGAGCTCTCGGAAAAACCGTCGATCAGAGCGCCGAGTCCGCGCCCCAAGCCTTTTTGCTTCATAGCTTACCCCTTTCTGCGGAATTCTTCCGCGACCGCGAGATAGGCGGCTGCCGTGGCTCGGCGCTTCCGCGAGCCGGACGTTGCGCGGGATCACCGAGGCGAAGACCTTCCCCGGGAAGTGACGGCGCACCTCCTGCGCGACCTGGTTGGAGAAATTCGTGCGGCCGTCGAACATCGTCAGCAGGACGCCGAAGATCTGCAGGCGCGGATTGAGGCGCTTTTTGATCGCCCGCATCGTCGCCATCAGGTCGGAAAGGCCCTCCAGCGCGTAGTATTCGCACTGGACCGGGATCAGAATGCTGTCCGCGGCGCACAGGGCGTTGATCGTCAAAAGCTCCAGGGAGGGCGGACAGTCGATCAAGATATAGTCGTAGGAGTCGCGTAAGCGGTCAAGCTGATCCTTTAATCTGTATTCGCGGTTTTCCAGCCCGATCAGCTCCACCGTCGCGCCCGCCAAAGAGGCGCTCGAGGGGATGAGGCTGCCGTACCGTGTCCGCACGACGCAGCGCTCCGGGAGCGCGTTGTCGATCAGCATTTCGTAAGCGCCCAGCACGACCGAGCGCTTTTCCACGCCGAGGCCGGAGGTCGCGTTCGCCTGCGGGTCAAAGTCGCACAGCAGGACGCGCGAACCGAGCGCCGTCAGCGCGGCGGTCAGATTGACCGCGGTCGTCGTCTTCCCGACGCCACCTTTTTGATTGACGACGGCAATGATCGTACCCATGACCCGCCTCCTTTCGTCGAATTCGTATACATAATATCACACGTTCCCGACGTTTGCAATAGAAAAATCCCATGTTTCACGTGAAACATGGGATTTTTGCGCGGTAAGATTCACACCGCATCAGTCAGCCTTGCGGCTGACAGCTTCTCCTCAAGGAGAAGCCTTTGGCGGCGCACCCTGAAAGCCTTCCCCTTGAGGGAAGCGAAGCGTCGCCGCGGGAGTGAATGACATGCCGGTGGCATGTCAGAGCCGCGGCGTGACCGAGCCGCAGCGAGACAGGCGGATCGCCGAAGGCGAGACGGATGAGGTGGAAAATGAGAGAGTGGATCAATTACAATTCCCGCACGACGGCGCGAACCTTGCCGAGGATGGTCGCCTCTCTGCCGTCGATCGGCGAATACGCGGGGTTCTCCGGCAGGAGCCAGACCGCGCCGTTCCGGCGGCTGAGACGCTTGACCGTCGCCTCGTCGCCGATCAGGGCGACGACGATCTCGCCGTTCTCTGCGGTGGGCTGCGGGCGGACGATCACCGTGTCGCCGGGGAAAATGCGCGCGTCGATCATCGAATCGCCCTTGACGCGCAGGGCGAAGCAGTCCGGGTCGCCGCTCCACGGCAGGTAGCCCTCGATGTGCTCCTCCGCCAGGATCGGCTGACCGGCGGCGACCGTGCCGACGACGGGCACGCCGCGCTCCGGCAGGCGGATCGCGCGGTTCTTGTCCGCGTCCATTTCGATCGCGCCGCTGTCGTTCAGCGCGCGGAGGTGATAGTGGACGGAGGCGGTGGATTTCAGACCGACCCCCTGCATGATCTCGCGGACGGACGGCGCGTAGCCGTACTGCGCGGAAAAGTCTCTCAGAAACGCGAGGATTTCGTCGCGCTTGTTGCTCGTTCGTGCCATTGCGAGCCCACCTTTCCTCTGGATACTATGATTATAGCACGTTTGTTCGCAAAATGCAAACGTTTGTTTTGTTAAATTCCGCCGAAATCGAAATCCGGCAGGTATTCCGTCGTCGCGGCGGCGAAATCCTGCGTGTAGCCGTTCGTCAGCCCGCACAGCTCCATCCAAGACACCGCGCCGTCGTATTCTTCTTCGGTCAGGCAGCGGTCGAGCGGCGGCGCGACCTTCCCCGTCGGCACATACTGGCACATCAGCGAGAAAAGCACGTCGTTTTTCGGGAAATTCGCCGCGACCCATTCGATCACGCGCAGCGAATTCTCTAAATGCCCCGGCAGGATCAGGTGGCGGATCAGCAGGCCGCGCTCCAGGATCCCGTCGTTCACGACTGCGCCGCCGACCTGCCGGTACATCTCCCGGATCGCCGCGGAAGCGACCTCGTAATAGTCCGGCGCGCGGGACAATTCCGCTGCGAGGGCGTTGTCGACGTACTTGAAATCGGGCAGATAGACGTCCACCAGCCCTTCCAGTTCGCGCAGGGTCTCGACGCGCTCGTAGCCGCCGCAGTTGTAGACGACCGGCACGGGCAGCTTCGGCGACAGCGCGGGCAGGATGTCCGGCAGGAAGTGCGTCGGCGTGACGAGGTCGATGGACTGCGCGCCCTCGTCGATCAGGTTCGCGAAAATCTCGCGCAGACGGCGCGAATCAAGCACAACGCCCTTGCCGCCCGCGGAGATCTCGCCGTTCTGGCAGTAGACGCAGCGCAGGGTGCACCCGCTGAAAAACACCGCGCCCGTGCCGAACGCGCCGGAGACCGGCGGCTCCTCGCCGTAGTGGAGCATGGCCTTCGCCGCGCGAAGCGCCGCGGGCATCCCGCAGAAGCCAAGCTGCCCCGCCGTGCGGTCGACCCCGCATTTGCGCGGACAGAGCGTACAATGTTCATAAGTCAGCATGCAATCACCTGATTTCCGTTGCTTGGCGCGGACGAAATATCGGGATGTTTCACGTGAAACATCCCGCCGCGCAGGCACGAAACGATTATACAACGCCCGCCGCTCCGTGTCAATGACGGGACACGCGCCGCATAATGAACGGCTCCTGCGGTCTCGCAGGAGCCGTTTTCGTATCATTGCCGCGTCAGATATACCGCTGCGTCATCACGTCGACCATGCCGCGCGTCGTGAGACGTAGGGCGGGGATGACGGGAAGGGACATGAACGAGAGGGTCATGAAGGGGTCGATCCCCTCGTTGACCCCGAGCGCGAAGGCAGCGCGTTTGGCGGCCTCCAGCTTCTCGTTGATCTCTGTGAGCGGCGTATCGGACATAAGGCCGCCGAGCTCGAGCGGCACGTCGCCCACGATCTCTTTGCCCCGGACGACGGTGATGCCGCCGCGGTTTTCCACGACCTTCCGCACGGCGAGCGCCATTTCCTCCGCCGTCGCGCCGACGACGATGATATTGTGCGAATCGTGGGAGATGGACGTCGCGACCGCGCCGGTTTTGAGTCCGTAGCCCTTGAGATAGCCGAGGCCGATGTGACCGGTGTTCCGGTGCCGCTCGATGACGGCGATCCGCAGGATGTCGTTCGCCGGATCCGGCCGCTCGGCGCGGCCCTCGTCGGTGGAGACGATCTGCCCGGGGATCATGCCGATCACGCCCTGACTGCCGTTCGGCGCGAAGTCCTCCGGCGCGATATGCGCGACGTGGAAGGTGTCGAGCGCTTTTTCCCGCAGGAGCGGGTCGTTTTCGGGCGGCGCGAACGGCGCGAGCGCGCCGTCGTAGACGCAGACGCCGCCGTGGTAGACCGCCTGGACGCGGAAGTGCTCCAGATCGTCGAAGACGGTGAAGTCCGCGCGCAGACCGGGAGCGATGGCGCCGCGGTCGCGCAGGCCGAAGTACTGCGCGGCGTTGTACGTCGCAGCGGTGACGGCCGCGATCGGGTCCGCGCCGCAGGCGACGGCCTTGCGGAGGATGTAGTCGATATGCCCCTTTTCGAGCAGGTCGATCGGGTGCTTGTCGTCGGTGCAGAGCAGGCAGCGTTCCGCCGCCTTGCCGCGCAGCAGGGGCGCGAGCGCCTCGAGATTGCGGGCGGCGGTGCCGTCGCGGATCATGATATACTGGCCGAGGCGCAGCTTTTCCATGGCCTCGTCCGGATCGGAACACTCGTGATCGGACTGCACGCCCGCGCCGACGTAGGCGCAGAGCTCTCCGCCGGAGAGCCCCGGCGCGTGGCCGTCCACGCGCTTGCCGCTCCGCTCCGCCGCGGCGATCTTGGCGAGCACGGCTTCGTCGTCATGCACCACGCCGAAGGCGTTCATCATCTCGGCGAGGCCGAGGACGCGCGGGTTGCCGTAGAAGCGGTCGATCGCCGTCCAGTCCAGCTCCGCGCCGGCCTCGTCCAGCGGGGTCGCGGGTACGCAGGAGGGCAGCATGAAGAAGACGTCGACGGGGAGGCCTTCGGTCGCGCGGAGCATGAACTCCACGCCGTCGGTCCCCATGACGTTGGTGATCTCGTGCGGATCGGTGACGACGCAGGTGGTCCCGTGCGGGACCACGGCCTTCGCGAACTCCGCGGGGGAGACGAGACTGGACTCGAGGTGGATGTGCGCGTCGGTCAGGCCGGGGCATACCACGCCGTCCAGATGGATCTCGTTTGGCGCGCCATAGGAACCGACCCCGGCGATCCGGCCCCCGACGACGGCGACGTCTCCCCGGCGGATCTCGCCGGAGAACACGTTGACGTAGCGCACGTCTTTGAGGACCAGGTCGGCCGGGGCGCGGCCGGCGGCGACGTCGATGAGGCGCTGTTTCGCCTCGATTCGAGCCGTCAATTCCATAGATTTGCCTCCGTTACCGCTCTTCGCGGAAGTAGGCCTTGCCCAGAGAAGCGGGCGGCTGATCCTCCGGTTTGCGCCGCAGAGAGACCAGGATCAGGACCAGCAGCGTGAACAGATACGGCAGCATCTGGAAAATCTTGTCAGATCCCTTGAACAGGCCGGGGATCAGGAAGTAGAACCACGACAGCAGGCCGAACAGGTACGCGCCCCAGATACAGCGCATCGGCTTCCAGGTCGCGAAGATGACGAGGGCGACGGCCAGCCAGCCGAGGGACTCGATGGTCGCGGAGGTCTCCCAGAGGCCGTCGATGTACTCCATGACGTAGAAGCAGCCGCCGAGGCCGGAGATGCCCGCGCCGATGCAGGTGGAGAGGTACTTGTACTTGTTGATGTTGAGGCCGGCGGCGTCGGCGGTGGCGGTGTTCTCGCCCACGGCGCGCAGCGACAGGCCCGTGCGGGTCTTCGTGAGGAAGTACCAGAGCACGATGGCGAGCAGGATGGCGAAGTAGACCATGAAGCCGTGGCGGAAGAGCAGCGAGCCGAGGTTCATCTTGTCGGTCAGGCCGTCGAGCCACTTGACGAGCGGGCTGATGTAGGCCTTCATCGCGTCGGAGGTCACGGCGGCGCGGACGGTGCCGACGCTGCCCAGCGAGCCGCCGAAGTAGTTGGCGATGCCGGTGCCGAAGATCGTCAGCGTCAGGCCGGTGACGTTCTGGTTGGTACGAAGGCTGATGGTCAGGTAGGAGTACAGCAGGCCGGCGAGCATCGACGCGCCGAAGCAGAAGATCAGGCAGACGAGAATGCAGGAGAACGGATAGAAGAAGCCCAGCGCGGATTGCAGGCCGAGGCCTTCATACCACAGCGCGCCGGCAAGGCTCGCAATCGCGCCGATGTACATGATGCCGGGAACGCCGAGGTTCAGGTTGCCGCCTTTCTCGGTAAGGATCTCACCCAGCGCGCCGAAAAGAATGACGGTGCCGAAGGTGATCGAGAAGGTCAGCGTGGTGCTGAGCGAGGAAATGAAATTCAGAAATCCGCTCATTTCAGCGCACCTCCTTTCGGTTTGCGCGAGATCTTGACTTTATAGTTGGCGAAGAACTCGCAGCCGAGGACGAAGAACAGGACGATGCCGGTCAGGATCTTGGCGTAGTAGTCGTTCAGCCGGAAGGCCGAAGACATCTGCTTGCCGGCGAGCTCCATGAAGGTGTAGAGGGCGGAGAAGACGACCATCAGGAAGGGGTTCGTATGCGCGAGCCAGGCGATGATGATCGCGGTGAAGCCTCTGCCGTCGGCGGTGCTTTCGGACAGGGTGCGGGAGACGGCGGAGACCGCCAGGAAGCCCGCGAAGCCGCAGACGCCGCCGGAGATCGCCATCGAGCGGACGTAGACGCGGTTGACGCGGATGCCCGCGTAGCGGGCGGTGTTCTCGGAGTCGCCCACGACGGAGATCTCATAGCCCTGCTTGGTGTAGCGCAGGTAGGCCCACATCGCCACGACGACGACGAGGACGATCAGCACCAGCCACATATAGTCGTTGTCGTTGAAGCTGCCGGTGAACATCTCGCCGATCCAGCCCTTATGGTAGGAGGGCTGGCTGGACGTGCCGTTCATGATGCCGATCTTGACGGTGCCGAGCGTGCCCTCCCAGATCGTACAGAAGTACAGGACGATCTGGATCGCGATGTAGTTCATCATCAGGGTGAACAGGGTCTCGTTGGCGTTCCATTTGGCCTTGAAGAAGCCGGGGATCATGCCCCAGATCGCGCCGAACACGATGGCGAGCAGCGCCATGAGGATGAGCAGCGGCAGCGAGGGAAGCTTCCAGGCGAATTTCATCAGGATCAGCGCGCCGAGGCCGCCCATCAGCATCTGACCTTCCGCGCCGACGTTCCAGAAGTGCATCTTGAACGCGGGCGCGAGGCCGACCGCGATACAGGCCAGCAGCATCGTGCGCTGCAGGAACTCCCACAGACGCTTCGTCGTGCCGAACGAGCCGCCGACCATTTCCGTCAGGACGCGGAGCGGATTCTTGCCGGTGAACAGAAGCGTCAGAAGCAGGCAAAGCACCAGCGCCAGCAGGACCGCGATCACGCGGATGAGGACCGCGAGCCAGCCTGAGATCCCGCTGCGTTTGGATATCCGGATCATGCTTGCGCCTCCCTTCTGAACTGGGTCATGAGCAGACCGATTTCTTCTTTGGTGGTGGTTTTGGCGTCGACGATGCCGCTGATCTGGCCGCCGCAGAGGACCAGGATCCGGTCGCAGAGCTCCAGCAGCACGTCCAGATCCTCGCCGACGTAGATGACGGCGACGCCCTTCATTTTCTGCTCCGTGAGCAGGGAATAGATCATGTAGGAGGTGTTGATGTCAAGGCCGCGCACGGCGTAGGCCGTCATCAGCACCGTGGGGTTGGAAGCGATCTCGCGGCCGACGAGGACTTTCTGCACGTTGCCGCCGGAGAGACGGCGGATCGGCGTGCGGTTCGTATCCGGCGTGACGACTTCGAGGTCGGTCACGATCCGGTCCGCCAGCGCGCCGGCCTTGGCGCGGTCCGCGAGGAAGCCCGGGTGATCGCGGTAGGTGCGGAGCTTGATGTTGTCCACGATCGGCATCGAGCCGACGAGGCCCGCGCCGAAGCGGTCCTCCGGGACGAACGAGAGCAGAACGCCCGAGTTGATGATGTCGAGAGGATCCATGCCGGTCAGCAACAGCTCCTTGCCGTCAGGCGAGAGGTAGCGGATCTCGGAGCCGGGCTCCTGGTGCTGCAGGCCCGCGATGGCCTCCAGCAGCTCCTTCTGGCCGGAACCGGCGACGCCGGCGATGCCGAGGATCTCGCCGCCCATAGCGGTGAAGGAGACGTTGTCCAGCTTCTTGACGCCCTCCTTGTCGCGGACCGTCAGGTCCTTGACCACGAGCCGATCGGAAAGTTCCTCCGCCTTGGGGCGGTCGATGTTCAGCGAGACGGTGCGGCCGACCATCATATCGGTCAGCGACTGCTGCGTCGCTTTTGCCGTCTCGACGTCGCCGATGTATCTGCCCTTGCGGAGCACCGCCACGCGGTCGGACACGTCCAGCACTTCGTGGAGCTTATGCGTGATGATGATAATGGCCTTGCCGTCCGCCTTCATGTTCCGCATGACCGCAAACAGCTTGTCGGTCTCCTGCGGGGTCAGGACGGCGGTGGGCTCGTCGAGGATCAGAATGTTCGCGCCGCGGTAGAGGACCTTGACGATCTCGACGGTCTGCTTCTGCGAGACGGACATGTCGTAGATCTTCTGGTCCGGGTCGATGTCGAAGCCGTATTTCTCGGCGATCTCGCGGACGGTCTTGCGGATGGAGGCGCGGTCCAGCTTGCCCTTATCGCCTTCGAGGCCGAGGACGATGTTCTCCGCCGCGGTGAAGACGTCGACGAGCTTGAAATGCTGGTGGATCATGCCGATGCCGTACTGGAACGAGTCCTTCGGCGAGCGGATCACGGCGTCCTGTCCTTCGATGCGGATGCTGCCTTCGTCGGGGAAGTAGATGCCGCCCAGCATGTTCATCAGCGTGGTCTTGCCGGAGCCGTTTTCTCCGAGCAGCGCGAGAATCTCGCCCTTGCGGAGATCCAGAGAGATGTTATCGTTGGCGACGACCTGACCGAACCGTTTCGTGATATTTCGCAGTTCGATCGCATTGATGATTTCGTTGTTCTCCAAACCGGTCTTCCTTTCTGTATGGATTTTGCGGGAATAGACACGGGGCCTGCCCGTACGAGCAGGCCCCCGTCAATCCGCAGGCCGAAGGACGGAGCGGACTGGAAGTAGGACTCGTGATAGTAGCCGTCGAACATCGCGTTGTCGGCGTCGTTGACCCAGTCGCCGTCGGTGTCGGTCGCGAAGGCTTCCTCAACGACTTCGCCGCCCACGGTGAAGTAGGACTGGTCGAACGGATGCAGGGTGCCGGCCTTCAGAGCGGCGATGACTTCGTCGACCTTCTCCTGCGTGCCCGCAGCAACGTTCGGGCCCAGCGGGGTCAGCGCGACGGCGTCCTTGTCGAAGCCCTCGGCCCAGTTGGTCGCGATCTCTTCGCCGTTCATCGCGGCGCCGATCGCGTAGGTGTAGTAGACGCCCCATTCGTTCGTCGGGGAGGTCAGAGCGGCGTTCGGAGCAGCGGTCAGCATGTCGATGTTGTAGCCGACGGAGAAGACCGTGGTGCCCGCGTTCAGCGCGGCCTCGCAGGCGGAGGGAGCGCCGGTGGAGTCAGCGTGCTGGCCGATGATGACGCAGCCGTCGCCGATCATCTGCTCTGCAGCCGCCTTCTCAGCGGTGATGTCGAACCAGGAAGAGGTGTAGAGGACTTCCATGGAGACGTTCTCGTAGATGCTCTTGATGCCAAGGAAGAATGCGGTGTAGCCGGAGACGACTTCCGCGTACGGATAAGCGCCGACGTAGCCGACACGGACCTTGCCGTCCGCGTCATAGTTCTTCGCGGTCAGCTTGCCCTGCTCTTCGAGCTCCGCGATCTTCATGCCCGCGACAACGCCGGCAGCGAAGCGCGCCTCATAGATCTCGGTGAACGCGTTGTGGAAGTTGGCAAGGCCGGAGGCCTTCGCCTTGTCGCCCGTCATGGCGACGATCTGGATGTCGGGCTTCTGCTCGGCAACGAGCTGCGCATAGTCCTGATGACCGTAGGAGTTCGTGAAGATCAGCGTGCAGCCCTGATCGATGCAGTCCTCGATCGCGGTCTTGCAGGTCTCATCCTCGCCGATGGCGTACTTCCAGACGAAGTTGTCCGTCTCGTCGAGGCCGAGGTTCTTCGCGGCTTCCTTGATGCCGTTGATGTGCGCCAGCGTGTAGCCTTCGTTTTCGTCGCCGACCAGCACAACGCCGACCTTGAAGTCGCTTTCGGAGCCGCCTTCGCCGCCGCAGGCCGCGAACAGGCAGGCTACCAGTGCCAGACAAAGGATCAGTGCAAGAAGCTTTTTCATAACGTTCCCTCCATATAAAATGTATTGATTATGTGCGGAACGGCGTTTTCCCGTTCCCGGAACAGCCCCCCGGCGGCCGCCGGATGTCGCTGCTCCTGCATCATAATTCTATTGGTACTATAGCACTTTCAGTCTGATTTTACAAGGCTTGCACAAATATTTTTCCAAAATTTGTACAGGCCGCACAAAAATCGCCCCGCAATTCTGTATAATACGATCTGCCGCAGAAACGGTCCTTTGCGGTTTACGAACGGAAAAAAACGTGATAGAATAAAAACAATGAGAAATCAGAGGGGTTTGCCGTGAAAAAGAATGAACTTTACCGCGCCGCGGTCAGCGGCTTCACCAGCGAAGGGCTCGGCGTGTGCCGCGTCGACGGCTGCGCCGTCTTTGTGCCGAACGCCGTCCCCGGCGAGGAATACGAGATCCGCGTCACCCACGTCGGCAGGACCGCCGCGCACGGGAAGATCGAGAAAATCCTGTTCCGTTCGCCGCACCGCGTCGACCGCCGCTGCCCCTGCGCGAAAGTCTGCGGCGGCTGCGACTTCTGGCACATGGACTACGAGGCCGAGTGCGCGATCAAGCGGCAGCGGGTGCTGGACGCGCTGAACCGCCTCGGCGGGCAGGATCTTCAGACGATCGAACTGGCCGCCGCGCCGACCTGCGAGGCCTACCGCAACAAGGCGCAGTTCCCGGTCGCGCCGGCGAAGAACGGGGTCGAGGCGGGCTTCTTCAAAAAGGGCACGCACGACCTCATCCCGATCGATCGCTGCCTGATCCAGCCGGAGATCGCCGACATTGCGAAGCAGGCCGTCCTCCGGTGGGCGCGGGAATACCGCGTCAGCGCCTACGACGAGGAGAGCGGCAAGGGCCTGCTGCGCCATATCTTCGTCCGAAACGCGGAGGCGACCGGGGAAGTCCTCGTCTGCCTCATCGTCAACGGCGAGAAGCTCCCGCGTGAGAAAGAGCTGGTCGAGCGCCTGCGCGGGCATGTCGCGGGATTAAAGTCCGTCGCGCTCAACGTCAACACCCGCAAAGGCAACGCGATCCTCGGCGAAAAAACGCGCATTCTCTGGGGCGCGGACGCGATCGAGGACGTGCTCTGCGGCCTGCGCTTCCGCATTTCGCCGCGGTCGTTCTATCAGGTCAACCGCACGCAGGCGGAGGTTCTCTACGGCAAGGCGATCGCCGCCGCCGGTCTGACCGGCGCGGAGACCGTGCTCGACCTCTACTGCGGCACCGGCACGATCACGCTCTGTCTTGCGCGGCACGCGAAGCAGGCGATCGGCGTGGAGGTCGTGGACGCGGCGATCGAGGACGCAAAGCGCAACGCCGAGCGCAACGGGATCGAAAACGCGCGCTTCTTCTGCGCGGACGCGGGACAGGCCGCGAACCGGCTCTGCGCCGAGGGCGTCCGCCCGGACGTGATCGTCGTCGACCCGCCGCGCAAGGGCCTGAGCGCCGACGTGATCGACGCGATCGAGGAAATGTCGCCCGCCCGCGTGGTCTACGTCTCCTGCGACCCCGCGACCCTCGCGCGAGACGTCAGGCTGCTTTGCGAAAAGAACTACACCCTCGCCCGCGCGGAGGCCGTCGACATGTTCCCGCGCTGCGCGCATGTGGAGACTGTTGTCTCGTTGTCCCAACTCAAATCCGAGGTGTAACCCTCTCCGAACCAGACCGGGAACTTGAAGCGGATGGACCGGACCAGGCGGCCGTCGGGCTGCTCCTCGGGATAGATTTCGATCCGGTCGATGAAGCTGTTGAGGAACTTTTTCTTCTCGGAGTCTGTGAAGTGGGCGTAGAGCTGATCGAAGTAGAGCAGGAACTGATAGACCTGGTCCACGTTGAATTTTTCCTGCAGCAGATTGTCCAGCCTGGTCTGCAGAACCGCGACGGCCTCCTCTGTGGCGGAGATCTCGTCGTACAGCCGATCCAGCCGGCTCTCCATGTCGGCATACTTCCGCTCATAGTGTGGGTCGGTGACGTCCAGCCGGTCCATCAGGTCGCCCAGCTTGTCTTTTGCACCGTTTTTCTGGCGGAGCTGCTGCTGCAGCTCTGCCAGTTCTTCTTCCAGCTCGTGAGTATCGATCCGCTGGCCGATCTTTTCCCGGATGGCGGCCTCGAATTTCGGGTTGTTCACCAGACAGTAGATGATTTCCTCCACGGCGGAGTTTAGCTTTTCCTGGCTGAACTGGCGCTTGAAATCACAGCGGTGGCCGTCCACAGACAGGCGGTGCTTGCAGGTGTAGTAATAGTAATCCTTATAGAACTCGCCTTTTTTGTTCTTCTTTCGGTTGACGTTGCCGTACATGCCGGCACCGCAGACCGGGCAGCGCAGAAGGCCGGACAGCAGATTTTCCCGTTCCAGATTGTAGACCTTCTCCCAGGGCTTGCCGGTCTCCTCGCGCCTCTGCCGGGCCAGCTCCCAATCCTCCTCGGAGACGATGGCCTCATGCTGCCCTTCATAAACCGGATACTCGTCCTGGTGCACGATGTGAAATTCATTTCGTGTGCCGGGGATTTTTTCTGTCGCCCGGCGGCCGTAGGCAATCTTCCCCATGTAAACCGGGTTTTCCAGCGCCTTGCGGACAAAGTTTGAGGAAAACAGATCCAGGGTGTTGTTCTGCCGTTTTTTCTTCTGATAATGGGCGTTCAGGTACTCCGCAATCTTACTGGAGCCCATGCAGCCGTGGATGAACTTGTCATAGATGACGCGGATCACCTCGGCTTCGTCCTCGGCAATCAGCAGCTCGCCGTTTTCCAGCTTGTAGCCGTAGGGAGCAAAGCCGCCGTTCCACTTGCCCTCCCGGGCCTTCTGCTCCCGCCCGGCCATGGTCTGGGTGCGGATGTTCTCGCGTTCGATCTCCGCCACGGCGGAGAGGACCGAAATCATCAGCTTGCCGGCGTCCTTGGAGCTGTCGATCCCGTCCTCCACACAGATCAGATTGACGCCGTAGTCCTGCATTTTCTGCAGGGAGCTCAGCACGTCCGCAGCGTTGCGTCCGAAGCGGGAAAGCTTGAACACCAGGACGAAGTCCACGTTGTCCCTGCCGTCCTCAATGTCCTGGAGCATCCGCTGGAACTCAGGCCGTCCCTGAATGTTCTTGCCGGATTTGCCCTCGTCGCAGTATTCACCTGCGATGACCATTTCCTGAAACTCCGCGTATTTCCGCAGCTTTTCCCGCTGGGCCTCCAGGCTGAAGCCATCCACCTGGATCGCCGTGGAAACACGCGTGTAAAGATAACAGCGTTTAGTCTTCGTTGTAGTTCTCCTTACTTGATTACAGTAAACAAATCTGTCCCAACCATTATACATAATCTATATCGCTTCGTCAAGAGGGACAGGCAAAAAATGCAGGGGCCGCCGTATCCTTCGGCAGCCCCTGCGTATTGGGCTCATTCTTCTGCGGAAGGTGCTTCTGCCTGTTCCACTAGCGCTTTCTCCTGCTCTTTTTGCAGCTCTTCCTTCAGGATCGCGCCGTATTTCTCAATGAGCCCCGTTAAATAATCGACACAGCGGTCAAAGGCCGCCTCCTGTGCCGGTGTCCATTGTGTTTCATATTCTGTGTTCAGATTGATCCTCCTTATTTCATCGTCGTTTCATTGTTCGTTTTCCTCTTTCTCAGAAAAATGTGGTGTTTCCGTCCTCGTTTCTCCGGGTCAAGACCTGAGAAATGAGGCGCTTTTTTCAATAGAAGGAGCTCCGACGGGGTACGGTACCATCGGAGCTCCTTCTGTGGGCAAATATGCGATTTTTGCAGGTGTAGACAGTGTTTTGGCCGCTCCTGCGTTCATTCCAGCACGTCTCCCTTCCGGGGCCGGTTCTGAGTTGACTTGACGGGCTCCGGGCGGGTGTTGGAGGTGTAGTACCGCAGGACCTCCGGGGGAATCCGGGAGAGGATGCTTCTGGCCTTCTCGTAGTCCTCCTGGAGCTTGCCGGTTCTGAGTTTCTTCTGGATGCTCTCGGTGGTGGCGGCCTTGAGCTGCTTTTCCAGCTCCGCCTTGTCGCCCTTCAAGGCTGCGATCTCTGCTTTCAGGCGCTTGTTCTCGGCGGCCGTGTCTGTGAAGGCGCCGCTGTACCTTTTGAGCTGGGTCTGCATCCGCTCAACGTTGGGAACGTACTTTTCCAGAAGTGCCTGGATCGCCTCAATCCTGGACTTTGCGTTGAAGGTCGTGACGCCTGCCAGCAGCTCCTCCAGCTTTTGCCGCTGCTTGTCCAACCGGGTCATCTCCTTGAAGATCCTGGGCGGGATGTGGTTCCGACCGGTCTCGGAGGCACTCTGCCCGCGCTCCAGCTCGGGATATTTCTTCACCATGTGCTTCCAGAATTCGTCCTGCCACCAGGTCAGCTTTTTCTTGTTGCCGACAATCTCCTTGGCACAGAGCCGGCCGTCAGCTGTCAGCGGCACAAAGGATAGGTGCATGTGGGGCGTCTTCTCGTCCATGTGAATCACCGCAGAGATAATCGTTTCCTTTGCTTGATAGGTGGTGAGGAAATTCATCGCTTCCCGGAAGAAGGCGCGGATTTCATCTGGCTTCTTTCCTTGGAAGAACTCCGGGCTGGCGGTGAACAGGGCCTCCACCACCCGAACGCTGTCCGACCGAGTCCGGCAGCCTGCCGCGGCGATCTGCCGCTCGGATTCAGCCCGGTACGCGCGTTCCGGCTCCACCAGGTGGAAATTGTCCTTGCTCCGGCTCAGATCCACATCCGGGTTGCTGGCGTAGGTCTCCTTCGTGCGTTCGTTGTGGGCCTCGATCCGCCCGATCTCCGGCCCCTTGTATTTGGCGAACCGCAGGATCGCGTACTGCGGCTGGATGGCAATGCTGCCTTTTTGTTTTGCTTTCATTGGTCTCCTTCTTCTGCTTTTTTCGTTTTCATGTGCGGCATAACTGCAAGTCGTTCTCGCGTCTCTCAGGGCCATATTCCCGGGATTCGGAGGGGGGTGGTATAGGTATGCATCCCACCTCGGCTGAGGCCGAAAAAACGTAGGTTTTTCAAGGGTTTTTCAACCTCTAAATGCGGGAGAATCCGGGTGGGTGTTTGGGCAGCGAGATGATTTCTATATAGGCGGGTACAAGGGTTATTTTTTGCGTACATACATACCATTTCTTTGGCCCATCCACATCAGTCTGGCAGCTCGTCTTGTACGTATGTACGCGAGGAACCGCCGTATACTCCCCCTATACCGGGAATCACCAATGCCGCAAGCCCCTCATAGCCCCAAACCCGGCGGCCGGCCTTGTTGTGCACGTTGTTGTGGTATTCCAGGTTGTACTTTGGGGCCAGCGCCACCATGCAGTCACCGAAGCTCCTGCCCTTGAGGGACGGGAAGGAATTTTCCTCGCACCACATCCGGTAGATTTCGTAGAGCTCCTTGGAGCTGATGCTGCAATCCGCTTTCCGCAGGATATAGCCCTCGGATTGGAGAAACTCTTCCACGTTGTTGTTTTCCCGTTTCACGTTCTCCCGGTTTTCCGCGACCCGGTCGCTCTCGGAAAAGCGGAAGTTGTTGGCGGCCAGCCGCTGCAGCCCTTCAAAGGCCCAGAGGAAGATCCCCTCCGCCTCGGCCTTCATCTTCTCGGCCAGGTCCGGGTCGTCCACCCGGTCCTTGGGCCGCTCTTTCGTGGTCAGCACCAGCTGGCGGCGGTAAAAGCCGTCGCTCCGGTCAAACAGAGCCTGCAGATTGCCGTTGCTGAAGGCCAGAAGCCGGGCGAACATCCAGCCCTGGTAGCTCTGCTTGCCCTTGCGTTCCAGGTCCATCTTCCCTTGGGCGGTGACGATGGACTTCACGTAGTTGGTCTGCCGCAGGGCTTCCATCCGCATGTCGTCATCCACACAGAGGAGAATGTGCTCCAGGTCCGCCCGTGCAAAGCGGTTTTCGGAGATCTTTCCGATGCTGCCATCCTTCATGTTGGTGCCGAAGATGCTGGAAAGGACGGAGCCGATCTGGGACTTGCCCTCGCCGCCGCTGCCCTTGATCACCATCATGCGCTGGCCCTTGTTGCTTGGAATCAGGCAGTAGCCGATGAATTCCTGCAGGGTTGGGATGTCCTCCGGGTAGAGCAGATCCCCGAGAAAGCGCAGCCAGCGCTCCGGGCTGGGCGCGTCGGGATTATAGCGGACAGGCAGCCGGTTCCGCACGATCCTGGGGCGACCTTCAAGAAAGCTCCCGTCCAGAAGCAGGGTGCCATTGGACAAATGAATCCGGTCCGGCTCCGGCGGAAGGTCCGGGGCCTGGGCGTCCATCTTCATGACCTCCAGGATATTGCTGATCTTCTTCGGAATGTTGCTGATGGCCCAGCCCTTGAGGGCCTCGTAGATCTCCGCCCGCAGGGGCAGATCATCCGTCACCCTGCCGTCGGGCGTGAAAAAAGCTCCGTTTGCGAAGGCGATCCTGTGGGTTTGCAGGAACTCCTCGCAGAACCGGGCTTCGTTGATGGTCTTGCCGTCAAACCAGTTTGGCAAGACCCGGTCAGGCAGTTTCTTTTTCTGCCCCATGGGCGTCCTCCTCCTTTCGCAGCCGCTCCAGACGCTCCGCCAGGAGGGTGATCTTGTTGTCCGCGGTGACCAGCGCCAAAGCACGGGAGCGCTGCTCCTCCGTGCCGACGGTGAGGCCCTCGGTCAGATCGTCGATGCGCTCATACATCTGGCAGGCCTCCACAAATCGGTCGTCCGGCGGCTCTTCCGGGGTTTTCGGGGCGTACTGCTCCTTCCAGCGCCGGAGCAGACGCTGATACTCATAGAGGACACGGAGTGCGGTCCAGAGCTGTTCCTGCTGCGCCTTTCGCCGGGCAACGTCCGTTTTGACCTCCGGAGAAAGGTCGCTTTGCGGCGGCGGAGCAGCCGGCTTGTCCAGCGGAACGTGGAAATCCCAGGCCAGCTTGCGTGCCGCGTCGAAGATGGGCAGGCCGAAGATGGCCGCGGTCAGATCAATCACATCCCCATGGGTTCCGCAGCCGAAGCAATAGAAGTAATCCTCGTTCAGCTTCATGCTGGGGGTGTGATCCTCGTGGAACAGGCAGCGGGTCATACCGGACCAGTTGACTCGCAGCCCATACCGTGCGGCGGCCTCCCGCAGCGGGACGGCAGCCTTGACAGTTTCGTACAGGTTCATAACATAACCTCCTCATAAAAAGTAGAGAGCAGGACCCGGCGCGCTTCGGGTCTTGCTCCCTCTGATATGGTTATGTCAGATTTTTCAAAAAACCGGCGAATCGCGGGACAAGGTCATTTCAAAAAACGGGACAAGGATTCTTGCCAGTATTTGTAACGAAAAAAAGCAGCGCCTCCGGACCGAAACGGCTCGGAAGCGCTGTCTGTGCTTTATATCAGGTTTTCAGTTCTCGTCCAAGAGGTGAATCGCAGGCCGCAGGGCTGCATGGCGGACGAAGCAGCCTTGCCAGGGAATGACTAGCAGTTCCTGCTGTTGCTGCTTGCCTGTGATCAAAAGGCAGTCCTCCGGCCCTGTACAAAGCGGAGCGCTGTCTTCAATAAACTGCCGGTCAGCCAATAGATCCGTGGTAAAGTTCTCGTACTCTATCCGGCTCAGGCGGACGGTTTTCACAATCCGGTACTCCCGCCAGTTCCCGTCCGCGGTTCGGATGCTGAGGTCCGAGACGGTTCTTGGCCGGAACACAAAAAATGCTCTCTCTTTCATGGCCTTCCTCCTCTGTGTCTGGTAAGGGGATTGTACCATAAAATCGGCAAATAGTACAGCTACATGGACTAATTTCAGAGGAAATCACCATATAATACTGGTACAGTTCCAGGGAATATGGTGGTGAGGACATGCAACTCAATCAGGCAGTCAGCAAGCGGCTGACCGAACTGCTCGCTGAGCGAAATATGACGCAGTATCAGCTCTATATGAAGAGCGGCGTGCCCAAGTCCACCATCGGGAACCTGGTGAACTGCACCTATGATTCCATGAAGCTCCGTGTCCTCCACGAGCTGTGCCAGGGCATGGAGATCAGTCTTTCGGAGTTCTTTGCCTCCCCGTTGTTTGAGGAAGAGAACCTAGAACCGTAAAATTGAATTGGAAACCTCGGCAGGCGGCGCAAATAAGTGTGCCGCCTGCTTTTTGTGTCCCGTTTATGGGACATATCTTGTGAGACAATGAGGATGGACCGCCCCGACCATTGGCGCAGGGATGGTCAGAATGAAAAAACGGGACAGGAGGCTCAAAGGATGGAACACAATTTGCTGACTCTGGATTTTTGGCGGGACACGGTTTGCTATGAGGGCAAAACCGTGCCGACGGGCACCCTGGGCTGCGCGGCGCTGAACATCTCTGACAAAACGATACAGAAGCTGGCCGGGCCCTGCGACCGGCTCAAGGAATTCATGGCAGGGCTCAATACGGGAATGCCGGATACCTCCATGCTTCCGGCTGCGAAAGAGGCCGCAAAGCAGGTGCTGGCGCTGCTGCATTCCTGCGAGCCCTTTTCCGGGATCGACCTGGACTTTTACCTGGACAATCTCCCGAAAGCATTTTCCGAGGAGGGCGTGCAGAGCTTTCAGGCTTACACCATGGGCCTTCTGATGGGAACCCTGGATGAAAACGCTGCAGAGGCGTACCGGCACGGGATTCTGCTGGGCAGGCTGACGCCGGTGCTGGCGCAGCTGGCGGATTCTCTGCAGGCCTACAAGGAATCTATGGCGGAATTTGCCCGGCTGGTGGATGCGGACGACGCGGATCGCAGCCCGGACGGCTTGGCGGAATTGTTCGGGAAGGCCTTCCCACCGGAGGTCAGCTTCACCGGAACCGACTGGATGTCCATGATGAACACCACGGTGCAGTATATTTCCGTGGAGAAAGAGGATTCTTCTGCTCCGCTGCTGGTGAAGCGGATGCACTACGTTTCCTTTGTGGGACTGCTGCGCTCCGATCTGTTCGAGGGACTCTGTGTCGGCCATGCGCCGAAGCGCTGCCGCATCTGCGGCAAATGGTTTCTGACCGTCAACGCCCGGCACACGAAATACTGCGGCGGCCGTGCGCCCGGCGACAAGCGTGGCCGCACCTGTCGGCAGATCGGCAACCTCAAAGGCAGAGAGAACCGGGAACTGGCTGCGGACCATCCGCTGAAGCAGATCTACGAGCGCCGGATGAATTCCATCCGCCAGGCAGTACGCCGGGGCAGCCTGGATGCAGAGCTCGCTGAGGGGATGAAGCGCCTGGCAAAGGACAAAATGTATCGGGCGATTTCTAACCAAGCCTACGCCAAGGGAAGCTATGCTGCAGAGATGGAACAGGAAGCGCTGATGGATGAGGCAATACAGAAGAGGAACGGATTGCCATGCGCTTCAGACGTCGCAATCAATGAATGTAGGGACAAGCCTTGCTTGTCCGCGGACGAGCGCGGCTCGTCCCTACGCTCATGACAAGAGCAATACCGCGAGATATGCCAGATAATCAAGGAGAAGGGAGGTGCGCACCGTGTTGGAGGGTTATTCCTGGGCGCTCACCGGATATGTACAAAAGTATCCGCTTCTTGCGGAGGCGTTTGGGCAAAAGGACGTGGAGCGTATCTTCTGCCTGGAGCCGGAACCGCCGGCTGTGGATAATTTGAACGATTACATTCTCACAGCTCTGCGGGAGAAGAATCTGGATTATCTGTCGTTCTTCCTTCACCGTTATGAGAGGTTTTTGAATCGGCGCATCCGCTCCTTTTTGATTCGGGACGGATCGGACCAATACGATCCAGAGCGGTTTCTGGATATCAAGCTGGCCTGCCGGATGAAGATTTTGGAAAAGCTGGCGGACTATGATCCTGCCTCCGGCGCAAGCTTCACGACCTTCCTCTACCCGCACATCTCGGACGCGCTGCTGGAATTCCGCAAGGGCGAGGAGGCTTGGTCGCTGTCCTCGCTGACGGCTTACAAATTGGTGCGTCGGATGGCGCAGCTGTATTACAATTCTCCCAATCCGATTTCTGCCTTTTGCAAACAGTTTCGCTGCAAGCCTGAGACTGCAAAAGCGTTTTTGAATCTGGCTCGGGGCATCCGAAACCGGACGACTCTGGAGTTGACCGCGCCGGATGATGAGGAAGGTACCGGCGAGGACGTGACCCGGGACGATTCCTGGGATTACCCGGAGATCCTTTCCGCCGATCTTCTCTATCAGCTTGTGCGTGCGGCGTTTGAAAAGCTGAACTACCGGGAGCAGCAGCTTTTGGAAAAACGGCAATGTATCTGTATGGACTGCGGCTGCGTCGCGCCGATGAAGACACAGCCCGGCTTTGACCGTCTGGCGGAGATGTTTGAATACAGCTCCACCAGCGGCGCGGAGCGAGCCTTTCAAAAAGCAGTGGATCATCTGACAGAGGTTTTGGTGAAAGACGGCGCCCTCCACGCGGTACGGCTTCGGCTGAAATCCAAAACGCCGCGAAGGGCAAAAACGAAAAAGTGCTCCGACGAAAAGATCCCGGATAAACAAAAATACGCCGCCGCAATCTACCAATACCAGGCAGACTGCGACGGCGAATGGGGCGAGATTCTATTCAATTGTGAAACCGGCGAGGCGGAAATCCTCAGTCTTGCGGAATGGGACACGACGAAAACGCATCGCTTTGCAAATCGCGCGATCCGCTTTTTGATGGACCCGGAGAATCCCAATCTGCCAAAAACCTCAATTGTGGCGTTTGAGAAATAGCACGGTTTTGTTTTTTGGGATGTGGCATTTTGATAAAAACGAGAAAACGAGAGACGGGGGACGAGAGCTTTTTATATACCTCCTGCGGCCCGGCTGCGAACGCTTTTCTTCCGCTTCGCTCCATCCAAGCGCACGAAGCCTTTGTCGGCCAGGCGGGCTTTGCTTCTCACGAGCCCCTGCGTTTTCGGCCATCCGGCCTGCAAACCCCGCCTGCCCTGGCGTCGCCAAAAGGTCCTTGCGCTGCCCCTCCGCAAGCCCCTTCCGTCGCCTCCCGCCGCAGAAGGTATAACACACTAGACCTTGCAGGCAAGATCGTGTGCCAAGGGAGGCCCTGCCCCCTTTGGATACCCCCGCCACGAAACCGCCCGGTTTCATTGGATGCTTCCCCACAGAGAAAGCCGGAGCATCCCAATTGTGCTCCGGCCTTCTCTGCCCAAAGGGGAGCTTCCCCTCTGGACACCTCTTGCAAAATGGGCGCTGCCCCCTTTGGATACCCCCGCCAACGGAACCAAACCGGTTTCTCTGGATACTTCCCTCAGAGAAAAACAACTATTGCGAATGCCTGCGAACATGACGCAGATTCAAAATGCTGCGCTTCTTTTTTCTTTGGTGCCCTCGCAGGTGTGCTTTATCCGAGCCCGGAAAGCCAGTTGGTGATGCTCTCGCGCACGCTGTCCTGGTTGTTCTGGCAGTCGTTTCCTCTGATTGCAAGGCCTTCGCCCACGGTACTGTTCGGGCAAGCGGATGCCAGCTTTTTGTCAAAGCCTGACAGGCCGGAGCCTTCATGGGTGGAGAAGGGGATCAGGGTCTTGCCGGCAAGGGCCTCCCCGTTGTTTTCGAAGAAGGTGTACATGATCATGGGCCAGTCGCCCCACCAGACAGGGGACCCGATAAAGACTGTGTCATACTGCGACAAATCAGGAAGGCTGCCTGCATAGGCGGGTCTTGCCTTCTCGTTTTGTTCCCGCTTTGCCACGTCCGTCAGTTCATCATAGGTCATGGGATAATGGTCATCCGCAGGGATCACCTCAAAGAGATCCGCACCGGTCTGTTCCGCAATCATTTCCGCCACAATCGCAGTGTTCCCTTTGTCGATGACGCCGACGGTGTACTGCTCGCCGGTTCTGGAAAAGTAGACGACCAGAACGGTACTGTCCGAAGCTGTCGGCTCATGCGGCGCCGAAGCAGGTTCTGTGGTTTCTCCCGGTTCCGATTCCGGTTCGGTCTGCTTTGGCTCCGGCTCTGTTTCCCTGCCGGCGGTGCTCTCGGTCGGGCCGGAGGTCTTACCGGCGCTGCCAGAACCGGCGCAGGCCGCAAGGGAAATCAGCAGTAAGGCGCACAGCAGGATCACAATGACGCTTGTTCTCTTTTTCATCTGCATATTACCCCGCCTCGTAGGTCGGCTGCCAGGCGGCAAACTGAACGAGCTGCGCGTCTGTCCGGTGATAGTAGCGCACGCCTTTGTCAAGCTTCGCAATCTCAGCCATCTCCCCGTCGGTCAGGGTGAAGTCAAGGATATCGAGGTTGTCGCGGATGTGCTCCACATTCCGGCTGCCGGGGATCACAGCGAAGCCCATCTGGGTATGCCAGCGAAGGATGATCTGCGCAGGGGTCTTGCCGTACTGTTTGCCGAGCTTCGCAAAGACAGGCTCGTTGATCAGCGCCTTGTCGCCGTGGCCCAGGGGATACCAGCTCATCAGCCGGATGCCGTACTTGTCCAGGGTCCTGCGAAGCTCGGTCTGGGTGAAGTAGGGATGCGCCTCCACCTGGATGAACTGTGGCGCGATCTCCCACTTGGTCTGCAGCTCTTCGATGTATTTGCCCTCGAAGTTGGAGATGCCGATGGCCTTCGCCTTGCCATCCTTGTACGCCTTTTCCAGCTGCCGATAGCCGGCCAGCCAGTTGCCGGCGGGCTGGTGGATGTAGAGCAGATCCACATAGTCCACGCCCAGACGCTCCAGGGTCTCGTCCACGGCGTTCGGGTTCTCATACTCGCTGGGCCAGAGCTTGGTGGAGAGGAAGATCTCCTCGCGCTTCACGCCGCTGGCCTTCATGCCGCGGCCGACCGCCCGTTCATTCACATAGGCGTTGGCGGTATCCACCAGGGAGTAGCCCATTTTCAGGGCTTCCCGGACGCTGTTCTCCGCCTGAGCCGGGGAGAGCATAAAGGTTCCGATTCCGATCACCGGGCACTTTAAGCCGTTGTTCAGTTCCATGTATTCCACTTTCAGTTCCTCCTCAATATGTAGATGCTCTGGACCCGGTGAATTTCCAGGTCCCGTTTTCTTTTCGCAGAGTAAAATCCCCCTGCAGCCGCCAGGTATGCTTCCTGCCCCCATAGACGGCGGCCGTCACCCGGCTTCTGCCGATCATCAGCGCGCTGTTCCCGTTCAGAGCGACCTCGATGCTGTCATGGTCCGCTGCGTAGTAGTTGAAGGTGCCGTCCATCAACCCCTTCAAAAACACCTCGGCCGATTGCCTTACCCCGGTCATGTGAAGCAGAGAATAGTCCTCTGACATCAGGCTGCGCAGGCCGTCCACGTCCTTCTCGATCATGCAGCGCCAGTACTTCCGGTACATTTCCCGGATCAGCTCTCGGTCGTCCGTCATCGGAAATCCCCTTTACAGCAGGCCGTTGGCTGCCAGCCAGCGCCGGACGCTGTCGCCGGAGCCCGCGGCGCTGCTGCCGGTGATGGGAAGGCCCTTCTTCACGTCGGCGCCCGGCGCACACTGGCGGATGGTCTTCTCACTGCCGCCCATGCCGCTGCCCTCGTTTGTGCAGAGCGGAAGGACCGTCTTGTCCGTAAAGTCATAGCGCTCCAGGAAGGTGGCCACCGCCATGGGAATGGTGCCCCAGTAGTTGGGGTAGGCGAGAATGACCGTGTCGTAGGCGTCCAGACTGTCCGGATAATGGGTCAGCTCCGGACGGGCCTTCTCTCGCAGGTCCCGCTTGGCCTCGTCGATGCAGGTCATGTAGACAGGGGAATAGGGGTTCTTCATTTCGATTTTGAACAGATCCGCTTCGATCATGTCCTTCATGAGGTTGCAGACGATCTCGGTGTTGCCCACCTTCACGTAGCGCATCGCGCCGCCGAAGTAGTTTTCGTCCGCTCTGGAAAAGAAAGCAATCAGGGTTTTCGACATGGTGTTGTCCTCCGTTTCTGAATTCTCTGATTGGATTATAGCAGATTTTTCTTGCAAAGTCTAATCGAAAAGGTATATAATTGATTTAAGAATTAAATCGCTGGAGGGCAATATGACGACGAAGCAAATGGATTACTGCATCGAGCTGGCACGAACGCTGAATTTCACCCGGGCCGCGGAGAACCAGTTTGTGAGCCAGCCGACCCTGACCTATCAGATCAAGCTGCTGGAGGACGAGGTGGGCTTCCCGATCTTCACCCGCAGCGGCAAGGGCGCGGCCCTGACCCCTGCCGGGGCGCAGTTTGTGAGCTTTCTGTCCGGAATGCGGGAGGATCTGAAACGCGCCGTCGAGCAGGGGCAGAATTTCAGCGCGAAATATCAGGACAGCATTTCCGTCAGCATGATGGTCCGGCAGGCCCTGTTCTTTCTGCCGGAGGCCATGCGGCTCTTTGCCGGGCAGTTCCCCGAGGTGCAGGTCGTCCCGAAGTTCGAGTATGAAAACGGGATCGAGGGCTTCCTGAAGAACGAGACGGATCTGTTGTTTGCGCTGAAGGAGCAGACCAGACAGATTCCAGGCATCCGGGTCCACGATCTGTTTGAAAGCCGGATCTATCTGATCGCCCAGAGGGACGATCCCCTTGCCGCGAAAAACCGGATCGCGGAGGAGGACCTCTATGGCAGGACCCTGATGGTGGGCGGCGGCTCTCCTCCGGCGCTGCGGGCCGTGCAGCACCGGCTGATCGGCAGCGGACGGATCGACTACTTCAACAGCGCCGATCACGACACCACACTGACCAATGTGGCCGCCGGACGCGGCGTCTGCCTCGCGCCGGGATTTCTGAACGATCACAGCGGCCAGTTCGCGTGGATCCCCTTTGCCTGCGCCGAACGCTTTTCCTGCGTCCTTTGCAGCCACAGAGACGACCAACGCCCAAGCCTTGCGGCGTTTCTTGAAATCCTGAAAGGCCTCTACCGCAATGCCGTCGCGTTCCCGCTGTAGGTTATCAAAGCATGCCAAACGGAATGGTATTAACAGCAGCATTCAGCAATGTTAAAGGTAGTGCATAATTGATGCCCCCCTGAAAAACCCAGGAACTTCCTTGGTTTTTCGGCACTCAGGGGGGGTATAAAAGTACAAAGTTGTTCCGTAGATGCCAACCCCGTTTTTTACGCAGTGGAGGGAAGCGAACCACCACACCACCGATTTTGGTAAAAATCAGAGGCCGGATTTCATACAGAATCTGCACCTGGTAAGATGAAAGTAGACACTGAAAAGTGCCTACTTTCATTTTTTGTTGTAGAATATAAGTGAAAAAGGAAGTGAGAGAATGAGCAAGAAAG
>CAJOEH010000021.1 GCA_905233385.1 uncultured Oscillospiraceae bacterium
GACGAGATACCAGTTGTTGTCGTTCTCGTCCTTGATCGCCATGCCGTGGCCCGGGCTGTAGATGACGACCTGGTCGCCGGCCTTGATGGAGGAGGAGAGGACGAAGCTGCCGTCCGGCGCTTCGGTCGGCTCCGTGGGAGCGGTCGTCGGTTCGGTCGGCGCGGTGGTCGGTTCCGTCGGGGCCGTCGTGGGCTCGGTCGGCGCCGTGGTCGGCTCGGTCGGGGTCACGCTGCCGCTTCTCACGAAGAGCTGCATCGCGAAGATGCCCTCGCTCGCCTCGGAATAGTAATAGGTACTGAACTCGCTGTACTTGTCGTACCACTCAACGTACTTCGGATCGCCGGACGTGCCGACGGCCGTGGTGCTGACGAGGTAGACGCTGTTCGCGGTCTTCGCCGCGTTGACCGCCCACACGTTGTCGGTGGTCCGCGTCGTTGGAGAAGATGAAGCCGCTGCCGGAGGCCTTGACCGTCCAGACGATCTTGCTGTCGTCGGTCACGATCTTATTGCCGCTCGGCGTGACGTCCACGCCCGCGCGGTAGTTGGTGGAAACGGCGTCCTCGCTCATCGCCTTGCCTGCGCCCGCGTTATAGATGACGACTTCGTCGCCGTCCTTCAGGGACGTGGTGAGCACGTACTCGTTGCCGCTCGGCGCGGTGGTCGGCTCGGTGGGAGCGGTAGTGGGCTCAGTGGGAGCCGTCGTGGGCTCGGTCGGGGCCGTCGTGGGCTCGGTCGGCGGAACGGTGGTGTCGATGAGGGTGCAGACGATGGTGTTGTCGCCTTCCGTGTCGCCTTCCCAGAGCGCGAACTGGAAGATGAAGCTCGGATCGCCTTCGACCAGATCCTTCGCGACGATCACGCCGTTTTCAACCGCGTAGTAGGAGTTGTCGGCGACGTTCTTCAGAAGATAGCCGCCCTCCACGGGGATGATCTCAAAGGCCGCGCTGTCCGTGTAGCTGTCATAGTAGGTATCCGGCGCGCTTGCGGCGAGGAAGTAGTAATCGGGATTCTCGGGATCTTCACTCTGATCGTAGTCATACTGATCGACGAAGTAGACCGTGCCGTCGTCGTTTACGACCACGTAGAAGGTGCCGGCGTTCTCGTAGTCCGCCTTCAGCGTGAGGTCGGAAACGCTCGCCGCCTCGGTGGTCACGTTGCAGTAGGTGTAGTTGCCGGTGGACTCGTCATAATCGGTGTCCTCTTCGTAGCCGATGATGAGGCCGCTGGCGGGGTTGTAGAGCACGACGCAGTCGCCGTCGCTGACGGGCAGGCCGGGCGCGGTGGTCGGCTCGGTAGGAGCCGTCGTCGGCTCGGTCGGCGCGGTGGTCGGTTCGGTCGGAGCCGTCGTCGGCTCGGTGGGATCCGGCGAGGTGCCGGTCTGCTTGTAAAGCTGGATCGGCTGCTGGTTCATATAAGTCGAGGACTTATAGAAGCGGAAGCGTCCCTCCGACGCGGCGTTGTTGTAGCGCAGGACGGAGCCGGTCGCGGCAATGACTTCCGTGCCGTCCGTGCCGTACTGGATCGTCAGCTCCGCTTCAGTCTCGGAAAGGACGATGCCGTTCTGTTCCTTGCCGCTGTCGTCCAGCGGTCTGCTGTCGAGATAGGTGCCGTCTTCCAGCTGCATGGAGTAGCCGCTGCCGCACTTCTTGACGGTAACGACCGCCATGCCGGACTTATAGTTGATCGTGCTTCTGCCGAGCGTCACGGAGATCGTGTCGTTCTGCGCGTCGGAGCCGCTGTAGACGAGCGCGGTGTCGTCGCCGCTCTCGTAGACGATCAGGTACTTGCCGGACCAGTCGATCTGTCCCGCGGTGACCTTGACGAAGGTGCCGCCCGTGATCGGCTCGGTCGGAGTCGTGGTGGGCTCGGTCGGAGCAGTCGTCGGTTCCGTCGGCGCAGAGGTCGGCTCGGTGGGAGCGGTGGTCGGCTCGGTCGGGGTCGTGCTGCCGCTCTTCACGAAGAGCTGCATCGCGAAGATGGCTTCGCTTGCCTCAGAATAGTAGTAGGTGCTGAACTCGGTGTACTTGTCATACCACTCGACGTACTTCGGGTCGCCGGAGGTGCCCGTCGCGGTGGTGCTGACGATGTAGACGCTGTTCGCGGTAGACGCCGCGTTGATCGCCCAGACGTTGTCGGTCGTCGCATAGCTCAGGCCCTTCGTCGCGGACAGGGTCTCGCCCGCGTCGTTCGCGAAAGTAAAGCCGGTGCCGGAAGCCGCGACCTTCCAGACGATCTTGCTGTTGTCGGTCACGATTTTGTTGCCGCTCGGCGTGACGTCGACGCCCGCGCGGTAGTTCGTGGAAACGGCGTCCTCGGACATGGCCTTCTTCGCGCCCGCGTTGTAGATGACGACTTCGTCGCCGTCCTTGAGGGACGTGGTGAGCACGTACTCGTTGCCGCTCGGCGCGGTGGTGGGCTCAGTGGGAGCGGTCGTCGGCTCGGTCGGGGCCGTGGTCGGCTCGGTAGGAGCCGTCGTGGGCTCGGTAGGAGCCGTCGTGGGCTCGGTCGGCGTGGTGCCGCCGGTCGTATACTTGTAGATGGTCAGCACGCCGGAATAGCCGGTCGTGTTGAGATTGTTGTTGGAGTAAGCGCGGAACTGCAGCGCGCCGCCGTTGTCACGGAAGATCAGGCTGCGAACCGTGGACTCGGCCTCGGTCGCGGAGACCGTGAGTCTGGAAGTGCCCTCGCCCAGAGTCGGCGTGAAGTTCGCGCCGGTATCGCTGAGCTTGATTGAGGTGGAGGAGGTCCAGCTGATGTACTTGCCTTCCTTGTTCTTCAGCAGATAGGTGCCTGCCGCGGAACCGGAAACGAGCGTCCAGACGACGTCCTTGTCGCCGATGATCGCCTTGTTGCCGCTGACGGATACTTCCGTCGCGGTCAGGGCGTTGCTGATGGTGGCGGCGTCGTTCTCCATCGCATAGTACTTGTCGTTGTAGGTCGCGACAAAGACGATCTTGTCGCCGATCTTCAGCGAATCGGCAAGGTAGTAGCCGTCTTCGCCGATCGGTTCGGTCGGCGCGGTGGTCGGCTCGGTCGGTGCGCTGGTCGGTTCCGTCGGAGCGGTGGTGGGCTCAGTCGGAGCCGTGGTCGGCTCCGTGGGAGCGGTCGTCGGCTCGGTCGGAGTCGTGCTGCCGCCCTTGACGAAGAGCTGCATCGCGAAGATGCCCTCGCTCGCCTCGGAATAGTAATAGGTGCTGAACTCGCTGTACTTGTCGTACCACTCAACGTACTTCGGGTCGCCGGAGGTGCCCGTCGCGGTGGTGCTGACGATATAGACGCTGTTCGCGGTAGACGCCGCGTTGATCGCCCAGACGTTGTCGGTGGTCGCGAAGCTCAGGCCCTTCGTCGCAGACAAGGTCTCGCCAGCGTCGTTCGCGAAGGTAAAGCCGGTGCCGGAAGCCGCGACCTTCCAGACGATCTTGCTGTCGTCGGTCACGATCTTGTTGCCGCTGACCGTGACGTCCGCGCCGGCGCGGTAGTTGGTGGAGACGGCGTCCTCGCTCATCGCCTTCTTGCCGGAGGCGTTGTAGATGATGACTTCATCGCCGGCCTTCAGGGAGGTGGTCAGGACGTACTCGTTGCCGCTCGGCGCGGTGGTCGGTTCCGTCGGAGCCGTCGTGGGCTCGGTCGGAGCGGTAGTGGGCTCCGTGGGAGCGGTCGTCGGCTCGATCGGGGTCGTGCTGCCGCCCTTGACGAAGAGCTGCATCGCGAAGATGCCCTCGCTGGACTCGGAGTAGTAATAGGTGCTGAACTCGCTGTACTTGTCGTACCACTCGACGTACTTCGGGTCGCCCGAAGTGCCGGTCGCGGTGGTGCTGACGAGGTAAACGCTGTTCGCGGTCGCTGCCGTGTTGACCGCCCAGACGTTGTCGGTCGTCGCGAAGCTCAGGCCCTTCGTCGCGGAGAGCGTCTCGCCCGCGTCGTTCGCGAAGGTGTAGCCCGTGCCGGAAGCCGCGACTTTCCAGACGATCTTGCTGTCGGCGGTCACGATCTTGCTGCTGCTGACCGTGACGTCCGTGCCGGCGCGATAGTTGTCGGAGACAGCGTCTTCGGACATCGCCTTGCCGGAGCCTGCGTTGTAGATGATGACTTCGTCGCCGTCCTTCAGGGACGTGGTCAGAACGTATTCATCGCCGCTCGGCGCGGTGGTCGGCTCGGTGGGAGCGGTCGTCGGCTCGGTCGGGGTCGTCGGGTCGGTGCCGAGCGCACTGCCGGAAGGCGTGACATATCCGCCGGGAACGCTGCGGCCGAAGAGCAGCCACGCAAATTCGGGATAGTCGATGAAGACGTTGCGGTTGCCCTGGACGTTCTGCACGCAGTCGTTGCGGCTCATTTCCCAGGTGTCGACGGGGTCGTTCTGGCACCACTGGAGCAGGGTGTCCAGATCGTAAATGACCTTGTTGCCGTCGTTGGCGCTGTTGCCGCTGCCGGAGGAGGACGTTCTCGTGAAGAGATTCAGGTTCTCGCCGCTGGTATTGCCGTAGGTGACGTAGACGTAGAGCAGGATACGCGCGACGTCGCCCTTGATGTTGTCGTTGACCTCGACGAGACCGTTGCAGTTGCTGCCGGAATAGCTGCCGTTGTACCACAGAACGGTGCGGCCGTTGTAGTCCTTCGTGTCGTAGGTGCTGCACAGCTGCTTCACGTTGCCGAAGGTATGGTTGCTGCGGGTGGAGTTGATGGTGCTGTCGGTCGGGCGCAGATGGTGCAGGTCGCTGCCCGCGCCGGACTCGTAGAAGTTGCCGCGGCTCTTCGGCCAGACGTGCTCGCGGTTATAGCTCGAGCTGATGGCGTCGGAATAGAACAGGCAGGCGTCGGACGAACCGCCGGAGCGGTCGGTCGTTTCCCAGTAAGACGTCAGGCTGCTGTAGCTCACCGTTTTCGTCAGGGTGCTCGACATGAGCGTATGGAGCGCGTTGAAGAGCGGGCTTCCGCACGCGGTCACGGAGCTGTTGGTCGCAGTTCCGCTCAGCGCGGAAAGCGTTTCCCACGTGTAGCTGCCGGTATAGTAGGCCTTTGCCTGGCTGCTCAGCTGCTCGCAGACCGTATGGCGCTTACCGGTGTTGACCGTGCTGCCTGCCGCGCTCGCGAAGCCGGCGAGCATTCCCGCGCACAGCGCGAGCACGATTATGAAAGAGAGTACCCGAGTAGAAAAGTGTTTCATAGTGCATCGTTCTCCTTTTATTCAGGGTAACTAATATTTTATCATACTTCATAAAAAAAAGGAAGAGGCAAAAGCGACTATTTGGACAAAAAAACAAAAAAACCGCCTGCGGGCAGCAGCTCGCAGGCGGGAGAAGTCAAATGCGGTACGTCAGGATGCCGCGCTTGTCGCGGATCACGCCGCGCGGACACGCCATGGCGCAGGCGCCGCAGGAGAGGCACTTTTCGGCGTAGATGAAGGCGCGGTTTTCCGAGACCTTGATCGCGCCTGCGGGGCAGACCTTTTCGCACAGGCCGCAGCCAATGCAGCTGGCATCGCAGACGTCCTTGCTGCGTGCGTCCTTGTTGGAGCAAAGGACGACGATGGGGTTGTCTTCCAGCCGCAGATGGATCACACGCTGCGGGCAGCTGCGATAGCAGGCGCCGCAGCCGACGCACTTGCTCTCTTCGACCTCGGCGACGCCGTAGGAATCCAGATGGATCGCGTCGAACCGGCAGGCGGCGATACAGTTGCCGCAGCCGGTACAGCCGTACTTGCACAGATCGTAGCCCTCGGGAGATTTGTGCGCGCGGCAGCCGCCGTTGCAGTGGACGCAGGCGACCTTGGAGGGAAACTTCTTCTTGACGATCATGATACGTTCCTCCTTACTTGCGCTCGTAGGGCGTATTTGCCAGCGGCAGGCTGAAACGGCGCTCGTGATCCAGGCGGAAATAGGCGTCTGCGATAGCGGGCGCGGTCGGGATCGAGGTGATCTCGCCGATGCCGATGGCGCCGCAGGCGACGTTCAGGCCCGGCTTATCCACGACGATCGTCTTGATCGCCGGCGTTTCGTGGGCGCGGAACAGGCCGAGCTCGCCGAATTTCTCGATCGGCTTGCAGTTGCTGTCGATGGGGTATTGCTCGCGCAGGGCGAAGCCCATGCCCATGACCACGCCGCCCTCGATCTGCCCCTCGCAGGAGAGCGGATTGATCGCCTTGCCGACGTCGTGCGCGGCGAGGATCGTATCGACCAGGCCGGTCTTGCCGTCGAGGATGCAGACCTGCGTCGCGTAGCCGTAGGCGACGTGGGACACCGGATTCGGCATGTCCGCTCCGAGCGGATCGGTCTTGGCATAGTATTCGCCGTAGAATTCCTCGCCGATCAGCTCGGCGAGCGGGCGGCTGCCCTTCGCTTCCATGAGCTTCTGACAGGCGCGCAGGCACGCCTCCCCTGTCACGAGGGTCTGGCGGGAGCCGGAGGTGTCGCCGGAATCGGGGCCGATATACGAATCGGCGCGCTCGTAGACGATCTCCTCGCGGCGCAGGTCGGTCGCGGTGACGACCATCTGCACCAGCACGGTGCCGAGTCCCTGTCCGATGCAGGAGGCGCCGGAATGGATATGCACCTTCCCGTCTTTCTTGACGATCAGTTTGCAGCGTCCGTAATCCGGCAGGCCGACGCCGACGCCGGCGTTCTTCATCGCGCAGGCGAGACCCACGGGCTTCCCTGCGGCGACTGCCTCGTCATAATAGGGCTTGATCGCCTCCAGCGTTTCCACCAGTCCGGTGGACTCGTCGACGATCTGGCCGTTCGGCAGGACGCCGCCGGGACGGATCGCGTTGCGGTAGCGGATCTCCCAGGGAGAGATTCCGACCAGATCCGCCATCTGGTTGAGTAAGGTCTCCGTCGCGAAGCATGTCTGCGTCACGCCGAAGCCGCGGAACGCGCCGGAAGGCGGGTTGTTCGTATAGTAGGCGGTGCCTTCGACCTCAAAGTTTTCATAGGCGTACGGTCCGGCGGCGTGGGTGCAGGCGCGTTCCAGCACCGGCGCGCCGAGCGAGGCGAACGCGCCGGTATCGGACCTGCAGATCGCCTTGACGCCGAGGATCCTGCCGTTTTCGTCGCAGCCCATGGTGAAATCCATTTCAAAACGGTGACGCTTGGGATGGACGAGCAGAGATTCCGCCCGCGACAGCTTCACCTTGACCGGACGGCGCACGCACCAGGCGGCGAGCGCGGCGTGATGCTGGACGGACATGTCCTCCTTGCCGCCGAAGCCGCCGCCGATCAGGGCGTTCCGGACCTTGACCCGGTCCGTGCCGAGCATCAGACGGCACTCGCGCAGGGTGGTGTGCGGGGACTGGTCGGAGGAGATGATCATCACGTCTCCGTCCGCGTCGAAATAGGAAACGGCGCATTCCGGTTCCAGGAATGCGTGCTCCGTGAAGGGCGTTTCAAAATGCTCGGAAAGGACGAATTTCGCGTTTTTGATCGCTTCGGCCGCGTTGCCGCGGCTGACGTGGCGGTACGCCTGCACGTTGGAGGTCATTTCCTCGAAGACCGTCGGCGCGTCCGGCGCGGCGGCCTCCTCGATGCTGCGGATCGGCTGGAGCGCCTCGTAGCCGACCTTGACGAGCTTTTTCGCCTTGTCCAGCGCGTCCTGATTCTCCGCCACGACGAGGGCGACGGCGTCGCCGAGATAGTGCGTCAGGCCGCCGACGGGGATCAGGGTATACTGGTCGTGCGTGATATGGCCGATCTTGTTCTCGCCGGGGATATCCTCCGCGGTCAGAACGGCGATCACGCCGGGCAGCTTCCGCGCGAGCGACGCGTCGATGGACGTGACGCGGGCGCGGGCGTATTTGCTGCGGACGGCGGAGGCCAGGCACATGCCGTCCAAATAGAAATCATCGGGGTACTTGCCGCAGCCGAGGACCTTTTCCTCCACGTCCAGACGCTGCACGCGCGAGCCGATTTTCCAGTCCGTCACGGACGGCAGGGGGATCGCTCTTTCGCGCAGGATCTTTCCCGCCAGCCGGATGGCGGCAATGATCTTGACGTAGCCCGTGCAGCGGCAGTAGTTGTTGCGGATGGCGAAGCGGATCTGCGCTTCGGTCGGGTCGGGGCACTTGTCCAGCAGGCTCTTGGCGCACAGCACCATGCCCGGAATGCAGAAACCGCACTGCACCGCGCCGGCTTCGCCGAACGCGAAGGTGAAAGCGGCCTTTTCAAAGTCAGACAGTCCCTCCACGGTCAGGATCCGCTTGCCGTCCAGCCGTTCCGTATCGGGCACGCAGGCGCGGCAGGGCTCGCCGTCGATCAGGACGGTACAGGCGCCGCAGGCGCCCTCGCTGCATCCGTCTTTCAGGGAGGTGATATGCAGTTCGTCGCGCAGGAACCGCAGGAGCTTCTGTTTCTTCTCCGCGGTATACGCTGCGCCGTTCACAAAAAACGTGGCCATGTCAAAGTACCTCTGCAAGAATGTTTATTCTGCCTTCTAACGATATTATACAACACAACGCTCCGTCCTGCAAGAACGGAGCGTTGTGATTTTTGAAATAATCGCGACTCTCCTCAGCTTACGCGCCCGCGCCGCACAGGAATTCCATCGCCATGCGGTAGCCTGCGAAGCCGTGACCTTGATAGGTCATTTTACAGGCAAGTCCCGCGTAGGAGATCCTGCGGAACGGCTCGCGCGCGTCGACGTCGGAAAGATGCACTTCGACCGCGGGCAGGCCGACGGCTTTCAGCGCGTCGAGAATGGCGATCGAGGTGTGCGTGTAGGCGGCGGGATTGATGACGATGCCGTCAAAGCGGCCGTACGCCTGCTGGATCCGGTCGACCAGATCGCCCTCGTGGTTGCTCTGGAAGATCTCGATCTCACAGCCCAGCTTTTCCGCTTCCGCACGGAGATAGGCTTCCAGATCGCGGTAGGACTGCGTTCCGTAAATCTCCGGCTCGCGGACGCCGAGCATATTCAGATTCGGTCCGTTGAGGATCAGCAGCTTCATTTCGGATTCCCTCCGTTCAGGATCGCTTCGACCGCTTCTTCCGGCGTGCCGTCGTTGTCCGCGGCAAGGTCGCAGAAGCGTTCATACAGCGGCTTTCGCGCTTCGTACAGTTCTGACAGATCGGTGCTTTGACTGAGCGGTCTGCCGTCTGTCGGCAGGCGGTCGAGCGGGCGGCGCAGCCAGACGATCATGCCGTTCTGTCGCAGGAGCGGGTAGTTCTCCTCCCGCGTCACGCAGCCGCCGCCGGTCGCGATCACGCAGCCGGATCCCTTGCCGAGCCGCTCCAAAACCCTCGTTTCCGCCGCGCGGAAGGCGGCCTCGCCGGCTTGCGCGAAAACCGTCGGAATGTCGCAGCCGAGGTCTTTTTCGATCTCCGCGTCCGCGTCGTAAAACGGGCGGCCCAGTTTTTCCGCCAAAAGTTTGCCGACCGCGCTCTTGCCGCAGCCGGGCATGCCGATCAGCACGTAGTTCCGCATCTGATCGCTTAGTTTACATAATATTTCTTCGCACCGGCTGTCGGGGATGTCTCTCCCCGTGAACAGCTCCGCGGCGCGTTTCGCCTGTCCGACCAGCATGGCAAGGCCGTTTTCGCAGCGGATGCCGCGCGCCTCCGCGTCTAACAGCAGGCGCGTCCGCGCGGGATTGTAGATCAGATCGAGGACAAGGCGGCAGTGCGGCAGGAGCGAAAGATCGACCAGCCGTTCGCCGTTGTCGGGGTACATGCCCACGGGCGTCGCGTTGACGAGCAGGACGGCGTCGCCGTACTGCGAAAGCGTGTCAAACCCGCGCTCCCCTTTTCGCGAGAGGACGGTGACATTCGCGCCGAGGCGGCGCAGGACGGCCTGCACGGTCTTCGACGCGCCGCCGTCGCCGAGGACGACGGCGTGCTCGCCGCTTTGGACGCCGCCGTTACGCTCCAGCAGCCAAAAAAAGCCGTCGTAATCGGTGTTGTCGCCGAACAGCGTGCCGTCCGGCCGGCGCAGGATGGTGTTGACGCTGCCGATTTCCCGCGCGGTTTCGGACAGCGCCGCGCAGTAGGGCACGACGGCCTGCTTGTAGGGGATCGTCACGTTCAGCGCGTCGAACGAATCGCTTTGCAGGAAGTCGCCGAGCTTCTCCGGCGCGATCTCGAACAGCTCGTAGCCGTAGCCGCCGAGCAGGGTGTGGAGCTGCGGCGAGTAGCTGTGCGCGAGGTGTTCTCCCAGCAGGCCGCAGCGCAGCGCGGCGGTCTGGCGGGCGCGGCTCAGTTCAAATATCTTCGCATAGAGCTCCCGCAGCGGCGCTTTCAGGTCGTCGCCGACCTGCGCGCTCAGCGCGTCGAGCTTTTCCTGCTCGCGGGCGGGCTGCAAAACGGGAAGGCCGTGCGCCTTCTTGTACGCGGCGATCTCCGAGGAAAGCTCCATCCGCAAAACGAACAGCCGCACAAGCTCGCTGTCGATCGCGTCGATCCGCTCGCGATAGTCCTTCAGTTCCATTTCTTCGCCTCCAGCAGGGCGTCGAGGACGGCGATCGCCGCCGCCGCTTCCACGACCGGCACGGCGCGCGGAACAATGCAGGGGTCGTGCCTGCCGTTGATCGTCAGCGACGCGCCGCCGCCGGAGAAATGAACGCTCTCCTGCGGCTTTGCGATGGACGGCGTGGGCTTGACCGCGACGCGGAAAATCAGCGGCATGGCGGTCGTGATGCCGCCGAGGATGCCGCCGGCGTGGTTGGTGCGCGTGCGCACGGCGCCGTCTTCGTCATAGTAAAACGCGTCGTTGTGCTCGCTGCCGCGCATGGCAGCGCAGGCGAAGCCGCTGCCGAATTCCACGCCCTTGACGGCGGGAATGCCGAACAGGATCTTCGCCAGGCGGCTCTCCATGCCGTCGAACATCGGCTCGCCGAGCCCGACGGGCAGACCCGTCACGGCGCATTCGATGCTGCCGCCGACGCTGTCGCCGTCCGCCTTCGCGTTTTCGATCTCCGCCGCCATCCGTTCTCCCGCGGCGCTGTCCAGCACGGTCAGCGGCGCGACGTGCGGGAAAACCGGCGCAAGCGGGTCGAACGACGCGTCCGAAACGCCGCCGATCGACTGGATATGCGCGCCGACGGAGATCCCCTGCACGTTCAGCCATTGCAGGCACAGACCGCCCGCGACGCACAGCGGCGCGGTCAGCCTGCCGGAGAAATGTCCGCCGCCGGAGCGGTCGGCGGATTCGCCGTATTTTTCGTACGCCGTCCAGTCCGCGTGGGATGGACGGGGAACGTCATTCAGGTTTACATAATCATTTTCGCGCACGTCCGTGTTGCGGAGGATCGCCGTGATCGGCGCGCCGCAGGTTTTGCCGCCGGAAAAGCCGCAGAGGAACTCCGGCAGGTCCTTCTCCGACCGCGCCGTGGCGTAGAGGGACTTCCCCGGCGCGCGGCGGGCGAGAAAAGCGTTCAGCGCGTCGAAGTCGGGCGCGAACCCGGCGGGAAAGCCGTCCATGCACATCCCGATCGCAGGGGCGTGGGACTGCCCGAAAATCGTCACGCGCAGGGCGGTGCCGAATAGACTGCTCATCGTTATTCCTCCTTCATCCGCTTGTAGTCCTCCCAGAAACGGGGATAGGACTTGTTGACCGCCTCCGCGCCGCGCAGGGTGATCGGGCGGGTGCAGGCGCAGGCGGCGATCGCCGCCGTCATGGCGATGCGGTGGTCGCTGCGGCTGTCGACGACGCCGCCCGAAAGGCGGCCGCCGCGGATCAGCAGGCCGTCCGCTGTGATTTCAACGCTTGCGCCGAGAGCGGACAGGGCGTCCGCGACGCTTTGCAGGCGGTCGCTTTCCTTCAGGCGCAGGCGTTCCGCGCCGAAAATGCGGGTCGTTCCCTTGGCGCAGGCCGCGACCAGCGCGAGCGGCGGAACGAGGTCGGGGATGTCCCGCGCGTCGATCTCGACGGCGCGCAGATCGTCCGGGGAGACCGTGACGGCGTCGCCGGAAACTGCGACCTTCGCGCCGAACCGCTCTAAAACGGACACGATCGCGCGGTCGCCCTGCATGGAGGAAAGGGACAGACCCTCCACCGTGACGGGGTCGGAGATCGCGCCGGCGCACAGCCAGAACGCGGCGTTCGACCAGTCGCCCTCGACCGCCGTTTTGCCGCAGGAGCGGTAGCCCCGGCTCTGCGGGATATGCCAGCCGGCTTCGGTGCGCTCGGCTTCCACGCCGAACTGCCGCAGCACCTGCACCGTGAGGTCGGTATAGCCCGCGGATTCGAGGGGTGTGGTTAACATAATACCGGATTCCTCTCCTGTCAGCGGGAGCGCCAGAAGCAGACCGCTGATGAACTGCGACGAGACGTTTCCGGCGATCTCCCAGCGGCCGCCGTCCAGTCTGCCCTCACAGCGCACCTCGTCCGCGTTCGGGCGGGAAAGGCGGCAGCCGTGCGCCTCCATCGCCTCCCAGAGCGGCGAGAGCGGACGCTCCGCGAGCCTGCCGTGGAGACGGAAGGTCGCGCTGACGCCCAGCGCGCCGACGACCGGCAGCAGAAAACGCAGGGTCGAGCCGCTTTCACCGCAGTCCAGGACGGCGTCGCCGCGCGGCATTTCCATCGGATAGACGGTATAAGCCCCGTTCAGATAGCTCAGCTCCGCGCCGAGCGCCGTCAGCGCGCGGGCGGTCGCGTCCATATCCTGCGAGGTCTCCGCGCAGACGATCTTCGTTGCGCGGTCGGCGAAAGCGGCGCATATCATCAGGCGGTGCGCCTGCGATTTCGAGGCGACCGCCCTGATCGTGCCGCCGACGGGCCGGGGCGAGAGGGTCAGTTCCATGTCAGAGTCCTGCCTTGATGACGGCCGGCAGTTCGCCGACCGGGATGTTCTTCAGTAACGGCTCGCCGATCCGCTCCGGGACGACGAGCGTGATGGTATCGCCGCTGCGCTTCTTGTCCGAAAGCGCGGCTTGGGCCAGCTCCTCCGCGGAAAAGTCCGTTTCCGCGGGCAGGCCGAAAGCGCGGAGCACGGAAACGATCTCCGCCGCGTCCCTGCTGAACGCACGCGCCATGATCGCGATGCCGATCGCGACCGCCCTGCCGTGGGACACGGCAAAATGCGAGCGTGTTTCGATCGCGTGACCGACCGTGTGCCCGAGGTTGAGCAGCTGCCGCTCGCCGGTGTCGAATTCGTCGCGGCAGACGACGTCGCGCTTTAACTCGACGCAGCGGGCGATGACCGTCTCGCGGTCGAAGTCCGGGCCGTTATCGCGCAGATGGTCGAACAGCGCGCGGTCGAACAGCACGGCGGTCTTGACGACCTCCGCGCAGCCGTCGCGGAAGTGTTCGTCCGGCAGGGTGGAAAGCGCGTCGGGGTCGCACAGCACCAGAGCGGGCTGATGGAATGCGCCGACGAGGTTCTTCCCCGCGGGCAGGTCGATCGCCGTCTTGCCGCCGACGGAGGAATCGACCATCGCCAGCAGGGTCGTCGGGATCTGGATCACGGGAACGCCGCGCAGGTAGGTCGCGGCGGCAAAGCCCGCCAGATCGCCGACCACGCCGCCGCCGAGGGCGATTACCGCGTCGGAGCGGGTCAAATGTTTGGCGGCGAACAGATTCAAAAGGTTTACATAATATTCCACGCTCTTCGAGGTCTCGCCTGCCGGAACGGAGACGGACGAAACGGTCAATCCCGCCTGCCGCAGGCTTTCGACGACCCGCGCAAGGTACAGCGGCGCGACGTTTCCGTCGCTCACGACGAAAACCTGACCGCTCGTGATCGCCGCGGCTTCGCCGCCGACGGCGGCGAGCAGGCCGCGCCCGATCTTCACTTCATAGCTGCGCGAAGCGTCGACGCGAACGGTCTTCATCCGACTTCCTCCTTGCGTTTCTTTCCCTCCTCCAGCAGGGCGCAGAGGGTCTCCCTGTCGCCTGCCGCGAGGGCGTCGCGGTATTTTTGCAGTTCCGCCGTCAGGCCGTCGATCTCCTGCATGAGGTGATCGCGGTTATCCAGAAACAATTCCGCCCACATCGGCGCGTTGAGCCACGCCACGCGGGTCAGATCCTTGTAGCTGCCGGCGGAAAAGCCCTGGTGCGAGCCTGCCGTCGGGCTCTTGATGTAGGCGTTCGAGACGACGTGGGCAAGCTGCGAGGTAAAGGCGATCATCTCGTCGTGCCGGTCCGCTGTGGTGACGGAGAAGCTGCCGAACTCCGGCGCGGATAGAAGACCGCGCACGCGGTCGATCATCTGCATGTCGTCCAGCGCCGGCGGCACGAGCACCATCGGCGCGCCCTTGAACAGGGTCGCGCGGCTGTACTTGAAGCCGGAAAAATGCGTGCCCGCCATCGGATGCCCGCCGACGAACAGGAAACCGTGCTCCTTCGCGACGCGGAAGCCCGCCTCGCAGATCTCGCGCTTGATGCCGCAGCAGTCGATCACGACGGCGTTCCTGTCAATATGCGACGCGTTTTCTTCCAGATACTTCGCGGCGGCGGCGGGATAGACTGCGAGCAGGATCAGTTCGCAGGAAGCGAGATTCTCGCGCGTCAGTTCACCGTCCGACGCGCCCGCCATCTCCGCAAAAGCGGTCACGGAGGCGTCGATATCCGTCGCGAGGACGCGGTGGCCCGCCGCCTTGTACGCCTTCGCCATGGAGCCGCCGATCAGCCCCAGTCCGACAACGCCGACCGTCATTGCGCGACGACCTTTCGGACGGTGCGGAGCTTCTCCGCGAGATCGGCGAACTGCTCCGGCCGCAGGGACTGCGCGCCGTCGCACAGGGCGTGGATGGGATCGTTGTGGACCTCGACCATCACGCCGTCCGCGCCGCAGGCGGCCGCCGCCAGCGCCATCGGCGGGACGAGGCGCACCTTGCCCGTCGCGTGGCTCGGGTCGACGATGACCGGCAGATGGGAAAGCTCGTGCAGCATCGGCACGATGGTCAGATCGAGGGTGTTGCGCGAATAAGTGTCGAAGGTGCGGATGCCGCGCTCGCACAGAATGATGTTCTGATTGCCCTCCGACATGATATACTCCGCGCTCATCAGGAACTCTTTGAGGGTGTTGGCGAGCCCGCGCTTGAGCAGAACGGGCTTGTCGGTCTTCCCGAGTTCCTTGAGCAGGTCGAAATTCTGCATATTCCGCGCGCCGACCTGAATGACGTCCACGTCGGCGAATAAATCCAGATAATGCGCAGACATGATCTCCGAGACGATGGGAAGCCCCGTCGCCTTCTTTGCTTCTAAGAGCAGAGCGAGGCCGTCCGCGCCCAGACCCTGAAAATCATAGGGCGAGGTGCGGGGCTTGAACGCGCCGCCGCGCAGGATGTCCGCGCCGGCCGCCTTGACCTTTTCCGCGACCTCGATGATCTGTTCCTCCGTCTCCACGGAGCAGGGCCCGGCGATCAGGCAGAAGTGCCCGCCGCCGATCTTCGCGTTTCCGACGGTGACGACGGTGTCCCCGGGGTGGAACTGGCGGGAGCACTGCTTGTAGGGCTCGGAGACGCGCTTGACCGATTCGACGATGTCGAGGCTGCCCAGCAGCTCCATGTCGATTTTGCTCGTGTCGCCGATCAGGCCGAGGATGGTATAATCCTGTCCGCGGGAGACGTGGACGTCCAGCTTCTGCTCTTTCAGCCAGGCGATCAGATGCTCCATCTGCGCCTGTGAAGTGCCTTGTTTCAATACGGTAATCATACTGTTTCCTCCTTGGCGGAAACCGCGGGAGTTTGATATAGCGGCTTAATGATTTTGCGGTAGACGACGATCATCATGATCACGGAGACCAGCAGGGACATGATCTCGGCGATCGGGAAGGACAGCCACACGAGGTCGATCTTTCCGGTCAGCGACAGCAGATAGGCCGCCGGAAGCAGGACGACAAGCTGGCGGGCGATCGAAACGAACATGCTGTACAGGCTCTTGCCGAGCGCCTGGAACACGCCGCCGAAAATGATGCAAGGCCCTGCGAAGATGAACGGCAGACACAGGATCCGCAGTGCGGGGATGCCGACGCGCAGCATTTCCTCGTCCGGACTGAAGAAGCCGAGCAGGGTTTCCGGGATGAGCTGGAAGGCCGCGATGCCGATCAGCATCAGCGTCGCCGCGCCGAGCACGCCGCAGCGGATGACCTGCAGGATGCGCTTCGGTTTCCGCGCGCCGTAGTTATAGGCGGCGATCGCCAGCACGGCGTTGTTGATGCCGAAGACGGGCATGAAGACAAAGCTCTGCAGCTTGAAGTATGCGCCAAAGACTGTCTTGCCGACCTCGCCGAGGCCGTCCGAAACGTGGTTGAAGGTGCCGAGCACCAGATTGAAGCTGTAATTCATCAGCGAGCCGATGGCAACCATCACCATCGACGGCACGCCGATGCCGAGGATCCTGCCGATCATGGCTTTGTCGGGACGGAAACCGCGCAGGGAGAGCTTCACCTCGGGATTCTTCTTGAGATTCAGGATCACGGCGAGGGTGAACGCGACGATCTGGCCGCACACGGTCGCGATCGCAGCGCCCTTGACCTCCAGCCGAGGCAGGCCGAACCAGCCGAAGATCAGGATGGGATCGAGGATGATGTTGACGATCGCGCCGACGCCCTGCGTGAGCATGGTGTAGGCGGTGCGGCCGGTGGACTGGAGCAGGCGCTCGAACAGCATCTCGCCGAAGATGCCGAAAGAGACGATGCTGATAATGCGGATATAATCCGTGCCGTAGGCGACCGTCCGCGCGTTCGGCGTGATGGAGCGCATGAACGCGCCCGCGCCGAAGATGCCGAACAGGACGAACAGCAGCATCCCGACGAAGGACAGGAACATGCCGTTGGTCGCGCTGCGGTTGACCTGATCGCTGTCGCGCTCGCCGAGGCCGCGCGACAGCAGGGCGTTGACGCCGACCGCGATACCGCCGGCGACGCCGATCATGATATTCTGGACGGGGAAGGCCAGCGAGACGGCAGTGAGGGCGTCATTGTCCGTCGCGGAGATCCGTGAGACGAAGATGCTGTCTACGACGTTGTAGAGCGCCTGCACCAGCATGGACAGCGCCATCGGCAGCGCCATGGTGAACAGGAGTCGTCCGACGGGCTTCACGCCCATTTTGTTTTCTTTCAAAGGCGACATAGTACCAAGCTCTTTTCTAAGTATTCTAATCTATTATTATATAGAACTGTCGGTTTGTTTGCAATCCCAAAAATCGCGGTTTTTCGGCGCGGCGGGCCGTTCCGCGGCTTGACAAGCAGGCTGCGATTCCGTATAATATGCCTCAGACGATACTTTTCGCGGCTGACAGGAGGCTGTATGCGATGGACCGGCATTACTTTTGGATGATCTTGAAGATCTTTTTCGGCGTCTGCCTGCTTCTGGCAAGCGGCGCGATCCTGCTGTATAACGCGTTCTTCCTCCAATCCGGCTATGATAGCGCGCTCGGCCTGCTGGACCTCCTGATCTTCCTTTGGGGGCTGCTGCTCGTGGTCTTCACGGCGGCGAAGCTGCCCGCCGACCGCGCGGAAGAATAAGCGCATAAAAAACGTGACTCTGCAAACGCAGATGCACCTGGTAAGATGAAAGTAGACACTGAAAAGTGCCTACTTTCATTTTTTGTTGTAGAATATAAGTGAAAAAGGAAGTGAGAGAATGAGCAAGAAAG
>CAJOEH010000022.1 GCA_905233385.1 uncultured Oscillospiraceae bacterium
CACTACAACAGCTTCCCTATGCGACCACTCAACTGGCACTCGCCCAAAGACGTCCTTTTTTCTTTCGCAAAACTGTAACACATCATTGACAAACCTACATTATTGTTTACGGCAGGTATCGCTTTCGATTTTCCGTTGATTTTTTCGGCGCGGTATGATAAGGTGGATCTGAGGGGAGGTCGTTTCCATGTCTATGCAAGAATCCGGAGAAATGTATCTGGAGACCATCTATATTCTTTCCCTGCAATCCTCGGCCGTGCGCAGCGTCGACGTCGGCGAGTATATGGGCTTCTCGAAGCCCTCCGTCAGCCGCGCGATCGGACTGCTCAAGCAAAACGGTCTGGTCAGGACGGACGAGGACGGCTATCTCAAACTCACGGAGGAAGGCGAGGCGCAGGCGAAAACGATCTATGAGCGCCATACCGTCCTGACGCAGCTCTTTATCAACCTCGGCGTAGACGAGAAGACCGCCGCTGCTGACGCCTGCCGGATCGAGCACTATATCAGCGAGCAGACCTTCGATGCGATCAAGGCGCACATGGCAAGATACGGTGACGCGAAATGAAAAACGCAAAGCTTCGGAACGGCATTTCGCTTGCGATGAATGCCCTGGTATTCCTGATGGTCCTGTGCTCCATGATATGGATCCTGATCTCCACGACCGGCGGCTCGGGCGGCGTGACGGACGCGGAAGCCGGCGAGCGAAACGTCTTCCGGTACTTCACGGTCGATTCCAACATCCTTGCCGCGCTGACCTGCCTGCTGATGATCCCGTACAATATCCGGTCGATCAGGCGCGGCGAAGACGCGATCCCCCAATGGGTCCTGACGCTCAAAATGATCGGCACGGTCGCGGTCGCGCTGACCTTCGCGGTCGTCATGCTGTATTTTCTTCCGCTGGTCGGCTTCGGCACCGGTCTGATCAGCGGCGCGAACCTCGCGCTGCACCTGCTGTGTCCCCTGCTCGCGATGATCTCGTTCTGCTTCTTTGAGCGCGGGCTGTTCGTGACGAAAACGCGGCTGCTGCTGGGCATCGTGCCCTCCGTGATCTACGGCACGGTCTATCTGATCAACGTGATCTTCCTGAAAACCTGGGAGGATTTTTACTTCTTCAACGTCGGCGGCTTCTGGTATCTGACCTATCTGGTCTTCCCCGCCCTCACCTACCTGCTCGCCCTCGGCATCCGCGCGCTGCATAACAAGTTTGACAAACAGCCGCAAGCCGCCGAAGCCGATATGGCGTAATAACCTCGATTTTCGATAATTCTATCAGTTCTGTCATTGCCCGACTTGCTCGGCAAGTCGGGCAATCTGTCCGTTGCAGAATTGGGAACTGCATCGTAATACGGAAAAATCCCACATTGTGAGGGAAAGATTGCCCGGACAAGCCGGGCAATGACAGGCTAAGACGAAACGCAGGACGGGCGACGTTTTTCCCGATTCTGCGCGCAGAAAAAGAGCTCCCCCGAGAGGAAGCTCTTTTTTCTTGCGCATCTTATTCCTTGCCGTTCAGGAATGCCAGCGCGGCGCCGCCCAGATGGAAGATCAGAAGCAGCCAGCCGACAAAGGACCAATGCACGGTTAAGCCGGTTCCGCTGACTTCGCCCTTCGCAACGAACAGGCAGATGATAAAGAGGATCACGGACAGCACAGCAGCGCAGATCGCACAGAGCCGCAGCAAAGCGGTCTTTTCGGCAAGGATGCCGAAAGAAGGCAGCAGCAGGGCAGCAATTGCGACAAGATCCAAAAGGATGATGAGGATCTTGAAGATCGCCAGATCGTCCGTCATGCCGACGCTGAAACCATAAACGCTGAATGTGTCCAGCAGGGACATGATCAGGCCGAGGAAAATGCAGCAGGCAGCGCCGTACAGAAACAGTTTCTTCTTTTCCATAGCTCTCTTCCTTTCATAGAATTATATCCTTGCGGATATAGTACTATCTTACATGATGTTTGCGCGCTTGTCAATCATACAAGCAGAGAATCCTTCTACAAAATGAACCAGACAGAAAAACGGACGCATCGTCGGATGCGTCCGTTTTTGTTGTCGATCACTTGTACGCCTTGCGCGGGGTGTAGCTCGTGTGCAGGAGCTCGTGCGCCTTGTGGGAGCCGGGCTTGCCGAGGTACTCCTTGTAAAGCTCGATGATCTCGGAATTCTCATGCGACTTGCGGATCGTGTTCGCCTCGTCCAGAGAATACAGGACCTTCGCGCGCTCGGCGCGGATGTCCGTGAAGTTGCGGACCGACGCCGGGACCTGGGGCTGACCGCCGCCGTTGACGCAGCCGCCCGGGCAGGCCATGATCTCGATGAAGTGGTAGTTCTTCTCGCCGCTTCTGACCATATCCAGCACCTTGCGGGCGTTGGCGAGGCCCGAGGCGACCGCGATATTGACCGTCAGGCCGGCGACCTCGTAGGTCGCTTCCTTGATGCCCTCGATGCCGCGGACTTCCTTGAAGTCGGGGCGCGGCAGGGTCTCGCCGGTCAGCGTCTCGACCGCGGTGCGGAGCGCCGCTTCCATGACGCCGCCGGTCGCGCCGAAGATCACGGCTGCGCCGGTGCCTTCGCCCAGCGGATGGTCAAAGTCTTCCTCCGGCAGATCCTCGTAGCGGATGCCGGCGCGCTTGATCATGCGGGCGAGCTCGCGGGTGGTCATGGTGTAGTCCATATCGGGCAGGCCGTCGCGGCCCTGGTTCTCGCGGCCGATCTCGAACTTCTTCGCCGTGCAGGGCATGACCGAGACGGAAACGATGTTCTTCGGGTCGATGCCGTTCTTTTCGGCGAAATAGCTCTTGGTGATCGCGCCCTGCATCTGCTGCGGGCTCTTGCAGGTGGAGAGGTTCTCAATGAAGTCGGGATAGTAAAGCTCACAGAACTTGACCCAGCCGGGCGAACAGGACGTGATCATCGGCAGCTTGCCGCCGTTCTGCACGCGCTCGACGAACTCGTTGGCCTCTTCCATGATCGTCAGGTCGGCGCCGAAGTTGGTGTCGAACACCTTGTCGAAGCCGAGGCGGCGCAGCGCGGCCGCCATCTTGCCCTGGGCGTTGGTGCCGATCGGGTAGCCGAAGGCTTCCGCCAGCGCGGCACGGACGGCGGGCGCAGTCTGGACGACGACGTACTTGGTCGGATCGTTGATGGCCTTGAACACGTCGTCGATGCAGGACTTCTCATACAGCGCGCCGGTCGGGCAGACCGCGATGCACTGGCCGCAGGAGACGCAGGCCGTGTCGGCCAGGCCCATGTTGAACGGGCTGCCGATGTTGGTCTTGAAGCCGCGCTCGTTCGCGCCGATGACGCCGATGCCCTGCGCCTTCTCACAGGCGGCGACGCAGCGGCGGCAGAGGATGCACTTGGAGTTGTCGCGCACCATATGCACGGCGGAATCGTCGATCTCGGACGGGTTCTTCTCGCCCGCGTAGGCATCCTGATTCTCCACGCCGTACTCGCGGCAGAGGGTCTGCAGCTCGCACTGGCCGGAGCGGACGCAGGACAGGCAGGAGCAGTTGTGATCCGAGAGGAGCAGCTCGAGCGTCTTCTTGCGGTATTCCACGACCTTCGGGGTGTGGGTAAAGACTTCCATATTCGGGGCGATCGGGTACACGCAGGAGGCGCACAGACCGCGCGCGCCCTTGACCTCGACGACGCAGATACGGCAGGCGCCGATCTCGTTCATGTCCTTGAGGTAGCAGAGCGTGGGGATCTGGATGCCGGCCATCCTCGCAGCTTCCAGGATGGTCGTTCCCTTCGGCGCGGTGACCTCGATGCCGTTGATTTTAATGGTATATTCTTCCATGATCGGTCCTCCTTACTGCTTGCTGATGGCCTTGAACTTACAGTTGCCCATGCAGACGCCGCACTTGACGCACTTGTCGGGGTCGATCTCGACGGAGGGCAACTTGTGGCCGGGGGCAACGTAGTCGGTCTTGCTGATGGCGGAGGCGGGGCAGTTGCGCATGCACAGGCCGCAGCCGATGCACTTTTCCTTATCCACGACGAACTTCAGCAGATCCTTGCAGACGCCGGCGGGGCAGCGCTTCTCGACGACGTGCGCGATGTACTCGTCGCGGAAGTAGCGCAGCGTGGAGAGCACCGGATTCGGCGCGGTCTGGCCGAGGCCGCAGAGGGCGTTCGCCTTGATATAGTTGCACAGCTCTTCGAGCTTGTCGATGTCTTCGAGCGTGCCCTTGCCGGAGGTGATCTTCTCGAGGATCTCGAGCAGGCGCTTGGTGCCGACGCGGCACGGCGTGCACTTGCCGCAGGACTCGTCCACCGTGAACTTCAGGAAGAACTTCGCGATGTCGACCATGCAGTTGTCCTCGTCCATGACGATCAGGCCGCCGGAGCCGACGATGGAGCCAATGGCCGCCATGCTCTCATAATCCAGCGGGGTGTCGATCAGGCTGGCCGGGATGCAGCCGCCGGACGGGCCGCCGGTCTGCGCCGCCTTGAACTTCTTGCCGTTGGGGATGCCGCCGCCGATCTCTTCGATGACCTGGCGCAGCGGAGTGCCCATCGGGATCTCGACGAGGCCGGTGTGCTTGATCTTGCCGCCGAGCGCGAAGACTTTGGTGCCCTTGGACTTCTCGGTGCCCATGGAGGCGAACCACTCTGCGCCCTTGAGGATGATCTGGGGGATGTTCGCCCAGGTCTCGACGTTGTTCAGGATGGATGGCTTCTGGAACAGGCCCTTCTCCGCGGGGAACGGAGGACGGGGTCTCGGCTCGCCGCGGTTGCCCTCGATGGAGGTCATCAGCGCGGTCTCTTCGCCGCAGACGAACGCGCCCGCGCCGAGGCGGAGGCCGATGTCGAACTTGAAGCCGGTGCCGAGGATATTATCGCCCAGCAGGCCGTATTCATGCGCCTGATCGATGGCGATCTGCAGACGCTTGACCGCGATCGGGTACTCCGCGCGGACGTAAATATAGCCCTGCGAGGAGCCGATGGTGTAGCCGGCGATGGTCATAGCTTCCAGCACGGCGTGCGGGTCGCCTTCCAGAACGGAACGGTCCATGAATGCGCCGGGGTCGCCCTCGTCGGCGTTGCAGCAGACGTACTTCTGGTCGTTGTCATAGCCCTTGGCGAACTTCCACTTCAGGCCGGTCGGGAAGCCCGCGCCGCCGCGGCCTCGCAGACCGGAGTCCAGCAGGACCTGAATGACGTCGTCGGGGGTCATCTCGGTGAGCACCTTGCCCAGCGCCATATAGCCGTCGCGGGCGATATACTCGTCGATGTTCTCGGGGTTGATGACGCCGCAGTTGCGCAGCGCCACGCGGAGCTGGGACTTGTAGAAGTCGGTGTCGTTCAGGGAGACGTTCTCGCCGGGCTGCGTGACCTCCGCGCCTTCCTTGTATTCCAGGCGGGTGACGACGCGGCCCTTGAGCAGATGCTCCTCAACGATCTCGGGAACGTCCTCCGGCGTAACGTGGCTGTAGAACGTGCCCTCGGGGTAGACGATCATCACGGGGCCCAGAGCGCACAGGCCGAAGCAGCCGGTCTGCACGACCTTGATCTCTCCGGTCAGGCCCTTCGCCGCAAGTTCTTCCTCCAGCTTCGCCTTGACGTTCATGCTGCCGGAAGAGGTACAGCCGGTGCCTCCGCAGATCAGTACATGGGATCGAATCATTTGCGTTCCTCCTTATGCGTTTTCGACTGCGCCGATCGTGTATTCCTCCACGACCTTGCCGCCCTGCAGATGTTCCTCGGCAATGCGGCGCGCCTTTTCGGCAGTCATTTTGACGTAGGTGACCTTTTCCTTGTCGGCCTCGTAGACCTCGATGATGGGCTCATACCGGCAGATGCCGATACAGCCGGTCTGGGTCACGGTGACCTTATCGGTGAGGCCGAGTCTGCTGACCTCCTCGACGAGCGCAGCGAGGACCGGTCTGGCGCCGGCGGCGATGCCGCAGGTTGCCATGCCGACCACGGCGCGGATGCTGCCGCTGCCGCTGCGCAGGTTAACGGTGTCCTTCATCCGGTCGCGGATGGCTTGAAGTTCCGCCAAAGTTTTCATAGTACGTTCCTTTCCTTGTTTATATCAAAAATATTGCTTTCCGATTTATGCGGGTGAAGTCAGGCTCTCGTACACCCAGGAGAGGACCTCCGGGGTATCGAGCGGGACGTCGCCCAGTATTTCACGCATCTGCGCGGTTTCCAGATTGATTTCATCGCCGCCCTCGCGGCGGTAGGTAAACGAAAAGTCGATCTCCGGACTGCCCTGAATCAGCGTGACCATCGTGCCGGCGTAATCGCCGACCGGGACGCAGTCCAGATGATCTATCGCGAAGGTCGCCGTGACCTCGGTGCCGTGGTCGTCGCCCTGCGAGGATTTTACCTTCAGCGTGCCGCCGGTCTGCTCCGCCGCGAGCTTCAGGAGCGGCAGCCCCATGCCGACCGGCCGCGTCGTGCGGCTCGTCGTGAAGGGATCGGTCACGGTCGCGACCATCTCCGGCGGCATGCCGCAGCCGTCGTCGCGGATCGTGAGCCGCCGCCAGCCGTCTCGCTCGTCGATGACGATCTCGATCAGCGTCGCCTTGGCTTTCACGGAGTTCTTTGCAATATCGAGGATGTTCAGAGACAGCTCTTTCATTGCGTCACCCCTCGTCGCTGCGTATTGAGAATGGAGAATGGAGAATGAATCGGTGAACAGAGCGCTTCGCGCCCGATTCTCCGCTCTCCATTCTCAATTCATACCGCGCCGCAGCAGCTTGATCAGCGCGTCCCGGACCCGCTGCGAGCTGTAGGGCTCGTCGTCTAAGTCCAGATACGGTCCGGCGTCGCGCATACTCTCTAAACGGTGCGCGTCGGACGAGCAGAGCAGTCTGCGTCCCTGCAGACCGTACTTTTCGCGGTAGCGTTCCAGGTTTTCCCGGTCGTTGAGCTCCAGCGTCGGGAAATACGGGGTTTCGGGCAGGTCGCCCAGAATGCCGAGGATGCCGTTGGCAGGGCGGTCGATGTGCGCGGGATAGGCAGCGCCGCCGTGGGAAAGCGCGAGCGCCGTCCCTTCCTCGAGCGAAAGCTGCGTCGCCGGGATCAGCAGATCCGGCTCCTCGCCGAGCACGTTGTCCTCCGCGTCCACGTAAACCTGGCTGCCGAAGACCGCGGGCTTGTTTTTGATCGGCAGACGCGCTTTGCGCACGTCGCGGTCAAAGGCCTCGGCGGCCTCCAGGGTCGGGAACAGACACACGAGGTGGATCTCCTCCGCCGTGGTCAGCTCCATCCCCGGCACGCCCACGATGCCGTAATTCCGGCATGCCGTGAGAAACGCGCCGCAGTTGCCGCAGGTGTTGTGGTCGGTCAGCGCTAAAAGCTGCAAGCCGCACAGGGACGCCATGCCCGCGATGTTCGCCGGCGTCATGTCGTCGTCGGCGCAGGGCGAGAGGCAGGAGTGCAGATGCAGGTCGTAGAAGTAGCGGCTCATAGCAGCGCAGCCACCTTCGCGCCGACGGCGAAGGAGGAAAGCTCCGTGGAGAACACGTTGATATCCTTCTTTTCCGCCAGGTCGCGCAGCCGCTCGTCCAGCGTCACGCCCTCGGAGAGGATGACGCAGGCGACGTCCGTCAGCACCGCGACGGCCACCACGTTGTCGTTGGACATGATCGTGATCCACGCGTCGCCGGATTGGGCGTTGCCCATGACCCAGGAGAGCAGGTCGCCGATGTAGCCGCCCTCGACCTCGCGGTCGGGATCCGGCACACACAGCGGCGTGAGGCGGAGCGCCTCGGCCATCGCTTGTACGGTCATGGCTGCTCCTCCTGCTCCTGCAGCTTCTTTTTCAGAAGCACGATGCAGTCCTCGATGCGGCATTCGCCCTTGACCACGTCCTCGGCGAAGGTGCGGCAGGTCGGTGCGCCGCAGGAGCCGCAGTCGATCTGCGGCAGCAGCTCATAGATCTCCTCGATCTCCGCCATCATACGCATCGCCTCGAGGCGATCGTCGCTCAGCCGCTCGGGCGGGACGTAGTCGAGGATCGGGTTGTCCACCAGCGCGTCGTCGGGAATGAAGTCGGGTTCCTTGTCCTCGAGCTTCAGGTAGTTGCGGTAATTCGGAAGTTTATGCTTGAACGAGAGCAGTCTCGCCTTTGCGATATAGGGGTTTTCGACCGTCGCCGCGCCGCCCACGCAGCCGCCCGGGCAGGCATTGAGCTCAACAAACTCCAAAGCCGGCAGCTTGCCGTTCTCGATCGCGTCCAGCACCTGGATCGCGTTGTCCATGTCGTCGGCCGCCAGATAGCGGTCGGAGTAGAGCCCCTCGGCCTCGCCGCCGGAGCTTGCCCACTTCACGCCTGCGATACCGGCCTTGCTCTTCATGGTAATCTCCTTCGCCTTGCCGAGCTTGCCGGAGAGCCTGCGATAGACGTCGGTCATGGACACGACGTAGTCGATCGTGCTCTTGGTCTGACTCAGCCCGTTCTTGGCGTAGCTGGTCTTGGCGGGGCAGGGGCTGATGAACACCGTGCAGATCTCCTCGGGCTTGAGCTCGGGATGCTGCTGCAGGGCTTCCGCCTTCGCCGCGCGGCTGGCATATTCCACCGGCGGCAGGATCGGCAGGACGTGATCGCAGAGCTCCGGGAAACGGAGCCGGATCAGCCGCACGATCGCGGGGCAGGCCGAGCTGATAACCGGTCTGGGAATGTCCGGCTTGCGCATATAGCGGCGGGTGCACTCGGAGATGATCTCCGCGCTGCGCGCGACCTCGTAGACGTCGTCGAAGCCGAGGTCCAGCAGCGCCTGCAAAAGATCTCCGACCTCGTTCAGTTCGTCGAACTGGCCGTAGAGCGCGGGCGCGGGGAGCGCGATGCGCCACTTGTACTTCGGATCGATCTCGCTGATGCGGTCGAAGACGGCGCGCTTGGCCTTCTGCTTGCAGACCCGCACGCAGCGGCCGCAGTCGATGCACAGGTTCGTGCGGATCACTGCGCGTCCGTCACGGATGCGGATGGCCTCGGTCGGGCACTGCCTGAGGCAGGAGGTACAGCCGATGCACTTGTGCGCGTCCAGAGACACGGAATGCTGAAAAGATGCCATGCGACTTCCTCCTGTCGGTTAAACTTTAACGACCATCGTGAGCTTCGTTCCTACGCCGACCTCCGTCTCGATCTCGAGACTGTCGGTGTAGCGTTTCATGTTCGGCAGGCCCATGCCCGCGCCGAAGCCCATCGTGCGGATCGCCTCGGTGGAGGTGGAATATCCCTCCTTCATGGCGAGCTCCACGTCCGGGATGCCGGGGCCGTGATCTTCGAGAATGATCGTGATCTTCTCGGGCTCTACCAGCACGTCGGCCGTGCCGCCGTTGGCGTGGATGACCATGTTGATCTCGCCCTCGTACATCGCGATCGAGCAGCGGCGGATCACCTCGGACGGAAAGCCCAGCTGGCGCAGTTTTTTCTTGACGGCGACGGAGGCTTCGCCCGCAGAGGAGAAGTCCTGCCCGTCCACGTCATAGTGAAACGTCAGCGCAGCCATGGCCTATTCTCCGTGGAGCAGGCCGGTCTCGTACAGCCGTCCGGCCGCGGAGAACATGTGGTGTTCCGTGACCATCGTGACGATGTCGTTGGCGTTGGCCAGCGAGACGATCTCCGGCGTGGGGCGCTTGCCGCAGACGAAGACGATGCAGTGCATGTCCAGCATCATGGCCGTGCGCACCACCTGGGGATTGAGCAGTCCCGTGATCAGCACGGACTGGTTGGTCGCAAAGGCGAGCACATCGCTCATCATGTCGCAGCAGAAAGCGTCGGACACCTCGGCGTCCAGCTCTTCCTCGCAGCAGAGCACCTGCGCGTCGAGCAGCTGCGCGATCTCACGGATCTTCATAATCGTTCTCTCCCGGGATCAATACTTTGCCAGAATATCGGGCAGCATATCCGGCGTCAGTCTGCCGTAGACGTCGTCGTTGATCATCATGACCGGCGCGAGGCCGCAGGCACCGACGCAGCGGCAGGCCTCCAGCGAGAACTTGCCGTCGGGCGTGCACTCGCCTTCTTCAATGCCCAAAAGCTCCACGAGCTTGTCGTAGATCCCCTGCGCGCCCTTGACGTAGCAGGCGGTGCCGAGGCAGACCGAGATGCGGTACTTGCCCTTCGGCGACAGCGTGAACTGCGCGTAGAAGGTGGCGATGCCGTAGATCTTCTCCAGCGGCACGTTCATGCCCTCGGAGATCATGGTCTGCACCTCGATGGGCAGATAGCCGTAGATTTCCTGTGCCTTCTGCATGATGGGCATGAGCGCACCGGGCTGATCCTTCAGCTCGGCGATCACGGCCATCAGCTTCTGTTCCTGTTCCTTCGTTCCCTGGAACGGAACCGTCGTTTTCATAGAAGCCATAAGGTTTTGATTCCCTCCTATAGTATTTGAGTGGAGTATCCAAACTACAGATGACATTATAACAGATATTCCGCCGGATGTAAAGAAAAAAGTCATGGAAGCGGCGCCGCGGAAAGCGAATCGGATCGAAGAAAAAAAGCGGCGATCCGTCTTGACAAAGACGGCCGCCGGTGTTACAATGAGCGCGGTGATAAATTGTATCATTTGAGACAGTTTTTGGAGGAAGCATGGAAGTTTTGTCGTGTATCGCGGAATCGTTCCTCTTTCGGAACGTCTCTCCCACCGTGCTGAAAATCGCCGCGGAGCGCTGCGTCGAGCGGCGGTTCGCCAAAGGCGAGGAGATCGCCTGCCTCGGCGAGTTTCTCTGCCTGATCCGCTCCGGCAGCGTGCTGGTCAGCGGCGCCGGAAAGGACAGCGCCCTCGTGCTGAACATATTGCAGGCAGGAGAATGCTTCGGCGTCGCTTCCCTGTTCGGCAGCCGCGTCGGCGTCACCGCCGTCACCGCCTGCGAAAAGAGCAGACTGCTCCTGTTTTCGCAGAAGACGGTGGAGGAGCTGATGCAGGCGGATTTCACCTTCGCGCGGAATTACATCAGCTTCCTCACGGACCGGATCGGCTTCCTCAACCGCAAGATCGCCGCCTTTACCGCCGGCACCGCGGAGAAGAAGCTCGCGGGATATATCCTCTCGCTCCCCGCGGAAAACGGCGAGATCAAACTGCCGGTCAGCATGGTGCGGCTCGCCGCCCTGCTCGATCTTCGCCTTCCTGGAGGAAAACGGCCAGCTCACCCGAAACGGTAAAATCGTCCGCCTGACTTCGGCGGAAGAATTTCAGAAAATCTACGGAGGTACCACGCAATGAAAAAACTGATTTCTGTCCTTTTGACGATCGTTCTGATCGCAGCCTGCTTCGCGGGCTGCGCGCAGGAAAAGAAGCCCGACGCCGTCCGCGTCGCCACCCTGATGGGCCCGACCGGCATGGGCATGGCGAAGCTGATGGACGACGCGGCCAACGGCAAGACCGAGGGCGGCTATGAATTCACCGTCGCCTCCTCGCCCGATCAGGTCGCTTCCGACGTGATCAGCGGCAGCGTGGACATCGCCGCCGTGCCGGTTAACCTCGCATCCGTGCTATGGAACAAGACCGCGGGCAGCGTGCAGGTCGCGGCGGTCAACACCCTCGGCGTGCTCTATATCCTTGAGAACGGCGACACCATTCACAGCATCGCCGATCTGGCGGGCAAGACCCTCTATGCCACCGGCCAGGGCGCGACGCCGGAATACGTGCTGAACTACCTGCTCGCCGCGAACGGTCTCGATCCCGAAACCGATCTGACGATCGAATACCTCGCCGAGCATACGGAGCTTGCGACGAAGATGTCCGCCGGCGACGTCGTCCTCGGCATGCTGCCGGAGCCGAACGTCACCGCCGTTCTGTCCGGCAATCCCGACGTGCGCATCGCGCTCGACCTGACGGAGGAATGGGACAAGGTCTCCGACAGCGCGCTGATCCAGGGGTGCATCATCGTCAACAAGCAGTTCGCGGAGGAGTATCCGGGCGCGGTCGAGACCTTCCTGGAGGAGTATCGCGCCTCGGTCGATTTCGTCAATGAAAATCCCGAGGACGCCTCCGTGCTGATCGAGGCCGCCGGCATCGTGCCGAAGGCCGCCGTCGCGCGCAAGGCGCTGCCGAACTGCAACATCTGCCTGATCACGGGCGACGAGATGAAGACCGCCGTCCGTCAAATGCTCGACGTGCTCTACAGCGCCGACCCGAAGTCCGTGGGAGGTGCGCTGCCGGATGAAGACTTCTACCGTTAAGAAGCTTCTCCGCTTCGTTCTGTTTCCTCTGCTGTGGATCGGCGTCTGGTGGATTGTCGCGCTCTGCGTGGATCGCGAGGTGCTCGTCCCGACGCCGGCGCGCGTCGCCGTGCGGCTGTGGGAGCTGGCGCGGACCGCCGGCTTCTGGGAGACCGTCGCGTTCAGCATCCTGCGCGTCACGGCGGGCTTTCTCGCGGGCGTCCTGCTCGGCACGCTGACCGGCATTCTGACGGCCAAACTGCCCGTCTCCGAAGGACTGTTTTTCCCGCTGCTGACTGTGATCCGCGCGACGCCGGTCGCTTCGTTCATCATCCTCGCTCTTGTGTGGATGGGACGGGACGCGATCCCCGTGTTTATCTCCTTTCTGATGGTCTTCCCGATCATGCAGAGCCACGTCCACACGGGCGTCCGCGCGGTCTCGCCGGAGCTTTTGGAGATGGCGCGCGTATACCGCGTCCCGCCGATGCGAACGGTGAAGGCACTGTACGTGCCTGCCGTCCTGCCGAGTTTCTCGGCGGGCTGCCGCACCTGTCTCGGGCTTGCCTGGAAGGCGGGCGTCGCCGCGGAAGTCATCAGCCGGCCGGCGCGCTCCATCGGCAACGAGCTCCAGGACGCCAAGATCTATCTGGAGACCGTCGACGTGTTCGCGTGGACGGTGACGGTCATCGTGCTCAGCCTGCTGATCGAAAAGCTCCTGAGCTCCCTCCTGCTGCGGCTGACGAAAGGCGGTGAACGGGCATGATCGCGCTTTCCCACGTATCCAAGCACTTCGGAGAGAAGGAAGTCCTGCGCGATTTCTCGCTGACCCTCGGCGAGCGCGGGATCACCGCCGTCGTCGGCAAAAACGGCAGCGGCAAGACCACGCTGCTCCGCATCCTCGCGGGGCTGGAAAAGAAATATTCCGGCGAGGTCGTCACCGGAAACCGCATCGCATATGTGTTTCAGGATTACCGTCTGGTCCCGACGCTGACCGCGCTGGAGAACGTCGCCCTCGTGCTGGGCAAGGATCGGCGCGGCGAAGCGGTCGGGTATCTGCGCGCCGTCGGTCTGGAGGCTGAGGCGGGCAGTCTGCCCGGCAGCCTGTCGGGCGGTATGCAGCAGCGGCTCGCGCTGGCGCGCGCCTTCGCCTTTGACGGCGATCTGCTCCTGCTGGACGAGCCCTTCGCCGCCCTCGACGACGAGTGGAAGCGGAAAATGATGGACGCCGTGCAGGACGCCGCGCAGACGCGCCCTGTCGTCCTCGTCACCCACGACGCGCAGGAGCTTGCCTATCTGAATTGCAGCGTCGTACGTCTGGATTGATACAAAGACACCCGCGGAAACACGATTTCCGCGGGTGATTCTTTTGCGTCAGTTATTTCCCGAGCTGCCAGCGACCGCGCTCGCGGTCCGAAGCCTTCTCCTCGAGGAGAAGGTGGCGGCACAGCCGCCGGATGAGGTGGTCGCCGCCTTTGGCGGCGCTTCTGATTCGGTAGCTGCTTCACTTCGGTGCCTGCAAACACCTCATCAGTCATCGCCGGCTGACGCCGGCGCTGCCAGCTTCCCCTCAAGGGGAAGCCTTTTCCCGCGCGGACGCTGCGCTGCCCTCGAGGGGACGGCTTCCCTACTGCCTGCCGAGCTGCCAGAACGCGACCGCGCTCGCGGCGGCGACGTTCAGCGAGTCCACGCCGTGCGACATGGGGATGCGGACGGTGAAATCGCAGTCCGCGATCGTGCGGTCCGCCAGTCCGTCGCCCTCTGTGCCGAGCACGACGGCGAGCTTGTCCTGCGCCGCGAGGATCGGATCGTCCACGTTGTACGAGTCGTCGCGCAGCGCCATCGCCACGGTTTTGAATTCCATCGCGCGAAGCTCCTCCATACCGCGCTCCGGCCAGTCGCCGATCTCCTGTCCGATCGTCGCCCACGGGATCTGAAAGACCGTGCCCATGCTGACGCGCACCGAGCGGCGGTATAAAGGATCGCAGCAGGCGGGCGTCAGGAGCACCGCGTCCATATTGAGCGCGGCGGCGGAGCGGAAGATCGCGCCGAGGTTGGTCGGATTCATGATATCCTCCAGCACGGCGATCCGGCGCGCGTTTTCGCAGACCTTCCGCGCCGTCGGGACGGGTCTGCGGCGCATGGCGCAGAGCACGCCGCGTGTGAGCTGAAAGCCCGTGAGCCGGGTCAGCACGTCGAGATCGGAGGTATAGACCGGAATATCGCCGCAGCGTTCGACGATCCCCTTCGCCTGTCCGTCCACGTGCTTCCGCTCCATCAGCAGAGAGACCGGCTCGAAGCCCGCGTCCAGCGCGCGGTCGATCACCTTCGGGCTCTCGGCGATGAACAGGCCCTTTTCCGGCTCCGCGCGGTTCTTGAGCTGTCCCTCCGTCAGGCGGGCGTAGACGTCCAGCTCCGGCGCGGAAAAGTCCGTGATTTCGATGATACTCGCCATAGCGTCTCCTCGCTTTGAAAAACTGCTCCTATCTTATCACGTTCCGCCGCGCGGCGCAAGCATTTTCCGACCCGCGTCGATTTCTTCGGTTTTTTCGGAAAAGCCGGAAAATATCGCCGAAAATCACCCGAAAAAATTACACTCTACTCTCGGTAGAGTGGCTGTCTACGGATAATCCAGTGAAATTTTCCCGCCTGCGATTGACGAAAGGGCGGTCATATGGTAGAGTTGTTCCATAAAAGCAGTATGCTGAAAAGGAGCCAAAACCATGAATCATCCTTACATTCTTTCTACCGATTCCGGCTGTGACCTGACGCTGGCGGCCAGCCAGAAGCTCGACGTCCAAGTGCTGCGGATGCGGTACGAGATCGACGGAAAGAGCTACACCGAGACGATGCACGAGGAAGACCTCGCGGTATTCTACGAAAAGATGGCGCAGGGCGCGCAGGTGCACACGACCGCGATCAATATTGAAGACTATCTCACCTTCTGGACGCCGCTGCTCGGCAAGCCGATCGTCCATATCGCGATGGGAAGCGGCATTTCCTCCTCCTATCAGAACGCCGTGAGCGCGCGCGAGATCCTGCTCGAATCCCATCCAGACGCGGAAGTTTACGTCGTGGATTCCCTCGGCGCCTGCATGTCCTACGGCCTTCTGGTCATCGAGGCGGCGCGTCTGCGCGAAAGCGGCGTCTCCCCTGCCGGCTGCGTCGAAGCCATCAACGCCAAGCGCCTGAGCTGCAACGCGCTCTACACGACCGGCGATCTGGAATATCTCCACAGAGGCGGCCGCGTCAGCCGCGCCGGCGCGTTCTTCTCCAAGACCCTCAACATCTGGCCCGTTCTCAATCTGAACGACAAGGGCGAGCTGCGCGCCATCGACAAGTGCCGCGGCAGAGCCAAGGCCTTCCGCCGCGTCGCCGAGATGGTCCGCGATCTTGCGATCGCGCCGGAGGAGCAGACCCTGTACGTCTGCCACAGCAACGCGCCCGAAGCTGCGGAAGCTTATCGGGACGCGATCCTGGAGCTGAGTCCCTTCCGCGACGTGTCCATCTCGCAGATCGGCACGACCATCGGCGCGCACACCGGTCCCGGTCTGGTCACCACCTTCTTCTTCGGCAAGGACCGCCAGCCCGGTTAAGACGGCTGAAATACCGAAACCGAATACCCGGGCAGTCTTCGGACTGCCCGGGTTTACTTTTTTGTTTCGATGCGCTATAATAGGCGCATGAAACGAGAGAAGGAAGTTTTTCCATGCGCACCGTCAGTAAAAGAGAACTGTTTGAATCCGTACCCGTCTCGAAGGCGATCGCCGCGATGGCGATCCCGACGATCGTCAGTCAGCTCATTAACCTGATCTACAACACGGTCGACGCGATCTTCATCGGACGGACGGGCGACCCCGCCAAGACCGCCGCCGTCACGGTCGCCTTCACGCTCTTCATGATGACCGTCGCCTTTTCCAACCTGTTTGGCATCGGCGGCGGCAGTCTGATTGCGCGGCTGATCGGCGCGAAGCGCGAGGAGGACGCGAAAAAGGTCAGCGCGTTCAGCTTCTTCTGCGCCATCGGGATCGCCCTGCTGTATTCCCTCGTGATCGGCGTGTTCCTCGACCCGATCCTGCGCCTGTTCGGCGCGTCGGACGCGACGATCGGCTATGCGCGGCAGTACGTTCTGGTCGTCGTCGTTGCGGGCAATCTGCCGGTCATCCTGTCGCAGACCGTCGCGCATCTGCTGCGCAACGCAGGTTTCTCCCGGCAGGCGAGCATCGGTCTGAGCGGCGGCGGGATCCTGAACATTCTGCTCGACCCGCTGTTCATGTTCGTCCTCCTGCCCGAGGGCATGGAAGTCCTCGGCGCGGCGGTCGCCACTCTGCTTTCCAACCTTATCGCCTGCGTGTATCTGGTGCTGACGCTGCGCAGGGTCAGCAAAACCGCGCCGCTCAGCTTCCGCTTCCGCGACGCGAAGGCGATCAAAAAGCCGGAGGTCAAGTCGCTGTTCGCCGTCGGCGTTCCCTCCGCCGCGCTGACCGCGCTGTTCGACATCGCCAATATCTTTCTCAATTCGCTGATGTCCGCCCACGGCGACCTCGAGCTCGCCGCGATCGGCATCGTCATGCGCGCCGAACGCCTGCCGAACGCGATCAACATCGGCCTGTGTCAGGGCATGCTGCCGATCGTCGCCTACAACTATTCCTCCGGCAACCGCGAGCGCATGAACAAAGTCATCCGCTCCGTCCGGCTCTACGGGCTGGCGATCTCCGCGGCCTGCATCATCCTGTTCGAGATCTTTGCCGCGCAGGTCGTTCGGCTCTTCCTGAGCACCTCCGCCGGCAGGGTTGATGATTCGGTGAAAACGATCGGCTTTGCTGCGCTGTTTTTGCAGATCCGCTGCCTTGCGTCGATCTCCCAGTTCCTGAACTACCACACCTCGTTCTGTATGCAGGCGGTGGGCAACGGGCGCGACACGCTCGTCCACGCCTTCTGCCGCGAGTTGGTGTTCTACATCCCGTTCATGTATCTGCTCAACGCTTTGTTCGGCACGGTCGGCCTCGTCTGCGCCCTGATCGCCGGCGAGACCTGCGGCGCGATCCTCGCGCTGATCCTCTTCATCCGCTGGAAACGGAGACTAAGCTGAGGAGAGTCGAACTCAAGCCGTCTCTCCTCAGCTTATCCAAAGCATAACCATAGAACAGCCGCGGCACATTGTGCCGCGGCTGTTCTGTCTATTTGTGTCATTGCGAATACACAAAGGAACTACGGATTCATGAAGCGATAGAGGAACGTGACGATCTGGCAGCGCTGGCCTTCGTGATGTTCTTCTCCACCGCCCACAGCACCGCGTCATAGTAGTACGCGTCGGAGCTGACGTCGGAGAACGGATTGGTCTTGTTCGTGTATTCCGGCTTGCCGGCGGCGCGATAGAGGAAGGCGACCGCGTGCTCGCGCTTGCAGAACGCGCCCGGCGCGAAGTGCGTCGCGTCCGTGCCGGTCGTGACGCCGTTCTCATACGCCCAGAGAACTGCCTTGTAGTAGTAATCGCTTTCCTTTACATCCACGAACGGATTCTCCGTGATGGTGGGAGCGGGTTCGCCCAAAGCTCTCCACAGGAAGGTCACGATCTGCCCTCTTGTGCAGGTCGCGTAGGGGCCGAAATGTGTCGCGTCGAGGCCGTTCGTGACCTGCGGCTCGTGGTAGTACGCCCACAGCACCGCGTCGTAGAAGTAATCGGTCTCGGCAACGTCCGCAAACGGATTGTCCAGCTTCACCAGTTTCGGCGTTGCAACTGCTTTTGTCTGGACCGCAAACGCCGCGTTCTCAAAGGTCGCCGTATAGACGATCTCGCCCTCTTCTTCGTAGGTCGCTTCTTTCGTCACCGCGGAAGTCGTGCTGACCGTTTCCGTTTCAACGTGGTCGGCATCCGTCTTGCACGTGCGGGTCGCGGCAACCGTGCCGAAGTCGTCCGCCCAGACGTATTCCGGCTCGTTCCAGTCGTGGCCGAGGGCTTCGATCTCTGCGCGCTCGCGGCTGAGCTCTTCGCCGCAGACCGTACAGTAGAGCACCGCGTCATAGCTGCCCGCTTCCGTGCAGGTCGGCGCGACGACGTTTTCACTGACCGGCTCGCCCGGGGTGTGGCCGAGGGCTTCCGTCTCAACGTGTTCGCTGGAAAGGATCTCGCCGCAGACGGTGCAGCGCACGACCGCGTCATAGCTGCCTGCCTCGGTGCAGGTCGCCGCAATTTCGTTCTCCGGCGCGGCTTCGCCGGGCGTGTGGCCGGCAGCAGGGATCACGGCGCTCTCCTGCGTGATCTCGGTCTCGCAGCTCTCGTCGGAGAAGCACTTGCCGCATACGTCGCAACGGTAATAGGCGGCGTTGCCCACTTCCGTGCAGTTTGGCTCCGCGGCGGGAACGAGGACCGGCGTGTGGAGGATCAAGGGCTCCGTGCTGTAGAGCGCGTCGCTGTCCGCGTCATGGGTAAAGAGCGCGTAAAATGTCACGTCCTCCGTCACGGCGTAGAGCGTACCCGGCTCGTAATAACTCGGTTTTTCGGCGGTCTGCGCGACCGGCTCCCGCGTCCATCCGGCAAAGCGCCATCCCTCGACTTCCGTAACGACGGACGAGGGCAGCTTGACGCTGTTGTTTTCACGGACCGTCAGGCTCTTCTCCGTGCCGCAGGCCGAGTAGACGACGGTATACTTGGCCCGCTGCGGGACCTTGATGCCGATGTAGATCAGTTCGGGGCTTGCGTCCGCGGGCGGCACGTAGACGCCGTCCACCGGTTTGACCGTGATCGCGCCGCCGCCCTTGATATCGCAGCTCGTGCCGGTGAATACGATCGGCGAGAGCAGCTCCCAGGGATTCTGCACGTTGTGGTACTGCTCCGGGTCAAAGCCCTCCTGCGCCTTGAAGCCGTAGATGCCGCCGTACTGATCCTGCGCGGCGTTCGCAGTGACCGCGACGCGGAACTCCTTTACCAGCTGCGAGCAGTCCTCGCCGGCGGCGGCGGAGATCGCCGAAATGCAGTCGCCGTCGAACTGGGCGGAGATCTGCTGATAGATGGTGTTTCCGAACCGCGTGAAGAGGTACTGCGCGAAGAAGGAGACCTGCGAATAGAGCGCCAGGATGTCGTTCAGGCCGTTGTTCCAGTCATAGAGGGAGTAGCCGTTGTGCAGGTTGAAGTCTGGCTGATACTCGAATTCGGCGGGCGGATCCAGCCAATCCTTGTCGGAACTGCAGAAATAATTCTCCCAGCTCTGGATCCGGGGGACCACGGAGCTGCCCGGATAGCAGATCTCCTCCGCGGCCGCGGAGAAGGACTCGTTCAGCCAGCTGGGCATGCCGTAGGTATTGGAGAAATTGATCAGGTGCTGATACTCATGGACCATGGTGTTGAAGGTCGAGTCGACCCGGACCCAGTCCTCGCCCTCGCCGAAGTAGTCCGGATAAATAACGCCCGGATAGGTGTCGATGTTCAGCATCGGCAGTCCGTTGTAGTAGAGATCGGCCGCATAGAAAAATCCTGCCATGTAGCCCCGACCCGGCTCCCAGCCCTCGTCGATGTTGTAGTAGAGCATATGAAGCCTGCCGTCGGTGCCCATGTCGAGATGATCGCCGAAAGAGGACTGCATGAGATCGAACTTGGTGTCAAATTCGGCGGCGATCTGCGCGGCGAGGTCGTCGCCCAGCTTGTCGAGCGCATAGACGTTGGCGGCTTCGGAGGTCGGCGTCCAGATATAACAGTGCTCGCCGACGTAAAGGCACTTAAACTGTACCTCTCCGCTGCCGGTCGGGGAATAGGGCCCATAGATCTGGAAGACATTCGTGTCGCCGACTTTGAAGTCGGACGAGCTGCCCGCCTTCCGTGCGGGAAGATCCTCGGGGGAGCTCACGCCGGTCAGTCTTCTTGCCCGTTCCGCCATCTGCGCGTCCACGTCGAGCCGGTACAGGGCATTGGGATCCGGCTCGCCCGGCGTAACGTTCGCGTCGATCTCGGTCTTGATCAGGCCGGTCATCGTGCCGGCGGAACAGACGTCGGCGGCGGAGATAGAAGGATTGTAGATGACGACGTAGTCGCCCTCATAGCCGTCGGCGGGGTCTTCGTCGATTGTGATATCGCCCGCCGCGACAGACTTAAGATCTGCCGCCTGCGTGCCGGCGAATGCCGAAGCGGGCAGGATCCCGACCAGCATCATGGCTGCCAGGAGGATCGCCAGGACTCGTGATAAGAAGCGTTTCATAGTATCTCTCTCCAAATGTTGTTTTTTTGTTCTTGCTGTAGTTCCATTATAAACGAGAAGCGGAAAAATGGCAATAAAACCAACAGCCCGCGAAAATTTTTTCGGAGCCGCAAAGGCGGCTCCGATAAAAGCAGAATTGCAAGGATTTACGGATTCATGAAACGGTACAGGAAGGTCACGATCTGCCCTCTCGTGCAGGTCGCGTAGGAGCCGAAGTGCGTCGCGTCGAGGCCGTTCGTGACCTGCGGGCTGTGGTAGTACGCCCGGAGGACTGCGCTTGTCGCCGCGGATGGAGGCGTCGTTGGTAATGCGAATGCCGTTGTTGGCGCAATCCAGCGTACAGTCGACCGTCGGGCAGATCCACAGATTATTGATCCAGGACTCGATCATCCAGACCACGCTGCTGTCCGCCGTGGCGTCGCCCTTGATGTAGAGGATATTGTTGGCGGGCGAATGCTCGAAAATGCCGTCGCCCCAGACGTCGGTCCGGTTGCTGTCCGTGACGCGTCTGCCCTTGATAAAGAGACCGTAGTCTCCTGCGGACGCGGACAACACCGGGAACAGTGCGATCACCAGCGCAAGCGCCAGAAGAACGGATAAAAACCGCTTGTTGTGTTGTTTCATGCGAAGTCCTCCTCTGCATTGATTGTCTGAGTATTATTATTCACGCGGTCTGTCTACTGTTTTGACGTTTTTCTCCTGCCGTCTCCGCGCGGCATATTCCCCGCGGTCTGCGCATAAGCTGTTTCGGACACACAGCGAAGGAGGTCAGGCACATGAGGGAAACCATTGAGCAGCGAGCCTGTGATTTGGCTGTGTACATCATCGAAAACAAGGCGACGGTCCGCGCCGCGGCGAAGGAGTTCGGCATTTCGAAATCCACCGTGCACAAGGATCTGAGCGAGCGTCTGCCGCACTGCAACCGGACGCTGTACCTGCAGGTCAAGGAAGTGCTGGAGCAGAACAAGGCGGAGCGGCATATCCGCGGCGGCCTCGCCACCCGCCGGAAATACCGGGGAGAATAGCGGGGCCGGTCTTCCGCCCTGCGGCGAACTGCGTATGTTCGCAGTAAAAACACTTCTGTCATTGCCCGCTTTATGCGGGCAATCCGTGCGTCATCGATGAGAGACACTTCTTCGTAAAACGGCGCACGTGCCATGCCTGCGACGGACAGATTAAGTCGGGCAATGACAGAGCGAAAGGTTTTCCGCATGAATTATCGCTGCTATTCTCTGTCAAACAGTACAATTTTCCCGCTTGAAATTGTGCGAAATACTGATTTTTCAAATCCGAAGGGTTTTGCAGCTTTTTCCGGGGTTTTTGCGGTTTTTCCGGTTGATTATTTGCGGCCGATAGCGTATACTTATATTATAAAAGGGCAGTATGCCCAAATACATAGGAGGAAACGTCTATGAAATACAACCGTACTTACAATTTCTCTGCAGGCCCCGCAACCATGCCCGAGGAAGTCCTCGAGGAAGTTCGCGATGAAATGATGAACTACAAAGGCTCCGGTATGTGCGTCATGGAGATGTCCCACCGCTCCAAGGTCTATCAGCAGATCATCGACGAAGCGGAACAGGATCTGCGCGATCTGATGGGCATTCCCGACAATTACAAGGTCCTCTTCATTCAGGGCGGCGCTACCCTGCAGTTCTCCATGATCCCGATGAACCTGATGAAGAACGGCAAGGCTGTCTACATCGAGACCGGCGCGTGGTCCAAGAAGGCCATCGCCGAGGCGAAGAAGGTCGGCGAAGTCATCGTCGCCGCCTCCTCCAAGGACAAGAACTTCACCTATATCCCCGACTGCTCCGATCTGGACATCCCCGAGGACACCGACTACGTCTACATCTGCGAGAACGAGACGATCCACGGCGTCACCTGGAACAAGCTTCCGAACACCAAGGGTCACGTCCTCGTCTCCGACCAGTCTTCCATGTTCCTCTCCAAGCCCTGCAACGTCTCCAACTACGGCATCATCTACGGCGGCGTGCAGAAGAACATTGGCCCGGCGGGTCTTGCCATCGTCATCATCCGCGAAGATCTCATCCGCGACGATCTGGGCGATCTGCCGATCTATCTGCAGTACAAGATCCACGCCGACAACGGCTCGATGTACAACACCCCGAACTGCTGGGCGATCTACGTCTGCGGCAAGGTTTTCAAGTACCTCAAGAAGATCGGCGGTCTGGAGGAGATGGAGCGAATCAACATCGACAAGGCGAAGGTCTTCTATGACTTCCTCGACCAGTCCAAGCTCTTCAAGGGCACCGTCGTTCCCGAGGCCCGCAGCCTGATGAACATCCCGTTCGTCACCGGCGATCCCGACCTTGACGCCGAAGTCATCGCCTATACCAAGAAGGCCGGCTTTGAGAACCTCAAGGGGCACAAGTCCGTCGGCGGTCTGCGCGCCTCCATCTACAACGCGATGCCGAAGGACGGCGTGATCGCGCTGGTCGACTGCCTGAAGAAATTCGAGGCGGAGCACTAATCACATAAGCTTCTGTGAGGGCGGTTTTTACCGCCCTCAGCGTGTCAAAAACTTGTGTTTTGACACGCTGGGAGACTGTCAAGAAACCGCAAAGACAAGCAACTCGCACTCGTCGGCGTACATAGGTACGGTAGAGGGTGAGTTGCGCAGTAAGTCGAAATATTCAATATCCTTTTCCTCTTCCTAAACCTATGGGGACAGATTGCCACGGTTTGCTGCGCAAACCTCGCAATGACAGATTCAAAAAGACATTCTTTATTTCGACGGTTTGCGGCTTTATTGGCAGCCGGAGGGTGGCAACTGCCGCCCTTGCAGTGTGTAAATACCAATGAAATATTGATTAAGGAGAGTAATTCTATGCGTATTCTTGTTACTGACGGAATGGACAAGTCCGCGATCGCCGCGCTGCAGGCGAAGGGTCACGAGGTCGTTGAGCAGTTCTACGAGCCGGACGAGCTCGGCGCCGCGCTGCGCGACTTCGACGCCGTCGTCGTCCGCTCCAAGACCAAGGTCCGTGCCAATCATATCGACGAAGCCAAGGGCGGCAAGCTGAAGCTCATCATCCGCGGCGGCGTCGGCGTTGACAATATCGACGTCAAGTATGCCGAGGCGAACGGCATCGCCGTCCGCAACACCCCGAAGGCCTCCTCTCAGTCCGTCGCCGAGTTGGCGATGGCGCATATGTTCGCCTGCGCCCGCTACATCTCCATCGCCGGCTACACCATGCGCGAGGACAAGTGGGAGAAGAAAGCCTACGGCAAGGGCATCGAGCTGCAGGGCAAGACCCTCGGCATCGTCGGCTTCGGCCGCATCGGCCAGCACCTCGGCGCGATGGCGAAGGCGATCGGCATGGACGTGATCGCGTTCGATATCTTCCACATCCCCGGCATCGAAGAGAAAATGGGCATCCCGTACGTTGAGATGGACGAGCTGCTTGCGAAGTCCGACTTCATCAGCGTCCACGCTCCCGCCGTCGACGGCGGCGCGCTGATCAACGCGGAGAACATCGCGAAGATGAAGGACGGCGTCTGCATCATCAATACCTCCCGCGGCACCAACGTCGACGAAGACGCGCTGCTCGCCGCGCTGGAGAGCGGCAAGGTCCGCGCCGCCGGTCTGGACGTCTGGGCGTCCGAGCCCTCCGCCAACAAGGCGCTCTACAGCCACCCGATGGTATCCTGCACGCCGCACATCGGCGCCGCCACGCAGGAAGCGCAGAAGCGCATCGGCACCGAGATCGTTTCCATCATCGAGAACTTCTAAAGGAGAACAGATATGAACGCATATATTGAAAGTGTCATTGCAAACGTCAAAGCGAAGCACGCCAGCGAGCCCGAGTTCGTGCAGACCGTCGAGGAAGTCCTTTCCTCTCTGAGCCCCGTTATCGACGCGCATCCCGAATACGAGAAGGCGGATCTTCTGAACCGCATCGTCGAGCCCGAGCGGATGTTCACCTTCCGCGTCGTCTGGATGGACGACAAGGGCGCCTACCACACCAACACCGGCTACCGCTGCCAGTTCAACGGCGCGATCGGCCCGTACAAGGGCGGCCTTCGCTTCCAGAAGAACGTCTATCCCGGCATCATCAAGTTCCTCGGTTTCGAGCAGATCTTCAAGAACGCGCTGACGGGTCTTCCCATCGGCGGCGGCAAGGGCGGCTCCGACTTCGATCCCGCCGGCAAGTCCGACGCGGAGATCATGCGTTTCTGCCAGAGCTTCATGACCGCGCTGTACCGCTACATCGGGCCGGACATCGACGTGCCCGCGGGCGATATGGGCGTCGGCGGCCGCGAGATCGGCTACCTGTTCGGCCAGTACCGCCGCCTTAAGGGCGTCTGGGAGAACGGCGTTCTCACCGGCAAGGGTCTGACCTTCGGCGGCTCTCTGATCCGTCCGGAAGCAACCGGCTACGGCGCTGTCTACTATCTGAACGAAGTCCTCAAGCATGAGGGTGAGGACATCAAGGGCAAGACCATCGCCTGCGCAGGCTTCGGCAACGTCACCTGGGGCATCTGCAAGAAGGCCGCGCAGCTCGGCGCGAAGGTCGTCACCCTGTCCGGCCCGGACGGCTACGTCTACGATCCCGACGGCGTCACCACCGACGAGAAGATCGAGTATCTGGTCGATATGCGCGCCTCCAACCGCAACCGCGTGCAGGACTATGCCGACAAGTTCGGCGTGCAGTTCTTCCCCGGCGAGAAGCCGTGGGGCGTCAAGGTTGACATCGTGATGCCGTCCGCCATGCAGAATGACGTCAAGATGGATTCCGCGGAGAAGATCGCCGCCTGCGGCGCGAAGTACTACATCGAGGTCGCCAATATGCCGACCACGAACGACGCGCTGAACTTCCTGCGTCAGCAGAAGCACCTGATCGTTGCGCCGTCCAAGGCGGTCAACGCCGGCGGCGTCGGCGTTTCCGCGCTGGAAATGGCGCAGAACTCCGAGCGTCTGGTCTGGTCCGCGGAGGAAGTCGATCAGCAGCTGCACCGCATGATGGAGACCATCCACCGCGTGTCCGCCGAGGCGGCCGAGGAGTACGGTCTGGGCTACGACCTCGTCGCCGGCGCGAACATCGCCGGCTTCAAGAAGGTCGCCACCGCCATGATGGAGCAGGGCGTGTTCTGATCAATTAAAGAATAGAGAATCCCCTGCTTGCGTCCGCAAGCAGGGGATTCTCTATTCCATAACATACCATATTTCACTCCGTGCGCACTGCGCACGGAATTTCACATCGCGCGCAGCGCGATATTTCACTGCGCGAAGCGCAATTTCACTCGGCGCAGCCGAATTTCACTCGCCGGCTCCCTCACCGAGAGAGCTGTCGAGCGACAGCAAGACTGAGGGAGTCGGAACAGCACACGGGCCATTCCCTACGCGCCAAGGCAGATAACAACCCGTAGGGAGGCATGCCCACATGCCTCCGCGAAGGACGGTACGCGCATATAATCGCTGCACGGAGGCGTCAGGGGATGCCTCCCTACGCCAAGAGCAAAAATCTATACAATTCGCAAATCAGCAACGGACAGATTGCCACGAAAGCACAGCACCCGCACGGGCGCTGCGCTTTCTCGCAATGACACATTGAAAGATCATTCTTTGACTTCGTGGTTTACATAATCTATGTATTGATAGGGGATGCCGTTTTCCTCCATCAACTCGGAGGCGGCGGTCTGTTCCCAGTTCGGGAGCGCGTTCAAATCGGGGAAGAAGCTGTCCGCCGGCGCGTCGGTCAGGGTCTTCGTGACGAGGGCGCGGTCACAGTACGGCAGGAGCTGCCGGTAGACGCTTGCGCCGCCGATCACGAAAACGTCGTCGGCAGGTACGTCCTTGACCTTTTCCAGCACCTCGGCGAGACTGCGGCAGACCTCCGCGCCCTCGACCTCAAAGCCGCGCCTGCCCGACAGGATCAGGTTGCGGCGGTTTTTCAAGGGTTTTCCATTCGGGAAGGTCGAAAGCGTCTTGCGCCCGTAAATAACGTTCTTTCCTTCCGTCAGGCGGCGGAAGCGTTTCAGATCGTCGCGCACGGCGACGAGCAGGCGGCCGTCCTTTCCGATCCCCCAGTCCGGGGTCACGTTCACGATTGCGATCATGGCCGTTCCTCAGACCGCGACGGGGATCTTCTCTTTGAATTCGTGGCAGCGGTAGTCCTCGAAGCGGAAATCCTCGACCTTGAATTCATAGAAATCCTTCACGTCTTGGTTTACATAAAACTTCGGCGCCTCGTACGGCTCCAGCTCCAGCATCTTCTCCACCATCGGAACGTGGCGGTCGTAGATGTGGCAGTCGGCGATCACGTGGACGAGCTCGCCCGCCTCCAGGCCGCTCGCCTGCGCCATCATATGCACCAGCACGGCGTACTGCACGACGTTCCAGTTATTCGCCGTCAGCATGTCCTGCGAGCGCTGGTTGAGGATGGCGTTGAGCGTGTTGCCGCTGACGTTGAAGGTCATCGAATAGGCGCAGGGATAGAGGGCCATCTCGTGCAGATCGCTGAAATTGTAGAGATTCGTCAGGATGCGGCGGCTGGCGGGGTTGTGCTTCAGGTCGTACAGCACGCGGTCGACCTGATCGAACTGACCTTCCGGGTATTGGTGCTTCACGCCGAGCTGATAGCCGTACGCCTTGCCGATGGAGCCGTTCTCGTCCGCCCACGCGTCCCAGATGTGGCTCTTGAGGTCGTGGACATTGTTGGACTTCTTCTGCCAGATCCACAGCAGCTCGTCGATGCACGATTTATAATACGTGCGGCGCAGCGTCATGATCGGGAATTCTCTGCGCAGGTCGTAGCGGTTGACGACGCCGAAGCACTTGACCGTATGGGCGGGGCTGCCGTCCTCCCAGCGCGGGCGCACGTCCCGGTCGGTGTCCCACACACCCTCGGTCAGAATCTTTTTGCAGGTCTCTTTATATAAAATATCTGCGTAACTCATTATGACCATTCCTTTCTGTTTCAACAAGGCACACAAGGACCACAAAAAAGGAATGGTCATAATATGCCAAGTTTTTCGGTTGCCCCGTCAGGGGCGAGAAAAACGGCTTGGATTCAATGAAGGTTGAAACTTGTTTCAACCTTATCACCCGTATCAGCATAGCAAATCCGCGCGGAAAAGTCAATCGTGCGGCGAATATCAAAAAAATGTAAATTACCTATTGACACGGTAGGCAATTTATGCTATTGTAAACCTACCCGATAGGTAGGTTTTTATTTTTCCAACGGAGAATCCTATGAAAAACGTGTTTGAACGGCTCGTTCGTGCCAACTTCCGTTTCGGGCGAATGTGTTGTCGATGTTGCCGCTGAAAGGAAAGCAACTCACAACATACTCGTCACGAAAGGAGACAAACGATGTCACAATATAAATTTGAAACTTTGCAGCTCCACGTCGGGCAGGAATCCCCGGATCCCGCAACCGACGCGCGCGCGGTGCCGATCTACCAGACGACTTCCTACGTCTTCCGCGACTGCGCCCACGCCGCCGCCCGATTCGGGCTTGCCGACCCGGGAAACATCTACGGCAGGCTCACAAACTCCACGCAGGAGGTCTTGGAGAAACGCGTCGCCGCGCTGGAAGGCGGCGTTGCCGCGCTGGCGCTGGCCTCCGGCGCAGCAGCGATCACCTACGTGCTCGAAGCCCTCGGCAGGGACGGCGGCCACATCGTCTCGCAGAAGACGATCTACGGCGGCAGCTACAACCTGCTCGCCCACACCCTCCCCGGCTTCGGGATTTCCGCGAGCTTCGTCGATATCCACGACCTGCGCGCGGTCGAGGCCGCGATTCAGGAGAACACCCGCGCGATCTACATTGAAACGCTCGGCAATCCGAACAGCGACGTTCCCGACATTGACGCGCTCGCCGAACTGGCGCACCGCCGCGGCATCCCGCTGGTCGCGGACAACACGTTCGGTACGCCGTACCTCATCCGCCCGATCGAGCACGGCGCGGATATCGTCGTCCACTCGGCGACGAAATTCTTAGGCGGCCACGGTACGACCCTCGGCGGCATCATCATCGATTCCGGCAAGTTTGACTGGGCGGCGAGCGGGAAGTTCCCCGGAATCGCCGAGCCAAACCCGAGCTACCACGGCGTTTCCTTCGTCAAGGCGGCCGGCCCGGCGGCCTTCGTCACCTACATCCGCGCCATTCTGCTGCGCGACACCGGCGCGGCGATCTCCCCGTTCGCGGCCTTCCTGCTGCTGCAAGGGGTAGAGACCCTGTCGCTTCGGCTGGAGCGCCACGCAGAGAACACGAAAAAGGTCATTGAATACTTGAGCACTCATCCGCAGGTCGAGAAGGTCAACCATCCTTCCCTGCCCGACCATCCCGACCACGCGCTGTATGAAACCTTTTTTCCGCGCGGCGGCGGCTCGATCTTCACCTTCGAGATCCGCGGCGGCGTGAAGGAAGCGCACAAGTTCATCGATCACCTGCAGCTCTTCTCCCTGCTCGCTAACGTTGCCGACGTGAAATCGCTGGTCATCCATCCCGCGACGACGACCCACAGCCAGCTCAATGAAGAAGAGCTCGCCGATCAGGGGATACGCGCGAACACGATCCGCCTGTCGATCGGCACGGAGCACGTCGACGACATCATCGCCGATCTGGAGCAGGCCTTCGCGGCTGTCAACGAATAAGCTCAAACTCTATTAAAAAACAATCAATATCTACCAAAATTTAATCAGAAAGGATTTTTAGCCATGTCTAAGATTTATACTTCCGCCGATCAGCTGATCGGAAAGACCCCGCTGCTGGAGCTCACCCACATTGAAAAGGCATACGGTCTGAAGGCGAAACTCCTCGCCAAGCTCGAATACTTCAACCCCGCCGGTTCCGTCAAGGACCGCATCGCGAAGGCGATGATCGATAAGGCAGAGGCCGAGGGCAAGCTGAAAGAAGGCTCCGTCATCATCGAGCCGACCTCCGGCAACACCGGCATCGGCCTCGCTTCCGTGGCCGCCGCGCGCGGCTACCGCATCATCATCACCATGCCGGAGACCATGTCGGTCGAGCGCCGTCAGCTTATCAAGGCCTACGGCGCGGAGATCGTCCTGACCGAGGGCGCGAAGGGCATGAAGGGCGCGATCGCCAAGGCCGCGGAGCTGGCGGAGCAGATTCCAAACAGCTTCATTCCCGGCCAGTTCGTCAACCCCGCCAACCCCGAGGCGCACCGGCAGTGCACCGGCCCCGAAATCTATGAGGACACCGACGGCGAAGTCGATATCTTCGTCGCGGGCGTCGGCACCGGCGGCACGATCACCGGCGTCGGCGAGTATCTGAAATCCAGAAAGCCCGCCGTGAAGGTCGTCGCCGTGGAGCCCGCCACCTCCGCCGTGCTTTCCACCGGCGTTCCCGGCGCGCATAAGATTCAGGGCATCGGCGCGGGCTTCGTCCCCGACGTGCTGAACACGAAGGTCTACGACGAGATTCTCCCCGTCTCAAACGAGGACGCCTTCGCCACCGGCAAGGAGATCGGCAGGCGCGAGGGCGTTCTGGTGGGCATTTCCTCCGGCGCGGCGGCCTTCGCGGCGATCGAGCTGGCGAAGCGGCCCGAGAACGCGGGCAAGACCATCGTCGTCCTCCTGCCGGACACCGGCGACCGCTATCTCTCCACACCTTTGTTTGCGGAATAAGAAAGGGATATACCATGGCGAACAGGACGATATATCTTGACAACGCCGCCACGACGAAGACGAGCAGGCGCGCGATCGAGGCGATGCTCCCCTACTTCGACGGCGTGTACGGCAATCCGTCCAGCCTGCACTCTGCGGGACAGGCGGCCGCCGAGGCGCTGCAGAACGCCCGCGAGCGGGTCGCGGCCTGCCTCGGCTGCACCGCGCGAGAGATCACCTTCACCTCCGGCGGCAGCGAGGCGGACAATCAGGCGATTATTTCCGCCGCGAAGCGCGGCGAGCGGCAGGGCAAAAAGCGCATCATCTCGACAAAGATCGAGCACCACGCCGTCCTGCACACGCTGAAAAAGCTGGAAAGCGAGGGCTTCTCCGTCACCCTGCTGGACGTCGACGGCAACGGTCTGCTCGACCCGCAGCAGGTGGAGGACGCGATCTCCGCGGACACCTGCCTCGTCACGGTCATGTTCGCCAACAACGAGATCGGCACGGTCGAACCGATCGCGGAGATCGGCGCGATCTGCCGCCGGAAGGGCGTCCTCTTCCACACCGACGCCGTGCAGGCGGTCGGGCACCTCCCCATCGACGTGAGCGCGCAGAACATCGACCTTCTCTCCCTCTCGGCGCACAAATTCCACGGCCCGAAGGGCGTCGGCGTGCTCTACGCGCGCAAGGGCGTCCCGCTTACCAACGTGATCGAGGGCGGCGCGCAGGAGCGCGGCAAACGCGCCGGCACGGAGAATCTGCCCGCGATCATGGGCATGGCGTCGGCGCTGGAAGACGCCTGCGCCTCGCTCGAAGGCAGCGCGAAGAAACTCGCGGCGCTGCGCGACAGGCTGATCGCCGGCCTGTCCGAGATCCCGCGCAGCGTCCTCAACGGCGGCCGCGAGCGGCGGCTGCCCGGCAACGTGAATTTCTGTTTTGAGGGCATTGAGGGCGAGTCCCTCCTGCTCCTGCTGGACGACAAGGGCATCGCCGCCTCGTCCGGCTCCGCCTGTACCTCCGGCTCGCTCGACCCGAGCCACGTCCTGCTCGCGATCGGCAGGCCGCACGAGATCGCGCACGGCTCGCTCCGTCTGACTCTCTCCGAGGAAACGACGGAAGAGGAAATCGAGTACACGATCGAAGCGGTCAAAGAGGTCGTCGCCTATCTTCGCAGTATTTCGCCGGTCTGGCGCGACCTGCAGAGCGGCAAACGAGACTATATTATCAAGTGAGGCAAATGCTATGGCGTTATACAGTGAAAAAGTCATGGATCATTTCCGCAACCCGCGCAACGTGGGCGTGATCGAGGACGCGGACGGCGTCGGCGAGGTCGGCAACGCGAAATGCGGCGACATCATGAAGATGTACCTGAAGATCGACGGCGATATTATTTCTGACGTAAAGTTCGAGACCTTCGGCTGCGGCAGCGCGATCGCGTCCAGCTCGATGGCGACCGAACTCATCAAGGGCAAGCCCGTGTCAGAAGCGCTGAAGCTGACGAATCAGGCGGTTGCGGAGGCCTTAGACGGTCTGCCCGCGCACAAGCTCCACTGCTCGGTGCTCGCCGAGGAGGCGATCAAACGCGCTTTGCAGGACTACTATGAAAAGAACGGCATCGACTATGACCGCACGCAGTTCCCGCAGTGCGAGACCTGCGGGCATTGCGACGCGTGAGGGCCGGCCTATGATGATCTCAACGAGAGGGCGCTACGCGCTGCGCGTGCTGATCGATCTGGCCGAGCACGCGCAGGACGGATACGTGCCGATGAAGGACGTGGCGCAGCGGCAGGGTATTTCGCTCAAGTATCTGGAGCGGATCATCCCCGTGCTGACAAAGCACGGCATCGTGGACGGCGTGCAGGGCAAGGGCGGCGGCTACCGCCTGCTGAAAGCGCCGGAGGAGATCGGGATCGGCGACGTTCTCCGCCTGACGGAGGGCGACCTCGCGCCGGTCGCCTGCCTGGAGTGCGGCGCGAAGCCCTGTGAACGGGAGTTTGAATGCCGCACCTATCCCCTCTGGGTCGATTTCTACCGCGTCATCACGGACTTTTTCGACAGCAGGACCCTCGCCGATATTATCCGGATCGATCCGGCGGATAATTACTCCATTTAATGCACAATGCTCAATGATTATTCAGCCGTGTCATTGCGAGGTTTGCGGAGCAAACCGTGGCAATCTGTCCGCGGCAGGTATGGTATGCGTATCGTATTACAGGAAAGTGTCCCGCGTCGAGAGGCACGACCCGCACCCGCCGTAGGGAGGCGTCCCCTGACGCCTCCGTATCCTGTGCGAGAATCCGCGTTGCTCTTTGCGGAGGCATGTGGGCATGCCTCCCTACGTGTGTCGTATTTCGGGCAATGACAGGTATAAAGTGCGGCGGAAAATAGAAAACGCTCCCTGAACCGTTCGGTTCGGGGAGCGTTTTCTGTCGCGGCTTATTTGCTCAGGCGGTAGAGATTGCCGTCCTTGACGAAGCCCATCGAGTTGAGGTACTTCACGTGCTTCTCCGAAGGCTCGGCGATCTCCAGGCGGGTGAACTGCCCGTTCGCGAGCAGCTTCTTGTACATGAACCGGCCGACCGAGGCGTCGCGGAACTTCGGCGTGGAATAGTCCACGATGATGCGCAGCGAGCCGTCGTCTTGCTTTTTGCCCAGCAGCACACCCACCGGCACCAGATCGTAGTAGACGAAATACGCCGTGTCCGCCGTGTCCTTCTCCAGCGCGACCTCGGGGAAGAAGCGCTGCATGTCCGAGCCGTAGAAGGTCATGAATTCCTTGAGATAGGCGTTGTCCGTTTCGATCGGCAGCATCGTCCGGAGCTTTTCCGCCCGCAGCAGGCGGATGAGGAAATAGAGGTTGATGCTGACGATACCGAGATTCAGGATCGCCGTGGGATACGAGCCGATCAGCAGCGCGTAGACCACGAAGATGCCGGATCCGATCGTGTTGATGACGCGCAGCTTGACGACCGACGCCATGAGGAACGATACCAGTACGAGCACCGTCGAAACGTAGCCGATGATTTCATAGATCGTTGATGTTTCCATATCTCTTCTCCTTCTTATTTCCCTGCGATCGACAGGCGGTTGAGCGCGCGGGCGAGCTTGGCGGCCGCAAGTTCGACATCCTTGTCCTCCTGCGCGGAGGCAAGCCGCTCTTCGGCGCGCTGTTTCGCGAGCTCGGCGCGCGCCACGTCGATGGCGTCCGCGTACTCAAAGGTCGTGGCGACGAGCTGCACCTCGCCCTTGTTGACGCTCAGGAAGCCGCCGCCGCAGGCGGCGTTTCTCGTTTCGCCGTTCTGCGTGACGGACACCATGCCGATCTCCAGCGCGGCGATATAGTCCGCGTGATGAGCGCGGATGCTGACGTAGCCCTCGGTCGTGCGCAGGCGCAGCGCCTCCGCCTCGCCGTCAAACACGCTGCCGTCCGGCGTAACGATCTGCAATCGGAAGCTGCTCATTGGGCGGCACCCTTTCTCGCCTTCTCGACCGCCTCGTCGATCGTGCCGACGTACAGGAAGGCCGACTCGGGCAGATCGTCGTGCTTGCCCTCGAGGATCTCCTTGAAGCCGCGGATCGTCTCCTTGATCGGGACGTACTTGCCCTCGTAGCCGGTGAACTGCTCGGCGACGGAGAACGGCTGCGACAGGAAGCGCTGGATCTTTCTCGCGCGGGCGACGGTCAGCTTATCCTCCTCGGACAGCTCGTCCATGCCCATGATGGCGATGATGTCCTGCAGGTCCTTATAGCGCTGCAAAATGCGCTGGGTCTCGCGGGCGACCTCGTAGTGCTCCACGCCGACGACGTCGGGCGTGAGGATGCGGGAGGTGGATTCCAGCGGGTCGACCGCCGGATAGATGCCCAGGGAGGCGATGCCGCGGTCAAGGACCGTCGTCGCGTCCAGATGGGCGAAGGTCGTCGCGGGAGCGGGGTCGGTCAGGTCGTCCGCGGGGACGTAGACCGCCTGCACGGAGGTGATGGAGCCCTTCTTTGTGGAGGTGATGCGCTCCTGCAGAGCGCCCATCTCGGTCGCCAGCGTCGGCTGATAGCCGACGGCGGAGGGCATACGCCCGAGCAGGGCCGAGACCTCGGAACCCGCCTGCGTGAAACGGAAAATGTTGTCGATGAACAGCAGCACGTCCTGCCCCTCGCGGTCGCGGAAGTATTCCGCCATCGTCAGGCCGGACAGACCCACGCGCATACGCGCTCCGGGCGGCTCGTTCATCTGGCCGTAGACCAGCGCGGTCTTATTGATGACGCCGGACTCCTGCATTTCGTTGTACAGGTCGTTGCCCTCGCGGGTACGCTCGCCGACGCCCGCAAAGACGGAGATACCGCCGTGCTGCTTGGCGACGTTGTTGATGAGCTCCATGATGAGGACGGTCTTGCCGACACCCGCGCCGCCGAACAGGCCGATCTTGCCGCCCTTGGCGTAGGGCGCGATCAGGTCGACGACCTTGATGCCCGTCTCCAGGATCTCCGTCGTGCTCTCCTGCTCGTCGTAGGGAGGCGGGTCGCGGTGGATGCTCCACTTTTCACAGGTGACGGGCTGGGGCTTGTTGTCGATCGCGCGGCCGAGCAGATTGAAAACTCTGCCGAGCGTTTCCTTGCCGACCGGGACCTTGATGCCCGTGCCGGTATCGACCGCCTCCATGCCGCGGACCATGCCGTCGGTGGAGCTCATGGCGATGCAGCGCACCACGTCATCGCCCAGCTGCTGGGCGACCTCGCAGACGAGCTTGCCCTGCTCCTTCTCGATCTCGATCGCGTTGAGCAGGTCGGGCAGATGGCCGTTCTCAAAACGGATGTCCAAAACCGGCCCGATGATCTGCACCACGCGGCCGATATTTTTCTCTTGCATAGGGAACCTCTCCTTTCTACAGCGCTTCCGCGCCGGAGACGATTTCGGTGATTTCCTGCGTAATGACCGCCTGGCGCGCGCGGTTGTAGTGCAGCACCAGCGTGTCGATGATCTCGGAGGCGTTCTTGTTCGCCGCGTTCATCGCGGTGCGGCGCGCGCCGTGCTCGGAGGCGGCCGCCTCGCAGAGGGCGGCGAACAGGATGCCGGAAACGTACTGCGGCACGATCGTCGCGATCAGCGCTTCCGCGGAGCCTTCGACCAGCGCGCCGGCGTTGGTCTTCGCCTCCGTCAGACGGAGCGGCAGAAGCTCCTCCGTCGTCGGCTCCTGCGAGAGCATGGACCGGAACTTCGTGTAGGCGACGACCACACGGTCGTACTTCCCTTCCGCAAAGCCGGCGCACAGCAGCTTTGCGATCTGCATGCAGTCGCCGATCCCGACGGTGCCGGTCACGCCGAAGTACGAGCTGACGATCTCGGCGCCGAGACGCTGAAAATGCTCCATGGACTTCTTGCCCACGGGCAGCACGCAGTAGTCCTGCCCCTGCGTCATGCTCCTGACCATGCGGAAGAGGTTGGCGTTATAGCCGCCCGCCAGACCGCGGTCGCCCGCGATGACGACGTAGCAGGTGCGTTTGACCTCGCGCTCGACGGCGTAGACCGTCGGCGCGGCCGCCGCGCCCGCCTGCAGGGAGGAGATCGCTTCCGCCAGCACGTTGTGATACGGCCGCGTCGCCTCCGCCCGCTGCTTCGCCTTGCGCAGCTTGCTCGTCGCCACGAGCTCCATCGCCTTGGTGATCTGCCGGGTGCTCTCGACGCTTCGGATGCGCGTCTTGATTTGCTTCATCGACGCTCCCGACATGGCTTACTCCTTCTTGGGGGCGAACTGCTCGCGGACCGTCGCGATCGCCTGCCGCAGTTCTTCCTCGTTCTGCTTGGTGAGCGTGCCTTCGTCCCGGATGCTCTCTAAGATCGCGGGGCGCTGCACCGTCAGATACTCAAACAGCGCCGTCTCGAAGTCGTGGATCTTCTCCACGGGCACTTCCGCCAGCAGATCCTGCGTGACGGCGTAAATGATGCAGACCTGCAGCTCCACGTCGATGGGGCTGTTGCGGTTCTGCTTCAAAATCTCCACGATCCGCGCGCCCTGCGCCAGCCGCGCCTTGGTGTCGGCGTCCAGGTCGGAGCCGAACTGCGCGAAGGACTGCAGCTCGCGGTACTGCGAATACATCAGCTTCAGGGAGCCGGCGACCTTCTTCATCGCCTTGATCTGTGCGCTGCCGCCGACACGGGAAACGGAAATGCCCGGGTTGATGGCGGGACGGACGCCGGCGTGGAAGAGTTCGGACTCCAGATAGATCTGACCGTCGGTGATTGAGATGACGTTCGTGGGGATATAGGCGGAGACGTCGCCCGCCTGCGTCTCAATGATCGGCAGGGCGGTCAGAGAGCCGCCGCCGTACTCCGGCGCGACGCGGGCCGCGCGCTCTAAGAGTCGGGAGTGAAGATAGAAGACGTCGCCGGGATAGGCCTCGCGTCCGGGCGGGCGGCGGATCAGCAGGGACAGGGCGCGGTAGGCGACCGCGTGCTTGGACAGGTCGTCGTAGATGATCAGCGCGTCCTTGCCCTGATCCATAAAGTACTCGCCCATCGTGCAGCCGGAATAGGGCGCGATATACTGCAGGGGCGCCAGCTCCGAGGCCGTCGCGGAGACGACGATCGTATAGTCCATCGCGCCGTTCTTCTGCAGGGTGTCGACCAACTGGGCGACCGTGGAGCGCTTCTGACCGATGGCGACGTAGATGCAGGTCACGCCCTTGCCCTTCTGGTTGATGATGGTGTCCGTCGCGATGACCGTTTTGCCGGTCTGGCGGTCGCCGATGATGAGCTCACGCTGGCCGCGGCCGATCGGGATCATGGAGTCGATCGCCTTGATGCCGGTCTGCAGCGGAACGGAGACGGATTTTCTCTCGATGATGCCGGGCGCGTTGCGCTCGATCGGGCGCAGCTCCGCGGAAACGATCGGGCCCTTGCCGTCGATCGGCTGACCCAGCGCGTCCACGACGCGGCCGATCAGTTTCTCGCCGACGGGGACGGAAACGACCTGCCCCGTGCGCTTGACGAGGCTGCCCTCGGAGATACCCACGTCCGTGCCGAGCATAACGACGCTGACGCAGTTCTCTTCGAGGTTCAGCGCCATGCCGAACGAGTCGTTCTCGAAGCGCAGCAGCTCGTTCGCCTTGCACTTGTCCAGGCCGTGCACCTTCGCGATGCCGTCGCCGACCTGAATGACGTAGCCGATCTCGTCCTGCTGCGTCTTGGACGCGTAGTTTTTGATCTGATCCTTTATGATCTTGCTGATATCGTCAATTTTCAGATTCACGGTTTCACCAACCTTATACTATCGTTTCGGACAGGCTGCGGCGCAGCTTGTCCAGTCTGGACCGGATGCTGTCGTCCAACTGCACCCCGCCGTATCGCAGCGTGATGCCGCCGATCAGCGTTTCGTCGATGCGGTTGGTCAGGAGCACGGTCTTGCCGGTAATGCCGGAAAGCTTCTCTTTCAGGGCGTTCATCTGCCGTTCCTCCATCGGGACCGCCGTGATCGCGGTCGCGCGCAGGATGTTGTGCGCCTCGTCGTAACAGGCGTCGTAGGCGTCCGCGCAGGCGGAGAAGCGGTACAGCGCGCGCTTCTCGCAGAGAATGCTGAGAAAATTCAGCACCGTGGGATCCGCCGCGCCGAAGGCTTCGCGGAGCAGCCGCAGCTTTTCCTCCGTGGCGACCGCCGGGGTGTCCAGCAGGGTCACATAGTCCGGCTGCGCCCGCAAAGCGGCGCGGATCGTCTCCAGTTCCTCGCGCACCTGCGCGTCCGAGCCGTTCTCCGCGGCAAGCTCAAACAGGGCTTTCCCGTAGCCCGCCGTATCAATCATGGCTCTCCCCCAGATTCTCGATGAAAGAGTCGATCAGCTCCGAATGCTCGCTCTTCTTAATGTCGCGCGCCAGCACGGCGGACGCGATATCCACCGCCATCACGGAGACTTCGTCCTTGATGTCGTTCATCGCGCGCTTCTTCTCCAGCGCGATCTGCTCGTCGGCGCGGCGGAGCGTCTGCGCCGCCTTTTCCTGCGCCTCGTGCAGCATTTCTTCGTCGCGGAGCTGCGCCTTGCGGTAGGCTTCCTTCAGGATCGCTTCCTTCTCGGCGTTCGCCTCGGTCAGCCGCGCCTCGTACTGCCGTTTCAGCTCGGCGGCCGCGTCCTTGGACGCGTTCGCGTCGGCATAGAGATCGTCGATCTCCTGCTGGCGGGAATCGATCATGTTCTTGACCGGCTTGAACAGGAGCTTTTTCATGAACTTGTACAGGATCAGCAGATTGCACAGGGTAAACAGGCACGTCCACGGATTGACGCCCACGAAGCTCTCAAATCCGGTTAAAAATTCCAAGCCGCATCTCTCCTTTCGTCAAAATTCGGAATCCCCAAAAGAATCAGAAGACGAAGAGGAGCAGCAGGGCGATGACCAGAGAATAGATGCCGGTGGATTCGGTGATGGCGCAGCCGAGAATCATGTTGGTACGCAGGGTGCTGGTAACCTCCGGCTGGCGCGCCATGCCTTCGAGCGCCTTGCCGACGGCGTTGCCTTCGCCGATGGCCGGACCGATCGCGCCGAAGCCCATGCAGATACCTGCGCCGATTGCGATCAAACCTTTTACGAGATCCATAATATATACCTCCAAATATTTATTATAAACGAATTAAGCTGCCGTTTCTTCCGGCGGCGGGCAGGCAGCGCCCACGTAGACCATCGTCAGCATACAGAAGACGAGGGCCTGGATGAAGCCGGTAAACAGGTCGAAATAGATGGACAGGAAGGCGGGGATGCCGACCTGCAAAAACGGGATGGAACGAACGATCTCACTTGGCACCCAGCTCAGGAGCAGCGAGCTGCCCGCCGCGAGCGCGCCGTAGATCATCGTCGTCAGCACGCCGCCGCCGGCGATATTGCCGAAGTGACGGAACGACATGGAGATCGGCTGCGCGATCTCGCTCATGATATTCATCGGCGTCATGACGGCGACGGGCTCGGAAAAGCCCTTGAGCCAGCCGAAGAAGCCGTTGCGCTTGATATTGTGGTACCAGACCATGACGGTCACGATCAGCGCCCAGGTGATCGTCGTGCTGAGATCCGCCGTCGCGCTGCGGAACACGCCGCCGAAGAGGCTGATGAGCGTGCCGCACACGGAGGAGCAGAACAGCGCGCCGATGAAGGGCGTAAAGTGGCTGTTGTGCTTGCCCATCGTGTCCTCGACCAGATTGTAGAGGATGGAGACACCCTTTTCCACCAGCACCTGCCGGCGCGTCGGACGCTTTTGCAGATCCTTGCCGAGCCACCGGCTCAGGATCAGAAGAAAGATCATCACGAGGAAGGAGGAAAGCACCGTCTGGGTAATGGTAACGCGCAGGCCGAACAGCGAAAACTCCGCGAGGATTCGCGGGCCGTTGCCAATGCCGTCCATTCAGTTCGCCTCCTTCTTCCGAAAGATCTCGGAAACAAATATCGCGATGCGGATAAAGCACAGCGGGAGCACCGTCGCTATCGGATCGAACACATCCGTTTTCAGCGCGACGATCAGCGCCGCCGCGAGCACGATCATACGGATCACGTAATTCAGCCGCACCTGCAGCGCGCCGCGCTCCGGGCTCTCCGCGCTCTCCGCCTTGACGACGGACAGGGTCATCACCGCGAAGTTCAGCAGCGCCGCCGCCGTGCCGAGGGCCGCGCCGAGCAGGACTTTTCCCGTCAGCCTGCCGATCAGCGCGTAGACGCCGATCATCACGCCCGTCATCGCCAACGTGATCAGCAGGATCGGCAGCATGGAACGCAGGGCGGCGATCGCTTTATTCTGATGTTCCATTGCCCTCTCCTTTGTGCTCCGTCGGATCGACGTAGTCCTTGGTCTTGACGATGTAGTAGATCATGCTGTAAAAGCCGAACGCCACGCCGAGCACGATGGCGACGACCATCGCCCATTTGCCCCAGCCGCAGCGGTTGTGCAGATACCAGCCGCCGAGGACCAGAAGCCCCGCGGGAACGATCATGCTGAACGCCGCCTGAAAGATAAAATTCAGCGCGTAGACCGCTTTGATGAGCTTTTTCGGCATCGCACGACCTTCCTTTTCAAGGCATAATCCAAAGTTTCCCTTGTACATGATTGTACAGCAAGATCAAAGAAAAAGCAACCTTTCTTTCCTTTCGGCCGCAAAAAATCGCGCCGAAAAAAACCTCGTCCCTCGGTTGACAAGCAGAGGGCTTTTCAATATAATAAATGAAACAATTTTCTGATGATTTCCGCGAGAGGTGTTCCTTATGAGTGAAAAACTCCGTCCCGAAACCTTATGTATCCAGGCGGGCTACAGCCCGAAGAACGGCGAGCCGCGCCAGATCCCCATCATCCAGAGCACGACCTACCGCTATGAGAGCGCGGAGGCGATGGCGAAGCTGTTCGATCTGGAGGCAACCGGCTATTTCTATTCCCGCCTTGCCAATCCCACCTGCGACATGGTCGCCGCGAAGATCGCGGCGCTCGAGGGCGGCGCCGCCGCCATGCTGACCGGCTCCGGTCAGGCGGCGAACTTCTTCGCGGTCTTCAACCTCGCCGGCTGCGGCGATCACGTCGTCGCCTCCGCGAGCATCTACGGCGGCACCTTCAATCTCTTCGCCGTCACGATGCAGCGCATGGGCGTCGAGTTCACCTTCGTCGATCCCGAATGCTCCGACGACGAGCTGAACGCCGCGTTCCGCCCGAACACGAAGGCGCTCTTCGGCGAGACGATCGCCAATCCCGCGCTGACGGTGCTGGACATCGAGAGATTCGCCCGCGCCGCGCACGCGCACGGCGTTCCCCTGATCGTGGACAACACCTTCGCCACGCCGATCAACTGCCGCCCGTTTGAATGGGGCGCGGACATCGTGACCCACTCGACCACGAAGTATCTGGACGGCCACGGCGCGACGGTCGGCGGCTGCATCGTCGACAGCGGAAGATTCGATTGGATGGCGCACAAAGAGAAATTCCCCGGCCTCTGCACCCCGGACGAGAGCTATCACGGCGTCGTCTACGCGGAGAAGTTCGGCAAAGAAGGCGCCTTCATCACCAAGGCGACCGCGCAGCTCATGCGCGACTTCGGCGCCGTGCAGTCCCCGCAGAACGCGTACTACCTCAACCTCGGTCTGGAGAGCCTGCCTCTGCGGGTCCGTCGGCACTGCGAAACCGCGCAGAAGATCGCGGAGCACCTAAAGATGCATGACAAGATCGCGTGGGTCAGCTACTGCGGCCTGCCAGGCGACAAATACTACGAGCGGGCGAAGAAATACCTGCCAAACGGCTCGTGCGGCGTCATTTCCTTCGGCGTGAAGGGCGGCAGAAACGCGGCGGCCGCCTTCATGGGCAACCTCAAGCTCGCCGCCATCGAGACCCACGTTGCCGACGCGCGCACCTGCTGCCTGCACCCCGCCGGCACGACCCACCGCCAGATGACCGACGAGCAGCTCGCCGCCGCGGGCGTCAGAGCCGACCTCGTGCGTCTGAGCTGCGGTCTGGAAAACGCGGACGATCTGATCGCCGACATCGATCAGGCGCTGGCCGCGATCTAACGAAACAGCAAAGGAGCATATCGAATGCCCATCAAGATACCCAACAATCTGCCGGCGACCGCCACCTTGCAGTCGGAGAACATCTTCGTCATGACGGAGACCCGCGCGACGACGCAGGACATCCGACCGCTGGAGATCCTCATCCTCAACCTCATGCCGACGAAGATCGAGACCGAGACGCAGTTCGCGCGTCTGCTCGGCAACAGCCCGCTGCAGGTGCATCTGGAATTCCTGCACACCCGCTCCCACGTCGCGAAGAACGTCTCCGCGGAGCACCTGTTCGCCTTCTACAAAACCTTCGACGAGATCCGCGCGAAGAAATTCGACGGCATGATCATCACCGGAGCGCCGGTGGAGCACCTGCCCTTCGAGGAGGTGGAATACTGGGACGAGCTCTGCGAGATCATGGAATGGAGCAAGACCCACGTCCACAGCACCCTGCATATCTGCTGGGGCGCGCAGGCGGCGCTGTACTACCATTTCGGCATTAAGAAGTACCCCCTGCCCGAGAAGCTCTTCGGCGTGTTCCCGCATAGAGTGGAATACAAAAATCCCATCCTTTTGCGCGGCTTCGACGAGGTCTTCATGGTGCCGCACTCCCGCCACACCACCGTGCGCCGCGAGGACATCGAGGCGATCCCCGAGCTGAAGATCGCCGCGGGCAGCGATGAGGCGGGCGTCTACGCCGTCTTCACCGCGGGCGGCCATCAGGTCTTTCTGACCGGCCACTCGGAGTATGACCCCGACACCTTGAAGCGCGAATACGAGCGCGACAAGGCGCTCGGCCTGCCGATCGCCGTCCCGAAGAACTACTTCCCGAACGACGACGACACCCGGTCGCCGATCGTGAGCTGGCGCGGCCACGCCCACCTGCTCTTCTCCAACTGGCTGAACTACTTCGTCTACCAGACCACGCCGTACGATTTCACAAAATAGCAAATACACTCCGTTTTGTCATTACCCGGCTCGCCCGGGTAATCCGTCCGTCACAGAATCGGGAACTGTATCTAATCTCGTAAAGAGTCTAACTCTGATACGGACAGATTGCCCCATGCGGGGCAATGACAGGGTTGTTGCTGATAACTTTTGTTTCGACAATCAATAACAAAACACCCCGCTGCTGTCATAACAGCAGCGGGGTGTTTTCATGCGCCGAAGGCGCAATTCATTTGTTGGGGTACGGTTTCCCGGTCAGAGCCTCGAAGGAGGTCCTGACCGCCGCCTCCGAGATATCGCAGGTAAGCAGGTAGACCGGCGTCTGCCGCAGGATCTGATCGAGCAGTCCCATCGTCAGGAACAGCGCTTCCTTGTCGCGCGGCAGATAGACCTGCTGGATGATGAGCTTCATGCAGTCCTTCGGCTCCACGCGCTCGATCTTATTCTCGTCGCCGCGCTGCAGCAGGCAGATCCCGCGCAGCGGGACGATACAGTTCTTCTGCCAGCCTTCCTTGCCCGCCCAGGGGGTCGAGCAAATCTCCGGCTCCTCGCCCGTCATCCGCAGCAGGGGCTTGTCGCCGTTGACGACCTCGACCTTGTCGCCGAGATGCTCGCGCCAGAGGCTGATGTGCGTGGTCTTGCCCGTGCCGCTCAGCGCGCCGAACAGGTAGCCCTCGCTCTCGTAGGAGATCGCGGCGCAGTGAAACAGGAAGCTGCCAAAATACGGGCTGCGCTCCGCGATGCAACGAAAAATGCAGGATTTTTCGGCGTTCAGCTCGCCGACGGAGGGATCCGCTTCCAGCTCCGCCGCAACGCCCTCCGGCGACACGGTCGCGACGATGTCCGCGCCGTTCTCCGGCTTTTCGATCCGGTAGTCGCGGAAAAAGCGCGGGATCCGTCTGCGGATATAGTTGATCTCCACGGTCATCCCCGCGAGAGAAATGTAAATCTGATTCTCGTTTTCCATGGTTGCTCCACTTATCTTCCCGCCGCAGACAAATAGGCGGCAAAGGAATAAAGATCGGTATAGCGCGAGACGTAGTAGCGATTGACGAGGAACGGATCGGACGAGGTGTTGTACAGGCCGCCGTTCATCTTGATGCCGAACATATAATACTGCGGTCCGAGCTCAAGCGTAAAATCGTTGTATCTGCCGGTCGGATAGCACAGCACGATGGGCTCCTTGCCCGCAATGCGGGTGATGATCTTCTTGGACTGCGCCAGTTCGTACATCGTATCGTCGTAGCCCAGGCCGTCCAGATCCGGGTGGGTGTAGGTGTGGCTCTGGATGGACACGTAGCCGGAGGTGGACATCTCGCGGATCTGCTTTTCCGTCGCCATGTGCTGCTGGTTGTTGGGCGCGCTGCCGATGACGAAGATCGTCGCCTTGACGCCGTACTTCTTCAGCAGCGGGAACAGATTCGTATAGTTGTCCTCATAGCCGTCGTCGAAGGTCAGGATCACGGGCTTGTCGTAGTCTTCCAGGTGCGACAGGTCCTCGAACCAAATCGCGTCGTAGCCGTTGTCGACGATGTAGGCAAGCTGCGCCTCCATGTCCGACGGGCTGACGAACAACTCGTCGATGCTGCTCCATATCTCGTCGCTGACGGCGTGGTACATCAGGACCGGCACGTTCACGCCCTGCGGGATCTCAAAGCGCCGCGCGGACGGCGTGTAGTAGTGCACGCCGGTGTCCTCGTCGACGTACAGCGGGCAGTCCATCGCCGCGATCAGCTCGTCGAACGGCAGATACAGCACGTGCACATCGGCAGGCTGGCTGCCGCCGTCGGGATCGGCAGGGCCGCCGTCAAACCCGACAGCGGGCGCAACGACGCCTTCGATCTGCCTGCCGTTGATGCTCACGGCGGTATCGGTCTCTTCAAAGCTGTCGATGCCGTAGAGCTTCAGCGACACGTTCTCGAAATACAGCTCCAGAGCGTTCGCGAAGTCGTTCCGCTCGATCATGCGCACACCGTCGATGAAATACGTTGAAACGCGGAAGCCGTTGAGGACGGAAACCTGCTCGTCCGGCACGATCTCGATCACCGGCTCGGTCGGAAGCTCCTCGGTCGTCGCGGGCTCCGTGGCCGCCTGCGTCGCCTCTGTCGGGAGGGCGCTCTCGGTCGCGGACTCCGTCGGCGCTTCGGTCGGGTCGGTCTGCGGCGACGGCTGTTTCCCCGTAAAGTACAGGACCGCCGCGGCGATCAGCAGGACGGCAAGCAAAACAGAAAGGATAACGATCGCTTTTTTCATGCCGGTTTACTTCTCTTCCAGGATCTTGTTCAGTTCGTGCATGAAGCTGTTGATGTCCTTGAACTGGCGGTAGACCGAGGCGAAACGCACGTAGGCGACCTCGTCGAGCGGCTTGAGGCGTTCCATGACCAGCTCGCCGATCTTGCCGGTGCTGACCTCGCGCTCAAGGGAGTTCTGGACGATCTGCTCGATCTCCGAGACCGCCGCTTCCAGATCCGCCATCGCGACCGGTCGCTTCTCGCAGGCGCGCACCATGCCGCGCAGGATCTTGTTGCGGTCAAACGGCTCGCGGCTGTTGTCCTTCTTCACCACGACGACCGGCAGGCTTTCGACGGTCTCGTAGGTGGTGAAGCGCTTCTGGCAGGACAGGCACTCTCTGCGGCGGCGGATGCTGCTGCCGTCCTCGGAGTGGCGGGAGTCGACGACCTTGCTTTCCTGATAACCACAATACGGGCACTTCATAGCAATTTCTCCTTTTTCGCACAATATCTAGCTATATATTATCAGAGAAGCCACAAATTGTCTACCCCTTTTTACGAATTATTCAGTTCGTCCTCCGCGACCTCCCGCAGGGTGCAGGGCGTCACGGCGTTCCGGGACAGCCGCTTAAGGAAGTCCCGGATCCGTCCGTAGGACGCGGTGAGGTCGCGCACCGCCGCGCGTTCTTTTTCCCTGCCGCGGCGCATGACGATCTCCGCGCCGTAGCGCGTGATCCCGTCCGTTTTTTCTTCCGTGATCCGGTACAGCAGCGCGGCCTCCTCGCCGTTCTCGCAGCGGACGCGCCGCCGCGCAAAGGTTCTTTTTGTCATAGTACATTCCTCCCCTTAACAGCCGCCGTGCGTTCCGTTCCGTGTCATTGCGAGACTGCCTACAGGGCAGTCGTGGCAATCTGTGCGTCTCGACGCGGGACATATATCCGATCGACGCTGATACGCAAGGATTGTCATTGCCCGCTTCTCGCGGGCAATCCGTGTGTATCGATGCGAGACGCTCTTCATAATTCGTAACAGATTCCATTCCTGCAACGGACAGATTGCCCGAACAAGTCGGGCAATGACACCCCTGAGAGACTTCCGCAATGAGCATTGCGCATTGTGATCGCGCGTTCGGCGGTACATCCGATTGAAGCACACTTCCGCGCTGAATTCTATTCTTTTCGCCCGTCAAAATTCGACTTCCTCCGCTGATACCGACGCATAAAGTTCGGATTCCGCCGGAAATACCGAAAACGCCCCGCCGCGCGGCGGCGTTTTCTTCTCTCCGCCTGTCGCATTCTGTCGGGAAAGATATTTTTTCGCAGGTTTTTCGGGGAAATGATTGCGCAGTTTCTGCCGTTATGATATAATTGTTGTATCTTTTGAAAAGGGAGGACTCCTATGAAACTGAAAACTGTGCTCTGGGGCGGCGACAAGCCCGGCAGAGCCGTAACCCTCGGCATTCAGCACGTCTTCGCCATGTTCGGCTCCACGGTCCTCGTTCCCGCGCTGACCGGTCTGAACCCGGCGGTCACCCTGTTCTGCATGGGCGTCGGCACGCTGATCTTCCACCTGGTCACCAAGGGCGTCGTGCCCGCCTTTATGGGCTCCAGCTTCTCGTTTATCGCCTCCATCTGCGCCGTCGCGGCGAAGTGCGGCGGCGAAACGGCCGACTTTGCCCCCTACGTCGGCTGGGGCATCATGGCGTCCGGCGTCTTGTACCTGATCCTGTCGCTTCTGGTCAAGCTGCTCGGCACCAAGCGCATCACCTCGTTCTTCCCGCCCATCGTCACGGGCTGTATGATCATCATCATCGGCATGATGCTCGCGCCGACCGCGATGAGCAACATCACCACCGTCCGCGGCGAAGTTCCGGCGAACGCGACCGTCGTCGTCAAAGAGGGCGACGCGCAGAGCGATCCCTTCGTCTATTGCGATTACACCTATGACGCCGATCACGGCTACACCGTCTCCGGCTGGATCGAGTCGAAGTATCTGACGCCGAAAGCCGATTACGAGGCCGACGAGGTCAACGGTATCGCCGCCTATACCAACAGCGGCGCGGATTATATCGTCGCGAACGTGAAGGGCGTTTCGATGCGCAGTGAAGCTGACGCGGACGCCGCAAGCGTCTCAGGCACGGCCCTGTGGAAAAACTGGGTCGTCGCGATCGTCACGATCGCCGTCATCGTCATCGTCATGTTCTTCTTCCGCGGCTTCTGGAAACTCATCCCGATCCTCTTCGGCATCGTCGCAGGCTATCTCACCTCGCTTGCGCTCGGCATGGTCAATACGCAGCCGCTCGCGGAGGCGAGCTGGTTCGCCCTGCCGAAGTTCACGCCGTTCTTCCAGGGGACGAACTGGGGTCTGGTCGTCTTCGCGATCACCATGATCGCCCCGATCTCCATCGTCACCTTCGTTGAGCACGTCGGCGACATCACCGCCAACGGCGCCGTCACCGGCCACAACTACATCGAGGATCCCGGCCTGCACCGCACCCTGCTCGGCTGCGGCCTCGCCTCCGTCTTCTCCGGCGGCATGGGCGGTCCCGCCGCGACCACCTACTCCGAGAACACCGGCGTGCTGGCCGCGACCCGCAACTACAACCCCGCGACCCTTCGGATCGCCGCCGTTTTCGCCATCATTCTTTCCCTGTTCGGGAAGGTCTCCGGCCTGCTCGGCAGCATCCCCTCGGCCGTCATGGGCGGCGTCTCCGTCGTCCTGTTCGGCATGATCGCCTCGGTCGGTCTGCGGATGCTCGTTGAGAACCACGTGGACTTCACCAAGAGCTACAACCTGATCATCGCCGCCGTCATGCTGGTCATCGGCCTCGGCCTGTCCGGCGGCATCACCGTCGGCAGCGTCACGGTCAGCGGCACCGCGATCGCGGCTGTCCTCGGCGTCATCCTCGCGAAGATCCTCCCGCAGAAGGAGAGCGAGGAGCGGCAGCGGGAAAAGGCCGCCGCAAAGAAATAAACGCACGCAGACCGCAGGGGCAGATCGCTCTGCCCCTGCTTGTTTTCGTAAGGAGGTGCTTGTATGGCACTGAAACAGGAACGCAACTACGGCATTGATCTTTTGCGCATGGTCGCCATGTTTATGGTGACCGTCCTTCACGTGCTCGGACAGGGCGGCGTGATCGCGCGCGCATATGCCGGTACGGCCCAATACACGATCACGTGGTTTTTGGAGCTTGCGGCCTTCGGCGCCGTCAATCTCTATGCGCTGATCTCCGGCTACGTCGGCGTGAACGGCAGATACAGAGTGAGCAATCTCGCCGTTCTGTGGCTTCAGGTCTTCCTCTATTCTTTCGGCATTGCCGTTGCGTTCGCGATCATCCGCCCGGATGTTATCAGCGGCTCCGGTCTGCTGGAATACGCTTTCCCCGTGATCACGAAAAAGTACTGGTATTTCTCCGGCTACGTATGTCTCTTCCTCTTTATTCCGTTGCTGAACGCAGGGATCAACGCACTGAGCAAGCAGGCTCTGCGCCGCATTATGGCAGCCATGTTCCTCGTTTTTTCAGTCGCCGCTTCCATTGCAAGAGAGGAATCGTACGATACGTTCATCCTTGTCGCCGGATACAGCGGGCTGTGGCTGATGATCCTGTACGTCTTGGGCGGCTATATACGGAAATACGGCATGTGGGAAAAGATCCCGCAGCCCGCACTGCTTGCGATCTACTTTGGCTGTACGTTGCTCTCCTACGTATGCAAGCGTTTCATTCCCGGCGCGAAGTTCCCTGCCTCCTACATTTCTCCGCTGATCCTTCTTGGGAGCGTCGCCCTGCTGCTGTTCTTCTCACGGCTCAGATGCGGCAATATCACAAAGAAGCTCGTCGCGCTCTTTGCTCCTGCCGCCTTCGGTGTGTACATCATCCATGTCCATCCATTGATCTGGGAGCATATCATGGCGGATCGCTTCGCCTTTATCGCGACGATGCACCCGTTTGTGATGCGGCTGGTCGTCTTGCTGTGCGCATTCGCAATTTATCTGGTCTGCTCCCTCGTCGATCTGGTCCGCATTCAGCTTTTCAAGCTCCTGCGGATCAAGCAGGGCTGTCAGGCGTTGGAGAAAAAGCTCTTCAAAGAGGACGAGGAAGAAAAACAAAGGGTCGGGAATCGCAAATAAGCTGAGGAGAGTCGAACGCAAGCCGTCTCTGCGCGGCTCTTTTCGGTCCTTTTCGGCTTGTTGTCCTTGCCTTGCGTCAGCAAGGCTGCGTCCGCCTTCCCTGGCGAACAAAACGGAGACCGCGAATACGCGGTCTCCGTTTTGTTGATTTATCGTTTTAGTCTAAGAAATACTGTGCTCCGTCGACGATCACGACTGTATCGTTCTCGATAACAGTGAACTGCACGCTGTTGCCCGGCAGGTTGCATTCCAGATCGTTCGTCGGCGTGCTGCCGGGCGGGATCAAAACGCCCTCCTCAAACTCCTGATCATCTTCAAAAGCGATCGCGGTCGTTGCGTCGTAGACGTCATAGAGCTCGCCGTCGTACATCGCCTGTCCGATCCATTTATAACCGTGGGCGTCCGTCTTTTCAGCAGTCGCGGTCGGCGGGTCGGCATAGCCGGAGATGTAAAGGTCCTCGTAGATCGTCCGGTAGATCCAGTCGCTGGCGCGCTGCAGATCGTAGACGAAGTAGACGTACTGCTCCTTGCCGAGCTCGCCCGCCCAGCAGTCCATGTGCTCCATCACGGCGGAGGACTCGACCGTATAGCGGTTCTGGACCGCCTCCAGCCCGATCCCGAGCAGTTCGTCCGCGCTCAGCGAGGTCGTGCACATGCCGAAGCAGGTGCGGATCAGCGCGGGATAGTCCGACATCGGCATCTGGCGGATCTTGTCCATCATGGCAAGGACCAGCTTTCGCTGCCGGCCGGCGCGGTTGATCTCGCTGTCAGAGCGGTCACGGGCATACCGGTAGACCGCCTGATAGCCGTTCATGTGGCTGTTGTATTTCCACTGGTCGTCGCCCTCCAGCTCGATATCGACGCCGCCGAGCAGATCGACGATATCCTCAAGCTGGGTGATATCCACGGTGATATAGTCCTGGATATTCAGCGCGAAGTTGTGGTTGACCGTGCGGACGGCGCCCTGCGGCCCGCCGAAATTGTAGGCGTAGGTGATCCTGGAATAGCTGCCCCACTGCGGCATCATCACGTAGGAGTCGCGGCCGATGGAGATCAGCTTGATCTTCTGATGGACGCGGTCGATGGAGAGGATGATGTTGGCGTCCGAGGAGCCGTTGTCGTCCAGGCCGTACAACATGATATTCGTGATCTGCTCCGCGCCCTCGAGCAGGTAGCTCGGTCCCTCGGGATCGCCGGTGTGCATCTTCTCGTAGGCTTCGGGCGGGAGGTCCTTGTCCGTCAGGTTTTCAAATTCGATCGCCAGTCCCCTTGCCTGCTCGTCGAGGTCGTCGGGGTTTTCCGTATTCTCCGGCACGGCGTCGCGGACGACCTCGCCGTTGTTGATCTTCACGACGTTCAGATCCTCGTCCTTCAGACTGCTGAAGATCTCGTCGTGGTTCAGGTCGCTGAAAATGTACTGATATACGTACATCGCGCCGACGCAGATCAGCAGGACCACCAGCGCGATCAGGATCGCGCTGATCGCGAAGCCCTTCCGCTGTTTTTTGAGAAACAGCGTGACGATGCCGAGCACGAAGCCGATCCCGCCGAGGATCGCGCCGACGGTGATCATCACCTCAAAGATGCTGATGTCCGTGCCGGCAAGCGCCTTGCTGCGGTAGCGCAGGAAGCCGTAGACGGCCATCGCGGCGAGCAGCAGCAGCGCGGTAAACGCCAGCGCAAACGCGATCACGCCCAGTGTTTTACTGCGCTTGTTTTTCAGTGGAGGCGCGGTCTCCGTCTCCGCGGGAACCATATCTCTGTCTTTCTCGGGGAATTGATCGAAATCCATTCTGTTTGCCCCTTTCGTGGGAAGTCGGGATTATTCTAAGACGCAGTATAACACACTTTGTTCCAAAATTCAAGCGGAGGGGAAGAACCCCCTCCGCAAAGCGATGATAGATCACGGATTCTCAAGGCTGTTTGCGAGTGTTGGCGGATCGCCGCCCGTGAAAACCGACTTGGGCCCGACCCGCCTCGGCTTATCAGCAGCCGCAGCCGTTATCGCAGCCGCACCCGCAGCCGTTGTTATTGCCGCACCCGCAGCCGCAGTTATTGCCGCAGCCGTTGCCGCAGCTGAACAACAGGATCAGGATGATGATCCACCAATAATTCCCGCAGTTGTTGCAACCCATAATGAAGTACCTCCTGATAAGTTCTGAGCATCACGCTCATTCCATCTTATGACCGGCGGGAAATTTGGTGACAGTTCGGCGCTGCCGTCATTTCATGAAAAACGGACTGAGAATCGTTCCTGATCCTCAGTCCGTTTTTCAATTCATCGGGTTTTTCCGTTCAGCCGTTGTAATTGACGACCTTCTCGAATTTCTCCGCGACCAGGCTCGCGCCGCCGATCAGACCGCCGTCGATCTCCGGCTGGCTCATCAGCTCGCCCGCGTTCTTGTCGTTCATGCTGCCGCCGTAGAGGATGCGCACGTTCTCGGCGACGTAGCCAAACACGTCCCTGATCGCGCCGCGGATGGCGGCGATCGTGCGGTTGGCGTCGGCCGCCGTCGCGGTCATGCCCGTGCCGATCGCCCAGACGGGCTCATAGGCGATGACGCAGTCGGTGATCTGAGCAGAGGAAACGCCGCACAGGGCCGCCTTGGTCTGGAGGCAGACGACCTCGTTCGTGATGCCGGTCTGCTTCTGCTCCAGGCTCTCGCCGACGCAGATGATCGGCTTCAGGCCGTTTTCCAGCGCCTTCAGCACCTTCTTGTTGACGGTCTCGTCTGTCTCCGCGAAATACTGGCGGCGCTCGGAGTGGCCGAGAATGACGTACTCCACGCCCAGCTCCTTCAGGCTCGCGCAGTTCGCTTCGCCGGTGAACGCGCCCTTATCCGCGAAGTGGACGTTCTGCGCGCCGAGGTGCAGGTCCGTGCCCTTGATCTGGGCGGAGGCGGCGAACAGACTGACCGTCATCGGGCAAACGACGATCTCCACGTTCGTCTTCGGCTGAATCTTTTTGAGCTCCTGGATCAGCGCGACGGTCTCCGCGGGCGTCTCGTTCATCTTCCAGTTGCCCGCGATCATGGGTCTTCTCATACCGCTGCCCTCAGATCAATACAGCTTCGGACGGATATCCACGTTGCCCGACGGGCAGGTCTTGCAGTTGCCGCAGTTGACGCACTTGTGCTCGTCCTCGGTGACGCCGGAGACGATCTTGCCGGTGGAGCTTGCGCCGATGCGGTTCGCGCCGGCGTTGATCATGTTGACCGCGTCGGTGTAGGTACGCACGCCGCCGGAGGCCTTGACGCCGATGTCGGGGCCGACCGTCTCACGCATCAGGCGGACGTCTTCGACCGTCGCGCCGCCGGTGGAGAAGCCGGTGGAGGTCTTGACGAAGTGCGCGCCTGCCAGCTTGGAGACGGTGCACGCCTTGACCTTCTCTTCGTCGGTCAGCAGGCAGCATTCGATGATGACCTTGACCAGCGCGCGGCCGCGGACGGCGTTGACGACGCCCTCGATATCGCGCTTGACGAGCTGCCAGTCGCCGGACTTGACGGCGCCGATGTTGATGACCATGTCGATTTCGCGTGCGCCCTTGGTCGCCGCGTCGGAGGCCTCAAACGCCTTCGTTTCGGGCGTGCATGCGCCGAGCGGGAACGCGATGACGCAGCACGGCGTCACGCCGCTGCCCTCGAGCTGCTGCGCCACGTACTGGATATAGGACGGGTTGACGCAGACGCTGGCGGTGTGATACTTCTTCGCCTCGTCGCAGATCTTGCGGATGTCCGTGATGCTGGCTTCCGGCTTCAAAAACGTATGGTCGATGTATTTTGCCATGTCGGCAGGGCTTTTGCCGGCCGGCGCCGCGGCTCCGGGAGCGGCTGCGCCGTACTTGGAGCAGATCTCCTCCGTCACCTGGCGGATGATTTCATTGATATCCATGAACAGTGTTCCTTTCGTAAGTTTTACTTTCTTGCTTCTTCCGCGATCTTCGCGGTCGCGGTCAGTCCGAGGCGGACCGCGCCGGCCGCAAGCAGTTCCTCCGCCTGCGCCAGCGTCTTGATGCCGCCGTCGATCTTGATGCCGACGTTCCTTCCGAGGATATCGTAGGCAAACCGGACGTCCTCCACGCGCGCGCCGTGTCCGCTGAGCATGTTCTGGATCTTGACGAAGTCCACGCCGCTGCTGCGCAGCATGGTCAGAACCGCCTGCTTCTCCTCGAACGTGTAGAGGGAATGCTCAAAGACCGCCTTGATCTTTGCTTTGCCGCAGGTAAAGCGCACCAGCTCCTCCAGCTCCCGCTGCGCCTCGTCCAGACGGCCGGACTTAATCGCGAGCGCATTGATCGCGACGTCGATCTCGGTCGCGCCGTTCGCCATGCACTCGCGCAGCTCGGCGAGCTTCGCCGCCTGCGACATGCAGCCGTGCGGGAAGCCGATCGCGGTGCCGACCGCGACGGGACTGCCGAGCAGGGCGTCGCGCGCCGCCGCGACGTAGTAAGGCGCAACGCAGACCGCCGCGACGGAGTACTTGCGCGCCACGGCGCACTCCGCTTTGATCTTGTCCAGCGTCGTGTCGGGATTGAGCAGAGAATGCTCCAGATGAGCGACCACGTCCGCGCCGGTCACGATCCCCGCGAGGGGCGCCGGATTCGCGTCTGCGTGGAAGTACGCCAGCACCTGACGCTCTACTTCTTTTCTGATTGCTTCTACATCCATTTAGTGATACTCCCTGACCTCGCCGTCGAACGTAAGGTGGTCGATGACGCCGCAGATCGTGATGTCGCCGATGCAGTGACGGCCGAGCAGAATGCTTGCCGCGCCGCCGTCGCAGGCGACGACCACGGTATCTCCGATACCGGCGTCCGCCACGTCGAAGGCGATCGCCTCTTCTCCGGTCAGATTGCCCGCTTCATCGAGGTAGTCGATGATCATGAGCTTCTGCCCGTCGAATCCGGCGTCCTTGATCGTGGAAACGACGTTTCCGACGACTCTTGCCAGCTTCATCCCATTCTCGGGAGAATGCCCTCGACGTCATCGTGCGGGGACGGGATCACGTGGCAGCCGTACAGCTCGCCGACGCGCTTTGCAGCCGTCGCGCCCGCGTCGACCGCGGCCTTGACCGCGCCGACGTCGCCGCGTACCATGACGGTGACGAGGCCGCTGCCGATCTGCTCTTTGCCGATCAGATGAACGTCTGCTGCCTTGACCATGGCGTCTGCCGCTTCAATGGAGCCGATCAGACCGCGGGTCTCGACCATTCCGAGTGCTAGTTTCATAATAATACCTCCAAATTATTGATTTTCCGGTTGTATTTCTACGTTGTAGGAGTCGATAAAGCCGACGATGGCCGCATCGGCGGGGACCAGCTTCCTGCGGAAGATCCTCCCTGCCTCTCTGGAGCCGATCATGTAGACAATATCGCCCTTGCCTGCCTGTCGGGTGGAATCCGCCGCTACGATCATTTTTGTTTTTTTGCCTTTTTCGATCTTATGCACCACGAGGAGCGGAATATCTTCCATGCCCGGCTCCTTCACGGTGGCAACGACCGTTCCGACGACCTCCCCGATATACATGGGATCAGCCGATCGTGGGCAGGATGCCCTCGACGTCGTCGTGCGGGGACGGGATCACGTGGCAGCCGTACAGCTCGCCGACGCGCTTCGCAGCCGTCGCGGACGGTGACGAGGCCGCTGCCGATCTGGGTCTTGCCGATGAGATGAACGTTTGCCGCCTTGACCATGGCGTCGGCCGCCTCAATGGCGCCGATGAGGCCGCGGGTTTCCACCATACCGAGTGCTAATTTCATTTTCGTTGTCTCCTTCTTTTTTGTTGTTGCCATAGCGTTTACCTTTTAGCCCATCGTCGGCAGGATGCCTTCGACGTCGTCGTGCGGGGACGGGATCACGTGGCAGCCGTACAGCTCGCCGACGCGCTTCGCAGCCGTCGCGCCCGCGTCGACCGCAGCCTTGACCGCGCCGACGTCGCCGCGCACCATGACGGTGACGAGGCCGCTGCCGATCTGGGTCTTGCCGATGAGGCGGACGTTTGCTGCCTTGACCATCGCATCGGCCGCTTCGATCGCGCCGATGAGGCCGCGGGTTTCAACCATTCCTAATGCTTCTTTCATGTTTTGTTATCCTCCGTTAAAAATTTATAATAATTTTTCAAAAGCAACGAGTGAATTGCGCGCGGGCTCAGATGATGCGGAAGTCGCCCTTCAGCACGCAGCGTCTTGCGCGGGTAAAGGACTTCGCGCTGGTCAGGCCCTCGCCGGTCGGGGTGGCGATCGTCAGGGTGGTGTAGCCCTCACCGCCGAAGCCGAGGCCGGAGTAGGAAGGCGCGTTCTTGACGAAGATCGTCGTATTCATACGCTTCGCCGCGCGGGACATATTGTGGATGTTGGTCGAATGGATCAGCGCGGAGTGCTGGCAGCCGTGCTCGGCGCGGAACGCCTCCGAAAGCGCCTCGTCGAAGTTCGCCACGCGGACGCAGCCGAGGACCGGCATCAGCATCTCGACCTCGACGAAGGGATGGAAGCGGTCGACCTCCGCGATGACCAAGACGGGCTCGCCGGTGAAGGACACGCCGCTCTCGCGCAGGATGTAGGTCGCGTCGTGACCGACGAACTTGCGGTTGATGACGTACTTGCCGTCCTTCTGGATCAGCACGGTGCGAACGATCTTGTCGATGTCCTCGCCGTAGACGCGGAAGGCGCCGTTGCGCTGCATCTGGCTCATGAGCTCGTCCGCGATGGAGGCGACCATGAAGCACTCCTTCTCCGCGACGCAGAGGATGTTGTTCTCAAAGCTCGCGCCGTCGACGATCTTCTTCGCGGCGTCCGGGATGTTCGCCGTCTCGTCGACGATGACCGGCGGATTGCCGGGGCCTGCCGCGACGCACTTCTTGCCGGACTTCATCGCCACCGCGACGACCGCTTCGCCGCCGGTGACCGCCAGCATCTTGATCGCCTTGTGGCTCATCAGGACCGCCGAGGTCTCCATCGTCGGCTCCTTCGGCGCGGTGATCAGGCCGTTCGGGCCGCCCGCGTCGACGATCGCCTGGTTGAGAAGCTCCATCGCCCGCTGCGAGGCGCGCTTCGCCGCAGGATGGGGGTTGTAGACCACGGCATTGCCCGCCGCGATCATGCTGATGGAGTTGTTGATGACCGTCGCGGTCGGGTTGGTCGACGGGGTGATCGAGCCGATGACGCCGTAGGGCGCCGTCTCGACGAGGGTCAGGCCGTCGTCGCCGCTGTAGGCGGTCGGGTGCAGGTCTTCCACACCGGGGGTCTTGTTCGCGGCGAGCAGGTTCTTCGCGATCTTGTGCTGGACCTTGCCGTAGCCGGTCTCGTCGTGCGCCAGGATCGCAAGCTCCTCGGCGTGCGCCCTTGCGCAGACGCGCATCGCATCGATCAGCTTGCCGCGGTCTTCCAGCGTCATTTCCGCCAGACGCTGCTGGGCGCGGATCGCGGTCTCGATCGCATCGTTGATGTCGTCAAACAGGCACTGCGCCGCGCCGCCGGCAGAACCGCCGCCGCCGCGCTCTAAACTGTTTTTGGTCTCTTCCGCGATTTTCCGTATCTGTTCTTTTGTCAACGCCATACGCTATCCTCAACTTTCTTTGTTGAATTTTTCAAAGATCCTCTTGCCGTTCACGTCGACGTGGTCGATGATGGCAATGATGGTCTGATCGACGGGCTTGTTCTCCGTGACGATCGTCTGACGGGACGAGCTGCCGCTGACGGTCATAACGACCTCGCCCTCGCCTGCGCCGACGGCGTCGATAGCGACGACCGGCGCGCCCTTCTCCTGCCAGGTCTCAATGTCGATGGGCTTGACGATCAGCAGCTTCAGGCCGTAGAGCTTCTCCGCCTTGTTGGTGCTGACGACCGTTCCTTTTACGATGCCTAAATTCATACCGTTTCTCCTTCATACTGCACCGCGACGTCGGACGCGCGCAGGGCGTCGCGCGCCGCCGGTGTAATGATCGCGCCCACGCGGGCGGTGATGGTCCTGTCCTTCGTCTGCGCCGCGGCGAGGACGTCCGCTTCGGTGATCAGCGTCGCGCCGATCCGGGCGGCGGCGTCGCCGGTAAAGTACGGGCAGACGGCGACGTTCATCTGGCGCAGGGTGTCGATTGAAGAGGCGACGCCCTCCAGGAACGTGTTGCGCTTGAATTTCGGCGGCTCAAAGTCGAGATACAGCCGCACATCCTTCCGCCACAGCACGCTGCGGACGATCAGGTAGGAAAGGAAGTCGCTGTCCTCTCCCCGCGCGATCTGCCCCAGAAGCTCCAGCCGCGGCCCGACTAAAACGACCGTTTTCGCCGCGGTAATCTTCGCGAGCAGTTCCGGCTGTCCGAGATGATCCGCAAAGAGCAACCCCTCGTCCTGCACGCCGGGCTGCTGCACGAAGCTGAGGAAGGTGTAACCCTCGCCGAACTGCGTTTGGAGCAGTTCCCTCAGCTCCTTCGGGTAGGCGACCGGCGCAGCCAGCAGCACGAGCACCTGCTCGGGATGCTGCGCCTCGCGCTCGAGCCGCGCGATCCGGCGCACGACCTCCGCGACGATCAGATCTATTAATTTGTGTAAAAGCTCTGTATCCATCTCTTACACAACCTTAACTCGATGTTATTTCAATACTTCCATCATTGTGCTGCCGCTCATGGCGACGGCATTCGCCTCGTCGGTGTCGACGTGGACCTCCATATCGTGCCCGTCGCCCGCGCGGACGATGACGTTTTCAAAGACCACCGCGCGGTCGCCCTCGCTCCTGAGGCGGACGGTCTGACCGTCGCGCAGGCCGAACAGCGCCGCCTGCGCCGCGGACAGATGCAGATGCCGCGCCGCCACGATCACGCCCTCGGGAATGTCGATCTGCCCCATCGGGCCGATGAGACTGCATCCCGGCGTACCGGCGGTCTTGCCGGACATGCGGACCGGCGGGCGGATGCCCAGCGAGAACGAGTCGGTGAAGGCGATCTCCACCTGTGTCGCCTTGCGCTCCGGTCCGAGGACGCGGACGCGCTCCAACTTCCCCTTCGGACCGACGACCGTCACCTGCTCCACGCATGCGAACTGTCCCGGCTGAGAAAGGTCGCGGAATTTCTGTAACTGATAGCCCGCGCCGAACAGCCGCTCCACGTCCGCGCGGGACAGATGCACGTGCCGCGCCGACGCCGCCACGGGAACGAAGATCCGTCCCGTTTCGCGGAAGATCCGCTCGGCGACCGCAAGCTGCACCGGCCGCTGAATGCTCGCTTTATCCATTCGCGTTCACCTTTTTCATGACGATGCCTTCAAAATAGGTCTTCGCCAAAATCGTTTTCACGTCGTCCACCGTCGGACGGACAATATTCGTCAGCGTCGCCGTATCGGCGAGGGCGTGCTCCGCCAGCACGTCGATATCGTCCATGCTGAACTTCGTCTCGCACAGCGGCGGGATCTTCACGTCCGCGCAGAGCTTCCGCACCGCCTCGATCGCGAGCCGGGAAGCGGCGTCGACGGAGAGGCTGTCGATCTTCTCTCCCATCGCCTGCGCGACGTCCGCGAGCCGTCCCATGCAGTAGGGGCGGTTGTACTCCAGCACGCGCGGCAGCATGATCGCGTTGGCAAGGCCGTGCGGGATATTGTAGAAGCCGCCGAGCTGGTGGGCGATGCCGTGCACCAGGCCCAGGCCGGCGTTCGAGAACGACAGGCCCGCCATGTATTCCGCCCAGCACATATCCGTACGGGCGTCCATATTCGACCCGTCGCGCACCGCGGCGCGCAGCGACTTGCTCACAAGGCGGATCGACTCCAGCGCAAGCGCGTCCGTATAGGGCGTGGGAACACTGCAGATGTACGCTTCGATCGCATGCGTCAGCGCGTCGATGCCCGTCGCCGCCGTCAGGGAGGGCGGCATGCCGACCATCAGCATCGGGTCGTCCAGCGCCAGATACGTCAGGCAGTTCGGGTCAACCATCAGCATCTTGGATTTCGCCTTTTCATCCGTGACGACGTATGCCGCCGTGCATTCCGAGCCGGTGCCCGCCGTCGTGTTGACCGCGATGATCGGCGAGCCGGGCTTTTTGGATTTGTTCACGCCGTTGTAGTCTTCGATCTTGCCGCCGTTCGCCGACAGGATGCTGACCGCCTTCGCCACGTCGATCGACGAGCCGCCGCCGATGGCGATCAACGCGCCGCAGCCGTTCTTCGTAAAGAACTCCAGCGCCTGATAGACGATCCGCGTCGTCGGATTCGGCTCCACGCCGTCAAACACCGCGTAGTTGATCCCCGCCTGGTCGAGCACGGCGATGACCTTGCCGGCGGTGCCGATCTTGACCAGGCCCTTGTCGGTGATCACGAGGACCTTTTGTGCGTTCAGATCGCGCAGAAAACGCGGGATCTGCAGGATGCCGTCGCGCCCGATCAGGGTGTGCCGCGGCTGATAAAGTTCTACCGTTTCGATCTGTTCCATCGTTTCGCTCTCCATTGTAAAACGCTCAAAATCGCTCATTTTGCCGAGCCTTTCCGTGTGGTATCATCTTCCCACAATTTCCATGCAATGTCAACAGCGCATTTCGCGGTTTTTATCATTTTGTGAGTTCTGACAGTTTGATCGTCCGCGCTTTGTATATTTTGATCAGGAAAAAAGCGGCGGCAGGCGCAGACCGAATCATTCAAGCGGGAGCAGCGTGCAGGGAATGCCCTGTTTTGCATAGAAATTCACAAATTCCTGCGGCATGTTCTGCGTGGAGATGACGCGGCACGCCTTCTCCGGCGGGAACATCGTCGCGAACGCGCGGCGGCCGAACTTCGCGCTGTCCAGCAGCATGTACATCCGGCGCGTCATGCGCGAAAGCTGGGTGTAAAGCGCCGTGCGGTTCTTGTCCTGCACGGTGTAGCCGCGCTCCAGATCCACGCCCTCGACCGTCAGGAAGACCTTGTCGAAGAAATAACCGCGCAGGGTGTGGTTGACGTCCGGGTCGAGCGTCTCGATATAGTTCTTGCCGGTGCGGACGTCGCCGCCGAGGAGGGTCACGGAGACGTTCGGGCACTCCGCCAGCTCCAGGACCGCCGTCACGGAGGTCGTTACCACGGTCAGCCGCTCGACGTCGCGCAGCTGCGCCGCGAAAATGTTGCAGGTTTTGCCCGCGCCGATGAAGATGGATTCGCCGGAGCGCACCTGCGCCGCCGCTTCCTTCGCGATCAGCAGCTTTTCCTTGTCGATCTCGTCGCCGATCTCGGTGCCGTTGACGTAGCGGCTGTGATCCGGGCGTTTTTCCGGCAGCTTCAGGCCGCCGTGCGTGCGCTCCGCCAGCCCCTTGCCCTGGATCTCGTCAAAATCGCGGCGCGTCGTGGCGACGGAGGCGCCGGTCAGTTCGCAGATCTCCTGCATGGAGATCGCGCCGCGCTCGTGCAGCAGGTCCAAAATCTTCTTTTCACGTTCCCAGTACTTCATTCGTTCATTCTCCTTTCAAACTCGCTCATTATCGCTCATTTGAAGTATAGCATGCAGCGGCATTTCTGTCAAGCACATTTGCCTAATTAAGACAAATACTCTTCATCCGTGTCATTGCGAGCAGCGGAGCTGCGTGGGTGCGCAGCCGTTGGCGGCTCTGCCGCCTTACGGATGCGGCCTACCCCCTGCGGGTACAATCCGTGCCTGCCGTTGCGGGACACTTTTCCATAATACGAAACCGCGTAGGGAGGCATGCCCATATGCCTCCGCGATTACCAATGCCTCATAATGCAAAATCGGAGGCGTCAGGGGACGCCTCCCTACGGCAGTTTTCCACCCTTCGGCACAGATACCATACCTGTGACGGACAGATTGCCACGCCTGCCTCCGACAGGTTCGCAATGACAAGGACGGAAGCGCATTGCGCATTGCGCATTGAGCATTGCGCATTGAGCATTTCACATTACCCGAACACCTCGTCGATCGTCCCGAAGCGGTAGCCCATCGCCTCCCAGCGGGTCAGCAGTTCGTCCAGGATCGCGGCGTTGGTCTTGGACGTGCTGTGCAGGAGGACGATCGCGCCGTTGTGGATGCGCGGCAGGAGCTTCGAGAAGGCCGTCTCCCGCGACGGCTGTTCTTCCCTGATCCAGTCGACGTAGGCGAGGCTCCAGAAGACCGTCCGGTATCCCATCGCCTGCGCCATGCGCAGGTTTTCCTCGGAGTAGATCCCCTGCGGCGGGCGATAGTATTTCCGCATCTCCTGTCCGGTGATCTCCGTATAGAGCCGCTCGAGGGACTCCAATTCCTCGCGGAAGGTCGCCTCATCCCCGATCTTCGACATGTCCCAATGGTGATAGGTGTGATTGCCGACGATATGACCTTCCGCCGTCATCCGTCTGACCAGCTCTGGATTCTGCTCCATGTAATTGCCCACCAGGAAGAACGCCGCCCTGACGCCGTGCGCCTGCAACGTGTCCAAAATCTGCGCCGTGCAGCCGTTTTCATAGCCCGCGTCGAAGGTCAGATAGATCACCTTCTCGTCCGTATCGCCGAGATAGGCTGCGTCGTACTCCCGCAGCGCCGCGCTGTCGGCGTTGCCGACCGGCGGCTCCCCTTCCGTGCGGAAGCTCAGTCCCCACGAGCCCGCTGCCAGCGCGTTATCCTGCTTCACCGCGCCGACCGCCGTCAGGCCGAGCAGGACGGCGACGATCAACAAAAGCGGAAGATTCCTCCGAAACGACCTGCGCATACGCTTCACCTCGGTCAAGCCTATGCGCCGCCGGATCAAAACATGCATAAAATTTCGTCTGTCAAGTTTTTTCTCTTGACAAGCAGGGTAAACTCATGTATAATGAGCGGGCATTGGGGGTGTCGAAATGAAACAGGAAGCTTTCAAAATGTCGCTGCTCCTCGATTATTACGGCGCCCTGCTGACGGAAAAGCAGAAGACCTACTTCGATCTTTACTACAATCAGGACCTTTCGCTCAGCGAGATCGCCGAGCAGGAGGGCATTTCCCGTCAGGGCGTCCACGACGCCATCACGCGCACCGAGGCGATCCTCTCCGACATGGAGCGGGCGACCGGCTGCGTGGCAAGAGACCGGCAGCTCCGCTCCGCCGTGCGGGAGATCGCTTCCGCGGCGCAGGCGCTGCTGCGCCATGAAGATCCGTCCGTGCGGGAAAATGCCGCGCGCATTCTGTCCGCCGTTTCTTCCGTAAAGGAGTAAGCTATGGCATTTGAAGGTTTGACCGCCAAACTGAACGCCGCGTTCAAAAAACTGCGCGGCAAGGGGCGTCTGTCCGAGTCCGACATCAAGGAAGCGATGCGCGAGATCCGCCTTGCGCTTCTGGAGGCGGACGTCAGCTACAAGGTCGTCAAGGATTTCGTTAAGTCCGTGTCCGAGCGCTGCGTCGGCCGGGACGTGATGGAGAGCCTGACGCCCGCGCAGATGATCGTCAAGATCGTCAACGAAGAGCTGATCGCACTGATGGGCAGCGAGAATCAGCGCATCACCATTTCGCCCAAGTCCCCGACCGTCGTCATGCTGGTCGGCCTGCAGGGCGCCGGCAAGACGACGAACGGCGCGAAGCTCGCAGGTCTCTTTAAGAAGCAGGGCAAGCGCCCGCTGCTCGTCGCCTGCGACGTCTACCGTCCCGCCGCGATCAAGCAGCTGGAGGTCGTCGGCGGCCAGCTCGACATCCCCGTCTTCCAGATGGGACAGGACGATCCCGTCAAGATCGCGAAAGCCGCGATCCGTCACGCCCAGCAGCACGGCAACGACATGGTCTTCCTCGACACCGCCGGCCGTCTGCACGTGGACGAGGCGCTGATGAACGAGCTGAAATCCATCAAGGCGGCGGTCGAGCCGAGCGAGATCCTGCTCGTTGTGGACGCGATGACCGGCCAGGACGCGGTCAACGCCGCGCAGTCGTTCAACGAATGGCTGAACATCGACGGCGTCATGCTGACGAAGCTCGACGGCGACGCCCGCGGCGGCGCGGCTCTGTCCGTCAAGGCCGTGACCGGCAAGCCGATCAAGTTCATCGGCACCGGCGAAAAGCTGGACATGATCGAGCCCTTCCACCCCGAGCGCATGGCCTCGCGCATCCTCGGCATGGGCGACGTGCTGACCCTGATCGAAAAGGCCGAACAGGCCCTCGATCAGAAGAAGGCCGCGGAGCTCGAGCAGCGCCTGCGCCAGAACAAGTTCACCCTCGCGGACTTCTACGACCAGCTCGTGCAGATCAAGAATATGGGCTCCATGCAGGACATCCTCGGGATGCTCCCCGGCATGGGTTCGCTGAAGAACGTGCAGGTCGACGAGAAGGCGACCGTCCGCATCGAGGCGATCATCCAGTCCATGACCCCCTACGAGCGCGAAAACCCGTCCTGCCTCAACTCCACCCGCAAGCGCCGCATCGCCCTCGGCTGCGGGCAGAAGGTGGAGGACATCAACCGCCTGCTCAAGCAGTTCGAGCAGATGCAGCAGATGATGAAGCAGATGAACGGCAAGGGCGGCAAGCGCAAGCTGCTCGGCAAGATGGGCGGCGGCTTCCCCGGGATGCCGGGCTTCTAATTCCGTAATCATTGGACTCAAGCAGTTCGAGGATATATTATTTCAGAAATCTTTTTGGAGGTAAATCTCATGGTTAAGATCAGACTCAGAAGAATGGGCGCCAAGAAGGCTCCTTACTACCGCATCGTTGTCGCCGACTCCCGCAGCCCCCGCGACGGCCGCTGCATCGAAGAGATCGGCACCTACAATCCCCTGACCGAGCCGGCTACCGTCGAAGTCGACGCCGAGAAGGCAGCGCAGTGGATCAAGAACGGCGCACAGCCGACCGACACCGTTAAGGCTCTCCTGAAAAAGGCGAACGTCCTTTAATCCGAGAGGAGCAAAACGATGAAGGAACTCTTGCTCTACGTGGCGAAACAGCTTGTCGATCACCCGGATGCAGTCACGGTCACAGAGAGAGAGGACGCAGGCACGACAGTCCTGGAGCTGCGCGTTTCCCCCGAGGATATGGGGAAAGTCATCGGCAGACAGGGCCGGATCGCCAAGGAAATCCGCACCGTTATCAAGACCGTCGCCCAGCGCGACGGCAAACGCGTCACTGTCGATATTGTCGACTGATACTGCCAAGAAAGAGGACCGCAACCGCGGTCCTCTTTCTTGTTGCGCAATGCGCAATGCACTTCCGTCCTTGTCATTGCGAGCCGATGAAATCGGCGTGGCAATCCGTGCCTCTCGACGCGGGAGGTTTTCCAAAACTCACAAATCCCATCGTCCTGTCATTGCGAGGGTGCGTAGCACCCGTGGCAATCTGTCCGTCTCGATGACGGACGTTTTCCAAAACTCGCAAATCCCATCATCCTGTCATTGCCCGACTTGCTCGGGCAATGACAGATTCGGCAGTGCGTGATCATTATGAAAGAACGCCGCAGGGTCGGATCTTCGACCCTGCGGCGCGTTCTGTATTGGAGTTTACTCCGCGAAGACCTTCTTCAGCTTGGCGAAGCGGGGCAGGCCGTTCTCGTAGCCGAGCTTCGTCTCGCCCTGCACCAGCGGCGAGCAGTAGCGGATGAAGTCGTCGGTGACGTTGCTGCCGTCCGGCGTGATCCACTCCAGCGGGACCTTCTTCTCGTAGTTCGCGACCTTCTCCAGATCGAACAGCTCATAGTGGCAGACGTAGCCGTTGTCGCGGTCGCAGACAAAGCCGACCATTTTGCCGCTCTCGCCCGCGATCGCGGACTCGACGGCGATCTTGCCGGAATTGAAGGACTCCTCGATGTCGGTCAGGGACGCCTGATGGGCGGCGCAGCGCTGCAGGAGGGACAGCTCGATGCCGCGCACCTTGACGCCCAGCTCGTTCTTGACGGCGTCCGCCAGGCGGGCGGCAAGACCGCCGAGCTGCGCATGGCCGAAGCCGTCGGTGCCGGAGGTCTTCGCCTCGGAGACGAAGCGGCCGTCGGCGTAGTGGACGCCCTCGGAGACCGCGACGAGGCAGTTGTTCTTTTCGCCGTAGACGCGCTTGACGTCGGCGAGGAACTGCTCCATCGTGAAGTCGATCTCGGGCAGATAGATGAGATCGGGACCGTCGCCGGCGGCGGTGGCGAGGGCGGCGGCAGCAGTCAGCCAGCCCGCATGGCGGCCCATGCACTCGACGATGGTGACCATGCCCTTATCATAGACCTTGCTGTCGCGGGAGACTTCCATGACGGAGGTCGCGATATACTTCGCCGCGGAGGCGAAGCCCGGGCAGTGGTCGGTGCCGTAGAGGTCGTTGTCGATGGTCTTCGGCACGCCGAAGACGCGGCAGTCGTAGCCGACCTTCTTCATGTAGCGGCTGATCTTGTTGCAGGTGTCCATGGAGTCGTTGCCGCCGTTGTAGAAGAAATAACGGACGTTGTGCTTCTTGAACACTTCGAGGATGCGCTTGTAGTCGGTGTCGTCGACCTCGGGGTCGGCGATCTTGTAGCGGCAGGAACCGAGCGCGGAAGAGGGCGTATAGGGCAGGAGCTCCAGTTCCTTCGGGTCTTCCTTGCTCATGTCCATCAGGCGATCGTTCAGCACGCCGACGATGCCGTGATGCGCGCCGTAGACCGCGGTGATGCAGTCGCTTTCCAGCGCGGTCTTGATGACGCCGTACGCGCTGGCGTTGATGACGGAAGAGGGACCGCCGGACTGACCGATGACGGCCGCGCCGACCAGGGGTTTGTTGTTTGTCATGTTAGTTTCCTCCCATTATTCGGTGCATATTTGCACATTTTCCTACAAATAAAGTATAGCACAACCTGTTTGACTTTGCAATAGGCGCTCCCGATTTTCGCGGAAGCGGGAGATTTTCTGTTGCAATTCGGCGTTCGCTATGGTATGATAGCATAAATAATTGGGCGCATATGCAAATAATTGCGCCGCGGCAGAGCCCGCGGCTTCCATACGACAAGGAGGGGTTCTTTTGAACAAAGTCGAGATCACGTTCCAGGATATTCTCTGGACGCTGAAAAAGTATATCATCTGGGTCGTGGCGGTTTCGCTGGTATCCATGGTCGTCGCGTGGGTGTATTCCACCTATTACGTCACGCCGATCTACTCCACCTCGATCTCCGTCGGCGTATTCGCCAACGAAAGAAGCACCGCCTCCAGCGTTACCACAGGCGAACTGACGGCGGACGCCAGCATCGCGAACACCTACCAGGTGCTGATCACAAGCCAGCCCGTCATGAACGCCGTCAGCGAAAGCCTCGGCGGCAAGGTCTCTCCGGACATCATCCGCGGCATGATCACCGCGAGCGTCCAGAAGAACACGCAGATCATCAACGTGGTCATCCGCGGCGCCAATCCGCAGCTCATCGCAGAGATCGGCAACGCGCTCTCGGATGCCGCGCCGACCGTTCTGAACGCGCTGGCGCGCGGCGGCGAGATGGTCGCGGTCGACCGCGCCAAGGTTCCGACCAAGCCCTCCTATCCCGATGTCGTGTCCAATACCACGGTCGGCTTCGTGCTGGGTCTGCTCCTGTCCTGCTCGGTCGTCATTCTGATCGCGCTGCTCGATACAACCGTCTGGCGCGAGGAAGACCTGGAGCGCACGTTCAACATTCCCATTCTCGGCAGCATTCCCCCGATGGACTCGGCTGCCGTTGCTGCGGCAAAACGGAAGAGGAGGTAACCTGTCATGCTGTTTCGAGACAAGAACAAGAGCCGGTTCAAGAGCAGTTCTTCCCACGCGGAGCGTCCCCGGCTGACGCCCGACAGCTCCTTCCCGATCAAAGAGGCCTATAACTCCATCCGCACGAAGCTGATCTTCACCGGCAAGGGCGAGAAATGCCCCGTCTTCGCCGTCACCAGCTCCCTCGCCTCCGACGGCAAATCCACCATCGCCGTTAGCCTCGCGGTTTCCATCGCCATGGCGGAACAGCGCGTCCTGCTGATCGACGCCGATATGCGCAAGCCGTCCGTCCATCGCTATTTCAACGTCGAAAGCCGCAACGGCCTGAGCGAGTTTCTCGCGGGTCTGAACAACCAGATCAACCTGCGCACAACGGATATCAACAATCTATCCATCCTGACCGCGGGACAGATCCCGCCCAATCCGGCGGAGCTGCTCGGCGCGAAGCAGCTGGACGCTCTTCTGGAATACGCAAAGCAGTATTTTGACTACGTCATCATCGATACACCGCCGATCAACATCGTCACGGACTCCTGCGTGATCGCCGACAAGATCACCGGCTATCTCATGGTCGTCCAGAGCGGCAAGAACCACATGAAGGACGTCAGCGACGCCGTGCAGCAGATCGAGGAGATGAACGGCAACATCGTCGGCATCATCCTCAACGATCCGGAGAACAAGACAGCGGCGCATTACAGCTACCGCTACAACAAGTACTACCGCTACGGCCGCTATAAGTACTACGGAGACAGTAGCAGCTCCGGCAGCTCGGAAAGCAAAAAATAAGGGGGATCTGCCATGAACATCGATTTTCATGCGCACATCCTTCCGGGAGCGGATCATGGCAGCTACAATCTGGAGACGTCGCTTCAACAGGTAACCCTTGCGCGGCGCGCGGGCATCGACGTGCTCGCCGCGACGCCGCATTTCTATCCGGATCACGAGCCCCTGCCCGCGTTTTTGGAGCGCAGGGAGCGGACGGAGCGCCTTCTGCGCGAAGCCCTGCCGAGCGACGCGCCGAAGATCGTCGTTGCCGCGGAAGCGCACCTCTGCCGCGGCATGGAGCATATCGACGGTCTGGAGCAACTCTGTTTCAGCGGGACGAACGTGCTTTTGCTGGAACTGCCGATGGACTTCTCCCTCCGCGCTTACGAGCAGACGATCGACAGCCTGTTGTATGAGCATAAACTGAACGTCGTTCTGGCGCATATCGACCGCTACGCCGAATCCACGATCGACTTTCTGCTGGATTTCGGGTTTCAGGCGCAGATCAACGCCGGTTCCTTCTGCCGTCTGCGGACGCGAAAGCGTTCCATGCGGTGGGCGAACGAGCTGGACGCCGTCGTCGCGCTCGGCAGCGATATCCACGGCTGCGAAACCGGCTACCGCGACTTCCTTAAAATGAAGGAAAAGCTCGGCGGGACCTACGACGTCATCATGGCCAGAACGCAGAAGCTGCTGCAGCTTTGATCTTGCATAATGAACCCCCGAGGGCGACGCCCTCGGGGGTATTGTTTTCCAATTCTCCGAATTGGAAAACACCTCAATTATTCATTCTTCACTAGTCATTTTTCATTATTCACAAAAAAGCAGCGCCTCCGAACCGGTAAACAGAACCAGTAAAAACAGACAATAGACAAAACACCCCCCTATGTAGGAAAATAGAAGTACTACATAGGGGGGTAATATTATGGCAAGGAAGTATC
>CAJOEH010000023.1 GCA_905233385.1 uncultured Oscillospiraceae bacterium
CGGTGTCCGACCGGCTGCTGCGTCTGGCGGGCGGCGTGATCGCCTGCCTGCCGGACTGTTTTCTCTTCCTTCTGACGGCCCTGCTTTCCGCCTACCTCTTCGCCTCCCGCCGCGACCAGCTCCGCGAGGCAGCGCGCCGCCGTCTGCCGCCGCCGTGGATCGAACGCTTCCGCGCCGTCACCGGGCGGCTGAAAACCGCGCTCGGCGGCTATTGCAGGGCGCAGCTCCGGCTGACCGCCGTGGTCGCTTCCCTGCTGACGGTCGGGCTTCTGCTCCTGCGCGTGCCGAAAGCGCCGCTGCTCGCGCTTCTGATCGCCTTCATCGACGCCCTGCCGGTGCTCGGCTCCGGCACGGTCCTGCTCCCGTGGAGCGCGGTCTCATTTCTGCGGGGCGACGCGTCCTTCGCGGTCGGCCTGCTCGCGCTCTACGCCGCGGCCGCCGTGACCCGCGCCGTTTTAGAGCCGCGCTTCCTCGGCAGACAGATCGGGATGCACCCTTTGCTGACCCTGCTGTCGCTGTACGCGGGGTATCGCCTGTTCGGCGTCCTGGGGATGATCCTCCTGCCGATCGGCGTGATCCTGCTCAAGCAGATCTACGATTTGGCGGAAGCCGCGGAATAGGTCTTGCCATTTGATTTCCTTTGCTGTATAATCGTTCCAGATTAGAAGCCGAGGAGAGTCGAACTCAAGTCGGTTTTCACGGGCGTCGATCCGCCAATACTTCACAAACCGCCTTGAAAATCCGTCAAGGCAAGGACAATAAGCCGAAAAGGACCGAAAAAGCCGCGCAGAGACGGCTTGCGTTCGGCTCTCCTCGGTTTAGAAGAGGCAAATCCTATGAACAAGTTCGTCATCCACCGCCTCGTGCTGACCGCGCTGTTCGCCGCGCTGACCTGCGCCGCGACCGCGCTGCTGCATATTCCCTCGCCGATCGGCGGTTATTTCAATCTGGGCGACGCCGTCATCCTGACCGGCGCGTTCCTGCTCGGTCCGCTCTACGGCGCGATCGCCGGCGCGATCGGCGCCGCGCTGGCGGACGTCCTGCTCAGCTTCGTCCTGTACGCGCCGGCGACCTTCGTGATCAAGTTCCTGACCGCGCTGACCGCCGCCCTGCTTCTGCGCAGTCTGAAAAAACGCCGGTTCGTCGGCGCCGCGCTCGGCGCTCTGGCCGGCGAGCTCGTCATGGCGGCAGGGTATTTTATCTACGAATGGTGTCTTTACGGCATCGCCGGCAGCGCGGAAAGCCTTCTGACGACCAATCTGCCGCAGGCGGCCGTCAGCGCCGCCGCCGCGATCCTGCTCTTCCTCGTGCTCGACCGCGCGCACGTCATCGACCAGTTCTACGGAGGTGTTTCCCATGAAAGATGAGATCCGGCAGCAGGCGGCCCTCGCCGCGCAGACCCTCTGCGAAAAAGCGAAGCTCCGCCGGGGCGACATCGTCGTCGTCGGCTGTTCGACCAGCGAGATATCCGGCAGCCGCATCGGCACGGACTCGCAGCCCGAGGTCGCGCAGGTCGTGTTCGACGCGATTTACGGCGTACTGAACGAAAAAGGCATCTATCTCGCGGCGCAGTGCTGCGAGCATCTGAACCGCGCGATCATCATTGAGCGCGAGGCCGCGGGAAACGCGGACCCCGTCAACGTCGTTCCCCAGCCGAAGGCGGGCGGCTCTTTTGCCACTGCGGCATACCGCTCCTTCCGCGATCCGGTCGCGCTGGAGCACATCCGCGCCGACGCGGGGCTGGACATCGGCGGCACGCTGATCGGGATGCACCTCAAGGAGGTCGCCGTCCCCTGCCGCCTCGGAATCGACCGCATCGGCAGCGCGATCCTGCTCGCCGCGCGCGTCCGCCCGAAATTCATCGGCGGCAGCCGCGCCGTTTATGACGAAAACCTGCTCTAAACGCTTGCATTTCTTTACATTTATGGTATAATATTTCCGCAATCAATACACAAAAGGAGTGTTTTCACTATGCCTCTGGTAACGACAACCGAAATGTTCCGAAAGGCCTACAACGGCGGCTACGCCATTGGCGCTTTCAACGTCAACAACATGGAGATCGTGCAGGGTATCACCGAGGCCTGCGCCGAGACGCATTCTCCGGTCATCCTCCAGGTCTCCAAGGGCGCGCGCGCCTACGCGAACCACACCTATCTGATGAAGCTGGTCGAAGCCGCGGTCATCGAGAATTCGGATATCCCCATCGCGCTGCATCTGGATCACGGCCCCGACTTTGAGACCTGTAAGAGCTGCATCGACGGCGGCTTCACCTCCGTCATGATCGACGCCTCCTCTAAGCCCTTCGCGGAGAACATCGAGATCACCCGCAAGGTCGTCGAGTACGCCCATGACCACGGCGTGGTCGTCGAGGCCGAGCTCGGCACGCTGGCCGGCGTGGAAGACGAAGTGAAGGTCTCCGCCGAGGATTCCTCCTACACCCATCCGGAAGAGGTCGAGGAGTTCGTCTCCAAGACCGGCTGCGACTCCCTCGCGATCGCCATCGGCACGTCCCACGGCGCGTACAAGTTCACCGCCGCGCAGTGCACCAGAAACGAGCAGGGCATCCTGGTCCCGCCTCCCCTGCGCTTCGACGTTCTGCATGAGTGCGAGAAGCGTCTGCCCGGCTTCCCGATCGTTCTGCACGGCTCCTCCTCCGTCCCGCAGGAATTCGTCAAGATGATCAACGCCAACGGCGGCTCCATGCCCGACGCGATCGGCATCCCTGAGGAGCAGCTCCGCGAGGCGGCCCGCAGCGCGGTCTGCAAGATCAACATCGACTCCGACCTGCGCCTGGCGATGACCGGCACGATCCGCGCCTACTTCGTCGAGCATCCGGATCACTTCGACCCGCGCCAGTACCTCAAGCCCGCCCGCAACAACATCAAGGAAATGGTCAAGCACAAGCTGATCGATGTCCTCGGCTGCGCCGGCAAAGCGTAATAGAACATAACAAGAATCCCGCTGCAAGAGCAGCGGGATTCTTTCATTGTCCACCTCATCAGTCATCGCCGACTGCCGTCGTCGCTGACAGCTTCCCCTCTAGGGGAAGCCTTTGGTCACGCGCCGTGAAAACCTTCCCCTTGAGGGTAGCGAAGCGTCCGCGCGGGAGTGAATGACAGTCCTGTGGGGACGTTTGCGACCGCCGCCTGTGGCGGAGGCAAGGGAGCAAAAAGGAGTGGCAGCAACATGTTGCAACAGGACTGTCAGAGCCGCGCGGTGACCGAGCCGCAGCGAGACAGGCGCCGAACGAAAGTGAGGCGGATGAGGTGGATATTAACAGCAAAACGGAGCATTGTTTCAAACAATGCTCCGTTTTACTATCTGCGGTTCAGTCTTCCTGCTCGGCGAGCTCCTTCAGACATTTGCCGCAAATACGCTTGCCGTGAAATTCCGTCAGGTCTTCGTCTGCGCTGCAGAAAATGCAGGTCGGCTGGTACTTGCGAAGAACGATGCGGTCGTCTTCCAGCATGATCTCCAGAAGATCGCGCTCCTCGATCTCAAGCGTCCGGCGCAGTTCAATCGGTAATACCACGCGCCCCAGCTCATCCACTCTTCTGACAATTCCGGTCGATTTCATGTCCCAACGCCTTTCTTTTTGAGTTATATTTAGTTTATCATGATTCTCATGACATGTCAAGTGATTTTGCATATCTTACCCCGCTTTCGCATAGGTTGCTCGGGGAGGGGTGGACATGGTGATGGGCGCGATCTGGGCGGGAATGATTCTTCTGTCGGTCGGGGCTGCATTTCTGACCGAAAATGCGGGCGCATTGACCCCTGCCGCGCTGGAAGGTGCAAGCGCCGCCGTCACGCTCTGCATTTCGCTCGCCGGCGCGCTGTGCCTGTGGAGCGGCGTGTCGAAGGTCATGGAACGCGCCGGTCTGACGAAAAAGCTCGGAAAATGCATGCGGCCGGTCTTTCGCCGCCTCTTTCCGCAGACGAGCCGGGACGAGACCGCCCTCGGTTTTCTCACCGCCAACGTCAGCGCCAACCTTCTGGGGCTCGGCAACGCCGCCACGCCGATGGGCGTCGCCGCCGTGCTGCGGATGCGGAAAAACGCCGGCGGCACGGAGGCGACGGACGAGATGTGCAGGCTCATCGTGATGAACACCGCCTCGATCCAACTCCTGCCGACGACGGTCGCCGCCGTCCGCGCCGCGGCGGGCGCGTCGTCGCCCTTCGATATCCTGCCCGCCGTCTGGCTGACCTCGCTCTGCTCCGTCTGCGCGGGCCTGCTCGCGGCGTATTGCTTCGGGAGGCTTTGGCGTGACTGACCTGCTGATCCCCGCGGTGATGCTTGCGGTCGCGGTGATCGCGCTCGCGAAGAAGCAGGACGTCTACGCCGCCCTGACGGACGGCGGACGGGAAGGGCTGAAGCTCCTGCTGTCGATCGCGCCGGCGACGGTCATGCTTCTGAGCGCGGTGCACATGCTCCGCGCCTCGGGCGCGATCGGTCTGCTGACGAAATGGCTTTCGCCCGTTTCCGGCTTCGTCGGCATTCCCGCCGAGACCCTGCCGCTCGTCCTCCTGCGGCCGCTTTCCGGCAGCGCGGCGCTCGCCGTCGGCGCGGATCTGATGGCCGTCTACGGCGCGGACAGCCTGATCGGGCGGACGGCGGCGATCATGCTCGGCAGCACGGAGACGACCTTCTACACGATCTCCGTCTACTTCGGCGCGGCGGGCGTCCGCAAAACGCGCTACGCGATCCCCGCCGCCCTGATCGCCGACCTGACGGGCTTCCTCATGGCAAGCCTCACGGCAAAGGTATTATAATTCTCCGCCGCGGCAATCTGTCCGTCGCAGGTATGGCACGTGTTCCGTGTTTCGGTAAAGTGCCCCTCATCGAGAGGCACAGATTGCACCCGCAGGGGGTACGCCGCATCCGTAAAGCGGCAAAGCCGCCGACGGCTGCGCAGCCCGAACAAGTCGGGCAATGACAACCTATGCGGGATTTTCCGCATTGCGCAGAAAACATTGAGCATTGAGCATTGTGCATTGAGCATTCTCGTTCTCTCCTCTCAATGACAAAACAAGAACTGCTGAAAACAGCAGTTCTTGTTTTATGCTTTTTTATTGCAAATACCGCTGTTCCAGCGTGCGGACCATGTCGACGTAGCGGTCGCGGCAGTCGCGCATGCGGTCTTCCCGCAGGGCGAGATAGCACGGCCCGAGCCAGCGCTCGCGGATCTCCGCGTAGCGCGCCGCCGGGTCGTCGCACAGCTCGACGCAGGCGACGATGGCGGGAGCAATGTCATAATACTCCGCGATCAGGTCCTCGCCGCCGTGCTCCGTCAGCCAGCCGTCGCGGAAGGCGCGGAAGGCGGTCAGCTCGGCGCAGTCGTCGGGCTTGCCCTCGCTGGCGCAGGTCGCCGTGGTGATAAAGCACCACTTGAACTTCCGGAAGCCGTTCGCGAGCACTTCGTAGTCGCCCGGCGTCCACATCTGCTTCGGATAGCGTTCCAGCCACCGGCGGTTCAGTTCCGTGCGGAACGACTCGGCGCAGTGCAGATTGCGTTTGCGGAGCAGCGGCGTGAAGAAGATCGCCAGCATGACTCTGGTCTCGAACAGGACGCCGTCCTGCTTATGTTTCTTGGCCCAGCGGGGGTCTGCCTGCATGTGCGCGTCCACCGCGTCCAGCAGGTCCCCGCAGAGGAGCTTCACCGCCGTTTCCGCGCCGTCCGGGCAGGCGTCCACGCAGGGGTCGAGGCTGTCGACGGTCGCGCGGTTTTCGTTCTCATAGAGCTCGTACGCCTTGAAAAACTCCTTTTTCGTGATCTTCTTATAGTAGCCCGGATAGCCGGTGACCGCCCAGGGCAGACGCTCACGGAGGGTCTCCCGCCGCTCCTCGAACTCGCCCGGGACGATGTCTTTCACGATTCGCAGATCGGCGGTCAGGGACCGCTTTCCGCAGTACAGGCAGGAGAAGTCCTCCAGATCCGCTGGGATCTCCAGCGGCTTTCCGCAATTCGGGCAGTTGCCCTTGATCATTTCAGCCATAGTTTCTCTCCTTACTTTGCGTAGGCGCTCGCAGACGCGCCGTAGTTGTAGAGCGCCCGCACCAGCGCCCGCAGGTTCGCGTTCGCCGCGTCCTGCGCGCCGCAGAGATAGGCGTTGACAGAGTAGGACGCGCTTCTGCCGAGCTGCGCGTTGTTCTTGTAGAAGGTCGCGGTCACGGCGTCGCCGAATTCCGTCGCCGGGATACCGGTCATCTCCACGTAGTACAGGCCGTCGCCCGTCTGCCCGAAGTCGCTCGCGGAGAAGGTCTGCGTGCGGCCGTTGAGCGCGCAGCGCACCGTCAGGCCGCTCGTGCTCGACGCGGTGAAGTAGAAGCGCACTGCGAGCGTACTGCGCAGGACCAAGGTCGCGGACTTCCAGTCCGTTCCCGCGTTTGCCGTTCCGCTGAACGAGATCCCCTCGCCGGAGATCCCCGGGAAAGCGCTCGGCGTCAGGCTCAGGCCGGCGGTCACGAGCTCGTTCGTCTTGTAGCCGACGTACTGCTGCGCCGCCGCGCCGTAGGTCAGTAGGTCGGACAGCAGGGTTCGGAGCTTCGCGCTCGGGTTGTTCGCGAGCTGATTGACACAGTACTGCCGGATGCTGTACTCGGCGATCACCGCGGAATACTCCGTGCCGCCCATCGTCGCGCGCAGCTCCGCGCGGATGTTCTCGCCCAGATACTGCGGGAGGATCTTCGCCAGCTCGAAGCAGAGTCTGCCCTGATCGTCGACGGTACAGTCGCTGACGGTGTACTCGCCGCCGAGGAAGGTGAAGACCATGTACGGATTCGTGTAGCCGGAGGGCACCGTCACGAGATAGGTCAGGTTGACGTTCTCGTCGATGCTCGGCTGCGCGGAGACGATACTGAGCTGCGCCGCCGCGGGCTGGACCGCGCCGCAGACGCAGGTTCCGCTCACGTAGGTGTGGGCGGCGGTCACGCTGCTGCCGCAGCGCGAACAGGCCGCGGTGTGCGTACCGTTGCCGTTATCGGTGTAACTGTAGTTGTGGCCGAGCGCCGCGGTCGCCGCGTCGGTGTAGAAATCGCCGCAGCGCGAGCAGGTGTGCGTCGTGTAGCCCGCAGCCGTACAGGTCGGCGCGGTCACGACCGCGGAATAGCTGTGACCGAGCGCGGGGATCTCCTCGGTGTAGGTCGCGCCGCAGATCGTGCAGGTGTAGGTCTTCACGCCGGCCGCCGTGCAGGTCGCCGCCGTCGTCACGACGCCGCCGTTATAGGTGTGCTGGCAGTCGATGCGGCGGTAGAGCCGGATGGGCAGGCCCGTGGACGCGCCGTAGAAGGCGAAGCGGTCAGAGGTCGAGCCGGTGTTGAAGCGGAAATTGTAGGTGTTCGTGCCGGTGGTGTTGGCGATGACCGCGTTGCCGCTCGCGTCGAGCGAGAAGGCGTTCTGGTACTGCGTCGAGGTCGCGTTGATGCCGGTCGACGAGCCGGTGCTGCCCATGTACTTGCCGGAGCCGAGCAGGATCGTGTAGTAGTTCGTTCCCGCGGCCTTCGCGACGGTGACGGCGTAGCCGCTGACGGTCGCGTCGCCGACGATCACGCCGTCGTCGATCGTGACGGCGTGGTAGTTCGTCTTGGCGTTCGGCGTGGCGAGCGAGCCGTCAAAGACGGACGAATTGCTCTCGCAGACGATGAGATACGTGCCGGACCAGTCGGTCGGCGCTTCGGTCACGAGGACGAAATCGCCGTTGGAGCCGGTCGTCTTGACGTGGCCGCAGCCGATGCACACGCCGTTGTCGTAGACGCAGGGCTCCGCGGCGTTGAGGACCGCGCTGCAGCGCGTGCAGTAGTACTTGTGCGTGCCGTTGCCGTTGTCCTGATAGGCGCAGACGTGGCCGAGCGCGTCCGTGATGTCCTGCAGATCGGTCGCGCCGCAGCGCGTGCAGGTCAGCGGCGTATAGCCCTCGGCGGTGCAGGTCGCCGCGACGGGCGTGCCCGCCTGCCAGTTGTGGCCGAGCGCGGGCGTGACGGTGTAGTCCAGGATATCCTCGTAGTCGCAGCGCGAGCAGGTCGCGATGGTGTAGCCCTGCGCGGTGCAGGTCGCGGCGACTTCTTCATAGATGTAATCGTGCTGGAGGGCGGCGATCGCCTCGGTGTAGGTGTTGCCGCAGAGGGTGCAGGTGTAGGTCATGACGCCCGCCGTCGTGCAGGTCGCCGCGGTGGTGACCTCGCTCGTGTAGCTGTGCGTGTGCTGGGGGACCGCGCCGGTCACGGGAACGAGGTACAGATTCTTCATCTGGCTCGAATACCACGCGGCGCAGAGATTCGCCGCCGTGGCGTTGAACGCGAGATAGCGCGTCGCTTCGCTCGTGTCGGTGAAGAAGATGTAGTAGTACCCGCCCGACTGCCGGCTTACCGAAGCGCAGACCGCGTCCGCCTGCCGGGTGAAGACGCCGGCGTTGCCGCTGTTTGCAGAGCTCCAGCCGAGGTAAGGCGATCCGTTATAGATGCCCTCGGATTTGATCAGATACGTGCCGTCCTGGTTCTTTGTCAGGGTGAACGTCTTGTTCGCCTCCGGCGAAGCGATCGCCGACGGCAGCTCCGTCACGCCGGAATCCGCGATGACGTAGCGGTTCGTGTCCACCGCGTTGGTCAGATAATGCCAGTTCGTGTCGTTCGTTCGCTTGGCGGCGATGTAGTACGTGCCGGAGAAGTCCAGCGCGGACTGGTCCGCGCCGCAGACGCACACGCCGTTCTCATAGGTATGGCTGACCGTCTCGCTGAAACCGCAGGCGGAGCAAAGGGCGGTATGCGTGTCGTTGCCGTTATTCGTATAGGTGAAGCTGTGACCCGTCGCCGGGATCGTCTCGGTGTAGGTGTCGCCGCAGGCGCAGGTGTAGGTCCGGACGCCCGCCGTCGTGCAGGTCGCCGCGGTCGTGATCGCGCTCGTGTAGGAATGCGTATGCACGATGATCGAGCCGCTCACGGGAACGAGGTACAGATTCTTCATCTGGCTCGGATACCACGCGGCGTAGAGATTCGCCGCCGTGGAGTTGAAGCTCAGATAGCGCGTCGTTTCGCCGTCGACAAAGGAAATATGCACGCAGCCGTCCGGCTGGCCGACCACGGCGGCGCGGATCGCGTCCCCCTGCTGGACGAAAATGCCGGTGTTGCCGCTGCTCCAGCCGAGGTAGTTCGCGCCGTCCAGGCTGTCCTCGGAGCGGATCAGATAGGTGCCGTCCTGATTCTTCGTCAGGGTGAACGCCTTGTTGGAAACCGCCGAGGTGATCGCCGACGGCAGCTCCGTCAGGCCGGAATCGACGATGACGTAGCGGCCGGCGTTCAGCGAATCGGTCAGATAGTGCCAGTTCGTATCGTTCGTGCGCTTCGCGGCGATATAATATGTGCCGGCGTAGTTCACGGAGGCATCATAGGCGCCGCAGTCCGAGCAGTAGTGGTTCACGTAGGTGTGCGCGGCGGTGGAGATCACCGTGCCGCAGACGGTACAGTACTGCTTGTGCGTGCCGTTGCCGAGGTCCAAGAACGCGAGGGTGTGATCGCCGGGCGGCACCTCGTCGCCGACGTAGGAGTTGTTGCAGCCTTCGCGCCGGCAGGTGTAGGTCGTATAGCCGCTCGTCTGGCAGGTCGGCGGGGTGATGACCGTCGCGTAGAGGTGGCCGAGCGGGCTGATGGTCGAGGTCTTGCTGTAGCCGCAGTAGGAGCAGCTCGTCACCTTCGTGCCGGAGCCGGTGCAGGTCGCCGCGACCGTCGTGGTCGCCGTCGCGCGCTTGCAGACGCCGGGCGAGGTGTTGTAGTACGCCGTATAGCCGCTGACCGCCTCGGGATTGACCAGCATGCCCGCCTTCAGAAGATTCAGCAGATCGGTGTTCTGTGCGGCGGTGCCGGAGTAGTTATAGACGAAGTTCACCGGCGCGACGTGCTGGCTGCGGTAGGTATAGCTCGTATCGGTCGCGCCCGCCTCGGAAAGTCCGGCGGCGAGGCCCGTCTGGGACGAGCTGCACGCGGGATAGTAGATATCGCCCTTGATCGAGTTGCCGTCCTTGTAGTAGCAGAAGACGGCGCGGAGGGTGGTGTTCTTGGTCGGGGTGAAGCTCTGTCCTGCGTAGTAGAAGGTCGGCTGCTCGGTCGTCGCGGAGACCGCGGAGGGCGACCAGCCCATGAAGGTGTAGCCGCAGACCCTCGTCGAGATGGACGGCAGGGTGACGGAGTCGCCCGCGGTGACGGTCTGCGTGCCGCCGCCCGTATAGTCCGTGGGGATCTTATACGTGACCGTATAGGTGCCGGAGGGCTGGGTCGAACCGCCGCCGCCGTTCGGGAACGCGCCGTACCAGTAGTCAGTGTCGACGGTGTTCGACGAAATGCCGTTCATCACGTAGCTGCTGCTGTTCTGCCACATGCAGTAGGTGCCGGTGTAGGTGCAGGAGGTGTTGTACTGCGCGACCCAGCGGTACCACTGGTCGTAGCCGGAGTCGGTCAGATAGTTGCGCCACCAGTTGAGGTTCGCGTAGACGCCGGGGATGTAGCCCGCCGCCTCGATGGCGTTGCAGAAGATCGTCGCGAACTGGTAGATCGTCGCATTGCCGCAGGCCCTGACCGTATCGTCCTCCAGATCGTAGAAGACCGGCAGCGTGGGGTTGTGACCTTGCAGGAGACGGATGACGTGCTGCGCCTCGCTGGCGGCCTTGTCGGTTGTGTTGGCGTAGGAGTAGAGGTAGACGCCGTAGGGAATGCCGAGGCGCTCGCACGCCGCGACGTTGTTCGCCCACTGGCTGTCGTCCTGGTTGGTGTAGTCGCTGCCGTAGCCGACGCGGATGATCGCGAAGTCGATCTGCGGGGCGACGGTATCCCAGTTGATCGTGCCCTGATGGGCGCTGACGTCAATGCCGAATTTGGTCGTATTGGACGAGCCGGACGAGCCGGACGACCCGGACGAACCGGAGGAAACGCCGTAGCCGCAGGTGCTGCACACGTCGCCGTAGACCGGCGAGACGCAGACGTGGGAATAGGACACGTTGGAGATCGTATTGGAGCGGTAGAGGGAATAGCCGCCGTTAAAATACTTGGTCGTGAAATAGCTCAGGGAGTTGCCGTAGCCCGTGCCGTACCAGGTGCGCTGGCAGCAGTATTTTGTCGAGGAATTGACGGTCGATTCGGAGATCTCGATGCCGTTGATATTGCCGGAGGTGTCGTAGGTGACGTCCGTGCACATGACGACGTGGGAGCCGGCGTTGTTGAGGTAGTCGCCGACCTGGATGTTGGCGTAGGAGCTGGAGCTGACGAGGGTACCCTTGTTGGCGATGTAGGAGGTCGTCTGCCGCGAGCCCATGTCCAGCGCCCAGGAAACGAAGGCGCTGCAGTCGACGGAATAGTAGGGTGCGCGCTTGTTGTAGGAGGAGTAATCGGTGTACATCTTGCTGGAGGAGTTGTTGACCGCGTTGATGAAGCCCGTCAGATCCGTGCTCCAGGGGACGTAGCTGGCATAGACCGGCTGGCCGTAGGGCAGGCCCTTGTAGGTCGTGCCGGCGTTGTAGGTCAGGCCGGAACCCCAGCCGGTGATCGCCGCCTTCGGTGTCCACTCGATGTCGGTCATCTGATAGGCGCGGCGCTGGGCGTTTCTCTGCCCCTGCGTCAGCGTGGCGCGGAGCGCGGCGTCGTTGCCCTGCGCGCCGTTGAAGGCGCGGGTCGTCCGCTCGGCGTTGCGGGCGGTCTGCTCCTCGGCAGCGATCTCCTCGTCGGTCTCGTTGTACTCCTCGCTCAGCATCGCGAGGACGTCCACCTCGCCATAGCCCTTGTAGGCTTCCGGCGCGGCGTCGCCGCCGAAGGCGTCCGCCAGCGGGAGCTCAAAGTCGCCCTCGAAGGTCGTATAGACCAGGCGCGGCTCGTCGGTGTCGAAGTCGACGTGGTAGCTGCTCGCGCAGTCGGTCACGAGGGTGTTCCCGGCATAGACGGAGTATTCAAAGATCGTGCCGATCGCGCAGACGAGGCCGTAAGGGGTCGGGACGAAGCTCCACAGGCCTTCGTTCGTCAGGAGCCGCTCCGTCCGCCCTTCCGCGAAGCGCCGGATCGCCTGCCCGGACAGGTAGTAAACGTCCGTCCCGTTGACGACGTACATCTGCCGCACCGCGCCGTCGCAGGAGAGCAGAACTTCCGTCTCCCGCGCCGCAAGGTCGTATTTGCAGACCTCAAAGCCGCCGTCCGCCGGACGGGTGAAGAACAGCGCGCCGTCAGCATAGTTCAGATTGGCGGCGTCATCATAGAAAAGCGGTTCGCTCTCCCGCCGGACGCAGCCGTCCTCGGAATAGTATGTAGCGCCGTCCGCGCGCAGGATTCTGCCGCCGCAGTTCAGGATCTCGGCGCTGTCCGCCCCGAGGACGAACTCGCTCGCCGCGAAGACGCTCACCGGCAGCAGCGACAGCGCCAGAACCGCCGCAAGCAGCAGCCCGAGGACGCGTTTTTTCAACATGACCGATCCCCTCCAATGCCGTGAAGAATCGCAAGAAAAGTATACGGAATGTATACAGTACATCATTATAATTTTATACCTTTTTCCCCGCGCTGTCAATGAATCCCGCCCGAAAAATATGATGATCTCTTCATTCTGTCATTACCCGCTTGTCGGGCAATCCGTGCCTATCGATGCGGGCACACTTTACCGTACTATCCGTAGGGCACGACCTGCTTGTCGTGCCTTGCCTCCCTCTTCGAGGGAGCTGTCGAGCGTCAGCGAGACTGAGGGAGTCGGAACGACACATCGGTCGTTCCCTACGCTCCGCAATACAGCGAGCGGCCCAATCCTGCAACGGACAGGTTGCCATGCAGCTTCGCTGCTCGCAATGACAGATCTATCGGAGAATACAGAAAACGCCGCAAGGTCGGAGTTCCGGCCTTGCGGCATGCTGCAGTATTTTACGCTTCCGCGATATTTTTCACGAACTGCGTCAGGATCTTGGCGACCTGGGCGCGCGTGGCGGAGCTCTGCGGCTCGAGGTAGTCCTTCCCGTCCGCGTGTCCCGAGCCGTTCAGCAGGTTTTCCGCGACCGCCCAGCGCATCGCCTCCGCCGCCCAGTCCGGCACAGCCGCGCCGTCCGGGAAGTCGAGCGCCGCGGAGCCGTCGGCAGACAGCCGCTCGCTTTTGGCGAAGCGGTGCAGGATCGTCGCGAACTGCGCGCGGGTGACCGCCCCGTTCGGGTCGAACTTCCCGTTGCCGACGCCGTTGACGACGCCGCGCTCGGCCGCCCATGTGACCGCGTCCGTGTACCATTGCCCGTCCGGCACATCCGCGAAGCCCCTACTGCCGCCCTCCGGCTCGCCGGCGTAACGCCACAGCACCGTGACCAGCATCGCGCGCGACATCGTCGCGTCCGGCGCGAACGACGTCTCGCTCACGCCCTTCATGTACCCTCTGTTTTTGACGAAGTCCACGCTGTCGTGATACCACGTCCCGACCGGCGTGTCCGTAAACTGCTGCGCGGCGCAGTTCGGCGACGGGATGCAGACGCGTTCGTCCTCTCCGCAGACGGCGCAGTGATAGACGATCCAGCCGTCCTCCTCGTCCGTGCAGGGCGTTTCTTCGACGATATATTCCCTTTCGTGCCCCCTGGCGGGGATCGAGAGCTGCAGGACGATATTCCTGCCGCAGATCGCGCAGTGGCTGCCGGCGGTCAGGCCGTCTTCCGTGCAGGTCGGTTCCCGCGCCGCGTCAAAGACGGGCGCGTGCGCCCCGCTGTGCTCGAGGCTGTAACTGCGCGAGGCGAAGGCGTAGACGTGATCGCGGAGGATCAGATAGCCGTCCTCCGTCACGTTCGAGAGCGGGATCGTCGTCGCCCGCGCGATCGGTGGGGTCTGCTCGTAGACCGTCACGGTCTTCTCCGTGACGCTCCCGACCCACACGATGTGCGACCAGTCCTTGTCATAGAGCACGTCGCCGGGCAGGATCTCATTCGCCCTGACCTTGCGGCTCGCCATGTGACCGTCGCGTGCCAGCGGACCGACGCTGCTGTAGAGCGCGCTCCCGTCGTTCAGCAGGAAATCCTCGCCGAGGATCTCGCAGACGAAGGTCGCGCAGCACGAGCCGTACGCCGGCCCGGTGCGCATTTCCCAAACCGCCTTGCAGAAGTGCGTCACGGAATAGTTCTTGTCCGCGACCGTCTTGTACTGCTGCAGCGTAACCATGCTCCGTACGCCGAGCTCTCTGGCAAACAGCGTGTAAGGCATACCGTGGACGACCTCGCCGGCCTCGAAATACATCTGTCCGTTATAGGGGTTTTCGTTCCATACGTCGATCCGGCTGCTCGGCGTCCACGCGAAATTGACGATCTCCTCCGCGCGGTCAAACATCTCCTGAAACGCGCCGGTCGGCTCTGTGCCGCGCGTCTCCGGAAGCGTCTCCGGAAGCGTCTCCGCTGCCTGCGCGCCGCCCGACGGCAGCGCCGCGATCAGCAGCCCCGCCGCCAGAATCAGCGCAAGTAGTTTTCGTTTCATGTTCTTTCCTGTCTTTACAAGGTTATTTCTATCTTAATCCTCAAACATTGTCTTGCTTTCTGTAAATATCGACAGGCTGTCCATTTTTGTCTTTCCAGTCCGTCCATCCGTTATTTGATTGATTCATGACAATCGTTCCAGCAAAAGAAGGCGAGCAATCGCCGAGTTCAACATCTTCGAGCAGCTTTCCGTTTTTGTCCATCGGCATATTCATTCTAAACAGCTTCGCTTTTTGGGATACGCCTGCGTCTTCGGCAATTCCGAGGACACTCCCTTTCAGCAATGTCCATCTGCCGAAATTTATGATTGCAGTCGCTTTTACTTCCTTGTTATTATCAGATTTCTTTTTGCGATGGAACTTGTACGTTCCATCGGGGAGCAGTTTTCCTCTTGCGTTATCTACTGCCGTATCAAATACTTCGGCTTTTGTTTCTGTCTTTGGAAAAACTACCGTACCGTCGAACGAGGATAAAAGTTGCGTTACAATATTGATGTCCACGGCGAACAATTCGGTATCTGAAACACGGCTCTTTTCAAAGATGGTATGAAGCATTGCTTCCTTTTCATCGTAATCATCGACTTCGATTGCAAAGGAACGCTTGAGTGCAGTCACGTTTCGATACCCATCATGCTCCAGATTATACATTCTCTGTTCGTAGTTTGTCGTTGCAGTCTTCCCGATTTTTACAAGTCCGGGAACCGCTGTCGTCATAATATAAATAATCCCTCTGCCCATACCACAGTTTTCCTTTCTTTTTTGTTTTCTTCATTCTACCACATTCCCGGCTGCCCTGACAAGAGGAAAAACCCGACTCTTTCGAGTCGGGTTTTTCAAACGATAGACAAACGAGAAAGCCTGTGATAACGGCACGGAAGAAAGTGTGAAAGAAACTCAGGAGGGGTGTCTTTCACGTTCAATAAAACCGGGTTTTCAAACTTTTTGAAAGATTGAAAACCCGCTCAGCGTGCCGACAAAGCATTGTCGGCACGCTGAAAAGCCCGGCTCTCTCGAGTCGGGCTTTTTGTGATAAAATAGTTTCTCACTTATTCCGCGGGGGTGTACTGCAGGGAAGCGAGCACCGCGCCGGCAGTCGCGTCGTCAAAGGCAAAGCCGACGGCGGACACGCGGATCAGCTCTCCGCCCACCGTGGCGTAAGCTTCAAAGCCGTAGCCGCCCCAGCCGTCGCTGTACTGGAAGCCGGTCCACTCGTTGCCGCCGAAATTACCCTGCACGTCCTTTTGCTCGTTGGTGTAGGTGTCTTTGTTGTAGTTGTAGTGGTTCATGATCTGCTCTTCGCCGTCGGCCTTGAAGTCGAAGTAGGTGAAGTCGGACTTCTTGACGGAGAAATACCGCGTGTCGTTCTCGTCGAAGAAATCGCCGCCCTTCAGCGTATAGCCGGCGGGAACGCCCACCGTCCAGTCGCCCCAGGTCGTCGTCTCGAGCTCCGGCGCAGCCGCCTCGGTAGTTTCGGGCGCGTCGGGCAGGATCGATTCCGTGTCGTCGGGGAGATCCGGCGTTTCCGCGCCGCCGCAGGCGCAAAGGCCGACGCACAGGCAGATCGCAAGGACCAGCATGATCATTTTTCTGAGTTTCATTTTGATAACCTCCTGTTTTGTTGAATAATTCGTAATCAATCAGGTAATAAACCTTCTCAACCGTTTTCAGCGTCGCCTGATCCGTCGCGAAGGAAGTCCGCCAGGCGGCTCGTGTGGGACGCGTTGTGAATGAGGCGGCCTGCGGAGCGTTCCCGCAGAAAGCGCACCGCCGGACAGCGGCGGACCGCCATGCGGTAGAGCGGTTTTTCCGCGAGCTGCCGCTCGGAGAGGAAGATGATCTCCCGGTGCGGCCCCATGGCCTCCATAGCCTCCTCCAGCCGCGCGGCAAAGACATCCTCCGGCTCGCGGAAGCGGTACAGATACGTAGCGGCGTCCTCGCCTGCGGACAGCTCCACGGCGCAGCAGCCTGCGCCGTAGGCGGCATTCCAGAACAGCTCCGGCTGGGTCGTTCGGAACAGTCCCGCCTGCGTAAAGGGCGGATCGGACGGCAGCCCGGCGGTCAGACGGGCGCGTTCCGCCTTGGTCTGCGCCATGGCCTTTCGGGCGCGCTCAAAGAAGGGCTGCGAATCGTACCCCATCTTGCCGAACGAGATCTCCAGTCCCGACCGCATTCGGACGGTCATCCAATAGCCGGAAACCGTCAGCTCCCCGGCGAAGCACAGCGGCAGCCGCAGGACCTTCTCCGAATCCGGCAGGATACAGATCGCGTCCGCGTACAGGGCGATCCGCCCGCGGCCGCGGCCGTCCGGGGTCTCGAACTCGCCCTCGGACGTCATGATATGGGCGTCCTCTACGAACAGCGCGGCCAGATTCCGCGCCGCGAAGGCAGCCGACAGCTCCTCCCAGAAGCCGTCGTAGGAGAAGCCCAACATGGAGACCTCCGTGCGCCGCCCCTGCAGCGTGTCGATCCAGACCCGATGGTTCATGGGGGTCAGCGCGGCGACGTCAGCGTAATCCAGAAACCGGCCGCCGAAGCGCAGGCCCTCCCGCTCCACCTCCAGCGCCGTCTCTTGTCCGTTGACGCTGCAGCGGTACGTCACAGCTTCGTCCCGCAGTTGCCGCAGAACTTCAGCCCCGGCTCATTCTGGAAGCCGCAGGACGGGCACTTGCCGCTCTTCTGCATGGGAGAACCGCATTCGCCGCAGAACTTCAAGCCCAGCGCGACCTGCGCGCCGCAGTTCGGGCAGCGGTTGGTACCCAACGGCGCGCCGCAGTTGTTGCAGAACTTGCCGTTGCCGGCGGGTTTTCCGCACTGGGGGCAGACGGTCGTGCGGGTCTCAATCTTGCCCTGCCAGACGGTCGCGGTTTCCGCCGCCTCGTCGATATTGCGCTGCATGGCGCGGCTGCGCGCCTGCGCCACGTAGCTTGCCTCTCTGGGCGCGCACTCCGTACACAGGCCTTCTTCCTCGTTCCAGCAGTCGGGGCAGACCCACTTGTTGCAGGCGGGACACTTTCGGAACTGCGCCTGCACCTCCGCCTGCGCCTCGTCAAAGGCCTGCTCGTGCTCCTTGCGCCAAGCGGGCGACTGCTCGGAGAAACGGTCGCGCACGGCGTCGCTGCCGCGTTCCATCGCCCAGCCGATGTCGCTGGCACGGCCGCCCAAAAAGCTGCCGAAGGTGGACGCCAGCCGTCCGAACCGCTCGGATTTCTGCTTCTGTCCATAGGTCGTGGATTGCTTGAACGTGCTCTTGAAGCCGTTTCCGCAGCAGTCGCAGTAGAATTCAAACTGAAAACCGGCTTCGGTGGACAGATCGTTGTGATTTCTTGTAAACGAATGAAGCATGGGAATCCCTCCTCATTTTGCGAATTGTGTTTGCGTTCGTATTATTTATTATACCAAACGGCGCAAGGGGTTGCAAGAGGTTCGGCGCATTTCCTGCAAAACGCCGCGCGGCTGCCCGAAACGCAGAAAGCGATCGCTTTGCTTTCACTTGCCGTATTCAGTTGAGCGCTATTTGTTGATATTCGCGATGCTCTTAATTTGGTCGACCGCATACAGCGGCAGATTGACAAGCCAACCCTCTTCCTTGTAGTCCGTCATTGACGTGCGAACGGAAATGCTCGGCGCATACTTCTCCTTGTAGGTTTTCAGGCTTTTCGCTTTCAAATTTACTGTTGCCTTCACTTCGACCGGAACGATCTGCTCCCCTGTATCAACGACAAAGTCTACCTCGCAGGAACCTCTGTCATTGGTATAGTAGAAAACATCCAAATTCTCATTCGCTCTCAGTTGCTGGCAAACATACTGCTCCGTCAGTGCGCCCTTGAACTCAACGAACAGGTCGTTGCCGTCAAGCAGCGTTCCCGGGCGAAGCCCTGCCATACAGCCGAGAAGTCCGACGTCTGCGGCAAACAGCTTGAATGCTTTCAAGTCTTCATACGCCTTCAGCGGCACGCCGATCTCGTTGACGCGGCTGATTCTGTGAACGAGGCCGCAGTCGCTGAGCCACATAATTGCGGTTTCGTACTCTTTGGCGCGAGCGCCTTCCCGCACAAGCCCGTAAATGAACTTCTTGTTTTCCTTCGACAATTGCGAAGGAATGCTGTTCCAGAGCATACGGATTCTCGGAACGGTTTCGTTCGGCGCGTGCTTGGAAAAGTCCTGCTCGTATGCGGCGAGGATTCTCTTTTGGATTTCACGGACTTCATTATAATCGCTGTTTTCGGCAAAATTCAGCACTGCTTCCGGCATTCCGCCCACGAAATAGTACTGTTTCAGCGCGTCGATATAGGTTTGCTTAAAGTTCGTGATCATCCGGAAGTCCTGCGTGTCAAGCAGTTTCGCAAAGCGTTCCTTGTCGGTCGCCAATAAAAACTCCTTGAACGTGAGCGGATAGAGCTTCAGAAAATCCACTTTGCCCACAGGGAAAGACGTGCCTTGATGCAGGGCAATACCAAGCAAGGAGCCGGCGCATACAATGTGATACTGCGGAGCGTTCTCATAGAAGTACTTTAAAGAAGCCAACGCGCGCGGCACCTCCTGCACTTCGTCGAAAATCAGCAGAGTGTTGTCCGGATCAATCTTGCGGTCTGCATACAGTTCCAGCCCAAGAATCAACCGATCGGTGTCCAAATCGGAAGCGAACAGCTCAGCCAATCTGGGATTAGAGTCGAAATTAAAATATACCGTATCTGCATATGCCTGTCTGCCGAATTCCTGCATCAGCCACGTTTTTCCCACCTGACGTGCGCCTTCGATAATCAGGGGCTTGCGTCGTTTTCCGTTCTTCCACTGAAACAGTTTTTCTATTGCAATTCTGTACATACGCATACCTCCATCGATGTATTACAACGATAGTATAGCGCATAATTACAAAAATTACAACGAAAAAACGTGTCTATATTACACTTTTTACGACGAAAAATGTTTTTAAGCATTCTGTCCCACGATGTTTTAGTGAAGAATGTGAACCGCCAATCTCGCAAGTCAAAACCGCCGGCTAAGCCGGCGGCTTGATTAAGCCCTAGAAGGGCATTATGCAGACGAAACCCCTAAAGGGGCACCGAAAGGTTTGCCGACCGCA
>CAJOEH010000024.1 GCA_905233385.1 uncultured Oscillospiraceae bacterium
TTTCTTGCTCATTCTCTCACTTCCTTTTTCACTTATATTCTACAACAAAAAATGAAAGTAGGCACTTTTCAGTGTCTACTTTCATCTTACCAGGTGCACTGCGTCGTCGACGCAGACCGATTATTTTATGCCCGGATGTCTTTCCGGTTGTATTGGAAGAACGCCAGCGCGACGCCGATCGCGGTGAACGCGAGCCCCGGAAGCAGATACTTCAGCGCGATCTCGCCGGAGGACACGATGAGCGTGCCGTCGGCGTAGGCGAACGGCGTGAGATAGCGCAGCGGCTCCGCCTTGTCGGTCAGGTTGGCGAGGATGTTCATGAAATACAGCACGAACGCCGCGCCGAGCGCGATGCCGATGCCGTTTCCGCGCAGGAACGCGGACAGGCCGAACATCACGCAGGCGATCTCGACCTGCAGGAGGAAATAGGCGAAGAACACCTTCGCGAACAGCGCCGCGTCGATCGTCTGCCCGATCGCGAGGGCGGCGCCGACCGCCGCCGCAGCGACGACGAGGTTCAGGAGCAGGATCTCCGCGAGGATCGCGAGCAGCTTCCGCGAAACGACGTGGGAGCGGGAAATCGGATGCGTGAGCAGGAATTCCGCCGTGCGTTCGCGCTCCTCCTTGGCGAGCGCCGTGACGCCCAGCAGCGCCGCGAAGAACGCGCCGCCGAGCCCGAGCACGTTGCCGCACTCGACCGCGAAATAGCCGTTGAATTCGCCGAAATTGACCTTATCCATATTGAAGGCGGCGGAGAAGCCGCCCATCTCCGAGAACAGGTCGCCCATCTCGTTCATTTGAGCGGTCATCTGCGGGTAGATGAGAATACTGATCAGCAGCATCCCGGCGATCACCGCCGTCCAGACGAGCAGGCGGACGCGGTCGCGCCGGAGTTCATGGAAAAACAGCGTCATCGTTCCTCGCCCTCCTTCGTGTAGAAATGCAGAAACACGTCCTCGATGTCGGGGTCTGCGAGGGTGATGTCGTCGAATTGCAGTTCCGCGAGCGCGCGGATCAGTTCGTCGGCGCGGCCGCTGTAGAGGAAGCTTGCGCCCGCCTCGCCGCGCCGGATATCCCGCATACCCGCGATCAGCGGCAGCGACGTGCAGCCGTGCAGGGTCACGCGCTTGACGCCCGCGCCCGCGAGCCGGTCCACGCGTTCCTCTTTGATCAGTCGGCCCTCGCGAACGATGCCGGCGCGGGTGCAGTAGCGGCCGATCTCCGAGAGCACGTGCGACGAGAGGAAGACCGTCGCGCCCTCCGCGCTGCGCTCATCGAGCAGCGTGAAGAACTCCCGCTGGATCAGCGGGTCGAGGCCGCTGGTCGGCTCGTCGAGGATATAGAGCTTCGGGCGGTGCTGCATGGCGGCGACGATGCCGACCTTCTTGCGGTTGCCCAGCGAGAGCTCGCCGACCTTCCGCGTCAGATCGAGATCCAGCCGCTCCGCCAGCCGCGCGGCTTCCGCCGCGCAGTCAGCCGAGCGCAGCTTCGCCGAGAGCGCGAGCACCTCGCTGACGCGCATCCCGCTGTAAAACGCCGCCTCGGCGGGCAGATAGCCCACCTCGCGCAGAATGGCTTCCTTGTCCTTTTCGATGTCCATCCCGAGCACGCTCGCGCTGCCGCTCGTTTTGCGGATCAGCCCCAGGAGCGTGCGGATGGTCGTGCTTTTACCGGCGCCGTTCGGCCCGATAAAGCCGAAGATCTCCCCCGTCTCGACGGTGAGATCCACGTCCTCGATCCCCCGCGCCTTGCCGTAATATTTCGTCAGATGCTTCGTTTCGATCGCGTTCATCGGATCAATCCTTTCCGTAAGTTTGGATCGTTCTGTCATGTATTATAATCCTCCCGCGCGGCGATTGCAACCGGAACCGTGCGAATGACGCAGAAAGACGCGTTTCCCGCCGGCGAGGCCGGCTGAGATTCCTTCGCCCGAAACTGCCGGAAAGCATTGACAAATCTGCGTTTATGCGCTAAAATTTATGCATTCTTTTGACGAAAACACACTGGATTGACGCAACGCGGCGTTTGGAGGACCTGTTATGAGACACATCCGTTTGTGCGATACTACCATGCGGCAGGAGCAGTCGCTTACGTTTCGGGAAAAACTGGAACTGTGCAAGCTGCTCGACCGACTCGGCGTAGACGCCATCGAGACCGGCGCGATCGAAAACCGGCGCACGGACGGCCTGCTGCTGAAATCGCTCGCTTCCGCGGTCCGGAACGCCTGTCTGAGCGTTCCCGTCCCGCTCGAAGAAGACGGCGCGCAGTTCGTTCGGAGCTGTCTTTCCGAGGCGGTGCGGACGCGGCTGTGCGTGGCTCTGCCGGTCTCCACAGTGCAAATGGAATACCGCCTGCACAAGAAGCCCGACGCGTTGCTGGATCTGATCGAAAAAACCGTCTCCGCGTGCCGTGCGCTCTGTGCCGACGTGGAGTTCTCCGCCGAGGACGCGAGCCGCGCGGAGCCGGAGTTTTTGCAGGCGGCGATCGCGCGCGCGGCGCAGGCCGGCGCATCCTCCGTCACGCTCTGCGAGAGCGCGGGCATGCTGCTGCCCGAGGAGTTTTTCGGCTTTGTGCAGACGCAGAAGGCCGCGCTGCCGGAGGGCGTTTCGCTGGGCGTTCATCTGAGCGACACCCTTTCGATGGCGGACGCCTGCGCCGCCGCGGCGATCCGCGCCGGCGCTGACGAGGTCAAAGTCGCCGCCTGCGGTGAAAATTCCGTCAGCCTGAAAACGCTGGCGAAGCTGCTGCACGTGCGCGGCGAAGGGCTCGGCGCCACTTGCGGCGTGCGCATGACCGAGCTCGACCGCGGCGTCGAGCAGATCGACCGGCTCTGCAGGACCAAAAAAAGCGACACCTCTCCCTTTGATTTCGGCGTGCGGGAAGACGAGGAGTTCACCCTCTCCGGCCACGACGACCGCGCCGCCCTGCAGGCGGCCTGCGCAAAGCTCGGTTACGACCTGAGCGAGGAAGACCTCCTGCAGGTCTACGAGGCGTTCCAGACCGTCGCCAACCGCAAGGACGGCGTGTCCGCCAAGGAGCTCGACGCGCTCATCGCCACCGCCGCCCTGCAGGTGCCGCCCACCTATCAGCTGGAAAGCTACGTCATCAACGCCGGCAACCGCATCGGCGCGACCAGTCACATCCGTCTGCGCAAGGACGGTGCGGTGCAGGAGGGCATCTGCATCGGCGACGGTCCCATCGACGCGGCCTTCCTTGCCATCGAGCGCATCACCGGGACGCACTACGAGCTGGACGACTTCCAGATCCGCGCCGTCACCGAGGGCCGCGAGGCCATGGGCGAGACCGTCGTCCGTCTGCGCTCTGGCGGCAAGCTCTATTCCGGCCGCGGCATCTCCACCGACATCGTCGGCTCCAGTATCTGCGCCTACATCAGCGCGCTCAACAAGATCGTATACGAGGAGGAGAACGCGGAATGAGGCTCTCCTTTTCCACACGGGGACGGCTCGAAACGCCGTGGCAGACGCTGTGCGATCTCGCGGCGGTCAACGGGTTCGGCGGCGTCGAGGTCTACGACGCCTACAAGGACCGCACGCTGACCGGCGCGGGCGGCGCGCTGCACAAGTACAACTGCGCCGCGACGCTCCGCGATCTGCGCGACCGCGGGCTGAGCATTCCCGTTTTTGACAGCTCCTGCAATCTCGGCTTCGGCGACGAAGAGACGCTGGCGCACGCGCGGGACCTGATCCTGCTGGCGCACGCCATGCAGACGGAATACGTCGCCGTCCGCAGCGAGCAGGAGGACGCCGCGCTGCTCCGAAAGGATCTGGACGCGCTGCTGCCGCTGGCGCGGGAAAAGCAGGTCGTCCTGCTCCTCAAGACCAACGGCGTGTTCTCCGATACCGCCCGCCTGCGCGCCCTGCTCGGCGAATACGCCGACGACGCGCTGGGCGTTCTGTGGGACGTCCATCATCCCTACCGCGATCATGCGGAGCGTCCCGACGAGACCATCACGAATCTCGGGGCGTACATCAAGCACGTCCACCTGCGCGACTCCGACGAGGACGGGCGCTACGCGCTCGTCGGCGAAGGCAGTCTGCCGCTGGACGACGTGATGCGCGCGCTGTATTCCGTCGACTACGCAGGCTTTTTGTCGCTCGAATGGAAGACCGAATGGATGGAGGATCTTCCGGAGCTCGACGTGATCCTTCCGCATTATGTAAACTACATGCATCGCTTTGCCTCCACGCGCGGCAAGAAAAAGATGCTCTATCCCAACCATGACGGCACGGGCTGGTACGTCTGGAAGAAGGACGAACTGATCGACCTGACCTTCCCGCAGGTGCTCGACCGCATGGCGGAGGAATTCCCCGATCAGTACTGTTTCAAATACACCACGCTGGACTACTCGCGCACCTACCGCCAGTTCCTGAACGACGTCGACAATTTCGCGCGCGCCTTAGTCTCGCTCGGCGTCCGCGCCGGCAGCAAGGTCGCCGTCTGGGCGACGAACGTGCCGGCATGGTACATCACGTTCTGGGCGGCGACGAAGATCGGCGCGGTGCTGGTGACGGTCAATACCGCCTATAAGATCCACGAGGCGGAGTACCTCCTGCGCCAGAGCGACACGCACACGCTGGTGATGATCGAATCCTGTCTGGACTCGAACTACCGCGAGATCATCAACACGCTCTGTCCCGAGATCGCGCAGACGAAGCCCGGTCAGCCGCTGCACTGCAAGCGTCTGCCGTTTCTGCGCAACGTCGTCACGGTGGACTTCCGGATGCCGGGCTGCCTGACGTTCGAGGAGGTCTTCCGGCGCAGCGAGCTGGTCTCTCTGCGCGAGATCCGGCGCAGGGCGGCGGCCGTCCGGCCGGATGACGTGTGCAACATGCAGTACACCTCCGGCACGACGGGCTTCCCGAAGGGCGTGATGCTGACGCATTACAACGTCGTCAACAACGGCAAGTGCATCGGCGACCGCATGGGGCTCTCCACCGCGGACCGCATGATGATCCAGGTGCCGATGTTCCACTGCTTCGGCATGGTGCTGTCGATGACCGCTTCGATGACGCACGGCGCGACGCTGTGTCCGATGCCGTATTTCTCGGCCAAGTCCAGCCTCGCCTGCATCCGGCAGGAGAAGATCACCTGCTTCAACGGCGTGCCGACGATGTTCATCGCCATGTTCAACCATCCCGACTACCGCAAGACCGATTTTTCCCATATGCGCACCGGCATCATGGCCGGCTCCGGCTGTCCGCCCGAGCTGATGCGCCGCGCGGCGCAGCCGGACGAGATGAACATGCGCGGCATCGTGAGCGTCTACGGGCAGACCGAGTCCTCGCCCGGCAGCACGATGTCGGAATGGACGGATCCGCTGGACGTGCGCACCGAGACGGTCGGCTACGCTTTCCCGCACATTCAGTGCAAGATCATTGACCCCGAGACCGGCGCGGAGCTCGGCCCGAACGAGAACGGCGAGTTCTGCTCGCGCGGCTACAACACGATGAAGGGCTACTACAAGATGCCCGCCGCGACGAAGGAGGCCGTCGACGCCGAAGGCTGGCTGCATTCGGGCGACCTCGCCTGCCGCGACGAGGCCGGCAACTACCGCATCACCGGCCGCATCAAGGACATGATCATCCGCGGCGGCGAGAACCTCTATCCGAAGGAGATCGAGGAGTTCATCCTGACCCATCCGAAGGTCTCGGACTGCCAGGTGATCGGCGTGCCCGACAAGCGATACGGCGAGGAGGCGCTCGCCTGCGTCATCCTGAAGCAGGGCGAAACGCTCACCGAGCCGGAGCTGCGCTCGTACATCACGGCGTCGCTCGCGCGTCACAAAGTCCCGCGCTATATTGAGTTCGTCGAGAGCTTCCCGATGAACGCCGCGGGGAAAATACTGAAATATAAAATGAGAGAAGAGGCACTCAAACGGCTGGGGCTGTGAGCAGCCCTCTCTTCTCTCCGGAGGAACTATGAATTCTGTCGAACAGCAGAAAATGCTGGAAGTCGCTGCGCGTATTCGGGAAATGCGCGAGATCTCCGGCCTGAGCGAGCAGGAGATGGCCGTCAAGGTCGAGGTATCGCTCGAAGAGTACGCGCAGTACGAAGCCGGACGCGTCGACTTTCCGTTCAGCTTTATCCATAAATGCGCGCAAGTCTTCGGGATCGGCATCACCGATCTGCTGGAGGGCCGCAGCGCCCACCTGTCGTCCTACACCGTCACCCGCAAGGGTCACGGTCAGCAGACTGCCAAGGAGGACGGCATCGAGATCCGCGACCTCGCGCCGATGTTCCGCAAGAAGATTGCCGAGCCCTACTGGGTCAGATATGAATACGACCCGCAGCTCCAGGACAAGCCCATCCATCTGGCCAAGCACTCCGGCCAGGAATTCGACCTGATCATCTCCGGCCGTCTCAAGGTGCAGATCGGCGACAACGTCGAATACCTGTCCGAGGGCGACAGCATCTACTATAATTCTTCCACGCCCCACGGCATGATCGCCGTGGACGGGCGCGACTGCCTCTTTGTCGCGGTGGTGCTTCCCGGCGCGGATCAGGCGGACGTCGTCGCCCGCGACACGCTGATCCCCGCGCGCACCGAGCGCGCGCAGGGCATTTCGGCGCGGTTCATCGAATGCACCGAAAGCGAGACCGGCTATCCCCTGTCCGTGCAGTTTACGAACACCGACAATTTCAACTTCGCCTTTGACATCGTGGACGCGCTCGCAAAGCGCGAGCCGGAAAAGCTGGCGATGCTCCACGTCGATAAGGATAAGAAAGAGCGCCGTTTCACCTTCTACGACATGATGCGCGAATCCAACCGCTGCGCGAACTACTTCAAGAGCCTCGGCATCCGCCCCGGCGACCGCGTGATGCTCGTTCTCAAGCGGCATTATCAGTTCTGGTTCGCCATTCTCGGCCTGCACAAGCTCGGCGCGATCGCCATTCCGGCGACCAACCAGCTGCAGGTCCATGACTTCGACTACCGCTTCAATGCCGCGGGCGTTTCGGCGATCCTCTGCACGGCGGACGGCAACGTCGCCGAGCTTGCGGACGAAGCCGCCGCGGTCTGCCCGACGCTGAAGACCAAGCTGCTGATCGGCGGCGCGAAAGACGGCTGGCAGGACTTCGACGCGGAGTACCGCCTCTACAGCCCGGAATTCTCCCGCGACGAATACACGCCCTGCGGCGACGATCCGATGCTGATGTTCTTCACCTCCGGCACGACCGGCTATCCGAAGATCGCCGTCCACAGCTATAAATACCCGCTCGGTCACTACATGACGGCGAAATACTGGCACGGCGTCGAAGACGAGGGCCTGCACTTCACGATCTCCGAGACCGGCTGGGGCAAGGCGCTCTGGGGCAAGCTCTACGGCCAGTGGCTCTGCGAAGGCGCGGTCTTCACTTACGACTTCGACCGCTTCGACGCGCAGGACATCCTGCCGATGTTCGCCAAATACCACATCACCAGCTTCTGCGCGCCGCCCACGATGCTGCGCATGATGATCCGCCAGGACATCTCGCAGTACGACTTCTCCTCCGTGCGGCATATGACCACCGCCGGCGAGGCCCTCAACCCCGAAGTCTACCGGCAGTTTGAAAAGGCGACGGGCCTGCGGATCATGGAAGGCTTCGGCCAGACCGAGACGACGCTCGCCATCGGCAATTTCCTCGGCGGCAGTCACAAGCTCGGCTCCATGGGCAAGCCCTCTCCCCTCTTTGACGTCACGCTCCTGGACGAGAACGGCGATGCCGTGCCTGACGGCGAAGTCGGCGAGATCTGCATCCGCGTGCCGGATGAAGCGCGTCCCTGCGGCCTGTTCATGGGCTACTACGGCGATCCCGCGCTCACCGACGAGGTGCTGCACGACGGCTTCTACCACACCGGCGACACCGCGTGGCGCGACGAGGCCGGCTTCTTCTGGTACGTCGGCCGCGTGGACGACGTGATCAAGTCCTCCGGCTACCGCATCGGGCCGTTCGAGATCGAATCGGTCATCATGGAGCTGCCCTACGTCCTCGAATGCGGCGTGTCCGCCGCGCCGGATCCCATCCGCGGCCAGGTCGTCAAGGCCTCCGTCGTGCTGGTCAAGGGCAAGCAGCCCTCGGACGAGCTGGTCAAAGAGATCCAGACCTACGTCAAGACCCACACCGCGCCTTACAAGTACCCGCGGATCGTTGAATTCCGCACGAGTCTGCCCAAGACCATCAGCGGCAAAATCCAGCGGAATCTGCTGAAAGGATAACAGAATAATTATACATAATTTTCTTGACATATCCCTTTGGCGGTGCTATTATTTATGTAATTTCATACAAAGGCTGTGACGAAGAGGCCGCAATTTGGCGGGATGCGCAGAGAACCGGCGTTTGGTGCAAGTCCGGGGATCCCGGGATCGCGGTGTCACTTCCGAGCCGGAGGGAAGAACAGGCAGCGTTTTTGCCCAGTAGACCCCTCCCGTGAGGCTGCGTGAAGGCATAGGGTGTGTCGGCACCTGAAGCGGCGGAGCGATCCGCAATTTGAGTGGTACCGCGGGTGAGTTTTATTCACTCGTCTCAAAGGATTTTGAGACGAGTGTTTCTTTTTGTTGAAAGGATTTCAATATGGAAAAGATATCCGGACTGGACTTCAAAATCAAAGAAATGGCGCTGCGTATCCGCGAACTGCGCGAGATCACGCGGTATACCCCGGCGGAAATGGCGGAAAAGACCGGCGTTTCCATCGAGGAATACCTCGCGTGCGAGAACGGCGAGCGCGACCTCAACTTCGCGTTTATCTACCGCTGCGCGCTGGCCTTCTCGGTCGACGTCACCGACATCATCGAGGGCGTCAGCCCGACCCTGCGCTCCTATACCCTGACGCGGGCGGGCAAAGGCCAGCCCATTGACCAGGCGCACGGCATGGAATACTACAACCTTGCGGCTTCCTTCGTCAACCGCATCGCGGAGCCTCTGTACGTCCACAGCGCCTATTCCGAGGAAGCGCAGCACCATGACATCCAGCTCACCACCCACGCCGGGCAGGAGTGCGACATTGTGGTCTCCGGCCACCTGATGGTGCAGGTCGGCCACCACAAGGAAGTCCTCGGCCCCGGGGACAGCATCTACTACGACTCCTCCACTCCGCACGGCATGATCGCGGTGCAGGGCGAGGACTGCGTCTTCTACGCGATCGTTCTCAACCCCACCGGCGAGCCGATCCCCGAGCTCACGCCGGCGAAGCTCATTCCCGACGCCGAGCGCAGCAACCGTAAGGACGAGGAAGAACGCGTCTACCAGCAGTTCGTCGAGACCGAGGAGGACGAAAACGGCACGCCGACCGCCATCCGCTTCAAGGACATCGAGCAGTTCAATTTCGGCTTCGACGTGGTGGACGCCATCGCGAAGAAATCGCCGGACAAGCTGGCGATGCTCCATATCTCCGAAGATCTGACCGAGCGCCGCTTCACCTTCTTCGACATGAAGCGCGAATCGAACCGCTGCGCGAACTATTTCAAGAGCCTCGGCGTCAAGAAGGGCAACCGCGTCCTTCTGGTCCTGCGGCGGCATTACCAGTTCTGGTTCGCGATGCTCGGCCTGAACAAGCTCGGCGCGATCGCCATCCCTGCGACCAGCCAGCTCCAGGCGCACGACTTTGAATACCGCTTCCGCGCGGCGGGGATCACCACGGTGATCTGCACCGCCAAAGACGATACCGCTCACCAGATCGACCTCGCCTGCGAACAGTACGACGGCCTGAAGAACAAGCTGATCGTGAACGGCGAGCGCGAGGGCTGGCGCAGCTTCGACGAGGAATACAAGCTCTACAGCACCCATTTCTACCGCGACGAGTACACCGCCTGCGGCGACGATCTGATGCTGATGTACTTCACCTCCGGCACCTCGGGCTACCCGAAGATCGCCGCGCACAGCTATAAATACCCGCTCGGCCACTTCCACACCGCCAAGTACTGGCACGCGGTCGACCCGGACGGGCTGCACTTCACGATCTCCGACACCGGCTGGGCAAAGGCCATGTGGGGCAAGCTCTACGGCCAGTGGCTCTGCGAGGCGGCGACCTTCGTCTACGACTTCGACCGTTTCGACGCCGCGACCATCCTGCCGATGTTCGCCAAATACCACATTACGACCTTCTGCGCGCCGCCGACGATGCTGCGCCTGATGATCAAGCAGGACATCGCAAAGTACGATTTCTCTTCGGTCGAGCATATGACGACCGCCGGCGAGGCGCTCAATCCCGAGGTCTACCGGCAGTTCGAGAAGGCAACCGGCCTCCAGATCCTCGAAGGCTTCGGCCAGTCCGAAAGCACGATGATCGTCGGCAATCTGATCGGCGCGCCGCACAAGATCGGCTCGATGGGCAAGCCCGCGCCGATCTATGACGTCGATATCGTCGATCCGAACGGCAGGAGCGTCGAAGTCGGCGAAGTCGGCGAGATCGTGGTCCGGATCGCCGACGGCCTGCCCTGCGGCCTTGCCGTCTGCTACTACGGCGACGAGGAAAAGACCGCCGAAACGTGGAAAGACGGCTTCTACCACACCGGCGACACCGCCTGGCGCGACGAGGACGGCTTCTTCTGGTACGTCGGCCGCGTGGACGACGTGATCAAGTCCTCCGGCTACCGCATCGGACCGTTCGAGATCGAGTCGGTCATCATGGAACTGCCCTACGTGCTGGAATGCGGCGTCTCCGCCGCCCCCGATCCCGTCCGCGGGCAGGTCGTCAAGGCCTCCATCGTGCTGGTCAAGGGCAAGGAAGGCACGGAGGAACTGAAAAAGGAGATCCAGAATTACGTCAAGACCCACACCGCGCCGTACAAGTATCCGAGAATTGTCGAATTCCGCGACAGCCTGCCCAAGACCGTCAGTGGAAAGATTATACGGAATCAGCTGTAACGGGAATGCGCAAACGGTGCGCAGAAGCAAAGGCTTCCCCTTGAGGGGAAGCTGTCAGCGAAGCTGACTGATGAGGTGGAAAACCTTCCATGATGATGGCAGTTGGTAATAAAGACAAGACTGCGGCAGACACCTCATCCGGCGCTTCGCGCCACCTGTCTCGCTGCGGCTCGGTCACCGTGCGGCTCTGACAGTCCACCGGACTGTCATTCACTCCCGCGCGGACGCTTCGCTGCCTCAAGGAGAAGGCAATAAGGAGTTTTTTATGAAAGTTACCTGTATTCAAATGGACATGCTGCTCGGGAGACCGGAAGAGAATTTCGCGCACGCCGAGACGCTGATCGCCGAAGCGGCTGCGGAAAAGCCGGATGTGATCGTCCTGCCGGAGACCTGGAACGTGGGGTTTTTCCCGCGGGAAAACCTTGCAGAACTTGCGGATCAGAACGGCAAAGCCGTCAAGGCCCGCGTCGGCGCGTTAGCGAAGCAGTACGGCGTTAATATCGTCGCAGGCAGCGTCGCCAACCGAAAGGCGGACGGAGTCTATAACACGGCGTACGTCTTCGAGCGGAACGGCAGCGTCGTCGCGGAATACGACAAGACCCACCTGTTCACCCCCTCCGGCGAACACGAGTTTTTCCAAAAAGGCAAACATCTGTGCCGTTTCACCCTCGACGGCGTCTCCTGCGGCCTCATCATCTGCTATGACATCCGCTTCCCGGAGCTCACGCGCAGTCTGACCGTGCAGGGCGTCGATCTGCTTTTCGTCGTCGCGCAGTGGCCGAACGTGCGCACGGCGCACCTGCTGGCGCTGGGCAAGGCGCGGGCGATCGAGAACCAGATGTTCCTGGTCTGCTGCAATTCCTGCGGCGCCGCAGGGAAAACGACCTGCGGCGGCAACTCCGCCGTCTACGATCCCTGGGGAGAATGCCTCGCGCAGGCGGGCGAAACGGAGCAGTTCCTCACCGCCGAACTGGATTTTTCCGTCGTGCAGGGCATCCGCGACTCCATCAACGTCTTCCGTGACCGGCGGCCGGAGCTCTATTTTCAATGAGATCAAATTCACTCAGAATTTATTGACAAAGGAGATATACACCATGAAGTACACCTATCCCGTGACCCGCACCACCCATCCCAAGCCCAAGCCCGCGGACGAAAACAACCTCGGCTTCGGCAAGTATTTCACCGACCACATGTTCATCATGGACTATGACGAAGGTCAGGGCTGGCACGACGGCCGCATCGTTCCCTACGCGCCGATCGAGCTCGATCCCGCCTCCTGTGTGCTCCACTACGCGCAGATGATGTTCGAGGGCATGAAGGCCTATCTGCGGCCGGACGGCAAGCTCCAGCTCTTCCGCCCGGACATGAACGCCAAGCGCATGGCGAACACCGCCTACCGCATGGCGATGCCCGTGCTGCCCGAAGACATTCTGATCTCCGCGACCGAGGCGCTGCTGCGCGAGGACAAGGATTGGATGCCCAAGGCGCCCGGTACCTCGATGTATATCCGTCCGTTCATCTTCGGCAACGAGATCTCGTTCTCCGCGATGGCGGCGGCGCACTACACCTTTATTATCATCCTCGCCGCCACCGGCGCGTACTACGCCTCCACCAGCGGCAAGCTCGGCACCTCCCGCATCTACGTGCAGGACAAGTACATCCGCTCCGCGCAGGGCGGCACCGGCTTCGCGAAGGTCGGCGGCAACTACGGCGGCGCGATGCGCGCCTCCGAGGACGCCAAGGCCTTCCACTGCAAGGACGTGCTCTGGCTCGACGCCAAGGAGCATAAGTACGTCGAGGAGATCGGCACCTCCAACGCCTTCTTCCGCATCAACGACGAAGTCATCACCGCGCCGCTCGATACCGGCACGATCCTGCCCGGCGTCACCCGCGACTCCGTCATCCAGCTGCTCAAAGAGTGGGGCGTCAAGGTCTCCGAGCGCCGCCTCTCCTTCGAGGAAGTGCTCGCTGCCGCCAAGGACGGCTCCCTGAAAGAGATCTTCGCCTCCGGCACCGCGGCGGTCATCTCCCCGATCGGCTGCCTGAACTATCAGGGCGTCGACTATCCCGTCGCCGACGGCGAGTGCGGCGAGATCGCGAACAAGCTCTATCACGACCTCTACGGCATGCAGACCGGCGTGGTCGAGGATTATATGGGCTGGACCTATCCGCTGGACATCACCGTTGAGTAATCACGCGAAGCGCGTCACGCTGTTCTGCGGTCACTACGGCAGCGGGAAGTCCAATCTTGCCGTGAACTACGCCCTGCGGCTGCGGGAACACGGCCTGCCGGCCGCGCTGGCGGATATCGACATCGTCAACCCCTACTTCCGCTCCGCGGATTCGAAGCGGGAACTGGAAGCGGAGGGTGTGCAGGTGATCTCCCTGCCCTTCGCCAATTCCAACGTCGACCTGCCGTCTCTGCCGCAGGAGGTCTACGGCCTCGTGCAGCGGCGGGACGTGTACGCGGTGCTGGACGTCGGCGGCGACGACCGCGGCGCGCTGGCGCTGGGCCGCTACGTGCCCTATATTTGGGAGGAAAACGATTTTGAGAACCTCTTCGTCGTGAACTTCTACCGTCCGCTGACGCAGACGGCGAAAGCGGCCCTGGAAGTCCTGCGCGAGATCGAACGGGCGGATCGTCTGCCCTTCACCGGCATCGTGAACAACTCCAATCTCAGCAGAGAAACGACCGAAGCCGCTATCGAGCGCACCGCGCCTATGGCGCAGGAGCTTTCCGACCTGACCGGCCTGCCCGTGGTCTTCACCTCGCATCGCGCGGACCTGCGGCCGGACGTTCCGAACGGCTTTCCGATCACGCTCCAGCGCAACAATCCCGCGTTTTAAGCCATTTCGTTTTAAGGAGCCAATTATGATCAAATTCGACACCGACCGCTGCAAGGGCTGCGGGCTGTGCGTCAACGCCTGCCCCAAGCACATCATCGCCCTTGCCCGCGACGTCATCAACAAAAAGGGACACAATCCCGCGACGGTCACCGACCCGGACAAGTGCATCTCCTGCGCGTTCTGCGCCACGATGTGTCCGGACTGCGTGATCACGGTAGAAAGGTAGGTGCGGCATGGCAAAAGTCCTGATGAAAGGCAACGAGGCGATCGCCGAGTCCGCCATCCGCGCCGGCTGCCGGCACTATTTCGGTTATCCCATCACCCCGCAGACCGAGCTCGCCGCCTACATGGCAAAGCGTATGCCGAAGATCGGCGGCGTCTTCCTCCAGGCGGAGAGCGAGATCGCGGCGATCAACATGGTCTACGGCGTGGCCGCCACCGGCCGCCGCGTCATGACCTCGTCGTCCTCGCCCGGCATCTCGCTGAAGCAGGAGGGCATCTCCTATATCGCAGGCTCCGACCTGCCCGCGCTGATCGTCAACGTCCAGCGCGGCGGCCCCGGCCTCGGCGGCATCCAGCCCTCGCAGTCCGACTATTTTCAGGCGACGAAGGGCGGCGGCCACGGCGACTATCATCTGATCGTGCTCGCGCCCTGCTCCGTGCAGGAGATGGCCGACATGACCGCGCTGGCGTTCGACCTCGCGGACAAGTACCGCGTGCCCTCCATGCTCTTAGCGGACGGCACGATCGGCCAGATGATGGAGCCGGTCGAGCTGCCCGAGCCGCAGGAGCCCGTCTTTGAGGAAAAGGACTGGGCGGTCACCGGCACGAAGTGTCAGCGCCCGCACCACATCGTCAATTCCCTGTATCTGGTCCCCGAAGAGCTCGAAAAGAAGAACTTCGAGCGCTTCGAGACCTACCGCAGGATCGAAGAGAACGAAGTGCGCTATGAAGCCTTCCGAATGGACGACGCGGAATACTGCGTCGTCGCCTTCGGCATCGCCGCGCGCGTCGCGAAAAACGCGATCGTCGCCGCGCGGAACGAGGGCATCAAGGTCGGCCTGATCCGGCCGATCACGCTCTGGCCCTTCCCGAAGAAGGCGCTGGCGGACGCCGCGCGGCAGTGCAAGGCCTTCCTCTCGGTCGAGCTGTCCATGGGGCAGATGATCGAGGACGTGAAGCTCGCGATCGACTGCAAGCGGCCCGTCGCGCTCTGCAACCGCGCCGGCGGCATGATCCCCTCGCCGGACGAGGTGCTTGCCGGCATCCGCGCGCTGAGGGAGGTGTGAACGATGACCGTATTTGAAAAACCGAAGAGTCTGACCGACGCCGAGCTGCACTACTGCCCCGGCTGCACCCACGGCATCATCCACCGCCTGGTCGCCGAAGCGATCGACGCCCTCGGCATCGAGGGCCGGACGATCGGCGTCGCGCCGGTCGGCTGCGCGGTCATGGCGTACAATTATTTCGCGTGTGACATGGTCGAAGCCGCCCACGGCAGAGCGCCCGCAATGGCGACCGGCATCAAGCGCAGTCTTCCCGACCGCATCGTCTTCACCTATCAGGGCGACGGCGACCTTGCCTCCATCGGCATGGCGGAGACCGTGCACGCGGCCACCCGCAACGAAAACATCACCGTCATCTTCGTCAACAACGCAATCTACGGCATGACCGGCGGCCAAATGGCGCCGACTTCCCTGCCCGGTCAGGTGACGCAGACCTCGCCCTACGGCAGAGACATCTCCACCGCGGGCTACCCTGTGAAGGTCGCGGAACTGCTTTCCGGCCTCGACGGGCCGGAGTTCATCGCCCGCGTCGCGGTCAACAACGTCAAAAACGTCAACAACGCGAAGAAGGTCATCCAAAAGGCGTTCCAGAACCAGATCGACGGCAAAGGCTTCTCGCTGGTCGAGGTCGTTTCCGCCTGCCCGACGAACTGGGGCATGACCCCGCAGAAGGCGCTGGACTGGATCGACGAGAAGATGATCCCGTACTATCCGCTCGGTATTTACAAGGACAGGAGCGCAGCAGAGGAGGCGGCAAAATGACGACACAGATCCTGATCGCCGGATTCGGCGGACAGGGCATCCTGTTCGCCGGGAAATTCCTCGCCAACAAGGGGCTGCTCGAAGGCCGCCAGCTGAGCTGGCTGCCGTCCTACGGCCCGGAAATGCGCGGCGGCACGGCCAACTGCTCGGTCGTCCTTTCGGACGAGCCGGTCGGCTCGCCGATCGTCAACAAGCCGGACGTGCTGATCGTGATGAACCTGCCGTCTCTGGACAAGTACGAGGACGCGGTCGTCCCCGGCGGCGCAATCTTCGTCGATTCCACGCTGATCGGCAGGAAGGTGAACCGCACGGACGTGCGCGCGTTCTACCTGCCCGCGACGCAGCTCGCCCAGCAGAACGGCATCCCGACGCTTGCCAACATGATCATGCTCGGCAAGGTGCTGAAAGAGTGCGACTTCACCGGCTTCGACAACATCGAGGACGCTGTCCGCACCGTCGTCTCCGCGAAGCACGCGGACCTTTTCGAGGTCAATCTGAAAGCGCTGAAGCTCGGCTACGAGCGCTGAAAAAAGCCTCGCGCGGGGGCATGCGCAACGGTCATTTTGTCATCGACGTACACACCCACGTCTACCCCGCGAAAATCGCGGAAAAAGCCGTCGGCGCGACCGGCGGCTTCTACGGCGCGGGACATGAACAGAGCGGCCTGCCGGAGGATCTGCTTTCCTGCATGGACGCAGCAGGGATCGACCTCAGTCTGATCCACTCGGTCGCGACCACGCCGAAGCAGGTCGCCTCGATCAACGCCTATATCGCGGACACGGCGACCGCCTCCGGCGGCAGGCTGATCGGTCTCGGCACCCTGCATCCCGACAGCGCGGATCAGGCCGCCGACGTGCGCCGCGTCGCGGAGCTCGGTCTGCGCGGCGTAAAACTGCACCCCGAGATCCAGGGCTTCGCCGTGGACGAGCCGCGGAGTCTGCGTATCTGCGCCCTCTGCGAGGAATACGGCCTGCCGCTCCTGCTGCACACGGGCGACCGCCGCTACGACTGCTCCAATCCGAACCGTCTTCTGCCGGTACTGCGGCAGTTCCCCGGTCTCAGGATCATCGGCGCGCATCTGGGCGGCTGGTCGATCTACGAGGAAGCGGCGGAACAGCTGGCGGGCGTGCCGAATCTCTGGTTCGACTGCTCCTCCACCTTCTATTGGCTCGATCCGCAGATCGCCAAACGCCTCATCGAACGGCTCGGCGTCAACCGCGTGATGTTCGGCTCGGACTATCCGATGTGGACGCCAAAAACGGAACTCGACACGTTTCTCTCCCTCGGTTTCTCCGAGGAAGCGCAGGAAGATATCCTGCACGAAACCGCCCGCCGTGTGTTCCGCTTGTGATCTCCCCCCTTCGCCAACACAGGATGTTTCAGTCAAAACCGCCGGCTAAGCCGGCGGCTTGATTAAGCCCTAGAAGGGCATTATGCAGACGAAACCCCTAAAGGGGCACCGAAAGGTTTGCCGACCGCA
>CAJOEH010000025.1 GCA_905233385.1 uncultured Oscillospiraceae bacterium
TACACTTTCATGTTTGACATGTCTTAGAACAACTTTTGTTTCAAAATTGTCCAAGGTGTTCATGTTTCTCGTTGTTTAATTTACAAGGTACACCGCTGTCTTGCGCAGGCGCATAATACGTCCCCGCGCGCGATAGCTTGTATATATTAGCACGCCCCTACCACCATGTCAAGAACTATTTTCCGCTTTTTTACGTTTTTTTCATGCTTTTTGATGCCATAACCCACCACTTGAAAAAAACTCGTTTTTCGGCTATGATAAGAAAAAACCGTTCGACGAGAAAGGACGTTTTGCATGAAAAATCGGCTGATTTCCGCCCTGCTCGCGCTGGTCATGCTCGTTGCCGCCGTCCCGACGATTCGGGCCGTCGGATTTGAGGATACCGAGACGCACTGGGCGAAGGATTACATAGACGAAGCCGTCGGTCTCGACCTGTTCAAGGGCGTCAGTGAGACGCTGTTCGACCCGGAAGGCACGATGACGCGCGGCATGTTTATCACCGTTCTCGGCAGGCTGGAGGGCGTCGATCTCGACTTCTGGGGCGGCGAGGACGCGCCGCGGTTCTTTGACGACGTTCCCGCTTCGCAATACTACGCGCCATATATCAGCTGGGCGGTCTGCAACGGCATCACGGACGGCATGTCCGCGACGGAATTCCGGCCGGACGCGCCGATCACCCGCGAGCAGATGGCGAAGCTGATCGCTTTCTACATTCAGCACATGCGGCACGAGCTGACGGCGCCGCAGGGCGTTGAGATCCCGGAGACCTTCGCGGACGCCGACGCGATCTCCGACTGGGCGAAGGAATCCGTGGACGTTCTGCGGCAGATGGGGATCCTGAACGGTCTGCCGGATGAGAACGGCGGCATTTCCTTCCTGCCCGCAAAATCTTCGACCCGCGCGGAATGCGCGGCGGTGTTCTGCAGGATCAACGGCGCGCTGGTGCGCAACCAGAACCCGCCCGCAATGCCGACGACCATCTCCTTCCCCGCCGAGGCCGCTGTGATCCCGATCGGAGGAACTCTGCAGCTCAAGGCGACCGTCCTGCCGGACGAAGCGAGGTTTTGCAGTCTTGTTTGGAGGAGTTCCGATCCGAAGATCATGTCCGTGGACGCAAACGGCCTGGTGAAGTGCACCGGCTTCGGCACGGCGGTCATCTCCGTTTACACGCCGAACGGTCTGCACGCGGACTGCGCCGTCACCTGCGAGGAGCATTACGCCTCCGCCGACGAAACGAAAGCGGAGAAGTGCCTGCGGCTCTTCGGCGAGGTCGTCAGCGATCCGAAAACCTACTACGCCGGCGAGGACGGCTATTATGACGAGGAGGATTACCGCCGCGCCGCGCAGGACATGGTAGAAGTGACGCTGAAGGTCTGGGATCTGAACGACAGCGGCGAAAAGTACACGCGCTACTTTACGATTAAGGTCCACAAAAACATCGCCGCGACGGTCGTGCAGATCTTCCGCGAGATCTACGAGGGCGAGGAACAGTTCCCGATCCACTATCTAGGCGGCTTCAGCCACGGCGGCCGCTCGGAGCACACGATCGGCACCGCAATCGACATCAACCCCAACGAAAACTACTACTACAACGCCAACACGGGCGAGCAGGTCGGCAGCTACTGGAAGCCGGGCGAGGACCCCTATTCTATTCCGCTTGACGGCGAGGTCGCGCAGATCTTCAAAAAGTACGGCTTCTCGCAGGGAATCTGGAATACGACCGTGGATTACATGCATTTCAGTTATTTTGGAACATAACGCAACAAAAACGGGGCTGCCGGACGGCAGCCCCGTTTGTTTACTGATAGGGATTGTAGGGAGGCGGCGCCTGATAGTTGTTCACAGGCGGCTGCTGGGGATAGGACGGATAAAAGGGCTGCTGCGGCATTCCGAGGTCGTACTTCCGGCTGCACATCATGCAGATCGGCTGTCCGAGGGGCACCAAAACCGACACGAGCAAATACTTCAGCGCATCCTTCGGGCGGCAGGATTCATAGAACTTGAACAGACAGATCCACTGACAAACGGTGGAAGCGGCGGCAGCAATCGCACCCAAGATCATTACCACGACTTCTCCGGCGAGAGCGCCGATGAATTCTTCCGGTATTGCATATTCATAAACATACCGAAAACTGTATACGTAGCTCTGCTGCGAGATCGCAAGTTTGGCCAACTGCACGATCATAAGGATATACCCGATAAAAAAGGCAGCAAAGCCGATTGTCGTCAGAATCAAGAGCGAAACGCGCCATTTCCTTTGGATGCCGCGGGTGGCGTCATACTGGTCGCAGATGCCGCCCAGCGTCCAAACCCAGATCATCGGGACCCACGCCAGGCCGGGGTTTTGAATCCCGCGGCGCTTCGCCACCGTATAAACGGAAAGCGAGCGCAGGATGTATTTCACGACCAGCCACGCAAGCATTATGAGATAGATGATCACGACAAGCATGATCGCAACGCCTGAATAATGGTAATCCAAAGCCATAATATTTCCCCCCTTTTTTAATAACCGCAAAGCGGTGGTTCACGAAATCATGCGCGGAACACGACCGGCATTCCCTTGACGTGCAGCGGACCGATCTGCACCGTCGCGGCAGTTCCGTTTCGTTTTCTTGTCATTTGCCCGCCTGCGGCAGCCCGAGATCGTAGTTTCTGGAGCGCAGCATACAGAACGGATACGCGAACGGTACCAGGATCGACAGCAGCAGGAACTTCACCGCGTCTTTCGGGCGGCAGGACTCAAAGAACTTGAACAGGCAGATGATCCGGCAGGCGCTCAGGCCCGCCGCGGCAATGCCGGCAGCGGCAAGCAGGGCGATCGCGCCGCCAAAGGCGCTGACAAACTCGCCCGGCGTCAGAAGCGCGGCGTCGTATGCTGCAACGCGCTCCGAAAGCGCCATGCCGGCGATCCTGACAAAGCAAACGATATAGAGGACGAGCACACATGCGGCAGTGACGATCGCCAGGGTAAACAGGACGGTGCGCCAGTTCCGTTTGATGCCGCGGGCGTCTTCATAGTGATCGCAGACCGCGCCGAGCGTCCGGTAACGAAGGATCGGCACCCATGCGGTCACGGGATTCGGGATTCCGCGGCGTTTTGCCACTGTATAGACGGAAAAGGAGCTCAGAAGATACTCCGCGATCAGCCACACGGAAGCGATCAGAAGGATTACGCCGAGGATGCCGTAAAAGTCGGCAACATCGGTGATACGTACATTCATTTGTTTCCCTCCTCAGATCACGCGCGGAACACGACCGGCATTCCCTTGACATGCAGCGGACTGATCTGCACCGTCACGGGATCTCCGCGCCGGCAGTCCACGCCGCTGACGTCCACCGCGCAGTGCAGCATCCCGACCGCGCCGATGACGCGGCACGGCTTTCCGCCGATCTCGACGGTCACCTTCTGCCGGAACACGATCTGCTTCAGCGCGGACAGCGCGGCGCGCAGGCAGTCGCGCGCCCTTCCGAGCTCCGGCTGGCAGGAGACGCGGAATCCGTGATACCAGCCGATCGGCAGGATCGCGATCTTCGTGTCCTTCTTCGCCTTCCACAGCGCGCTGTAGCCGGTGGTATGTCCCGCCGGCAGGGTGCGGATCTCGTCGATCTCCGTCAGCGCATAGCCGACGGGGTGCAGCTTTGTGCGGAACGGCATCCTGCCCAGCAACGCGGAGCCGAGACGCACGCCGTCACAGTGCATTTCCGGGAATTTCAGGAAGGCCGCGGAGTTGCAGCAGTGCACGACGCCGGTCTCCTGCCCCGCGGCGCGGATTGCCTCGACGACGCCCATGAACGCCGCGAACTCCTGCCGCGTGAGGGCTTTGCTGTTGAACGCGCAGTTGAAATGCGTATAGACGCCGCTGATCGCGAGGTGCTTCATCTCGCCGTACAGGGCGATCACGCGGTCCGTTTCCTCCGGCAGGAAGCCGTAGCGGCCCATGCCGGTATCGATCTTCAGATGGACCTCCGCCACGTCGGCGCGCTCCGCTGCGATCTGATCGACCAGCCGCGCCGTTTCCTCGCTGCCGACGGTCAGGACGACCTTGAGATCAAGCAGGCGGTTGATGTCTCTGCGGTCGGAGACCGAGCGCAGCATCAGGATCTTCTCCTCGGTGAAGTTATTGTCGCGCAGGATCTCCGCCTCCCGGATATCCGTGACGCAGAAGTGCGTGATCCCCTCCTCCGAGAGCACCTCGGCCAGCGGCAGCACGCCCAGGCCGTAGCCGTCGCCTTTGACGACCGCCCAGATTGGCACGTCGCCCGCCTGTTTTTTCAGTTGTCTGATATTGTTCTCCAATATCTCGCGGCTCACCACATAGGTCGTCATGTTGCACCTCGTCAGGCGTCTTTCTTCCCGCGGTTTTTGATCCGGTAGATCTTCGCCGCGAGGCCCTTATAGGCAAGCGCGCCTTTCTCTGCGATAAAGTAGGACAGCTTGTTCAGAACGTAGTCGTATTCGCCGACGAATTCGGTGAACTCGCCGCCGAAGCCCTTCTTGAAGCGGTACAGGCCGTAGTGGGGGTTGTCCTCGGAGACGTCGCCGGACACGCCGCGGAAATCGTAGACGCGGCAGTGATTCTCGATTGCCCACCGGATCATATTCCACTGGAGCAGGTAGTTCGGCATCAGATTGCGGTACTCGTTGGAGCTTGCGCCGTAGAGATACCAGACCTTGTCGCCGTAGTGGATCGCCAGCGTGCCCGCGATCGGCTTGCCCTCGTAGAACGCCATGTACAGGCGGCATTTGTCGCCGAGGTTGTCCAGCATGGCGGAAAAATACTCCGGCGGACGGGTCGCGAAGTTGTCGCGCAGGCCGGTCTCGACCATGATGCGCGCGAAATCGGGCACCATCTCCTTGCCGCAAAGCCGGACTTCCACGCCCTTTTTGACCGCGAGGCGGATATTGTAGCGCCACTTCTGGTGGAAGGTTGCCAGGATCTCGTCCTCGCTGCGGCCGTTCAGATAGAGGCGGAAAACGTATCTCGGCTGGATCGCCTCGAAATTCTTGCCGGTGTCCCGCGTGCGGAAGCCGACGTCCTCCAGCATAGCGGCGAACGCGGTATCGCTCGACGGCACGTCCGGGTCGATCTTGATGACGTAGGCCTTTTCCTTCTTGGCGAGCGCCTTCGCCGCCGCGATCAGTTCCTCAAAGGTCGCGCGGTCGTCCAGATCGCAGACGGGTCCGCGGCAGGCGTACAGCATCTTTTTGCGGACGATCGGCATTTTGCGGATCAGAAAAGCGATGCTGCCCTTGATCGCGCCGTCGTCGCCGCGGCAGACGATCGCCTGCCAGTCCCACGCGGGCTTCTGCTTCGCCCAGAGGGAGCTCTGCGAAAAATGCCCCTTCGGGTGGCTCTCGACAAAGGCCTCGTATTCCGCCAGATTGTTCTGTGTGACAAGTTCGGTCATTTTTGCATCTCCATTACAATTTCTGGGATATATTATACCACAGCATTCCGTGGAATGCAACGAAAACCGCGCTCGATCTCGAGCGCGGTTTTGCGTTGCTTTTAGTCTTCGTCTCCCTCGTAAGTCTTGTCCGCGTCCGCCAGCGAGCGGGCCGACGCCGCGTTGTGGAAGACGTTGTCGACGGAGGGCGTGATATTCACGAGTTTGCCGCGCGTCACGTAGATCGCGTAGCTCTTGAAGACGACCGCGCAGATCGGCGCCTGCTCCATGATGCGCGCGCTCAGATCCACGTATTTGCCGGTGTTGGCCAGCGCGTCGTTGCACATCTCGACCAGCGACGAATCCTTGATGGAACCGTACTGCAAATTGCCGTACTTGGAGAAGAACTCCCGCAGGTCGAAATTCGCCGCCATGCGCGTTTCGCCGTAGTAGAGGTCAAAATCGCCCTTGTCGAGCTTTTTCATGTACGTCTCATGGTCGACCGCGCTCACGACCAGCCGCAGTCCCGACTGTTTCAGCACCTCGGCGATATACTCCGCGGCGGCAACCCGCGTCGGGTCGTCGGAACAGACGAGGAAGATGCCCTCGTGGAACTCGTATTCCTCCGACACGAGCACGCCGGAGTCCTTGAGCCCCTGGGTGTATTTCACGGGAGCGTAGCTGTAATTATCGGACAGCTTCGGATCGCAGAGGTCGGAATAGGGCGAGCACGGCAGGACGCTCGGCAGCGCGAAGCCGCCGTAGATCTTGCTCGCGATATCCTCGCGGTCAAGCGCGTAGGTCACCGCGCGGCGCAGGCTGTCGTTGGCGAAATAGCCGCTGTAGAGATTGAAGCCGATATAATGCAGGACGGTCGTCGGCGCTTCCCAGACCTCGTAGTCGCAGCGGTAGCCGACCGACGCGGGAGAGTTGGGGTCGCAGTAGATGAGGTCGGTCGAACCGAACTCGAAATCATCGCGCAGGTCGCCGCTGTTCTCGCAGCTTGACAGCCGGATGATGTCCAGGTCGATCGCCGGGGCGGCGACGCCGTTCCAGTACTTGTTGCGGCGCAGCGCCTTGCCGGAGAGGACGTAAGGACCGCTGCCGACGGGGAACGGATCGTTCAGCGTGGAAGCCTTGAGGACCGGGATGTCCAGCACCAGCGGAAGGTTCTCGTACGGCGTTTCCACGTGCACGAGCAGCGTGCCGTCCTCCTGCACCGTGTAGTAGTCGATGTGATTCAGCCGCTCCATGTAGAAGCCGCTGGCCCTGCCCGCGTCGATGGACGCTTCCACGTCCTCCGCGGTCACCGGCGAGCCGTCGGAAAACTTTGCCGTCGGATCGATCGTGAAGACGTAGGACCTGCCCTCGTTATACATTTTGAAGCTCTCGCAGAGCACCGGCTCGGCGCGGAACTGATTGTTCACCGCAAACAAGCCCTCGTACAGCAGAGAGATCAGCGCGCGGTTGACCGTCGCCTTGCAGGTGAACGGATTCAGCCCGTACTCCGGCAGATAGGACAGGCCGAAGCCCTCCGTCGTGTCTTTCCTTTGCGGCGTTTCCTGCGGCTCCTGCGTTTCCTCGGTCGCTTCCGTGGTCTCCGGCGCGTCGGTCGGCGGCGAAGCGGGCTCCGTCTCCGCGGCGCAGCCGCTGAGGAACAGCGCAAGCGCAAGAAGCAATGCGATCAGCTTTTTCACGGGGTATCTCCTCTGAGCATGATCATTGCGGCAAGCGAGCCGCGCTCCCCGCCGACCCGCCGGTGCGACCAGAAGCGATCGGGTTCGCAGGCAGTACATGCCGCCGCAATGTCGATCTTTGTAATGCCTGCCCTGCGCAGGGCGATGGCGTTGAGTTCCTTTAGGTTTACATAATATTTTTGACCCGCCGGTCGGATCGCCGCGTTCGCGGCTTCTCCGAAGGCGGCGATCATCGCCTCCGGCACGTCGGCGTCCGTCTCAAAACAGCACGGGCCGATGCAGGGGCCGATCGCCGCGCGGATGTTCTCCGGCTGACAGCCGAACTCCGCGCACATGCGCCGCGCCGCCTTGGCGGCGATTTCCGCCGCCGTTCCGCGCCAGCCCGCGTGGACCGCGCCGATCGCGCCGCAGACGGGATCATAGAGCAGGACGGGCGTGCAGTCCGCAGCAAACACGGTCAAAACCACGTTTTTTTCGTTGGTGACCAGGCCGTCGCAGGGGTGATCGACTTCCACGGACAGTCCCCTGCCGCAGTCCGCCTTACCAACGCGGTCGATGATATCGGAGTGGACCTGGTGGGTAAAGACTGTGTCCTCCGGCCGGAAGCCGACTGCCGCGCCGAGAATGCGATAGTTTTCGAGCACGTTCTCCGGCTTGTCGCCCCGATGGATCCCGAGGTTGAGCGAGGAAAGGATTCCCTCGCTCACGCCGCCGAACCGGGTGGAAAAGCAGTGCGCTGTCCCTACCAGCGCGTCGGCCGTGAGGTACTCCAGCGCGCCCTTTCGGTTTACATAAAATGCCATTACTTCTTCTCGTCCTTATCGCGGCAGCAGTACTTGTATTTCTTGCCGCTGCCGCAGGGGCACGGGTCGTTCGCGCCGATCTTGACCTTCTTGACCGGCTGCTTCTTCACGGTGTCGTCCGAGCCGCCGGTCGCCGTGATCTTGGCGACCTGCTTGCGCTTGACGTCCTCCTCCGTGCGCAGACGGAAGACGTACAGACGGCGCACCGTCTCCTCTTTGATGGCGTTGATCATGCCGTCGAACATCGCGAAGCCCTCGCGCTTATAGGCGACGACCGGATCGGTCTGGCCGTAGGCGCGCAGACGGATGCCCTGCTTGAGGTCGTCCATGGCGTCGATGTTGTCCATCCAGTATTCATCCACAACGCGCAGGAGAATGATGCGCTCGATCTCGCGCATCCGTTCCGTGCCGAATTCCTGTTCACGCTGCGCGTAGATCCTGCGGAACACATCGTAAAGCTTTTCCGCGGCGTTGTCCGCGGTCAGCTCTACGTTCGCGAGCGTGCCCTTCGGGAAGTACACGCCCTCGAGCTTCGCCTCGAGCGCTTCCTTCGGATCGCCTTCCTGGATGCCGAAAGCGTCGGCGACCTCCGTGTCGATCACGTGGCGGATCATGCTGTCGATCGTGCCGGAGAGGTCTTCGCCGTCGAGCACCTTCTGGCGCTGTTCGTAGATGACCGTTCTCTGCGTGTTCATCACGTCGTCGTATTCCAGCACGTTTTTACGGGACTGGAAGTTGCGGCTTTCAACGGTCTTCTGCGCGTTTTCGATGGCGTTGGAGAGGATCTTCGCGTTGATCGGCGTATCCTCGTCGATGCCGAGGCCGTTCAGCATTCCCATGATGCGATCCGAGCCGAACAGACGCATGACGTCGTCCTCCAGCGACAGGAAGAAGCGCGTCTCGCCGGGATCGCCCTGGCGGCCGGAACGGCCGCGGAGCTGATTGTCGATACGGCGGGACTCGTGCCGCTCCGTGCCGACGATAAACAGGCCGCCGACCGCGCGCACCTTGTCCGCTTCCTCATCCACGACGACTTTATGCTTCGCATAGGCCTCTTTATACGCCGCGCGCGCCGCAAGGATCTCGGGATCGTCGGTCTCCGCGTAGGAATTCGCCTCGGCGATGATCTCCTCCGGGAGTTCCTGCTTGCGCAGGTCGGCCAGCGCCATGTATTCCGCGTTGCCGCCCAGCATGATGTCCGTGCCGCGGCCCGCCATGTTGGTGGAGATCGTCACCGCGCCGAACTTGCCTGCCTGCGCGACGATCTCCGCTTCTTTCTCGTGGTGCTTCGCGTTCAGGACGGTGTGCGGCACGCCTTCGCGCTTCAGGAGCTTCGACAGAAGCTCGGATTTCTCAATGGAGATCGTGCCGACCAGCACGGGCTGCCCCTTCTCGTGGCATTCCTTGATCTGGCGGATGACCGCGCGGAATTTGCCCGCTTCAGTCTTGTAGACCACGTCGTTGTTGTCGACACGGATCACGGGTCGGTTGGTCGGGATCTCGACGATGTCCAGTTTGTAGATCGCGGAGAATTCCTCCTCCTCGGTCAGGGCCGTGCCGGTCATGCCGGACAGCTTGTTGTACAGACGAAAGAAATTCTGGAACGTGATCGTCGCAAGCGTCTTGTTCTCGCTGGCGACCGTGACGCCCTCTTTGGCTTCGATCGCCTGGTGCAGGCCCTCGTTGTAGCGTCTGCCGTACATCAGTCTGCCGGTGAACTCGTCGACGATGATGACCTGGCCGTCCTTGACGACGTAGTCGATATCCCGCTTCATGATGCCGCGGGCGCGCATCGCCTGATTGATGTGATGCGTCAGCGTCGTGTTTTCAATGTCCGACAGGTTTTCGACCGCGAAGAATTTCTCCGCCTTGGCGATGCCGCGGGCGGTCAGGTTGGCGGTCCGCGCCTTTTCGTCCACGTAGTAGTCGCAGTCCAGATCGTCCTGCTCCTCTTTCTCGTCCGTCTTGGCGAAGACCTTTTTCTTCAGACCGGAGACGAAGAAGTCCGCCATCTCGTACAGCTTGGTCGATTCCTCGCCCTTGCCGGAGATGATCAGCGGCGTTCTCGCCTCGTCGATCAGAATGGAGTCCACCTCGTCCACGATGGCGAAATTATGGCCGCGCTGGACCATATCCTGCTTGTAAAGTGCCATATTGTCGCGCAGGTAATCGAAGCCGAGCTCGTTGTTGGTGCAGTACGTGATATCCGCGTCGTACGCCGCGCGGCGTTCGTCGGAGGAAAGATCATGGATGATCAGACCGACGCGCAGGCCGAGGAACCGATAGACCTTGCCCATCCATTCCGAGTCGCGCTTGGCCAGATAGTCGTTGACCGTGACGATATGCACGCCCTTCCCTGTCAGCGCGTTCAGATACGCCGGCAGGATGGCGACAAGGGTCTTGCCTTCGCCGGTCTTCATCTCGGCGATCCGTCCCTGATGCAGGACGATGCCGCCGATGAGCTGGACGCGGTACGGCCGCATCCCGAGCACGCGCTCCGCCGCCTCGCGGCAGACGGCAAACGCCTCGGGAAGCAGGTCTTCCAGCGTCTCTCCCGCCTGATAGCGCGACTTGAATTCTCCGGTCTTCGCGCGAAGCTGCTCGTCCGTCAGATGCCTGACCTCTTCGCCGAGCGCTTCGATCTTATCGACCGTAGGAAGCAGCTTCTTGACCTCGCGCTCCGAACGGGTACCGAACATTTTACTGAATAAACCCATAGATCATTGACCTTTCGTAATTCGTTGCAGAGATTATATCATATTTTTGCGCAGAAAAAAAGGCAGTCTTCAAAATGCTTACAGAAATTTTAAATTCTGTTATGCGCCGCCTCGTCAAAGGTGATGACGGTATAGTACCGCCGGTCCTCGAACTGCACGCGCTCGTCGATCCGCTTTTTGAGCTCCGCCTTGCGGTCGTTCATGGAGAACGGGATCACCAGATCGAAGATCAGATTCGTATGTCCGGGGCCGCGCACCATGCGGAAATCGTGCAGGGCAAGCTCCGGGCTGATCTGCCGTATTTCCTTCTCCACCAGATCGCGCATCCGGTTGAGTTCTTCGTCGTCCGTCACGATCGGATCGAAATGGATGACGAGATGGACGCGCAGATCGCGCAGCGCGTCGCGCTCGATGTCGTCGATGACGTCATGGCAGGACAGCGGATCGTCCCTGCTGTCCATCTCCGCATGGACGGAGGCAAAGCACTGGCCGGGGCCGTAATCGTGCACCATGAGGTCGTGGATGCCCAGGATCTTCTCATGGCTGAGGATCAGGTCGGAAATACTGCGGACGAGCTCCGGATCCGCCTGCTCGCCGAGGAGCGGGCTGATCGTTTCCTTCGCGATCCCGATGCCCGACCAGACGATGAACAGGGCGACCAGCAGGCCGATATAGCCGTCGATTTGAAGGTTGAAGTAATGACCGACCAGGCAGCCGATCAGGACGGTCGCGGTGGAGATGACGTCGTTGCGGCTGTCGGCCGCCGTCGCCGTCAGCGCGGCGGAGCCGATGCGCCTGCCGAGCTTGTTGCAGAACAAGGCCATCCACAGCTTCACGAGGATCGAGCCGACCAGCACGGCGAGCGTCACCCAGGAAAACGAAATGCTTTCCGGGTGGATGATCTTCTCCACGGAGCTTTTGCCGAATTCTACGCCGATCACGAGGATCAGCGCGGCGACGGCAAGTCCGGTCAGGTATTCGATCCGCGCGTGCCCGTAGGGATGCTCATCGTCCGCCGGACGTTCCGCGAGCTTGAAACCGACGAGGGTCACCACGGAGGACGACGCGTCGGACAGGTTGTTCACCGCGTCCGCGGTGATCGCGACGGAGCCGGACAGGATGCCGACCGTCATCTTTCCCGCGCACAGCAGGAGGTTGCAGATGATGCCAACGATCCCCGCGAGCTTGCCGTACGCGCCGCGCACACGCGGATTCTCCGTATGATCGTAATCTTTGACAAACAGACGCAGCAGGAGCTCTGTCATAAAACGGAAGCCTCTTTTCCGATATATTACAGATAATTATACATAAATAATCGGAAAATGTACACAGTTTTTTCTGTTTGCTCTTCTCTTTTTCCGAACCATATGGTAAAATAGCGACTTGGAAGGCCAAAATCCGTCAGGAAAGGAGGATCGCTGTGAGAAAACTGTTAGTGTATCTGAAGCCGCAGCGGAAACGGATCGTCTTCGCGACGCTGTTGATGGCGATTTCGGTGCTGTGCAATCTTGCGCTGCCGACTATCATGAGCAACATTCTCGACAACGGTGTCTACCGTTCCGAGGTCGAGAACACCTTCCCCTACACTGCAAAAATGTGCGGCATCATGCTTGCCGTCGCGCTCGTCAGTCTGGTTACCGTCATTCTGGGCTATCGTCTGACCACCCGCATCACGACGTCGTTCACGCGCGACCTGCGCTCCGCGATCTTCCGCAAGGTCCATACCATGACCTTCGAGGAAATGGGAAAGATCGGTACCGGCGGTCTGGTCACGCGCTCCACCCACGACGCCGGCACGCTCGCGTGGCTCGCGTCCATGCTCAGCGGAAGCATTTTCATCATCCCGCTGCTGTTCATCGGCGGCGTCGCGCTGTGCTTCTCCAAGGACGTCACCCTGTCTCTCATCATGCTCGCCATGGTGCCGCTGGTCATTGTCGTCGTCGTCCTGCTCGGCAAGAAGATCACGCCGCGCTGGGAACTGTCGGACAAATACTGCGACCGGCAGAGCGACATCGTCCGCGAGCGCGTCCGCGGCATCCGCGTCATCCGCGCCTTTAACCGCGAGCCGCGTGAACACGAGCGCATCGCCGAGGCGACGCACGTGATGGCGGAAAACATCATCAAGGCCAATATCACCATGGCGCTGACCGTCCCGATGACGACCTTCGTCCTGCACGTCGCCGTTCTTTTGATCGTGCTGGTCGGCGGTATCCGCATCGAGACCGGCAGCGATCTGACCCCCGGCGATATCTTCGCCGTGATCCAGTACGTCGAACTGGTGCTGAACGCGCTGATCTCCGCCTCGTTCGCGATCATCATGTTCCCCCATGCCAGAGTCGCCGCCAGGCGAATCAACGAGGTTATGGACGCGGAAGGCACCGCGGACCTCATCCCGGACGAGGATCTGCATTTTACCGGGAAGATCGACTTTGAGGACGCGACGTTCCAGTATCAGGGCGCGGATCAGGCCGCGCTCAGCCACATCACCCTGCACATCAACCCGGGCGATAAGATCTCCGTGATCGGCGGCACCGGCTCCGGCAAGAGCACGATCGTTTCCCTGCTGCTCTCCTTCCGTCAGCCGACCGAGGGCCGCGTCCTCTTCGACGGGCGCGACGCGAAGACCATCTCCCGCAAAACGATCCGGCGCAACATCAGCTGCGCCCTGCAAAAGTCCATGATCTATTCCGGCACCATCCGCGAGAACGTGCAGATGGGGCGCATCAACGCGACCGAGGACGAGCTCCGCGAGGCGCTGGACATCGCGCAGCTGACGGACTTCATCGCAGAGCAGAAGGATGGAATGGACTATACGCTGGAGCAGTCCGGCGCGAATCTCTCCGGCGGGCAGAAACAGCGTCTGGCGATCGCCCGCTGCATCGTCAAGGACGCGCCGATCTACATTTTCGACGACAGCTTCTCCGCGCTGGATTTCCTGACCGAAGCGAAGCTGCGCACCCGGCTGAACAGCAGGTTCGCCGGAAGGACGCAGATCGTCATCACCCAGCGCGTCACCTCCGCGATGAATTCCGACTGCATTTTCGTGCTTGACGAGGGCAAACTCGTCGGCGCGGGCAAGCACGCGGAGCTTATGGAGAACTGCCGCATCTATCGGGAAATCTTCGCCTCCCAGACAGGAGGTAGAAAGAAATGAAGAACGAAAAGCTCTCCCTGAAGGGCACGCTGTGGCGCATGATCCGCGACACCCGCCCGATCCGCAGCTGGCTGATCCTGTCCGCAATTCTCTCCATGGGGATCATCGCCTGCGCGATCGCCACGCCGGAACTTCTGGGCAAACTGATCGACCAACTCTACGCGTGGCTCAAGACTGACAAGACCTCCTCCCTGATCGAGGCGCTGGCGCCGGGCCTGCTGATCCTGTTTGCGGTCTTCTGCGCGAACGCGGGTATTACCTACGGCAACCACTATCTGCTCAATAACGTCGTCAGCCGCTTCTACACCGCCGGACTGCGCATCCGCATGTCGGACAAGCTGCAGCGTCTGCCGGTGTCCTACATGGACAAAACGCCGGTCGGCGACATCATCGAGAAGATGCAGGAAGACGTCTCGACCATGGGCAACAGCATCCACGGCATCCTCGAGATCCTGCTTACAGGCTTCCTGCAGATCTTCGCGATCGCGGTCTTCATGTTCCTGCAGAGCTGGCTGCTGGCGCTGGCGGTCCTTGCCATCATGCCGCTGTCGCTGTGGCTGTCTTCCAAGCTTGCTTCGCTGAGTGAAAAGAGCTGGGATTCTTCCTATACATATTTCGGCAAGATGTACGCCGCCGTGGAGGAAAGCTACACGAACTTCCCCGCGACCAAGGCGTTCAATCTGGAAAACCACGTGCAGGCGCATCACGACAAGATCAACGCCGAGCACCAGGAAGTCGCGCGGAAAGCGAACTTCCTGATGTACATCGTGCAGCCGATCATCGCCTTCACGAACGCGCTCGCCTACATCCTGATCGCCCTGCTCGGCGGCTGGCTGATCGTCTACCGCTCCGTTTCCGTCGGAACGGTCGTCACCGTCATCCTATTCGCGAAGCAGCTTTCCGCGCCACTGGAGCGGATCGCGAGCGGCTTCGGCGAATTGCAGATGGTCAAGGCGGCAGCCAAGCGCGTCTACGACGTGCTGGATCTGAAGGAAGAAGAACGCCCCACAGAAGAACTGCAGGGCAAAACGGAGGGCAATATTTGCTTTGAGCACGTGGATTTCTCCTACAGCGAGGACAAGCCGCTGATCGAAGACCTCTGCATCGACGTGAAGAAGGGGCAGAACGTCGCCATCGTCGGGCCGACCGGCGCGGGCAAGACGACGATTGTCAACCTGCTCATGCGCTTCTACGATCTCAAAGGCGGCCGGATCCTGATCGACGGTCAGGACGTCGCTTCCCTGTCGCGCGACAGCACGCGCGAACTCTTCGGCATGGTGCTGCAGGATACGTGGCTGTTCAAGGGCACCGTCGCGGAAAACGTCGCCTACGGCAAGCCGGAAGCGACGCGCGAGGAGATCATCGACGCCTGCGACCGCGCCTACTGCGACCACTTTATCCGCACCCTGCCGCAGGGCTACGACACGGTCATCAGCGAGGACACCACCACGATCTCCGCGGGTCAGAAACAGCTTCTGACGATCGCCCGCGCCCTGCTCGCGAACAAGCAGCTTCTGATCCTGGACGAAGCGACCTCCAACGTCGATACCCGCACGGAGATCCTGATCCAGAAGGCGATGGATAAGCTGATGAAGGGCCGCACCTGTTTCGTCATCGCACACCGCCTGTCCACGATCGTGGATTCCGATCTGATCCTCGTGCTCAACCACGGGAAGATCGTGGAACAGGGCACGCATCAGGAACTGCTGGACAAGCAGGGGTTCTACTACGAGATCTACACAAGTCAATACGCAATATGATCATAAAGAAAGAGCTCAGGCCGAATAAACAGAACCAGTAAAAACAGACAATAGACAAAACACCCCCCTATGTAGGAAAATAGAAGTACTACATAGGGGGGTAATATTATGGCAAGGAAGTAT
>CAJOEH010000026.1:0-15889 GCA_905233385.1 uncultured Oscillospiraceae bacterium
ACCGCGAGCGCGAGCCGCCACAGCCGCAGCGCGTCGGCGAAGCTTCGCCCGGGCAGTGCGAAGCCCGCGATCCCCGCCGCCGCGATCACGATCAGCGCGGCCGGGGAGATGATCTTCGCCTCCACCGCCGCCGTGCCGACGACCAGCCCGCCGATGACCGACAGGCTCTGCCCGACCGACTGCGGCAGGGCGATGCTCGCCTCCTGCAGCAGCTCGAAGGCGATCAGCATCCCCAAGATCTCGAAAATCGTCGGAAAGGGAACGGACTGCTTGCTTTCAATGACAGCCTGCAGGAGCTCCGTCGGGAGCATTTCGGGGTGAAACGCCGCCATCGCGACGTACAGCCCCGGCAGCAGCAGGCCGATCAGCAGGGCGAGATAGCGCAGAACGCGCAGGAACGAGGCGGACAGGTAGTCCGTGCAGCGATCCTCCGGCGCGGTCATCAGATACCCCAGGTCCACCGGCGCGAGATAGCCGAGGGGCAGACCGTCCACCAGCAGGCCGACCCGACCCTCCAGCAGTCCCTGCGCGAAGCGGTCCGTCCGCTCCGTGTATTGCAGGAGCGGGAACGCCGTCGGCCGCGAGCCGGTCACGTACTCCTCCACCGCCGCGGGCGAGGTCAGGCCGTCGATATCGATCTCCGCCAGCCGCCGCTGCATCCGCTCGACGAGCGCAGGGTCGGTCAGGCCGTCGAGATACGCGACGGTCACGTTCGTCAGGCTGCGCCGCCCGACCTGCGTCTCGTACAGGCGCAGCGACGGCGTGCGCAGGTGGCGGCGCAGCAGGCTCGTGTTCGTGCGCACCGTCTCGGTGAAGGCGTCCTTCGGCCCCTTGACGGTGTTCTCGACCTCCGGCGCGGACGGAGACCGCTTCTCGCCGGTCTTCGTCTCGAAGGCGATCGCCCGCTCGCCGAACAGCACGACGGTGAAGCCGTTGACGAGCTTCATCGCCGCGTCGTTTTCATCCTTGCAGGGCACGGCGACGGCATTATAGACCGTGCTGTGCAGAGCGCGGTCGCAGAGCTCGTCCATGGTCCCCGCGCGGGTGTCCTGCAGGAGCGGCCGGATCACCAGCTCCGAAATATCGCCGCCGGAGGTCAGGCCGTCGATCGCATATACATATATAATATGTGTCCCGACGCGCAGCTCGCGGCGGTTGAAGTCGCCCGCACCGGCAAAGCGCGCGGCGATATGTTCGTCCGTGACGGCCTCCATGCGTGTTTCACCCCGGGATAGTCTGCGCAGCTGGTGGAAGGATTATGCATAAATCTGTACGGTCTACGTTCGTGTCATTGCGAGGCTTGCGGAGCAAGCCGTGGCAATCTGTCCCTTGCTTGTATGGCACGTGCAGCATATCACGCGAAAGTGTGCGATATCGGTACGGACAGATTGCACCCGCAAGGGGTACGCCGCATCCGTAAGGCGGCAAAGCCGCCAACGGCTGCGCAGCCCGACAAGCGGGCAATGACAAGATTATGGATTATGCGTAAAACAATAAAGTTCCCGCATCGATACGCACAGATTGCCACGCCGATTTCATCGGCTCGCAATGACAGGAACGCCGGTGCGGCGGCGCTTCGCAGCGCGTCCTTGACGGCGCGGGATCTCCGTGGTAAAATAGGGAAAAACGGAGGCGATCTTGTGCAGGAAATACTGGAACTCAGCCGTCCGGCGGGCGCAGGCTCGCTGACGGAAATCACGGCGGCGATGCAGGACGCCGCCATCGCGCACAGTCTCGACCTTGACATCGGCTTTGCGCGGATGCTGCGCGACTTCGGCGTGCTGTGGATGCTCGTGCGCTGCGCCGTGGACCTTCGCCGCCTGCCGGTCGGCGCGCTGCGCCTGCGGACCTTCCTGCGAGCCCCCTCCGCGACGTCCAGTATCCGCGATTTCTCGCTGTTCGACGAGGACGGGCCCTGCGGCGAAGCCATGCAGTGCTGGGTGCTCGCCGACGCCAAAACGCGGAAGATCGTCAATCTGAAAACCATCCCCATGCTGTGGACGCTCCCGACGCCCGCGCCGGAGCGCACCGCCGTGCTCCGCAGGATCCCCTCGCCGGAGGATCTGACGGACGCCGCCCTCTGGACGGTCGCGCCCGAAGAGATCGACGGCAACGGCCACCTGAACAACGTCGTCTACGTCCGGCACGCGGAGGCCCTGCAGGACGCGCCCTGCACGGGGCTGGAGATCCAGTTCGACCGCGAATGCTTCGCGGGAGAGGTCCTGCGCCTGCAGACCGCCGGCGGCTTCGTCCGCGGGGTCAAGGCAGACGGAGCGGAGAGCTTCCGCTGCCGCTTCCGAAAGGAGAGCGCCTTATGAAACGCCTGTTGATATTGTTGCTGATCCTGTCCGTCCTCTGCGCGGCCGGCTGCTCGCAGACGCCCGCGGCGGAGACGACCGAAGCGCCCGTCACCGAGCTGACGGAAGGCGGCATTCCGCAGGACCTGCCCGGCGTGTGGACGAGCGCCAACGCGGGCAAGCTGATGATGAGCGAGACCATCACCTTCGGCGAAGACGGCTCGCTGATGGTCACCGGCACCTACGAGGGCAGCAATATGGGCACGATCTACGGCACCTACCGCGTCGTGTTCAACACCATCTTCTGCGACATCACCGAGGGCACGACCCCGTTTTCGGTGTCCTACGCCTTCCACATCGACGGCCGGGAGCTCGTCCTGACCGACGACGACGGCGACGCGACGTATCTGAGGACGTCGTAAGGCGAGCCTTACGACGTAATGAAGAATTAAGAATGAATAAGGAATAATTATGGTGTTTTCCAATTCTGCGAATTGGAAAATGAACTGTCGCGCAGCGACACCTCAATTATCCCGTTATTCATTATTCACTATTCATTATTCATTATAACGGAAGGAGGTTTTTTATGTCCGAACCCGCAAATACGCCCCTCGCGCCGGGTCTGTACCGCACGCCGTTTTCCCGCGCCTACTGGCGCGACGCCGCGCAGGAATTCACGCGCTGGCGGACGTGGGTGTTCGCCGCCGTCCTGGTCGCCGTTCGCGTCGTCCTCAAGCCGCTGAGCATCCCCCTGATGCCCACGCTGAGCATCACCTTCGGGTTCTTCATCAACGCCCTCGCCTCGATGATCTACGGGCCGGTCTTCGCGATCTTTGCCGCAGCGGTCAGCGATACGCTCGGCTGTATCCTGTTCCCGAGCGGCCCGTATTTCTTCCCCTTCATCTTCACAGAGATCGCGGGCTCGGTGATCTTCGCCCTCTTCCTCTACCGCGCGCCGCTGTCGAGCTGGCGCGTCGTCCTGTCGCGCTTTGCGGTCTGTTTCCTGGTCAATATCGTCATCCAGACGCCGATCATGCTCCTGTACTATCAGCTGATCCTCGAAAAGAGCTACGCGATCTTCGACCTGCCGCGCATCGCGAAGAACCTCGTCCTGTTCCCGTTCGAGTCGCTGCTGCTCCTGCTGTTCCTGAACGCGATCCGGCCGGTGACCTACCGCATGAAGCTGACCTACGACCCGCCGCAGAAGCTGCATATCACGAAGCGTCTCGTCATTTTCGTCGTCGCGCTGTTCCTGGCCGGCGCGGCCGCGACCGGCGCGTACTACGTCTACGATTATCAGAACTACAACTGCGCCAAGGACTTCTCCGAGGCAGAGCGCGCGGACTTCAACCATGATCTCGCCGCGCGGATCGGCGCGGACGAGAACGAGCTGGTGCTGGTCAATACGATCCACCGCTCCCTGTTCGGATCGGAGCGAGAGGTCACGTACTCGGTCTACCGGCTCGACACGGACGTCGCCGTCGACGTGTCCGCGGCGGACGATCCCGCCCTTTGGAGCCTGAAAAACTCCGAGGCAAAGCAGACCGACGCCCTGACCCTCGTGGAGGAGAACCTCGTTCTCGTCCTCGACGACGGCTGATACTCGCAGAGAATACAGGATTGTCATTCCCCCGCCTGACGGTGTCAGGCGGGGGAATCTGTCCGTCGCGGGTTTGGAAAATGCGTCCGAATTCGCGGGCGGCCAATGGCAGCCCCTACGGTCGTAGGGAGGCGTCCCCTGACGCCTCCGCAGCCACCCGCGCACGGACGGAGCGATGTGGGTATCGCTCCCTACGCTCTTCTATCACCGGATCTTTGTAGGGGCGCCCATCGGGCGCCCGCATATGGCACATCCTGCCGGAGTTTGAAGCAGCGTCCCGCATCGAAACGGACGGATTGCCCGACAAGCGGGCTATGACGAGGCTATAGACTCTGCGTTATATTCAGGCGGTCGTAGGGAGGCGTCCCCCTGACGCCTCCGTGCAGCATTTTTCTGCGCATTCCGTCCTTCGCGGAGGCATGTGGGCATGCCTCCCTACGGCGGATAGGAGGACGCGTGGCGCTGTTTCACGGCGAAGCCAATACTTCCGTCAACCGGTCGGCGAAGAACTCCGCGCTGGCGATCGCCTCGCGGAGGGTGTTGCCCGCCGCGCCGACCTCCAAAAGGATCGAATTCGGCGTCAGGTGCTCGTTGTACCGCTCCGAGCGGAGCGACATCTGCCGGAAGACCCCCGGCGAAACGCGCTCGCAGTGCGCCTGCAGTTTCAGCGCCATCGAGAGATTGCTCCGCCAGTCGGGGTGCTCCAGGCCCGCGATATCCGTCCCCATCACGAGCATGAGCTGCGCCGCGTCCCTGCCGTCCAGACGGCACGGCACCGCCATCTCGCTGCCGTCGTCCAGCGTCACCGCGTCGCGGTGCACGTCGATCACCATCTGAATGGACGGGTATTCTTCCAGATATCCCGCGATCACCGCCGCCGTCCGCTCGTAGGCGTCGTAATAGCCCGGCTCGTCGTTGAGGGTCGTGTCGTGGACGGTCGGGATCCCGTTCTCGTTCAGGCGGTCGGCGAGCGCCTGTCCGACCCGCACGACGTTGTAACGAATGTCCGTCGTGCGGTAATTGCCGAAGTACTCGTCTCCGTCCGCGGCGGTGTACGCCTCGGTCGCGTGGGTATGTACGATCAGGATCAGGGGCCCGTCCGCGGTCCGGTCGAAGCGCAGGGGCGCGGTGATCAGCGCCGCCGCGTCGAAGTCCGCGCCCGCGGCGTTGCGGATATCCACGTATTCCGCGTCCGCCGCCGTAAAGGCCGCGCCGTGCGACGGCGCCGCATAATACATCGTCGGAAAGACCGTTTCGGCCTGCATCGCGGGCGGCGGCTCCGGCGATTTTTCCTGCTCCGCCGGCGACAGCTCGACCGCCGAGACCATCCGCAGCGCGACAGCGGCGAGCAGCACCCCGAAGCAGACCCACCGCAGCCCGAGCTGAAACCGCGCTCTCGTAAACATGTGATCCCCCTTTGTCGGGCTTTGCCCGACAGCGATATAAAATCCTGTTGATTTTGCGAAACGCCTTATGAAAGCCTTCCCCTCAAGGGGAAGCCTTTTACCGCTCGCAAATAATTCATCTGCCAATTCGGAGAATTGGCAGCTCCCTCAATTATTCATTATTCATTATTCGCGATTCACTATTCATCCCTATTCCATATTGTATTCGTCGCCGATCGGAAATATGCCTCCCGCGAGGCAAAAATCCAACGCCGCGCAGCTTTGCCGCAATTTGCCGAAAATCCGACGCTTTTCACGCGGGATTTTGTCGCCGAACTTTCCGAAAAGCGGTAGACAAAAACGAAACGTATGATATAATAGTATTGGTGAAAAACGCAAGAAAGGTCGTGCCGCCCATGCTTGGACTGTCCGCTGTTATTTTCGTTCCGGACGATACCGCGAAAACCGGCTATCCGCAGCCGCTGACGCTGCAGAGCGTCCTCGGCGCGCCGCTGCTGCGCTGGCTTGCCGAGACGATGTACGAAGACGGCGTACAGCGCTTCTTCCTGGTCTGCCACGACCGCTTTGCCGAACAGGCGCGCGCCTGCCTGCCCGCGCAGGCGGAGGTCATGACGACGATGGACAGCAACCCCGCCGATCTGCTGCACGTCTTCCTCTCTACCGCGGACGAGGACGAGCAGGACGTCACCATCATCGCAGGTCCCGCCGCCTACGTGCCCGCCTCCGCGCGGCGCGCCGGCGTGCCGCTGGGCGCCTGCGTCTACCGGGCGAACCGCGAGCAGCTCATGGACGCGCTCGACGAGCAGTTCGTCTTTTCCCGCTTTCTGAAAGATAATTGCTCTATTTTGAGCGATTATGACGGATTCTATGCGATCGACTCTCCGGCGAGCGCGCTGGAGTTCGCTTCCGTCCTGCGGCGCGACCGGATGCTGCGCCTGATGAAGCAGGGCGTGGAGATCTTCGACGCGGATCACTGCCACATCGAGCCGTCGGTGCGCATCGAGCGCGGTGCGAAGCTCCTGCCGGGAGCGATTTTGCGCGGTTCTTCGATCATTCGCTCAGAAGCGGTCATCGGCCCGTGGAGCGTAGTCGAAGATTCCGAGATCGGCGAGCGCGCAACGGTCAACGCCTCGCAGGTCTACGCCTCGAAGGTCGCCGCGGACGCGATGATCGGCCCCTACGCCCACATCCGGCCCGATTCCGAGATCGGCCGCGCCGCGAAGATCGGCAATTTCGTCGAGGTCAAGAACGCGAAGATCGGGGACCGCACCTGGGCGTCGCACCTGTCCTACCTCGGCGACGCGACGATCGGCAGCGACTGCAACCTCGGCTGCGGCACGGCGACGGTCAACTTCGACCGCGTGGAGAAGCACCGCACCGCCGTAGAAGACAACGCCTTTATCGGCTGCCACACCGCGCTGATCGCGCCGGTCACGGTCGGCGAGGGCGCGTATATCGCCGCCGGCAGCGTCATCACGGAGGACGTGCCCGCGAACGCGCTCGCGATCGCCCGCAGCCGCCAGTCCAACAAGCGCGACTGGGCCGCGAAACATAAGAAGTAAAATTATTCTCAATGCGCAAACCCTCAGTCGGTGTCATTGCGAGCAGCGAAGCTGCGTGGCAATCCGTCCGTCGCAGGGTTGCGACTTGCCTCGTCTTGTGAAGAAGTGTACAAATTTGATGGGCACAGATTGCCACGGCTGCTGCGCAGCCTCGCAATGACACGATCAAGGCGCCATCGCATTGCGCATTGAGCATTGCGAATTGAGCATTGAGCATTGTTATGGTAATTCAGGGCTTCTGCGGAGGCTCGGAAATAGAGAGGTAACCCAATGATCGCTCACGGAAAAGAAATCAAGGTCTTTACCGCCAACGCCAACGTCCCCTTTGCCCGCGGCATCTGCGCGGAGCTGGGTCTGGATCTCGGCGACAGCACCGTGGAGTATTTCTCGGACGGCGAGGTGAACGTCTCCATCAACGAGACCGTTCGCGGCTGCGACGTCTTCGTGATCCAGTCCACCTGCTGCCCCGTCAACGACCACCTGATGGAGCTCCTGATCATGATCGACGCGTTCCGCCGCGCTTCCGCCGGCCGGATCACCGCCGTCATCCCCTATTTCGGCTACGCGCGCCAGGACCGCAAGGCGAAGGGCCGCGATCCGATCTCCGCCAAGCTTGTGGCGAACCTCATCACCAAGGCGGGCGCGGACCGCGTGCTGACGATGGACCTGCACGCCGCGCAGATCCAGGGCTTCTTCGACATCCCCGTGGATCATCTGGTCGGCAACCCCCTCTTTACCCGCTACTATCTCTCCAAATTCGACGAGACCGTCTATAACCACGACGAATTCTGCGTCGTTTCGCCCGACGTCGGCTCGGTCGCGCGGTCGCGCGCCTTCGCCGCGAAGCTCCACATGGGGCTCGCCATCGTGGACAAGCGCCGCCAGCGCGCCAACATGAGCGAGGTCATGAACGTCATCGGCGACGTCGAGGGCAAGACCTGCATCCTCTTCGACGACATCGTGGACACCGCCGGCTCCCTGTGCAACGCCGCCGAGGCGATCAAGGAGATCGGCCACGCGAAGGCGGTCTACGCCTGCGCGAGCCACGGCGTGCTGTCCGGGGACGCCTGCGACAAGGTCGAGGCGAGCTGCATCGAGGAGCTCATGCTCCTGAACACGATCCCGCTGCCCTCGATCTACACAGGCCGCAAGATCCGCCAGCTCGACGCCGCGCCGATGTTCGCGAAGGCGATCACGCGGATCTACAACGAGACGTCGATCTCCAGCCTGTTCTGATGCTGTTCCGAAAGCCGTCCTGCGACTGGCTGATCGCGGGGCTTGGAAATCCCGGCGAGAACTACGCGAAGACCCGCCACAACGTCGGGTTCCGCGCAGTTGATGCGCTGGCGCAGAAGCTGCACGTGAAGATCGACCGCGCGAAGTTCCGCGGCCTGTACGCGCAGGCGAGTTACAAGGGGCAGAAGCTGATCCTGCTCAAGCCGCAGACCTTTATGAATCTGTCCGGCCTGTCCGTGATGGACGCGGCGCGGTATTTCAAGCTCCCGCCGGAGCGGATCATTCTCCTGTTCGACGACGTCTCGCTCGACGTCGGCAGGCTGCGCGTCCGCGCGGACGGCTCCGCCGGCGGCCACAACGGGATCAAGTCCGTGATCGGCGCGCTGAACAGCCAGTCCTTCCCGCGCGTCAAGCTGGGCGTCGGCGCGAAGCCGCACCCGGATTTCGAGCTGGCCGACTGGGTGCTCTCGAGCTTCACGAAGGACGAGGAAAAGATCCTCAAGCCGGTCGTCGAGGACGCCGCCGAGGCGGCGCTGACGGTGATCGAGGCGGGCGTTCCCGCCGCCGCCGCGAAGTTCAACGGCAGGCAGCCGTAACGCCGCAGCCGAAGAACGCTGCGGCTGACCATCGCGAAAGGCCGCAGAGCGGTGTCGGCAGCCCGCTGTTGAAAACCGCCGCGATCGTCCGGCAGGCTTGCTTCCCTTCCGCCGCGGCGGTCTTCGACCCGCTGTGATTTTGAAATATTACACGACATATTCGACGGAAATCGGGGTTTTTCCCGATTTCCGCATTTGTGCGTTGTTTCCCTCGTCTTTTCGGGAATCCTCCGTTCCTGTCATTGCCCCGAATGGGGCAATCCGTCCGTCGCAGGCTTGGCATCTGCACCGTATATGGGGCTTTCTTTATGGATATGTAGGGAACGGCCTATGTGCCGTTCCGACTCCCTCAGTCAGCTACGCTGACAGCTCCCTCAATGAGGGAGCCGCGGCACGACACGCAGGTCGTGCCCTACGGCGTGTTTCGATAAAGCGTCCCACATCGAAGGCACAGATTGCCACGGCTTGTTTCACAAGCCTCGCAATGACGACCCTGTAAGTATTTGCGTTACACCTTCAGCGTTTAACATTGCGCATTGCGCATTGAGCGTTTAACATTGCGCATTGAGCATTGAGCATTGTGCATTGAGCATTGAGCATTGCGCATTGCTCATTGAAAGGATTTCATTCTATGGAACTGCTTCTGACCCTGCTGCGCGGGCTGCCGGACTACCGGCGGCTGGCGCAGTGCGTGGAACACAATAAGGTCGCCGGCGTGTCCGGCGCGGCGCAGATCAACCGCTCGCACCTGATCGCGTCCCTGCTCCATGATACCGGCCGACCGGCGGTCGTCGTCTGCCAGGACGAGATGGCGGCGCGGCGCGCGCAGGCGGAGCTGGCCGCGTTTCTGGGCGCGGAAGCGCCGATCCTGCCCTCGCGCGATTTGACCTTCTACAGCGCGAGCGCGATCTCCCGCGGCTGGGAGCACCAAAGGCTCCGCCTGCTCTATCGGCTGGCGCGCGGCGAATGCCCGCTCCTGCTGACGACGTGGGAGGCGCTGGCCGTGCGCACGATGCCGAAAAACAGCATGTTCTCCGCCGCGCCGGAACTGCGCCTCGGCGCGAACATCCCGCCGGAAACGCTCTGCGAAAAGCTGGTGCAGGCGGGCTACGTCCGCGGCACCCTCGTCGAGGGCGTCGGCCAGTTCGCGCTGCGCGGCGGCATTTTGGACGTCTTCTCGCCCGCCTGCGACAATCCTGTCCGCGTCGAGTTCTTCGGCGACGAGATCGACGCGATGGGCTATTTCGACACCGTGACGCAGCGCCGCACCGAAAACGTCGAATCCTTCGTCATCCTCCCCGTCGCGGAGACCCTGCCGCGCCTACACCCGGAGGGCACGGACGGTTTGTGCGCCGACCTGGACGCCCTGCAGGCGCGTCTGCGCCGCCGCAGGACGCCGAACGAGGCGCTCCTGCGCACCCTCGCGGAGGACACCGAGGCGCTCCGCAGCGGCGTATCCTTCTCCGCCGCCGACCGTTACATGGCGCTGATCTACCCGGACTTCGCCTGCGCCGCGGACTACATCCCCGCCGACGCGGCGGTCTTCTTCTGCGACCACGGCAACCTGCGCCGCGCCGCCAACCGCTATACCGAGGAGGAGGGCATGATGCTCGACAGCCTGCTCGAAAGCGGCCTGCTCTGCGGCGAGCTGTGCGAATTCTCCGCCGATTGGGAGAGCGTCTGCGCCCTCTGCGCCGGCCGCCCGGTCGTATTCCTCGACTCCTTCCTCGCCTCCGGCTATCCGCAGAGCCTTCCGCCGGGCGAGCTCTGCGACATCGTCGCCAAGCAGCTGCCGTCCTACGGCGGCAATCTGGACGCGGCGATCGCCGACCTGGAGCACTACCGCAAAAACGACTTTTCCTCCCTCGTCCTCTGCGGCAACCGCCGCCGCGCCGAGATCCTGGCCGAGCAGCTGAAAGAAAAGGGCCTGCCGGCCCGGCTCGCCTTCCCGCTGACCGCCCTGCCGCGCCCCGGCGACGTCGTCCTGACCGACGGCGCGCTGCCCTTCGGCATGGAATACCCGGAGCTGAAAGCGGCGATCCTGACCGAGGGTCAACTGCTCGCGCAAAACGCGCAGAAAACGCGCAAAAAGCGTCAAAAGCCGTCAAATCGTCAAAAATTGGACTCCTTCGCCGACCTCTCGCCGGGCGATCTGATCGTCCACGAGTTCCACGGCATCGGCCGCTACGTCTGCATGGAGCAGATCAAGATCGACGGCGCGGTGAAGGACTACGTTAAGATCGCCTATCAGGGCACGGACGTGCTCTACGTCCCCGCGACCCAGCTCGACCTGATCGGCAAATACATCGGCGGCGGCGAGGACACCCCGGTCAAGCTCAACCGCCTCGGCGGCGACCAGTGGCAGAAGACCAAGGCCCGCGCCAAAGCCGCCGCGAAGGACCTCGCCGAGGGCCTGATCCGACTCTACGCCGAGCGCAAGCGCCTGCCGGGCTTCGCCTTTGCCGCGGACACCCCGTGGCAGGCCGAGTTCGAGCAGAATTTCCCCTACGCCGAGACGGACGACCAGCTCCGCTCCATCGGCGAGATCAAGAGCGACATGGAGTCGCCCCAGCCGATGGACCGCCTGCTGTGCGGCGACGTCGGCTACGGCAAGACCGAGGTCGCGCTGCGGGCGGCAATGAAGGCGATCCTGGACGGCAAGCAGGTCGCGATCTTAGTTCCGACCACCGTCCTCGCCCAACAGCACTACACCACCGCGCTGAGCCGCTTCCGCGGCTTCCCCGTGCAGATCGGAATGCTCTCGCGCTTCTGCACGCCCGCCCAGATCCGCAAAAACCTCGCCGACCTGCGCGCCGGCTCCCTCGACCTCGTCATCGGCACGCACAAGCTCCTGCAAAAGGAGATCGAATTCAAGGACCTCGGTCTGCTGATCGTAGACGAGGAGCAGCGCTTCGGCGTGACCCACAAGGAAAAATTGAAGGAACTTTCGCGCGGCGTGGACGTCTTAACCCTGTCGGCAACCCCGATCCCTCGCACGCTGAACATGGCGCTGACGGGGCTGCGCGACATGTCCACCATCGAAGAGCCGCCGCGCGACCGCTACCCGGTCCAGACCTTCGTGCTCGAATACGCCGAGCCCGTCCTGATCGACGCGATGCGGCGCGAGCTCGAGCGCGGCGGGCAGGTCTACTACCTGCACAACCGCGTCGAGTCCATCGCCCAGTGCGCCGCGCGGATCAAAAAAGCCCTGCCCGACGCGGAGATCGGCGTCGCGCACGGCAAAATGAGCGAGGAGGACCTGTCCGACGTCATGCAGCGCATGGCGGACAACGAAATTCAGATCCTGGTCTGCACGACCATCATCGAGACCGGCATCGACATCTCCAACGTCAACACCCTCATCATCGAGGACGCGGACAAGATGGGTCTGGCGCAGCTGCACCAGATTCGCGGCCGCGTCGGCCGCTCGGGCCGCCACGCCTACGCCTACCTGACCTTCCGCCGCGGCAAGGTGCTCACCGAGGTCGCGGAGAAGCGCCTGAACGCCATCCGCGACTACGCCGAGTTCGGCTCCGGCTTCAAGATCGCCATGCGCGACCTGGAGATCCGCGGCGCGGGCAACCTCCTGGGCGCGGCGCAGTCCGGCCACATGCTCTCCGTCGGCTACGACATGTATCTGAAGCTGCTGGAGGAAGCGGTTTTAGAGGAGCGCGGCGAAAAGCCCGTCGAGGAGGTCTCCTGCACCGCCGATCTGGACGTGACCGCCAACATCGACAAGCGGTTCGTCTCCTCCGGCGAGCAGCGCATGGACCTCTACCGCCGCATGGCGGCCATCCGCTCGCAGGAGGACGCCGACGAGCTGCTCGACGAGATCGTCGACCGCTACGGCGACCCGCCCAAGGGCGCGATGAATCTGATCGCGATCGCCCTGCTGCGCGCCCGCGCGGCAGCCGTCGGGATTTCGGACATCACGCAGAAGGGCCGGACGGTCATCTTCACGCTGGCGAAATTCGAGTTCGAGGCGGTCGCGGCGATCTGCGGCGCGGAGGCCTACAAGAAGCGCGTCTTCCTCTCGCCGAAGACCGAGAAGCCCACGCTGACGCTGAAATTAGCGGCGAACGAGAACTCCCTCAAGGCCGCGGAGGCCTTCGTCCGCGACTACGCCGGCGCGTAACGATGCGCAATGCGCAATGCGCAATGCGCAATGCGCAATGCGGAAACCCCGCAGGTCTGTCATTGCGAGCCGCCGTCAGGCGTCGTGGGTGCGCAGCCGTTGGCGGCTCTGCCGCCTTACGGATGCGGCCTACCCCCTGCACAGCCGTTGGCAGCTATGCTGCCTTACGGATGTGGCGTGCCCCCTGCACAGCCGTTGGCAGCTCTGCTGCCTTACGGATTTGGCGTACCCCTTGCGGGTATTGCGGGTATTGCGGGTGCAATCTGTCCGTCTCTGGTTTGCGATTTGCAACGTTTCTCGCTCTGCGCGTAGGGAGGCGTCCCCTGACGCCTCCGCGCGTAGGGAGGCGTCCCCTGACGCCTCCGCGCAGTGTTTTCATGTGCATCCGGTTGTCCGCGGAGGCATGTGGGCATGCCTCCCTACGGGTCCCGTATCACGGGGAAGTGTCCCGCATTGATACGCACAGATTGCCACGGCGAAATCGCCCGGGCGAGCGGGCGGACGGAAACCGCGCCGGTTTACCATAATGTATTTCTTATGTAAACAAAGTTGCCAAATAATTTTCATTTTTCTCTGTTGCTTTTTGTCGATAAATCGCTATAATATATAGTACAAATCATGCAGCATCCGTACTGCGATTCAGAATTGTTTCCGCTTTTACGCGTGAATAGAGGAGAATACCATGGGAAAGTTTGAAAAGGGAAAGCGTCCTGTGAGCGCATATAATCCGCAGATGCCCGCTGCGGACCGCAGCAATCTCTACGGGCAGAAGGCCGCGCCGGCGAAGGGCGCGCCGAAAAAGTCCGCGGCGCAGAAAGCCGCCGCGCCCAAAAAGAAAAAGAGCCGCCTGCCGCTCGTGATCGGCATTCTCGGCGCGCTCTGCGTCGTCGCCGCCTGCGCGATCGCCTACCTGCTCCTGCGCGACGACGAAAAGATCGTCAACAACGTCTACGTCGCGGGCATCAACCTCAGCGGCATGACCAAGGAAGAGGCGACGGCCGCCCTGCAGGACGTCACCTTCGACCACGATATGAACGTGCGCTTCTACACGCGCGGCGACGAGTTCCCGACCTACGTGACCACCTATGTGCCCGGCGAGGAGACCGTGCTGGACGCTTTCGGCAATCCTGTGGAGAATGCGCAGGTCGCCGCCGCGATCCCGCAGAAGGAAGCGCCGCCTGCCGATCCCGACGCGCCGCTCGACGAGGACGGCAACCCCTATCTGCTGGATAAGACCCTGCGGCTGCTGCCGGAGGACGTCGGCGTGAAGCTCGACGTCGCGGGCGCGGTCGAGGAGGCCTATCAGATCGGCAGAGGCGTCGGCTCGAAAAAGAACGAGTCGCGGTTCGACGTGGACGTGGCGAAGCACCTGACCATCAACGAGACCTATATCCGCGAGGTGCTGGAAAGCTCGCTGACCGACGCCGAGCGCGAGGGCGCGGAGAGTACCGTGAAGAAGACGCAGACGACGATCACCGACAAGGACGGCAATCCGCAGACCGTGGACGCGCTGGAGATCACCCTCGGCGCGCTCAAGCGCGAGATCGACATCGACGCGCTCTACAAAGAGATCGTCGAGTCCTATATGAGCGCGAATTACGAGCTGCAGTATATCTACAACGAGACGATCCCCGAGCCGATCGATCTGGACAAGCTGTACGAACAGTACCACTGCGCCGAGCCGGTCAACGCCGTGCGAGACGAGAACACCTACGAGATCATCACGGAGAGCAAGCCCGGTTACGGCTTCCGCATGACGGACGCGATCATCGCCTTTGAGAACGCGAAGCCCGGCGACGTCGTCACCCTTGCGCTGGTGGAGATCGAGCCGGACGACGACGGCAACGTAGAACTGTTCCAGGACGTCCTGTCCTACTACGACAGCCCGCACGTCTACAACCCCACCAGAACGCACAATCTGGAGCTTGCCTGCAAGGCGATCAACGGCACGATCGTCAAGCCCGGCGAGACCTTCTCGTTCAACAAGACCGTCGGTGAGCGCACCGCGGAGAAGGGCTACGGCGCAGCCGGCGTCTACGTCGGCGGCGAGACCGTGCAGGAGCTCGGCGGCGGCGTCTGTCAGGTCGCCTCCACGATCTTCTACTGCACGCTCAAGGCGGACCTCGAGGTCGTCGAACGCGCGGAGCACCAGTTCACCCCGTCCTATATCCCCTGGGGCATGGACGCGACGATCTACTGGGGCAGCCTGGATTACAAGTGGCGCAATAACACGCAGTATCCCATCCGCATCGACGCCTCCGTCTCCGACGGCTATGTGCACATCCGCTTCGTCGGCACGGACACCAAGGATTACACGGTCGAGTTGGACTACGTCGTCACCGACTATTTCAGCGCGAAGGAAGTCATCCTCGATATCTCGCCCGATATGCCGAACTACGCCAAGTACGCCTACTACGACGAGGGCGACGTGATCCAGACCGCCTACGACGGCGCGAACGTCACGACCTACCGCTACAAGTACGACAAGGTCACCGGCGAGCTGATCTCCACCGAGGTCGTCTGCTATTCCAAGTACGACAAGCGCGACCGCCAGATCGCGCACCTGGTCACGCCGACCGAGGCGACCGAGGAAACGGAGCTCACCGAGCCGACGGAAGCGCCGACCGAACCGACGGAAGCGCCGACCGAACCGACGGAAGCGCCGCCCACGGAGACCGATCCGCCCACCGAGGGCCCGACCGATCCGCCGGAGGACACGTCGGAACCATAGAATCCTACAGAGAGAATACAGACATCGAAACAGGGTCGCTTTGCAAAAAGCGACCCTGTTGTTTTATGCAAAGGGAGCCCCGCCGGGGAAACGGAGTGAAATATCCTGCGGATGTGAAATACGCGCTTTGCGCGTGTGAAATTTGACGCTTCGCATCAAGTGAAATGAGCCGGATCCAGCGGATCCGGCTCGTGTTATAAGGTAAAATGATTAAAAAAATCCACTCACGCCCGCAGGCATTTCACATGGCGAAGCCATATTTCACATGCGGAGCATATTTCACAAATCCACGAAGTGGATTTATTTCACTGCGGAGCCCCGCTCCG
>CAJOEH010000026.1:16024-16817 GCA_905233385.1 uncultured Oscillospiraceae bacterium
CCGCCTACGCGCCCGCAGGCATTTCACATGGCGAAGCCATATTTCACATGCGGAGCATATTTCACAAATCCACGAAGTGGATTTATTTCACTGCGGAGCGCAGCTCCGCTACGCGCCGACGGTCCGCGTGACCTTTTTGATCGACAGCAGGACGAGCAGGAAGCCGGCGGCGGAGGCCGCGACGCAGACCCCGAGCATCCAGCTCACGCCGACCGCGTCGATCAGCGAGCCGCCCAGCGCGTAGGCGATCAGACAGCCGAGGGTGTTCGTCGTGCCGAGGTAGGTCTGCCCCTTGACGACGTTGCCCTTCGGGACGACCGTGCCGACGTAGTAGACCGTGCTGACGGCGAAGAGGGCGTAGCCCAGCATCTGCATGATCTGCGCGCCGTAGAGCCCGGCCGCGCCGGGCAAAAGCAGGGTCAGCGCGAGCCGCAGGGTCATGCACAGGCAGGACAGCAGGAGCAGGAGGTCGCAGCGGATCTTTTTGACGACGGTGGTGAAGAAGAACATCGCGGGCAGCTCCACCACGGCGGCGATCAGCAGGGCCGTGCCCTGCACCGCCGTCGCGCCCGCCTCGTCCGCGCCGGGGACCTTGAGCTGCGCCACGCGGAACATGCAGTTGCTCAGGACGTTGTGCCCGATATAGAGCAGGATCGCGCCGAGCAGAAAGCCGATCATTTTGGGATCCGCGCGGAAGAACTCCGCGGCGGTGGTCGGCTTGTCCTCTTTACGCGGCGCGAGCCGCCTGCCCGCGGGCATCCACAGCACGGCGGGGATCAGGAGCGCCGCCGTC
>CAJOEH010000026.1:16877-21686 GCA_905233385.1 uncultured Oscillospiraceae bacterium
CGCCAGACCGAAGTTGATCTTCTGCCCGCTGCGGATGCCCTCCATGCCGAGGGCGTTGGCGAAGGACGGCAGCACCTGCAAAAAAACGCACGCGCCCGCAAACAGCGCCGCCGTCGCGGCGGCGCGGAGACCCGGCAGGCAGGTCGCCGCGGCGCAGGCCGCGGTCAGCGCCGCGCTGCAGAGCAGGACGCGCCGCACGTTCAGCCGCGTCCGGTCGGCGGCGGCAGTCAATACGGGCTGCAGCAGGCACGCGAGGCCGGTCGCGGCGCAAAGGATCAGCCCGGCGGCGGTGTCCGTCAGGCCGATCTTCTCCGTCATATAGGGATTGGCGTAGGAAAACAGGAAGCCGTAGGTCGCCCAGAGCATCATCTGGAGGAAGGTATACGGCAGGGTCGCGCTGCGTCGCTTGCTCATTTCATCCTCTCAAAATACCAGACCAGCAGCAGGTCCGTGACCTCGCCGTAGGACTGCACGCCGGATTTCACGGAAAAGCCCTTTAGGTAGGCGTCGTAGACGGTGTCGCTGATCTCCGCGGCCGTCTCGCTGCGCAGGGCCCTGTAGTGCTCCACGGAGTCCGCCCAGTCGCGGGCGACCGCCGCGCTCACGCCGCTCCAGACCTCCGCGGCGGCGTTCGGGTCCTGCGCGTACAGGGCGTTATAGCAGTAGCGGAAGGCGCAGTACCAGCCGGAATACTGGAATTCGGGGCGCGTGTTCGCGGCGCAGGCGAGGAAGCCGGCGAAATTCGCCTCGTCCTCCCGCGCGAACGCCATGCGGTGCCCGATCTCGTGGCACATCGTAAAGGGCATGGACGCGCTGTGCGTCGTGGTGCTGACGCAGCTCTCGCCGGTCAGGCAGATGAACACGCCCGTCGTGCCGAGCTTGCCCTGGAGGGAGCTGGACAGGAGCTTCTTCACGCGGACGGTCGAGCCGCCGAAGTCCTCGATGGTCTGGCTGAGCGTTTCGTAGCCGTCGCCCGCCGCTTTCGCGAGCTCGCTGAAATCGTACTCGATCATCACGCCGTCCTCGCCGCGCTCCACCGAATAGGCAAACTCGTTGGCGCGGTCGCGGTAGTAGATCGTCGCTTCCTTGAGCTCCGCCACGGTGAACTGGCGGTCGGACAGGCCGAGCCGCTCGCGCATGGGCGGCGCGTAGTAGTTGAGTCCCCAGATGCCGACGAAGGCCGTCACCAGAATGCAGAGGATCAGCAGAACGCCCGTCAGCCAGCGCACCATGCGCTTCTTGACGATCGCCCGTACCAGCGAGATGATGAACCAGATCAGCAGCGCGACCAGCAGGATCTCGCAAAAGGCGAAGGGCACGACGGAGGTGATCCCCGCCAGCACGCCGGTCACCCAGCGGGAAAAAGCGGGATAAAACCCGAAGAAGAACGCGCCGAAGTATTTCGCCGCCAGCACGGCGAGCGCCGTGAAGAGCAGCAGCGCGCCGGACAGGGTCAGGCGCAGGATCGTTTTGGTCATAAGGAACCTCCAAATGATAAAAGACACGCAACGAACGGCTTCCCCTTGAGGGCAGCGAAGCAAAGCGTCGCCGCAGGAAAAGGCTTCCCCTTGAGGGGAAGCTGTCAGCGACGGCGTCAGCCGTCGATGACTGATGAGGTGTCTTGAAGCATGATTTCAGCAGATGCAGGTTGCGCCGCCACCGGCGGCGAACACCTCATCCGGCGGCTTCGCCGCCGCCTTCTCCTCAAGGAGAAGGCTTTGTTCTGCCGAATGGAACAAACTTACAACAGCGCCAGGAACAGCGCCAGGCCCGTTTCGAGCAGGCCTTCGTCAAAGTCGAAGCGCGGCGAGTGCAGCAGCTCCGTCCCGCCGGTGCCGAGGAAGAAGAACACGCCCGGCACGTGCTGCTGATAGACGGAGAAGTCCTCCGTGATGTAGGTCGGCTCGGCGTCATAGATCGGGAACCGCTCCTTCGCCTCGCGCAGGAGGGCGGGATCGTTCGTCACGGGCGGATAGCCCGCAGTCTGCGTGACCTCGACCTTGCAGCCGGTGTTTCTTTCCGTTTCCGCGGCGATCTCGAACAGCGCCTTGTGCATCCGTTCATAGGTCGCGTCGTCGAGACAGCGCATCGAGCCTTCGAGGACCGTCTCGCCGCTGACCGCGTTGCGCACCTCGCCGCTGACCATCTTGCCGAAGCGGATCAGGCCGGGGCCCGTGCCGATCGAGCGGTACGCTTTGTCGATGAAGTCCACCGCGGCGGCAAGGGCGTCTTTGCCCTCCTTGTAGCGGGCAATGTGGACGCTCTTGCCCGTGAAGCGGACGGACACCTCGCAGGAGCGCGACATCAGGCCGCCCGCGCGGGAAAAGACCTTGCCTTTTTCCACCCCCGGCCAGAGATGCAGGCCGTAGACGCGGTTGACATAATATTTTTGCAGTACGCCCGTTTCGCAGATCGCCCTTGCGCCGCCGGTCGTCTCCTCGGCGGGCTCGAAGATCAGAAGGACGTTGCGCGGCACGTCGGATCGCTTCGCCAGCTCCTGCGCCAGCCCGAGCAAAATCGCCATGTGGCCGTCGTGGCCGCAGGCGTGCATGAAGCCCGCGCGCTCCGAGGCGAAAGGCAGGCCGGTCTGCTCGGTCACGGGCAGTCCGTCCATGTCGCTGCGGAAGGCGACGGTCTCCTGTTTGCCGAAGTCGAAGTACGCGCAGAGGGCGTTCCCGACCGGCGAGAAGACCTCGCAGGGCAGGGTTTCCAGCACGCGCTTGACGTAGGCGGAGGTCTGATCGACCGCCCATCCCGTCTCGGGAATGCGGTGCAGCGCCCGCCGATGTTGAGTTAACATAATATCACCATCCATGTTGTCGGGCTTCGCCCGACAGCGATATATATTCCCGTTCCTGTCATTGCGAGCAGCCGTCAGGCTGCGTGGCAATCCGTGCGTATCGTTGCGGGGCACTTTCTCGTCTTCTCTGCTGCTCTTTCATTCTGTCATTGCCCGCTTTACGCGGGCAATCTGTGCCTCTCAACGCGGGACGCTTTCTCGTAATACGGTACGCGTGCCATACCTGCGACGGACAGATTGCCCGAACAAGTCGGGCAATGACATCCCTGAAAGCTGTGCGTTTCATTCTCAGCTTCGCAGGGTCGGCTGTCTCGCAGCTCTTCCCTCTTCATTCCCTCCAAGTATACCGCACTCTTCGGCATTTTGCAAGTAGTGCGATTTTCCTTGCCTTGTCCCTTGCAAATCAGGCGGAAAAATGATAGAATAAAGTGTTGTATTATGCAGTTTTGGAGGGGTCCCTCTTGGATACGAAAACCACCGTTATTTCGCCCGAACAGCTTCGCCGGCAGGCGGAATTCTGCGACGAGATCAAGGCCTACTGGCAGGCGCAGGGCGTCACGCCGGTCGCCTTCGTCGACACCTACGGCTGTCAGCAGAACGAGGCCGATTCCGAGCGCATCCGCGGGATGCTGGAGGCCGCCGGCTACGGCTTCACGGACACCGAGGAGGGCGCGGACGTCGTCGTGATGAACACCTGCGCCATCCGCGAGCACGCCGAGCAGCGCGTGTTCGGCAACGTCGGCGCGCTGACGCACACGAAGCGCCGCCATCCGCGGCAGAAGATCTTCCTCTGCGGCTGCATGATGGGCCAGCCCGCGGTCGTCGAGCGGGTCAAAAAATCCTATCCCTACGTCGACGGCGTGTTCTCGCCGCACCACCTGTGGGAATTTCCGGAGCTGCTGCTGCGCGTGCTGAAGACGGGAAAGCGCGTCTTTTCCGTCGAGGACAGCGCGGGCTCGATCGCGGAGGGCATCCCCGTCTGCCGCGAGAACAAGCTCAAGGCCTGGGTCTCGATCATGTACGGCTGCAACAATTTCTGCTCCTACTGCATCGTCCCCTACGTGCGCGGCCGGGAGCGGTCGCGGCAGCCGGAGGACGTGCTCGACGAGTGCCGCGGGCTGATCGCGCAGGGCTACAAGGAGATCACGCTGCTCGGCCAGAACGTCAATTCCTACGGCAAGGACCTCGCGCTCGGCACGGACTTCGCCGACCTGATGGCGGCGGTCGCGGAGATCCCCGGCGACTTCCGCCTCCGCTTCATGACCTCCCACCCGCGCGACGCGAGCCACAAATTATTCGACACGATCGCGAAATACCCCAAGATCTGCAAGCACTTCCACCTGCCGTTCCAGTCCGGCAACGACCGCGTACTCAAGGCGATGAACCGCCACTACGACAGCGCGCAGTATCTGGAGCTGGTCGAATACGGCCGCTCGATCCTACCCGACCTCGTCCTGACGAGCGACGTGATCGTCGGCTTCCCCGGCGAGACGGAGGAGGAATTCGAGGACACGATCAGACTGATCGAAAAAGTGCGCTACGACGCGCTGTTTACCTTCATTTTCTCTCCGCGCGGCGGCACGCCCGCGGCGAAGATGGAAGACCCCTATACGAAGGCCGACAAAAACCGCCGCTTCGACCGCCTTTTGGAGGTGCAGAACCGCATCTCCGAGGAGAAACACCGCGCCTATATCGGCAAGACGGTGCGCGTGCTGGTCGACGGCAGGGACGGCGACCTGCTGACCGCCCGCACCGATGGCGGCAGGCTCGTCCGCTTCCCCGGCGGCGACGACCTGGTCGGGCAGTTTTTGGACGTCAAGATCACCGACTGCACGACGTGGAGCCTGGTCGGGCAGCGCCCGACGGCGATATAAATTCCCGTTTCTGTCATTGCGAGGGTGCGTCAGCACCCGTGGCAATCTGTGCGTATCAATGCGGGACACTTCCCCGTGATACGGGACCCGTAGGGAGGCATGCCCACATGCCTCCGCGGACAACCGGATGCACAT
>CAJOEH010000027.1 GCA_905233385.1 uncultured Oscillospiraceae bacterium
GTAGCGGTAGAGGAAGGTCACGACCTGCGCTCTCGTGCAGCTTTCGTTCGGCCCGAACGTGGTCGCGGACGTGCCGGCTGTGATCTCGTTTTCTACCGCCCACATGACGGCGTCATAGTAATAGGCGTCGTCTTTCACGTCGGTGAAGGGGCACTTTTTGACCGCCGGCGCGGGACTGCCCGCCGCGCGCCAGAGAAAGGTCACGATCTGCGCGCGGGTGCAGGCGTCCGAGGGGCCGAAGGTGGTCGCGCTCGTGCCGAAGGTAACGCCTTTATCTACCGCCCAGAGGACCGCGTCGTAGTAATATGCGCCGATTGTTACGTCGGTAAACGGGCTCTCGGGCGCAGCAGAGACGGCCGCGCAGAGCGAGACCAGAAGGGCAAGGCTCAGAATCACGGCGATCAGTTTGCGTATCATAAGATCCATCCTTTCAGACGGTTCCGGCGCGTTTCCGCAGCCGGAACCTGTTGAACTTGTTCAGTAAAATGCGCTTTATCGATCAATGATGCCAACCGCCGCCCATGTTGCCGCTCATGCCGCCCATGTTGCCGTCTATACCGCCGCCCATCATCTGGTTGGGGATATCGTCGACCTGCTGGCCGTTGACGATGATCGTGCCTCCATTATACTGCGCGGTGCCGTCATAGTCAAACGTAGAATTGCCTGTAACGTTGATCGTGCCGCCGTTGACGACGATATTGCCGTTGGAGTCGATGCCGTCGGTATCGCCGGGTCCCATCACGACGGTCAGCGTGCCGCCGTTCATCTCAAAGGTCGGCGTGTAGGCAGAGGACTTATGCGCGGCGTTGACGCCGTCGTCGGTCGCGGAGATCGAGATATCGCCGTCGTTAATCTTCACGTAGGTCGCTTCCAGACCCTCCGCTGCGGTAATGGTCAGCGTGCCGCCGTCGATCTGGAGCAGGGTGTTGGCGTGGATCGCGTCGTCGCCGACGCTGATGACAAAGGTGCCGCCCGCGATGTAGATGTTGCCGAGCGACTCATCGTCGTCGTTCTCCGAATGCAGTCCGTCCTCGCCGGCGGTCAGCGTGAAGGTCCCGTCGGAAACGGCGATGCTGTCCTTGCCTTCGATCGCGTGATTCGCCGCGGTGATCTCATAGGTGCCGCCCGTGATCGTGACCTCGTCCTTGCCGACGATGCCGTTGGCGTCGGGGGAGGTGATAGTGAGCGAACCTTCGCCGTTGAGCGTGATATCATCCTTGGAGAAGATGACGCCGTCGACATTGTTGTCGTCGATTGTTTGGAAGCCGCTGCCGTTCGTCAGCGTGTTGACCGAATCGTCCGCAAGGGTAATGAACACCTTGTCCGCCTGCTTCACGTAGATCGCCGCGAAGGTCTCCGAGTGGATCGTCACGCCGTCCAGCACCAGCTGAATCTTGTCGTCCTTGCTCGCGTCGACGATGACGCTGCCGTTTTCCAGTTTGCCGGTGAGGATGTAGGTCCCCGCGGCGGAGATCGTGACCGTGCCGCCGGAGATCGCAACGGCTTCGGAAGAAGCCTGCGCGCTCGCGCCGTTCAGGGTGATCGTCACCGCCTCGTCGGTCTCATAGGCGCCGGAGAGATCGCGGTCGGAAAACGCCTCGCTGAAGTCTTCGGTTTCTGCGCCGCCTCCGGTCGAGACGATCGCGCTTTCGGTCCCGCTCAAAACGGAAACGTTTTCCGTGCCTGCCGGCGACAGCGCGGCGCTCATTCCGCAGGCGGCAAGCAGGATCGCGGCCGCCGTGACCAGAAGGACAAAGATCGTTGTCTTGTGTTTCAGAAGTTTCATTTTGATTACCTCCGTTCGGTTTGATTTTCTGATCCGATCATAACACGCGGAGGAAAAGAAATCTCCGAAAACCAACGGCAGAAATTACGCAGAATATACGAAAACGCAGCCCCCGGACAAACCGGCGGGCTGCGTATATATCATTGTTATTCCTTTTCGGTGGGGAACGCCGCCTCGAAGACTGCGCCGCCGTCGTTCCACACGCGCAGCGTACCGTTGCAAGTCTCCGCAACGGACTGCGCGATCGCGAGGCCGATACCGTGTCTGCCGTCCTTTCCTTTATAAAACCGCTCGAACACGTGCGGAAGATCCTCCTCCGCGACGCCGGGACCGTCGTCGGCCACGCGGACGGTAAGCGTTCCGTCGCCGGCGTGACAGTGCAGGCGCACCGCCGCATTCGCGTAGCGCACGGCGTTGGAGATCAGATTGCCGAACAGACGCTGCGCGTCCTGCTCGCGAATCGGCAGAAGGACGGGATCTTCGTCAAAATCGAAATCAAAGCGGATCGCTTTCTTCTCTGCTTCCGTGCGCTGTTCGGAGACGCACAAAGACAGCACCTCGCGGATATCGATCGGCTCCGCCTTGCCCTCCGGCCTGCCTTTGCCCATGCGGGAAAGATAGAGGATGTCCTCCACCATACCGCCGAGCTTGTCCGATTCGGACAGGATCACCTTGCTCGCCGCCTGCGGCTCGATGACGCCGTAGACGATGCCTTCCGCGTTCCCGCGGATGGAGGTCAGCGGCGTGCGCAGCTCGTGCGAGACGTTCTGAAAGAAGGTCTCCTGCTTCTGCTTCGACTGATTCAGTTCCTCCACCATGCGGTTCATGGACTCCGCAAGCTGTCGGAACTCCATATCGCGGAAATCCAGTTCCCGCTGCTCCAGCTTTCCGCTGCCGATGTCCGCGGCAAAGTCGGACAGGGTCTGGACAGGCGCGGCAAAGGAACGCGCGAAGCGGCGGCTCAGAAGGATACAGAGCAGCACTGCGGCAAGAATAATGATCAGAAGGATGACGTTCACCTGACGGGTGAAGATGGTGATCGACGTTACGTCTGCGTAGATCAGCAGTTGATTTCCGGCTTCCTTCGAGTCTTCCATAATAGAGACGGTATAGGTGCCGCCGTCCAGCGAGACGACTTCACTCTGCGTGCCGACGGACAGCGAATGAGACTGCGCGTAGTCGGCCAGCGCTTCCGCCGCAGAGCGGTCGCCCTGGAGCACGGTGACGAGGGAGCCGTCCTCCGCGAGCACCGCGGCGCTGTATTCTGCGCCGGTCATGCGATCCGGCTTTCCTTCAAAGCGCTTGTCTTCGCCGTCCTCCCGCTGTTCGGGATTCCCTCTGCGGCGGTCCTCGGAGACAGTCTGCGTCACCTCGTCGAGCCGGGTGGATACTCTGGAACGGATATAGCTCCGAACGGCGATGTTGAACGCCAGCATGACCGCGAGCAGGAGCACGCAGGTCAGACCGATCAGGGTCAGGGTCAGGCGCGTCCGGATATGTCGCTGCTTCATTATTATGACCATTCCTTTCCACTTCTGCAAGGCACAAAAGGACCACAAAAGGAATGGTCATAATATGCCTTGCTTTTCGGTTGCCCCGTCAGGGGCGAGAAAAACGGCTTGGATCCAATAGAAGGTTGAAACTTGTTTCAACCTTCCTCCTCCAGGCGGAAACCGTAGCCCCAAACCGCCGCGATCGTGACGCCGAGGCCGCCGAGCTTCTGGCGCAGGCGGCGCACCGTGTCGTCCGTCGCGCGAGTCTCAATCACGGTCTCAAAGCCCCAGACCGAGTTCAGAAGCTCCTCGCGGGACACCGCCTGTCCGGCGTGCAGTATCAGATACTTTAATACTTCATATTCCGTCGGCGTCAGCGCGAGCGGCTTGCCCGCGCCGAGGACGTGGCGGCTGTCTTCGTCTAACACCAGCTGCCCAATGGATGCAGTTTGCTTCTCGGGGGCGATATGCTTCCGGCTTTCAAAATCGACGCGGCGGAAGATCGCGCGTACCCGCATCAGAAGCGCCATGGCGGAGAACGGTTTTGTAATATAGTCGTCGCTGCCGAGACCGAGCCCCATGGCGAAGTCGTTCTCGGAATCCCTCGCCGTAAGCATGATGATCGGTACGGTGCTGAGCTTCCGCAGCTCCGTGCAGACCGTGAAGCCGTCCGAGCCGGGCATCATCACGTCCAGGATCGCCAGATCGCAGGGCTCCTGCCGGAACCGCTCCAGCAGCAGATCGCCGGTCGGGAAGTCCTCGACTGCGAAGCCGTCGCTCGCCAGGAAGGTCTTGACGACTTGACGAATATTGTCGTCGTCGTCCGCGACGTAAATGCGCTTTCTGTCGTTTGACATGGTTTCCACCTCGTTTTCTCGGTTTTCTTCATTATATCAGCCCGAAACCGCAAAATCAACGAGGAAACTGCCGCAATCCATACGAAGGATTTCGTGAGTTTTTCGTATTTTTTGCCGCCGTTCCTCGGAGATTTCCGCTGATTCGTATGCTATCATGCAGACAGAAAGCAAGCCAGACCGCAACGCAAAGGAGGGAATTGAAATGTGTGAAGTGCAAAGCTGCTTCAAGCGGTATGAAAAGAAGTACCTGCTGACGCCGACGCAGTACCGCGCGGTGCGGCAGGGGATGGCGTCCTGGATGACGCCGGACGCGCATCCGAAGTATTCGATCAGCAACGTCTATTACGACACCGCGAATTACGATCTCATCCGCGCGTCGCTGGAGAAGCCGGTCTATAAGGAAAAGCTGCGGCTGCGCAGCTACGGCGTGCCGGGCGCCGCCGATCCCGTGTTCATCGAATGCAAGAAGAAGTTCGACGGCGTGGTCTACAAGCGCCGTATCACCATGCAGCCGCAGGAAGCGATCCGCTATCTGCAGGGCACAGGCGAGGGAAACGGCAGCCAGATCAGCCGGGAGATCGACTGGTTCCTGCAATTCTATCAGCCGGTCCCGAAGGCGTTCATCGCCTACGACCGCGAGGCCTGGGCGGCGGCGGACGGCGGCGAGCTGCGGATCACCTTCGATACCGCGCTGCGCGTCCGCTCCAACGACGTCGACCTGCGGCTCGGCGATCACGGCGTGCCGCTGCTGGACGACGATCTGATCCTGATGGAGATCAAGATCCCCGGCGCCGCGCCGCTGTGGCTGTCACGGCTGCTTTCGGAACATCAGATCTATTCCACTTCGTTTTCCAAGTACGGTCTGTACTATCAAAAATTTGTGCTCGGCGGCAGATCCGCCGTGAGCCGTAAGGAGGTCCTTCTCAGTGCTTAACTCGATCATCACCGGAACGGAGATCACCGTTTCTTCCTTCTTTATCTGTACGGCGGTCTCGCTGCTGCTCGGCCTCGGCGCGGCCGTCCTGAGCATGTACAAATCCAAGTACTCCCGCAGCTTCGTCGTGACGCTCGCCGTCCTGCCGGCGCTCGTGCAGCTCGTCATCATGATGGTCAACGGCAACATCGGCGCGGGCGTGGCGGTCGCGGGCGCCTTCGGGCTGATCCGCTTCCGCAGCGCGGCGGGCAGCGCGAAGGAGATCGCCTTGGTCTTCCTCGCGACGGCGATCGGCCTCGCTACCGGCATGGGTTATGTGGCGGTCGCGGCGGTGTTCTTCGGGATCATCGCTCTGTTCACCCTCCTGCTGACCGCGACCGGCTTCGGCGCGGGCGCGGCGGACGAGCGTGAGCTCAAGATCACGATCCCCGAAAACCTCGACTATGACGGTCTGTTCGACGACCTGTTTGAGAAGTACACCCGCAGCGCGGAGCTGGATCGCGTCAAGACGACGAATATGGGTACGCTCTACGAGCTGTGCTACAAGGTCGTGCTCCGCGACGCACACGAGACCAAGGCGTTCCTCGACGATATCCGCACCCGCAACGGCAACCTGAACATCGTCTGCGGCAAGCCGGCGACGAAGGAAGCGCTGTAAGCGAAATAGAAACAGAAACGGCAGGGGAGGGCAAAACCCTCCTCTGCCGTTTCTCTGCCGCGTCAGACAAATGCAGCGGCATTCAGCTGGCAGGCAACGTGCTATTCGTATTTGATGGTGAGCGTCGTACCGGCATCCAGCGTAGCGGTCGTGATCTTCTTTTCTTCACCGCGGTTGATCGTGATCGTATCCAAACTCGTCGCCGTCAAATTGACCGTTCCGTCTTCGTTCTCTTCAACAAAGCAGGAAGGATCGATCGTCAATACGATTTTCTCGTCGGTCACTTGCGCGACTTCAATTCTGCCGTCAATACTGTCATCATAGATTACGGTGCCCGCTGCAAGATCCGCAAACACGGTGATCGTGGGCTCCGGCTGTTCCGGTACCCATCCCGTCCAACGCTGTTCCGTCAACGTCAATGACGGACCTGCGCCGACAGGAACGGCGCCTTCAAAGGACACCGTTGCGATCAGCGCGTCGAACGCGCTGTAGGATTCTTCCGAGCGATCCACGAACCAGCCGCCGCTGACGCCCAGATTTTTGAGAATGTAAACGTCGTCGCCGCGCTGCACGAAGTACTCGATCTGGTGCCCGTCCTCCATGCGGATCTTGCAGGGAAGATCCAGCAGCGTTCCGTCTTCGTAGGTCGTGTATTCGTTCAATTCGTCCTCGACCTTGCCGCCATAGACGGCGCGGATCAGCATTCTGTAATCAAGGTTGTCCGCGTCCTGACCGTAGCGCCAGGTAAAGGACTTCCGAAGCGTGTTGCCCTCGAGATCGACCCGCTCCGAGGAAGAAGTGCTGACGGGTTCGCCGAGCACGGACAGATCGCAGCGGATCGCCCCGAGATCCTCATCGGCCTTGCAGGCAAACTCACACTCCCCGAACTGCAGGTTCTCAAGCGCTTCGTCCAGCCGCGAATAGTCTTCGGAGCCTTCCGCGGGCACGCAGTCGAGTGCGCAGAGCACGTCGCCGATCTGGAACATTACCATGTGATCGGAGCCTTCGTTATAGAAATAAGCGGTCTGACCGTTGATCTCTTTCGACTCCAGCGTCGATACGTCCAGATAATCCTCCAGACGGTAGTTGCTTGTTGACGCGTATGAGACTTCCGATCCGTCGTCCCAGTAGAAATTGAGCGTTTTCTCGGATAACGTTCCGTCCGCGTGCATGTCAAGAATCCGCTCGATCGACGTGTAGCCCTCCGGCGGGACGAAGGTCATAAACTCCACCGACCGGTCGTTTTCGATCCTGTACGCAAGCGACGGATCTTCCGTCGGCTCTTCCGTCGTCACTTCAATGCCGCCTTTGCTTTCTCCGCAGGCTGCCAGCGTGAAAAGGACCGCGACGGCGAGTAAAAGCGCGAGTAGCTTTTTCATTTCATGCCCTCCTCAAAAGTGTAATTGTTTGATATAATAAATTATATCCGTGAAATACCTCGTTGTCAATATTACGCGATACGGCACGACGCTGAAAAAACTGCTTGCAATTCATGCGCGCAGCAGTTATAATAATCACCGGCGCAGATGCGCCGCGCACCATGCCGGTATGATGGAATTGGCAGACGTGCCAGACTCAAAATCTGGTGGTGGCAACACCGTGTCGGTTCGACCCCGACTACCGGCACCAAAAAGCAGAGGAGGGCAACGCCCTCCTCTTTTTTGGTGCCGTTAATCGCTTGGGGAGAAGCATGGTTCGAACACGAGGATTTCTTTTGCGACGCAAAAGCGCCGCGCAGCGGCAGAACGTCGCAGACGTTCAAATCCGAAGTGTCACGCAGGCGGCGCAGCCGCCGGAGTACCCCGACTACCGGAATACACGCGCTGCGTCTCTTCATTCTCACAGATTCCCCGCTGGGTCACAATGGTCGCCAGCGTGTCGCCCAACTGCACGAGGACGGCGGACAGCAGAGACAGCTCGTCGTCGTTGAGTTTGCAGGCGACGGCGTTTGCGGCGGCGGTGATCGAAGCAGTCAGTTCATAGGGGTTCATGGTTCTCACGACACCTGCCGCAGCAGGTCGCGGCGAAGCCGCTGCATGATGCGCTTTTCCAGGCGGGAAATATACGACTGCGAGATGCCCATGAGGTCGGCGACCTCCTTCTGTGTCTTTTCCTGCTGACCGGCCAGACCGAAGCGCAGGGAAACGATATAGCGGTCGCGCTCCGGCAATCTTGCGAGCGCTTCGCGCAGTAGCTGGTGCTCGACGTCTTCCTCCATCGGGCGCATGACGGTGTCGTTGTCCGTGCCCAGAATGTCGGACAGGAGCAGCTCGTTTCCGTCCCAGTCCGTGTTGATCGGCTCGTCGAGGGAGACTTCGGTCTTCTGCGCCGCGATCTTCCGAATGTGCATGAGGATCTCGTTTTCGATGCACCGCGAGGCGTAGGTCGCGAGCTTGATATTGCGGTCGGCGCGGAAGGTGCCGATCGCCTTGATCAGGCCGATCGTGCCGATGGAGATCAGGTCTTCGATGTTGATGCCCGTGTTCTCGAAACGGCGGGCGATGTAGACGACAAGGCGGAGATTCCGCTCAATCAGGCGCTGCTTCGCCGGTTCGTCGCCTTCGGCGATGCGGCGCAGGAGGTCCTGCTCCTCCGCCGCGGAGAGCGGCGGCGGGAGAACGTCGCTGCCGCCGATATAGAGAATGCTTTCCGACGGATCGAGCAGGGCGCGGATGAACTGAGAGAGCGTTTTAAGCATACAGATTACCTCCGGTCAGCGCCTCGTACGCGCCGCGCGCCGAAACGGGATTCGGGGAGAGGGCGACGAGGCCGGTTTTGGTTTGTTCGTTCAAAGTGATCTCGCAGGGGATCGCAAGCAGCAGCCCCGCGGTCACGCCGACGGC
>CAJOEH010000028.1 GCA_905233385.1 uncultured Oscillospiraceae bacterium
GCTCTTCTATGGTAAGATGTTTATAGTTCATACGATTCTCCTCTGTAAATTGGTTGTGTGGTAGCTCCATTCTACACGAGTTTCGTATGAACTTTCAATTTCTTCTTCTAGTGTTGCACTTGATAGTATAATTCACCAAAAGCAAAAGAGAAGACCGCGCATAGCGCGGTCTTCTCGGAGTGTGGACAGATGCAAAAATGATACGTTATCGGGAAGGAAGAAAGTGTGAAAGAAACCCAGGAGGGGTGTCTTTCACGTTCAATCAACAGGATTTTCAAACTGATATTAAGTTTGAAAATCCGCATGCGCGTGTCAAAAAGGCTTTTTGACACGCGAAAGAAGACCGCGCATAGCGCGGTCTTCTCTTTATGCTTCACGTTGAGATCAGTTCCACTGGAGCAGGAACTCTGTGTAGCCGGTATCCTCGTCGGTCCAGTACGGGGAGAACGCGATGAACTCGAATTCGCCGTTGCGTTCGTAGCCGAAGAAGGTCATGGACGCCTCGTCGAACTCGAAATCCGTCGGCTCCTCGGTCCAGTAGTCGCGGACCTTGCCGTCGTCGGCTGCCTTCTGGCAGGCGGCGTAGATCGCCTTCGCGACGTTCTCATAGGTCGCGGTGGAGTACAGGATGAAGTCGCCTGCGTCGTCGATGTCGACGTAGTCTTTCGCGTCGACCACGAAGTCCTTCGCGTCGAAGCCGAGCGCGGCGAGCTTGCCCTCGACGGAGTTGGGATCGAGCGGCGCGTCGGTGACGGCGGGGGAGTCGGGCGTGCCGGGATTCTCTGCGGTCTTACCGCCGCAGGCGGCGAGAGACAGGCAGAGCGCGAGGATCAGAAGGGCTGCGAGTAATGCTCTTTTCACGTTGTTTTCCTCCATTCATATTTGAAACACTGTTATATTGCCGCGGCTGACGGAAGATCAGCCCCAGGTGACCTGATAGGATCCCGGTTCGCCGCCGTAGGAAGAGATGTAAACGCTCCGGTATTCGCCGCCGCTCTTGTAGGCGTACCAGACGACGTCCTCACCGTTATAGGAGAAGCCGATCGGCTCCTTCGTAAAGTAGTCGCGAACGATGCCGTCGTCCGCGGCGCTCTGGCAGGCGTAGTAGTAGGATCTTACGAAGTCCTCAAAGGAAGAAGAGGACTGCACGCTCGGGGTACCTTGTACAGTGGTTCCGCCGCCGCTCTGTCCGTCAGCGGCGGGAGCTTCCGTAGCAGCCGTCGTCTCGTGCGGGACGAAGTAGCTGTTCGGGACAAAGTAGCTCTTGGGTGTTTCGGCCGGGACGTAGTAGCTTACGGGTTCCGTGGGCGGGACGAAGTAGCTTACGGCTTCCGTGGGCGGAACGAAGTAGCGCAAGGTTTCGGCGGGCTCGCTTTCTTCCGTGGGGGTGGTCGCGGTCTTGCCGCCGCAGGCGACGAAAGACAGGCTGAGCGCAAGGATCAAAAGGGCTGCGAGTAATACTTTCTTCACGTTATTTTCCTCCGTTCATATTTGAATTACAGATAGGATAGCGCGGCCGCCGGAAACACAGGGGATACCCGTCGTGACGCTCCGGCAGTAACGGCGTCGAAAACGGCGCCGGATTTCACTTGTTCAGATCACTCCCAGCGGAGCAGATAGTCCGTGACGCCGGTCTCCTGATCGGACCAGATCGGCGTGATCGTCACGTTTCGGAAGACGCCGCCGCAGCTGTAGCCGAAATGCAGGATGGTCTCCGCGAACTCGAACGCCGCCGGTTCCTGGCTGACGCTGTCGCGGACGACGCCGTCGTCGGCGGCCTTCGCGCAGGCGTCGTAGACGGCCTTTGCGACTTCCTCATAGGAAGCGACGGAGTGAACGGTCAGGTCGCCGTCCTCGTCGATCTCGATGGAATCCTGCGCGTCAAGCAGAAGATCCTGCTCGCTGAGGCCGAGCAGCGCGAGCTTTCCTTCGACGGTGTTGACGTTGACCGCGTCAGGGTCGCCGTCGGAGCCGCCGCAGGCGGCGAGCGAGAGACAGAGCGCGAGGATCAGAAGGCCGATGAGCCATATGTTTTTCATACAGCGTCCTCCCTGCCCGAAAAGATCAATCCCACTGGAGCAGGTAGATCGTGTATTCAACCGCTTCGGTCGCGGCTTCCGTCGCGGCTTCCGTCGCGGCTTCCGTCGCGGCCTCAGTCGCGGCCTCAGTCGCGTCTCCCGTCGTGCTCTCGGGCGTCGCGGTGACCGTCTGGTCGTAATAGACCGAGACGGCGACGCTGGCGAAGGCGCCGTCGCGCTTATAGCCGAACCACACGAGATCTTCGCCGTTATATGCGAACTCCATCGGGTCTTCGGTCAGGAAATCGCGGACGATATCGTCGTCCGAAGCCTTCTTGCAGGCGTTGAAAACCGTTTCCAGAACTTCCTCGAAGGAAGCGGTAGAATACAGAAGAAAGTCGCCGGACTTGCCTTCCGTGTCGTTCACGATGTAATCCTGCGCCGCGTCGGGCAGAAGGATCTTCTCGCTGAACCCCAGGGAGGCGAGCTGTTCGCCGACGGGCTTGCTCGACGCGGTACCGCCGAAACAGCCGGTCAGAGACAGGCAAAGCGCGAGGAGCATAAGACTAACGATCAGTGTTTTTTTCATATAGATTCCCTCTGTATTGTATGGAATATATGAATTATAGCACAGCCGCGGGAAAAACACAAGTGGGAAATGCCCTGCGCGGCGGCCTTATCACAGCAATTCTCCGCCCGAAGGCATATACGAAAATCCGAAAACCCGCAGGGCCGGCAATGCCGGCCCTGCGGGTGCAATCCATGCGCGGCGATCTGTTATCATAGACCCTGCAAAACGGCGCCATCTGCAAAAGTACCGTTTTCAAAGAATTTCTGCCCGTGAAGGCGGGGAACAGGGCGCCCTTTTTTGGACAAAGATTGTCCTTGCATTGTGACAAAAGAGAGAAGAAGGATCGCTCCTTCTTCTCTCGGAAGTGTGTAAGGGTTTTGCAATTTGCCAAACGTTATTTTGCGACCTTGCTCTTCGCTTGAAAGTAGCCCGCGACAGCGGCGGCGAGGCAGATGACCACGTCAATGATGATATCGCCTTTGCTGCCGATCTCTGCCATGAAGGTCGTCTGGTGAATCAAACTGAGCACGAAATTGAACAGCGCAACAAGCGCCGCGGCGACCACAAAGGTAAGGATAGCATTCAATATCGGCTTTTTAGACAACATGGCTTCTTCTCCTGAATTGTTATTTATTGTGATTGTTTACTTGCCGAAGTAACGGTCCAAAAGGCCATTCAGCGCCTTGCCGCTTTGCGCGCTTCCTGCTGCTCCTTGATGTGCGTTTCCAGCCGTGCTTTTTCACTGTCGTCCATGATCGCCATGGCTTCTTCGCGTGAGATCACTGCGGCGGAGGCGCATCTGTCGTCCGAAAGATCTACGCCGCAGCACTCGAAGTCCAGCCTGCAGAACGTATCGCTCGGAAGATGGTAGCAGACAATCGACCATATGCCCCAGCCGGTGCTGCGTTCGCAGCAACGGATCGCGTGGCCTTGGATCCACCTGTCGTCAAGATGCTCCAGTGCGGCGCGGAGGCGTTGCGCCTCTAATTCCGCCTCGGAAACGAAGCGCAGCATTTTAGCCGAAGTAACGATCCAGCAATCCCTTCAGCGCCTTGCCGTGGCGGGCTTCGTCGCGCGCCATTTCATGGACGGTGTCATGGATGGCGTCGAGGTTGTTCTTCTTCGCGCAGGCGGCGAGGTCGAACTTGCCCTGCGTCGCGCCGAACTCGCAGTCCACGCGCCACGCGAGGTTCTTCTTGGTGGAGTCGGTCATGTTGGGCTCGAGCGCGCTGCCGAGCAGTTCCGCGAATTTCGCGGCGTGCTCCGCCTCTTCCCATGCCGCCTTTTCCCAGTACAGGCCGATCTCGGGATAGCCCTCGCGGTGCGCGATGCGCGCCATGCAGAGATACATGCCGACTTCGCTGCACTCGCCGTTGAAATTCGCCTTGAGCTGGTCGAGGATGAATTTCTTGTCCTCTTCGGGGACGCCGTCGAGTCTCGTGCCGACGCCGAAGACGTGCTCGGCCGCCAGCGCCGCGTTCTCTTCCATCAGCTTGAACTTCGAGCCGGGAACGCCGCAGAGCGGGCACTTGAAATCTTCGGGCATTTCGCCCTCATGGACGTAACCGCAAACGGGGCATACATACTTTTTCATACTTGTTCCTCCATTAAAAGATTTGAATTATTTTCTGCGTCGACGCTGACGCATTGGTTACAGATACCGTAGAAGGTGAGGACGCAGTCGCGCACGGAGCCGCAGGTCACGCGATCGGCGAGCTCCTGCGGCGGGTCGATCCCGTCGACGTTGAGCACGGCCTTGCAGTGGGTGCAGACGAAGTGCGGGTGCGGGTGCGTGAAGCCGTCGAAGCGCTCCATGCCGTCCACCGTGCCGACGGAGGCGATCACGCCCTCCGCCTTGAAGGCGGCGAGGTTGCGGTAGACCGTGCCGAGCGACAGGTCGGGGATCTCCGGCTTGAGCCGTGCGTAGACCCATTCGGCGGTCGGATGGTTGGACGCGGAGCGGATACAGTCTAAAATGGCGTCGCGCTTTTTGCTGTGCTTGCGGGCGGTCATCGTTCCATCTCCTGATTCCGGTGAGATTGGTGCTTTACATAACAATAATCATTCCTGTTTCTATAGTTATCATACCACAGCTGCCGCTCCCGTTCAAGCCCTTTTCCGGCAATTCGAGAAAAATTCCATATTGAAATCAAAGGGGAAATACAGTATACTATAATCAGATACGTAGAGGCAAAGGAAGGTGAGTGCATTGGGCGAAGTCATTTCCGTCATTTCGGGCAAGGGCGGCACGGGCAAGACGACGATCTGCGCTGCGATCGCGGCCTGCATGGCGGCAGACGGCAAACGGGTCCTGTGCATCGACGCGGACTTCGGTCTGCGCAATCTGGATATCGCGCTGGGCATGGCGGATCAGTCGATCGTCCCGTTCACCGACGTGATCCACGGCTATTACGAGCTCTCCGACGCGGCGCGGCACCCGCGTTTTGAAAACCTCTTCCTCCTGACCGCGCCGGTGCGCGAGAACGAGGATCAGATCAGCGCCGAGGACTTCGGCAAGCTGCTGGAAGCGGCAAAACAGGAATTTGATTTCTGCCTGATCGACGCGCCCGCCGGGATCGGTACGGGCTTCCGACTGGCGACGAAATACGCGGACCGCTGCCTGGTGATCTCCACGCCCGACCCCGCCTCCATGCGCGACGCGGGACGCACGGCGGAGCTTCTGTCGCTCGACGGCAAGGAGGAGATCCGCCTGATCGTCAACCGCATCACCCCGCGCATGTTCTCCAAGATGGACCTGACGGTGGACGACGTGATGGATGAGGTCGGCCTGCCCCTCCTCGGCGTCGTGCCGGAGGATCCGAAGGTCGTGCTGTCCGCGGCGTTCGGCACTTCGCTGATCCTCGCTGGCGGCGGAGGCGCGGCGGAAGCCTGCCTGCGCATTTCGAGAAGACTGCGCGGCGTGCCGATGCCCCTGATGAAACTGTGAGGTGAACGTATGAATATCACACTTCTGGCGCACGACAAAAAGAAGGAACTGATGGTGCAGTTCTGCACGGCGTACAAGAGCATCCTCGCAAAGCACAGCATCTCCGCGACCGCCACGACCGGCAGGCTTGTCGCCGAGGCGACCGGCCTTCCCATCACCCTCCTGCTGTCGCACAATCAGGGCGGCCATCAGCAGGTGGACGCGCGCATCGCCTATAACGAGGTCGATCTGGTGCTGATGTTCACCGACCCGAACAGCATCGACCCCTGGGAGGATCAGCAGATCGTCCAGACGATCCACCTCTGCGACACCTACAACGTCCCGGTCGCGACGAATCTCGCCTCTGCGGAAATGCTGATCCTGGGCCTCCAGCGCGGCGACCTCGACTGGCGCGAAATGATCCGCAGCAAGCGCAGGTGAGAGCATGGAAGCGTATGAGATCATTGAGCTGATCCGCACCGCGGAGAAAAAGACGCCGGCGCGCGTCTTCGTGCAGGAGAAAGAACCCTGCGAATTCACGGACGCGGAGGTCTTCTGCGGCGGGAACGGGCTGAAGATCCTGTTCGGCGACTGGAAGGTCATCGAACCGCAGCTCCTCGCCAACGCGGAGAAGATCGAGCGTTTCCGCGTCGAAAACAACGCTGTCAACTCCGCCATCCCGATGCTGGACGTGAAGAACCTCCACGCGCGTGTCGAGCCGGGCGCGATCATCCGCGACGGCGTTGAGATCGGCGATAACGCGGTCATCATGATGGGCGCGGTGCTGAACATCGGCGCGAAAGTCGGCGAGGGCAGTATGATCGACATGGGCGCGATCCTCGGCGGCCGCGCGACGGTCGGAAAACGCTGCCACATCGGCGCGAACGCCGTCCTGGCGGGCGTGATCGAGCCCCCCAGCGCGACGCCCGTGGTCGTCGGCGACAACGTGGTCGTCGGCGCGAACGCCGTCGTTTTAGAGGGCGTGCAGATCGGCGCGAACGCCGTCGTCGCGGCGGGCGCGATCGTCACCGCCGACGTCCCGGAGAATGCGGTCGTCGCCGGCGCGCCGGCGCGGGTCGTCAAGTACCGTGACGAAAAAACGAACGCGAAGACCGTCCTCATCGACGCCCTCCGCGAACTGTAAACGCATATGACAGAAGGGTGCAGAAGGCACCCTTCTTTTTTGAAAAACTCTCTTTTGGAGGAATGAACGATGGCAATCAAAAGCGTATCCATCCGGATCGACGAGGAAATGCTGAACAAGCTGCACTACGTGGCGGATTACGAGGGACGTTCCGCGAACAGTCAGGTGTTGATCCTGATCCGCGACTGCATCGCGGCGTTTGAGAAAGAACACGGCAAGATCGGAGAGCAATAGAAGAAAACAGTCAGAGGTCTGTCATTGCGAGCCGCCGCAGGCGGCGACCACCTCATCCGCCTCGCTAACGCTCGGCACCTTCCCCTCGAGGGGAAGGCTTCATGCGTGCGCCGTCAAAGGCTTCCCCTCGAGGGGAAGCTGTCAGCGGCGGCGAAGCCGACGATGACTGATGAGGTGGCTTCAATTTATTGAGAGAGTGTCCCGCATCGAGAGGCACAGATTGCCACGGTCGCGCTGCGACCGCAATGAAATAATTGAAAGGTTTACGCAAACAAACAGCAAGAGGTGCGCATTTGCGCACCTCTTGCTTGTTATTCGATGCCGAACAGGCGGCGGGCGTTGGCGGTGGTGATCTCGCCGGCCTCCTCGGGGGATATGCCCTTGATCTCCGCAATCTTCGCCGCGACGAGGGGCACGAGGCGGCTGTCGTTGCGGCGGCCGCGGTGCGGCTCCGGCGCCATATAGGGGCAGTCCGTTTCGATCAGAATGCGGTCTATAGGCAGCGCCTCCACCGCCTCGACGGCGCGGCGGGCGTTCTTGAACGTCACCACGCCCGTGAAGCCGATGTACCATCCGCGTTCGACGAGCCACAGCGCCATCTCCTTCGAGCCGGAGAAGCAGTGGAACACGCCGCGCGCGTCCGGATGGCGGGTGACGATGTCCATCGCGTCGCCGTGCGCCTCGCGCTCGTGGACGATCACGGGCAGTTTCAGCGCCTCCGCGAGCTCCAGCTGCTGCTCGAAGGCGATGATCTGCTGCACCCGCGGCACGTCCTCGTAGTGGTAGTCGAGGCCGATCTCGCCGATCGCTTTCACCTTCGGATCGCTCGCCAGCGCGCGGTAGCGATCCAGCAATTTGCCGTCCACGTGATCCGCATCGTCGGGGTGAGAGCCGACCGCGGCGTAGATGAAATCATATTCGTTCGCCAGCGCAACCGACCGCTCCGAGGAGGGCAGGTCGCAGCCGACGTTCATGATCAGCCCGACGGCGTGATTCTTCAAATCGCTGATGATCTCCTCGCGGTCGCCGTCGAAGCGGCGGTCGTCCAGATGGGCGTGTGAGTCAAAATACATAGTCAATCTCCAAAGCTCCGGCAGGTGAACAGGATCACCTGTCGGTTTTTCGCGAGCTCGGTCAGCAGGGCGATGGCGGCGCGGGCGCGGTCGTCGTCGAAGTTGACGAGGGCGTCGTCCAGCACGAGCGGCGCGTCCTCCGGCAGGAGGCGGCCGCACATCGCGAGCCGCAGGGCGAGGTACATCTGGTCGGCGGTGCCGCAGCTCATGGCGGCGGCGGGCCGCATGACCGTGCCGTCCTCGGCGCGGACGGACAGCAGCATCCCCGGCTCCAAGAGGACCTTCGGATACTTGCCGCGGGTCAGATTCGCCAGCAGTTCGCCCGCGTCTGCGGTGATCTGCGGCGAGAAGCGCGAGCGCAGGGTCTCGTCGGCGCGCTTGAGCGCCGCTATGGCGAGATCGACGATTTCGCCCTTCTCCTGCGTGTCGGCGATCTGTTCCGTCAGGAGCTCCTTCTGCGCCTCCAGTTCCACCGCGCTGCCGGTCGCGCCGATCGCGCCCTGCTTCGCGGCGAGGCGGGTC
>CAJOEH010000029.1 GCA_905233385.1 uncultured Oscillospiraceae bacterium
GATACTTCCTTGCCATAATAATACCCCCCTATGTAGTACTTCTATTTTCCTACATAGGGGGGTGTTTTGTCTATTGTCTGTTTTTACTGGTTCTGTTCAACGGGCAGAGCTTTTTTCTATGGATCGCTGTTTACTTCTCTTCCTTGCCGGCAAGGAACTTGTGAACGATCGCTGCCAGCGCGCCGCCGACCAGCGGGCCGACGATGAAGATCCAGACGTTGCACAGGGCCGTGCCGCCGGCAAAGATGGCCGGGCCGAGGCTGCGGGCGGGGTTGACGGAGGTGCCCGTCAGACGGATGCCGAGCAGATGGACCAGAATCAGGGTGAAGCCGATGACGACGCCGGAGATCCTGCTGTATTCCTCGCCCTTGGTGACGCCGAGGATCGCGAAGACGAAGACGGCAGTCAGCATGATCTCAACCGCAAGGGACAGGAGAACGCCGCCGGTGGTCTGGGCGATCGCGTCGTTCGCGCCGAAGCCGCAGCCGAAGCCGAAGATCGCGCCCAGGATCGCAGCGCCTGCGATCGCGCCGAGGCACTGGGAGATGACGTAGCCGATGAAGTCCTTGAAGCTCAGCTTGCCGGAAATGAGCATTGCGATGGAGACGGCGGGGTTGATGTGGCAGCCGGAGATTCTGCCGACGCTGTATGCCATAGCGACGATCACGAGACCGAACGCCACGGCGGTCGTGAGAACGTCAGCGCCCGTCACGATCGCGACGCCGCAGCCGAAGACGACCAGGATCATCGTGCCGAGGAATTCCGCAAAGTACTTTTTACAAGCGCACATGATGTATTATCCTCCTTTTTTTTCAGAGTTCCCTCTGTACCATAATTATATCATAGTCCGAAACGGAAATACAATAGGTTCTCACAAAAAAATGGCGCGCGTTACGCACCATTTTAGCATATCAGAGAAGCCCTCTGTTTTGTCATTGCGAGGTCGCGAAGCGACCGTGGCAATCTGTCCGTCGCAGGCATGGCACGCGCGTCGTATTACGCGGGCGGCATATGGCCGCCCTACGGCTCTTTCTGCTTGTAGGGGCGCCCATCGGGCGTCCGCAATAATCCGGAAATGCCTCCCTTAGCGATCTTGAGAGGGAAAGTCTCCTTTTGTTAAAAGGAGGTGCCCCGGTTTGCAAACCGGGGCGGAGGTTTTAACCTTAAATGCTCGCCGCAGGCAAATCCAATTCTTTCTAAAATGCTTCATTCCTTCCATTCATGTAGGCGGTGGGCAGGTAGGAAAAAGAGATTAAAAGAATCGCCCTTGCGGGCGACAGACAGGGGATAAATCACCCGTCCCCTTCGGGGATACCCTCTTTTTACAAAAGAGGGCTTTCCGGTGTTCCGCTTTACCCTCTATGCGCCGACGAGGGTGCCGGGGACATCCCCGGAAGCGGAGAGGACCTCGATCGGGACCTGATACTGTTTCGCGAGCTCCACGCAGCGGTCGTGGAGGACCTTCGCGCCGCTGCGGGCGAGGGTGAGCATGTCGTCATAGGAAATGCGGCTGTATTTGACTGCGTCCGGGTCCTTGCGCGGGTCGGCGGAGTAGACGCCGTCCACGTCGGTATAGATCTTGCAGTGATCCGCGTGCAGGAACGCCGCCAGCGCGACGGCGGTGGTGTCCGAGCCGCCCCGGCCGAGGGTCGTCACGTCGCCGTCGCCGTTCACGCCCTGAAAGCCGGTGACGAGGACGACGCTGCCTTTTTGCAGCTCGCGTTCGATGCGGTCGTTGTCCAGCCAGAGAACGCGGGCGTCGTTAAACCTGTCTTCCGTGCGAATGCCCGCCTGCCGGCCGGACAGGCTGACCGCGGGGACGTTCAGCCGCCGCAGCGCCATCGCGCACAGGCAGACCGAGACCTGCTCGCCGGTCGCGAGCAGCGCGTCGAGCTCGCGGCCGCCGCAGTCCGGGTCGATCTGCCGCGCTTTGGCGAGAAGGGCGTCCGTTTCGCCGCCCTGCGCGGAGAGCACGCCGATCACCTCGTGTCCTTCGCGGCGCAGCGCGGCGAGCTTTCGCGCCGCGGCGTAGAGCTTTTTCGGGTCGGCGAGGGAGCTCCCGCCGAATTTCAGAACGTAACGCGCCATATTGTGGCCTCCTTCCGTTCCAATCTATGCCGTTTCGCGCCGATTCGACACAAAGACCGTTTACATCCGGCAGAGAGTATGATATGATTTCAATATATTGTCTGACAGACAGCGGAGGAAACAGCCGGTATCCCCGGCACTGTGTCTCGGCAACCGTGCGGTCAACGAACCCGCCATCATGCCACTGGGGCGACCCGGGAAGGCGGCGGAAGTAGGAATCATAATGGACTTAGTCGGAATACTCCCGTCTGTCAGCGGCGTTCTTCTGAGGCGAGACCGCCGGGGCGCAGCGGGATCGCTGCGCCTTTTCGGGACGCCTTCGGACGTTCCGATTTTATTTTTGGAGGGAAGGATATGACGGCATTCGCGCGGCGTCATCCGACGGTCAATTTCATATTCTTCGCCTTCGTGCTGGCCTTGACGATGATGACCGAGCACCCAGCGATCGCGCTGATCAGCCTGGCTTGCGCGGTGTGTTACGCCCTGTGCTGTGTCAGCGCAGGACGGCTTCTGCGGCAGCTTCGCCTGATCGTGCCGCTCATGCTGCTCGCCGCCCTGCTCAATCCGCTCACGAGTCATCTGGGCGAAACGGCGCTGTTCCGCTTCCCGTGGGGGAGCGTCTGCACGCTCGAGGCGGTGCTGTTCGGCGCGTTTGCGGCGGTCCGGCTGGCGGCGGTGCTGTTCTGGTTCGTCTGCTGGAACAGCGTGATCACCTCGGACAAGTTTTTGTATTTATTCGGCGGGCTGTTTCCGTCGCTTTCCCTGACGCTCTGCATGGGGCTGCGCTTCGTGCCGCGTCTGCTGCATCGGATGCGCGAGGTCTCGCAGGCGCAGAAATGCCTCCGGCCGGACGGCGGGGGCCTGCGCCACGCCGGAAGGGTCGTGTCCGTCATGGTGACGTGGGCGCTGGAGAGCGCGCTGGAGACGGCAAATTCCATGAAAAGCCGCGGCTACGGCCTGCGCGGCCGAACGACCTATTCGCCGTACCGCTTCGATCCCGGCGACGCGATCGCCCTGGCGTGGATCGTTCTGCTCGGCGCGGCGGTGATCGCGGGCAGAGTCAGCGGTGGGCTGTCCTTTGACTTTTATCCGGCCATGACCGGCGGCCGCGGCATCATTACCGTGCTGTGCGCGGCGTGCTTCGGCCTGCTCGCGGCTTATCCCCTGATTTCGGAAGGAAAGGAGGCGCTCACATGGCGTGCATCGAGATAAACGACCTCAGCTTTACCTATCCGGCGCAGACGGCGCCCGCCCTGCGCTGCGTGACCCTTTCCGTGCGGGAAGGGGAGTTTGTCACGGTGATCGGCGCCTCCGGCAGCGGGAAGACCACCCTGCTGCGGATGCTGAAGCCCTCCCTGACGCCCTGCGGCGAGCAGACCGGCGGCATTACGTTCTTCGGCAGGCCGCTTTCGGAACTGGATCAGCGGACGGCGAGCGCGGAGATCGGCTTCGTGCAGCAGGATCCGGACAGTCAGAGCGTGGCGGACAAGGTCTGGCACGAGCTGGCGTTCGGCGCGGAGAATCTGGGCATAGAGCGCGCGGTCATCCGGCGGCGCGTCGCGGAGACGGCGGCGTTCTTCGGCATGGAGGATTGGCTCAACCGCGATATTGCGTCATTGTCCGGCGGCGAGAAGCAGATCCTGAATCTGGCGGCCGTCATGGTGCTCCAGCCGCGCGTCCTGCTTCTGGACGAGCCGACGGCCCGGCTCGACCCGATCGCGACGACGGCGTTTCTGAACGCGGTGCATCGCGTCTGCCGCGAGCTCGGCACGACGGTCATCCTGAGCGAGCACCGTCTGGAGGAGGCGCTTCCGCTGTCCGACCGCGTGATCGCGCTGGATCGCGGCGGCGTGCTGACGCAGGGAAGTCCCGCGGAAGTCGCGGAGGAACTGAAAACCAGAAAACACCCGCTGTTTCTTGCCATGCCGACGCCCGTGCGCCTTTGCGGCAGGCTGACGGTCGGCGAGGCGCGGCGGTGGCTTGCGGAGGAAGCGGGGGACTTGCGTCCGCTTCCCGAACGCGCCATGCCGGAAGCGGGAGAGACCGCGATTAAGCTGAAACGCGTCGGCTTCCGCTATGAAAAAAAGGGGCGGGACGTCCTGCGCGACCTGTCCTGCAGATTTGAGAAGGGGCGGCACACCGCCGTCCTCGGCGGCAACGGCGGCGGCAAGACGACTCTGCTTTCGCTGATCGCGGGCCTGCAGAAACCGCAGCAGGGGAAGATCGTCCGCGCGGACGGCCTGCGCGTCGGCCTGCTCCCGCAGGACCCAAAAATGCTGTTCGTGACCGCTTCCGTCCGGGAAGAACTGGAGGATGCGTGCGCAGACCGGGAGGAAGCGGCCGCCCGCATGGCGCAGGTCGTGCGATCCTGCCGGCTGGACGGTCTGCTGGAACGGCACCCCTACGACCTGTCCGGCGGCGAACAGCAGCGGACGGCGCTGGCGAAGGTCTTGCTTGCCGCGCCGGATATCCTGCTGCTGGACGAGCCGACCAAGGGCTATGACGCGGCGTTCCGCGCGGCCTTCGGAGAGATGCTCCGGTCGCTTCTTGCGGAGGGCAAAACGGTTATCACGGTCAGCCACGACGTCGAATTCTGCGCCGCGTACGCGGACCGCTGTTATCTGCTCTTTGACGGCGCGATCGCCGCCGAGGGCACGCCCGCAGAGTTCTTCTCCGGCAACAGCTTTTATACCACCGCCGCCAACCGCATCGCGCGGCAGAGACTGCCCGAAGCGGTGACCTGCGAGGAGCTTTTGTACGCGTGCGGCGTGGAGGAATCGGATTTTCCCGCGGATGATGGCGGCAGGGCGGCTGCGCCTGCCGTGCAGTCCGCGCCGAAGCGCGTCCGGCCGCTGCCGTGGTGGCGGCTGCTGATCGCGGGCCTCCTGCTCGCGGGTGCGGTCCTGTTCGCCGTGTCGCTCTATACGCGGCTTTCGCTGGGACTCACCAAGTCGATGCGGCAGGCGCTCCTTGCCGTCTGCCTCGTTTCGATCCCGGTCTGCCTGAGCAGACGGCGCGAGTTCTCGACGGTGAAACATCTGAGATCCACCGCGGGATACCGCATCGCCCTGGCGAGCGTTCTGCTGCTCGTCCCCGCGACGATCCTCTGCGGCATTTTCCTTCTGAAAGAGAAGCAGGTGCTTCTGATCTCCCTGCTGGTGCTGACGGAGATCATGCTGCCCTTCGCCCTTGCCTTCGAGCGGCGCAGACCGCCCGCCTACGAGCTGGTCCTGCTCGCGGTCTTTTCCGCCCTCGCGGTGGCGGGAAGAACGGCCTTTTCCGCCCTGCCGCAGTGCAAGCCGGTCCTTGCCCTCGTCATTCTGTCCGGCGTCGCGCTCGGCGCGGAGAGCGGCTTCCTGATCGGCGCGCTGTCGATGCTGCTTTCCAACGTCTTTTTCGGACAGGGGCCGTGGACGCCGTGGCAGATGTTCGCGATGGGCCTGATCGGCTTTTTGGCGGGCTTCCTGTACCGCCGCGGCATTCTGCGATGCAGCAGAACGTCCCTGTGCGTATTCGGCGCGGCCACGGCCGTCTTGATCTACGGTTTTTTGATGAACGTCTCCTCTGCGTTCACGTGGTACAGCGATTCGTTGTCCGTCGGCGCGATCGTCGGCTGCTGCGCCGCCGGCCTGCCGATGGATCTGATGCACAGCGCGGCGACGGCGGCCTTCCTGTGGCTGTTTTCCGCGCCGCTCCTGCGGATCATCGACCGCGTCCGCACGAAATACGGGATCCTGAACGAATAAAAAACGCCCTCCGAGGTTCCTCGGAGGGCAAGTTGGTTTTCGATCCGGATATGAAGTGCGCTCGCATTGGATAAGCTGACAGCCTTATGATAGCACAGCGCGGGCGCGAAGTCGGTCGAATTACGGATTGCGCGGAAAAATTACGGTTCCGCGCAGATATCGGAGGCGGCCTTGAGGCTGGACGAAGATTCGTCCACGATGCCCTGCGCCGTTTCCAAAAGCTGTTCCATCTGACCGAAGTTGGTGCGGAAGGCGTCCAGCAGGGTCTTGAAGTCCTGCGAGGTCACGCCGAGCTTCTCGTCCGCCTGGGCAAAGATCGCCTTCATGCGCTCTGCGGAGGAGTTGGCGCGTTCTCTTGCCATGCGCTCCGTCATTTCCGCTCTGCGGTAGGCGGCGAGCTCCATCTCGTTGAAGTCGGGCGCGGCGGCCTTCACCACGGTGGCGGCAGGCATCATCGGCGCGTCGAGCGTCGCGGGAGCTTCGACGACGGGAGCGGGAGCCGGCGCTTCCGGGGCGGGTTCGGCGGGCTGCGCGGCGAGCTTCTCGCTCAGCGAAGCGTTGAGCGTGCGCAGATCTTCGTTCTCCGCCTGAACGGCGTTCAGCGCCTCCTGGAGGCGGGCGTTCTCGTCGCGCAGGACGCGAAGCGCCTTCTCGTGTTCGATCGTCTGCGCCTGAATGAACTGTACGACGTCGTTGCGGTTAAAACCGTTGAGCGCGCTGCGGAAACCGGGCATAGAATCAGCCATAATATTCCCTCACATTCCATAAGGCCATGATTGAACCTTATTTTTTGCTTATTATATCACGCGGTAAGCGGAAAAACAATACGTAATGCAGATTTTTGTCGCAAAAGCGCGAAGTATAGAGGAAAGCAGCGCGAAAAATGTAGGTTGTACAATGATGTGTGACAGCGAATAGAAAATAAGAATAGCGAATGGGAATGACCTGTGATAAGGTTGAGTTGTCGAGACAAAACCGAAGGA